>DATKUO010000203.1:0-64296 GCA_035530515.1 Bacteroidales bacterium
TTGAAAAGGAGTTTTGAACTCTTCAATTGTCAGCTGCCTATCTGAATTATACTTTACCATAAATGCAAATGTTTTTACCGTAATTTATGTTTTAATTTGCATTTTTACTATTAATTCAAACAAAAGATATTAACATATATCGCTGATTATTAACATTCTATGCATTAGAAACAACTTTATCAGCAAACCCTAATTATTCGACCCTTGTTCAGGGTACCTGTTCCGGGACAAATTTAGTCAAAATTTTGACGGCAGAAAATCAGCAACCATTTTTAAACACCGGAAATTATCAGTTTTCTGAAGCCAAGGTTAAGTCCGCCTGATGAGATACGCACAAGGTATATTCCATCTTTAAGTCCGGGATTTTCGATAGTATATTCTGATACTCCTGATTCGACTTTATAAGAAGCTACTACAATCCCCTGTATGTCGTATATACGAACATCAGCATCATTTTTAAGGGGCTCTTTAAGAGCAATTGTGAATTTATTACCTGTCGGGTTCGGGTATAGAGAAAAATCATTTCCTTTCCCCTGAAACAGTTTTTCAATACCAACAACAATGTTTTGTATTGAATCAGAGGTTGCCTGGCAAAGATTTTTTGTAATATTATCCTGAATAAAAGCTATCACCTCAATGTCCGATGAACTTTTTATCTTTTCGATCAGCCACGTCTGGTCAGGAAGTGCAATCGATTCTCCGTCTGACCATGTTTTTTTCAGGTTAATCCCTCCTGCATCAGGAATAAACTTCCTGAAGACATTGTAAAAAATTGTTTCTCCATTGGCACCTGTAGTGTCACTATTTTCCTTTTCTGTTACTGCCAGGTAGAGTGTCAGATTATCCGGGTTAATATCTTTCATGGCAGTTATCTGGCCACCTATTGATAAAACACCTCCTGAAATGGTTGTATTCAATGAAATGTCAAAGCCAGGATTGATAAGGCTTCTTCGTGCTACATCATTACTATCAATTTTTACAAGATCATTGTCGAACAAATTCGCATATTCAATCCTTGTACCACCGTCAATAAAGGTGTATGGTACTCTTATTAACCCGTAAAAAAGCACCCTCGCACTTACATCGCCAGGGTTGCTGTCATAGAATGGATCTGATCCGGGAAAGTTCGTATGATACTGAATATTAATAACATCTTCCTTTTTATTCGTGGCAATTGTATTTACCAGCGCTGTAGCTACCTTGCTATCATTGTCAGATGTATTTGTGAAGTGTTCAAGAAGAACATTCCTTGATCTCTCTCCTATCCAGATATCATCAAAGGCAATTCCCTCATTGTACTCGGAGGTACCATTTGAACCATAAGCTATCCTGAGTTTTACATCTTTTCTGCCTTTCAGCTCATCCAGAGTATGACTTGCTTCTTTCCATTTCGTATCAGCAGTATCTAATGTTGTCCATCCGATCTTATCATCACCGGGCCACCCCTGAATAAGAATAGAATTAAACCAGCTAATACCATCATCGATTGTCCCAACAGGCTGCCATGAATCGTTATTAACAGTTTTATACTGAAGCACTGCTCCTTCTCTGTTCTTGCCAAATAGTGCCCTCAATTTAATACTGATCATTGGTCGTTCAATAATTGAAAAGTCGAAACAAGGAGATACAATGGATGAAGATTCTACTTTCTGGTATGGAAGTTGTGTAAACCATGCACTTTCACCTGAAGCAGCAGTATTGATTACCAGTCTGTCAGGTTTACCAAATGACCAGTTATTTACGGTATCCTCAGCAGCCTTTACCCAGCCGCCATTTCCACTCTCGAAGTTCTGAATATAAGGTTCATCAGGCGCAAGGGAAATAGTAGGACGAATAAATATTTCTTTTATAGTATCGGCGAAACAATTTGCATAGTTGGTTCGTACAGTATACTGAACCTGAAGATAACCTGTTGAGATCTTAGGATATTTTGAATTTTTTTCTGTGCTAAACGGGGCTTCATCAACAATATTCCAGCTTTGTGATACAATAGGAGTAATCGAACTGGTTGAGTCAAATAACGATATTGAATCGTTAGCATAAAAGCAGTCATTTCTCCAATAGAAGTCAGCAACAGGTTTAACGCCAAGGTTAATTGTTGAATCCTTTCTTGCGGAACAACCATTTTTTGCAGTAGCAGTAAGCGAAACTTGGTGAAGGCCTCCGGTTCTGAACAGATAGCCAGGTTCTATTTTATCGCTTTGTTCAGTTTCTCCCAAATCTGAAAACTCCCAATGCCATAAATCAATTGAATCAGATGGAGTCGTTTTATTAATAAAATGGGTAATATCGGAACTATTCTCAATACAAACATCAACCGGAACAAACGATACCTTAGGAGCGGGGGAAACTATGAAAGGCACCTCTTTTTCAATAAAACATCCTGTCTTTTGGTTTGTATAAGTATATTTTAATGAAGATGATGTCAGAACGGTATCCTTGGATGGATAGAGGTAACCACCAACAACAGCAGGATTTGTAAAAGTGCCTCCGGCAGGAAAAGCCACCAGCTCAAAAGGCGCTGAATTATTGCATATTAATGTATCCGGTGGAAATTTATAAAAATCAATTTCACCTAAAAAGTCCACATTAACAATTTTAGATATGCTATAATCAACTCCATCCCACTTATATGAAAAAATAACAGTATCAAGACCACCTCCTGCAGCAGGAACGTTATAATCAGCTATTGTATCTCCCGGTGTATATACTATTGTATTTTTACTGTTTATCATATTAAAATCAGTAGCTATGGTTGGATAAATTGTGAATGCAAAATTATACGTAGTATCTCTGTAACAAATAAGAGACGGAAGGTTAAAAAAGCTACCCTGTGCTTCTCTTATTTCTGTATTTTGAGCCAGAGTATCAGAACAGCCATTTTCATCAGTTATATTGTATGCTATTACATGGGTCCCGAGTCCTGCAATCTGAGGATAAAGTACGCTATCAGAGATACCTTTTCCGACAAATCTTCCTCCTGGCTGAACCGCTAATAGGGTATCAACTTCACCATCAATATTATAGGTAGGATCCAGGGTAAAAAATGGATCTGGCAGAGGGTTTATCTTAACCTGACTGGTTATTACTGAACTCCTACATATTAGGCTCGGAGATATATATTGATAAGAAATCGTATATATACTGTCAGCTTTTCCTTTATCAACTTCAAGATATGCTGAAGTTGGGGAATTATATGTAATCATATAGCTACCAGTCCAGAGACCTGCCCCTCCTCCAGGATATGTACCTTCCACAGTTATTAAGTGCCTTTCTGGTTCGTTAGTGTAACAATAAGCCGGATCAATATTTACAATCTTCAGATCGGTACCTACGGAGTCGATAACAAACGGCCGGGAGATAGTATAGGTTGATCCTCCGTTAATATATGAGAAAGATAATGTATCATTCTTGTTTCCCGGCCTCATCAGGCCCGGATCAATTACAACTTCGTTAGGAGCCAGTGAATCTACAATGGCTGCAGGTGTCGTTAATTTAAAAGTTAAAAAGGTTGCAGTGTCAGGCACATTTGAAACAGAGATGTTGTCAATGGCACCATCATGGCAATAAACAGCATCAAAGCCAACAAAATCAACATCATTAGCTGAGACAGCTGGTGTTTCAGGACTCTGAACAGGTGATCCGGTATTTGGATAACCGGTTGAAGAAACGGGAGCTACCTCAAAAATAATCTTCTTTGCTAAGTCTTCATCAGTTAACAGGTAAGTAATAGATGTTGCTCCGGTAATCGGAACCCCGTCTCTGAGCCACCTGCAAATACCTGGATAAAGTTGCCCGTCACCATCAGCATCATAATATACATAACTGCCTTCCAGTGTCTTACCTACACCGGCATCACCTATTATAGTAACATCGCTAGCAGAAGGTTTTGTATTAGCCGGTCCATATCCAGGACTCGGTACTTCAGTTCCTGTCGTTGTTCCAGTGCTGGTTACCGGTGTTACAAAGAATTCAAAGAATTTACCTTGTTCAGTTATTTTAATAACATGGGCGATTCCAATTTCTCCGGGAATTAGAGAATAGGGACCTCCAATATCGTCAGATGAATACCATTGATATGTTGATCCGTTTTCAATATCGCCTTCTGCATCTGTATATGTGTAATGCCCTGTTATGGCGCTATTCACATCCAGGAGGGCGCCGGTAATATATACAGATGAGGCAACCGGTGGATTATTATTTACAGGACCGATCCATGCACTTGTGGCTTCCGGTCCGACTAATGTTCCTTCAAGTGCGACAGGAGTCACCTTCAGAGCAATAAATTTGTCTCTTTCGGTATTTTTCAGTTCGTATGATAATGCTGTGGCCCCTGATATCACAGCATCTGGAATGCCATTGGAATTTTCGCTGGAATACCACTGATAAGTTGAAATTCCCTGTAAGTCACCTTCGCTATCAGAATATGAGTAATGACCGCTAAGAGTCTGTTTTACCTGGGGAGTACCTGTTATTATGACAATTCCTGCCGATGGAGGATCGTTTGAACTAACCGGGGCAGCCGACCATTCACTACAGACAGGCGTTGCCATAGGTATAGTTCCATCCGAAAGCTTAACACAAACCTGAATATGTTTTCCCAGATCAGCAGAAGTTAGAACATAAGATTTATCTGTTGCAGGCTTTATTAAAATCCAGATAGGGTTTAATCCTGCGTCATCATCAGCTCTATACCATGTTATTTCTGTTTGCGATGGCACCTCTTCAGAACAAACATTGTTATAATCATACCCTACGGATAAAGTAGCCCCTTCTTTCATTTCTCCTGTTATCAGCACATTCTCAGGAAGTGGTTTTGGAATTACTGTATAGGTCACTGTGGCAAAATCAATGCAACCTGTACTTGTATTGGTAACTTCCGGGTAGAAGATAAAACCATTGGTTACAGTTACATCTGAAGGGTCAGGTACTGTAACTGTATGAACGGCATTGCTATACCAGGCAACTGATCTGTCAGCTGCACCTCCTGTTAATGCATTTTCAAGAAGTGTAAGATTTACACCAGCCGCTGTCCCTCCTCCGAATAAATCTTCACAAACTGAAGGTAGCTGGTCTATAGCAGCTGGTAATGGATTGACTGTTACCATAGTTTCAGTGCCATCGGCAAGATCACATCCTGCACCTGTTGGTGTATATTGCGGACGATAATACCACGTTCCTACTCCAGGGGAATCACCCGTGGTGACTGGTGTCCCGGCACCTCCTGCTGAACTGGAACGTATCCAGGTGATTGAACCACCTAATCCATCGTTTACAGAAACACTAAAAGCTACTGTTCCACCAAGACAAAATGATGTCGGTGTCGGTAAACTGTAACCGGTCCATGAGGGATCTGCTACTACCGTTATGTTTTTTGAGTCTGAAACAGGGGAGCAAGTTCCTCCGCTGGCAGTAAGCGTTAATGTTGCGGTACCTGAGTATCCGGCTGGAGGGGACCATGTAGCATCTTCGGGAGTGTTGCCTGAATTATCCGAGAACGAACCTCCAACTGCACCATCAGACCATACTGCGCTAGTTGCATCTCCAATAATAGAACCGCCAAGGGCTGCTGAAGTGCCTCCCTGGCAAATATCTGCCATTGCAGTACCAACATCAACACATTGACCTGCTACTTTGCCTGCAAAAAAAGACAGAGTTAATATTAATATAAAGGCCAGTCTTTTCATTTTTCCTAGTTTTCTGCAGTTATTCCCTGCTTAAGGTATTCTCTGATATTTCAGAACCTTATCTTAAGCAGGCTGATCATGGAATTATTCCCATAACTGTTTTTCCCAACAGCAATTATATTATCGTTATCATCTGAAATTACATCGTAAGCAACCTGCGAACCTGTACTCCCTGCAATTATATTTTTCCCATCCACAGGATATCCGTCGGCATCAGTTACAAAGATCACCATTTTTGTGGAGGAGCCTATAACAGCCTGCCCTGCCATTACAAAAGAATTGGATTTATACCTGGCAATAGCATTAACCGATAAGCTGAGGTTCTCACTCGGGGATGTTTTAATTACAATATCATGCTTAAGTATTATCGGAGCATTAATATTACTTGAAAACTTCCATCCATATCCTTTCTGAGCTGATCCATCGCTACCAATTGTCCCTACGACAAAATATCCATCGCTCAATACCTCAATATCAGCCGCATACTCATCGTCTATGCCTCCAACGATCCTGAATTCCGGAGCACCACCAACTGAATTAATTTTTAACAGAAATATGTTATTTTGGTCCTGTTCCGATTTATCCAGTTCCGATCTGTCAGTTGTTCCGACAACAATATATCCACCATCACTATCAGCTTTAAATGCAACACCCTCATCATTTCCGGGAAAACCATAAGCAAATTCATCAATCCAATCAAGATTATCATCAATTCTAAGAACAAGGATATCCTTTTTCCCTGAGATATTTCCAAGAGATTCTGCTGATGCAGGTTTCGCAACATCTGTTACACCGAGAATCATAAATCCCTCAGGTGTTTTTATAATGTCTGTCCCATACTGGTTTCCTGATCTTTCAAAAATTTTCTGTGCAGCTACAGCTCCATCGCCATTCAGCTTTACAACAAACATATTCTTCTGAGAGCTTACAGTATCAATTGTATAGCCAGCACATAAAAATGCCCCGTCATCGAGACTTATGACTTTAGACCCTTCTGCAGGGAAATTATCTCCAAGCTTATTCTCCCATACTGTATTACCATCAGCATCGGTTCTGATGACAGCCATTTTCCTGGTGTATTTTTCTATATAATTATTTTCTATACGTGTTATCTCAGTGAACAGCCCTGCTATAATATAGCCACCTTCAGCTGTTGATATGCTATAGCCAACATCTTCGTATGCGTCGCCATAGAATCTTATAAGAGGATCATTATTATCCTGGCTCTTTTCACAAGAGGTGAAAAAAAACATAATGATCAATATAAGATATTTCCTCCTCATAATCTTTTACTTAAGCTTTGAAGGTTTGTAAAACAATTGAATATATCCAACACTGAAATTCAGTGAATTAATATGAAAATCATTGTCCTTATAGAAATAATGCCATATTAGTTCAGAGTTTGAGTCCCCGCCTTCTATTGTTTGATTCAGGATTCCGAAGGTGGATCTTACTTCTGAAAACAGATAACCTCCGGGTGTTTTAAACTTAATACCTGCACCTACCTGGGCAAAGATATCCATGAAAATACGCAAATCTTTCCTGTCAATATCTGATCCCTTGCGAATGTAGAAATTGTTTATATCTGTAGAGTTAAATGTAGCTTTCGCTATAGATCCTATATTAAGGGCAGGTCCAAAACCTAATCGTCCATATGGTGTGAACTTACCAAATCTAATAGGGTTATATGTCACACTTACAGGTATTTCAATCCGTTTCTGACTTTCTGAATAATCCGTTTCTCCAAAACCGTAAAAATTCCCAATATTAGAAAAGGATAATTGTGAATACCCGGCTTCCACATTTATTTCGAGTTTTTTGTTTAGTTCAATCTTTGCTTCAATTGAAGTATACAAATTGAGAGCAGTGGTATTGTACCTGCTAGTACCGAACTCACTGTCAACACCTTTCTGATCAACAAAAGTGATAAATGGAAGATTGGTTCCCAAATGGATTGCAATCTGTATTACCGGCTTAACTCTGAAATTGTTGAACAGATGAACAAAACTGGAGTGATCGGTTAGACTAACCTGATATTCAGGGTTCTTTTTCAGGAAAGCTAACATTGAGGAATCAGCCATTTCCAGTTTATCATTAAGCAAATATGATTGAATAAGTAGCTTATAAGCTGTCAGTGACTCCTCGCGGTTAAATCCTGATTTCATACATTCATAAAGCTCTGAAGGAACCTGTTCAACCTGTCCCTTTGCAAAAAGCGATTCTGCATTTTTCAACTTTTCAGCACAACTCCCTGTGTTCTGTGAGTAACCGATTACAGAAAACGATCCAAGGAGTACAATAGAGAGGATAGTTATTCGTATAATATGCTGAAACGGGTTTATCATATTCTAAAACATTACTTTATGGCATCAACTTTGATATTATAACTCTTCTCCTGACAGGTTTTTACCAGAGGAATATCTTTTGCGACATATATATTCCATTCCTCCTGAGTCATATTTCTGGAGACAATGCTACATATATCCTTAACCAGATAGTCAACATGCGTTGGGCGGCCAACAAGGTTCTGAGTTCCATCGTAAGTCCCGGAAATGATCAGTTGACCATCGGGACTAAATTGCATTACCATAACAAAATCATCGTTATCAGTAAAAGTGATCGGAGGCTCAGTCAGATCATCCATGTTTTCAATATTAAAAATCTTAAGAGTCTTATCATTACTGGCAGTAGCCATTTGCTTAAGAGTAGTATTAAACCGGATATCATTTATCTGGGCACTGTGGGCTTTTACTTTATTAATCATTTTACGCTGATTAACATCCCATAATTCAACACTTCCGCTCACATCGCCAATTGCAAGAATATTATTATCAGGATTGAACCTTATTGCTTTAATATTTTTCAATGATGTTGGAATTCTAAAATTATCTGAATTGTTTTCCGGGTTCCATACAATTGCATCACCATTACTGGTTATCCCTGCAAGATAATTTCCATTCGAGGATACATCGATCGAAGTAATTTGCATTGTTCCGTTGGTAAGACTGGAGTTTGTACGGGCTGCAAGATCCCACTTAAGTACCTGGCCATCGAGCGATGCCGAATAGAGGTATTTACCATCATAAGAAAAGATAAGTGATTTTATTTTACCCTTATGGGCAGACATCTCATAGCCTACATTGGTGCCTTTCAGTGGTATCATTCTTATCATTGAATTTCCGCTGCCACAGGCCAGCCAGGAAGCATCGGGACTAACAGCCAGTACTTCAATTATATCCGTGCCGGAATAGATTATCTGAATTGTCTGTTCTTTATTATCGAGAGACCATTTAAGTATTTTCCCATCGGAACCAGAAGTATAAAATTCGTTTTTCTCCGGGACAAAAGCAATACTTTTTATCTCGCCCTTGTGTCCCTGAAACGACTTATAAGTTGTACTTCCATATTCATGGGCAACATTATACAGGCCGGCATAAATATCAGCATCATTTGCCACTCCTTTATTATTTTTATTAAACAAATAAGCCTGATAAGCAAGTAGTGATTGCAGGTCTTTTTGGCCCTTTGCCTGCACCGATTTAATAGACATTGCTTTACCAATTGATAACATCCTGAGTCTTAAAGCTTCCAGTTTTTGTTCCGTGGCGATTCGTTCCTGCTCCTGGGCCAGTATTTTTGCACGTGTAGCTGAATCAGTCTGTTGTTCTGCAATTACAGTTTGTTCCCTTGCCAGAGTTGCATTAGCTTCTGCAATTCGCTTTTGCCTTTCTGCATTCTCCTTTTCAATTCTGGCCTCTTCTGCTCTCTGCTCTGCCAGTGTGGCATTTGTCTCTGCTATAGATCGCTGCTCAGTAGCATGCATTGTAGCTGTATCAGCAATAGCTTTTTGAAATTCTGCTTCAGTTTTTCTTTCTTCAGCCAGTATAGTCTGGTTGTCAGCAGCAATTTTTTGAATGAAAGCAAAGAGCATGAATCCTACTGATATAATAGCTGCAACACCCAGTATCATAGCAACTATCCTGGTTCTCCTCATCTGCCGTTTCTGCAGTCTGATTTTATTTTCTTCCTCTTCAAGATATTCCTTTTCACTCGTCCTCAGATAAACCATTGCTCTTTCAAAAGCAGGATTATATCGCTCTGCCCAAGTGAGAGTCGGTTTATGCTGATTGCGCCAGTTTATTCCCAGCTGAAGATCGGGCGGTCTCCAAAGGCTTGTCTTACCCTGTTGATACATAGCTGACGCTTCAGATAACCTTAAATACATCTGAACTGAGGCAGCTTCATCTTCAACCCATTCCCTTAGCCTGTCCCACAAACGCATCAGGCTTTCATGCGAAAGGTCGATAACAGAATCATCGTTCAGAGGAATATTCTGTCGTGGTGTAATAAAAGATCTTGAAGTAATCCTGAATTTTTCAACAACCTCAAATAATTCCTCACTTGAACAACCTGCAACAGACTTAATAGTATTAACACTTGAAGGATGACGTAAACCCTTATTATCTGAGCCTTTCTCAGTAATAGTCTTAAACATCATCTCACATATCTCTTTTCCTCTGAGACTAAGCTCCTCATATGCCTCATTAGCGTGAAGCGACATTGCGTCGCTCATTGTTCCAACCGAGTCATAATCTGTTTTGTTTAACGGCCTGTCATATTCGTCGAGTTCCTGCCAATGGGTCCATGTCCTCATCATAGCATGCTGCAAAACTGGAAGCTGATCGGTTCTGTCGCCAATATCACTTAGGAGAGTTTCAATCAGCTCAGTATCAATTTTTGCTCCTGCATAATTAATAGGTCCCTCAATTGCTGCCCTGTAATTTTCCCTTCCCATGTGAGGAACCAGATAATTGCTGTTATTGATGAGTTGCGTGAGCCCCTGATAATGTGCACATTCTCCAATAAAGTCGGATCGCATTGTAACAATAGTAAAGACATTTATAGCAGACTGGCTTACCGCATTAACCATAAAATCTACAAACTTCGAAGCCGGAGCAAGAGAACTGTCTTTTTTCTCAAGAGTACTATATCTGAAAAGCTCCTCGAACTGGTCGACAACCAATAGAACTTTTTCGTCAGATTTTATAATAAATTTCTTAACTGCCGCAGCAATACCTTCTGAATTATCAAGAAGTTCAGAAAGGATTGCGTCTCTGTCAATCATTTTCTGTCCGGAGGCTGAGATAGCATCTGAAAGTGCATCGGCAAGATTTCTGAAAGGGTCATTACCCGGCCTGAACGAAATTATCCTCCATGCAGGAGATCCCTTCTTTGTTAAATCTCTTACCCTGGGTAATACTCCGCAATAGATGAGCGATGATTTACCGCTTCCGGAAGCTCCGATTACTGTAACAAACCTGTTCTTGAGCAGCTTTCCCAGAACCTCTTCGCTCTCTCCTTCCCGTCCGAAGAACAAATCACTCTCTTCGGGAACAAAGGGCCTCAGTCCGGGAAAAGGGTTAAAATTTTTAAAGTCTCTCTTTGGTCCCATATTGATATATTACCTAACTATACTTTTTACTAATGAGTGACTAAAGTGAAATTAATGTCTTGCAGGTCTTGCAGGTCTTGCAGTCAATTAATCCATTAGATCATTTCAACATTTCAACACTTCAACTTTAGTACACTTTAGCTCACTTTATACTAACCTATTCCTATACTCTGATACCGATCACTAAGATATCATCTACCTGATCATTTGTACCCATCCATTCATTTAATCTTTCTTGTAATAATTTTTTCTGCACTTCCATTGGTTGAGAATGTATTTCTAAAAGGAGTTCTTCGAATCTTCTGTACATGAACTTTTTATTATCCGTTCCCCCAAACTGGTCTGCATAGCCATCAGAAGAAAGATAGAGGCAATCCCCTTCCAGCAGGTCAATTTCATTATTCTTAAATCGTTGTTGTCTTCTACCTTCAAAAGCACCAATTGGGAAGCGGTCTCCTTTATATTTTCTGACCATGTTATCTCTTATGAGTATAAGCGGGTTATTTGCACCTGAAAATTCGACTTTTTTAGCTATAAAGTCGAAAACACAGAGGGTCATATCCATTCCATCTTTTATCGAATTATCGCTTGAATTTTCGTTCAAAGTGGTAATCACACCCCGGTTAAGTGCGTCGAGAATATTACTTGCAGTGCGGGCTTTCTTAACATTAACAGCATGGTTGAGCTGGTTAAACCCTACAATTGACATAAATGCACCTGGTACACCGTGTCCGGTGCAATCAACAGCAGCCAACATAAACAACCCATCAACTTCATGCATCCAGTAAAAATCACCACTAACGATATCTTTAGGGAGATATAAGATAAAATAGTTTTCCAGGTATGTATTTATCAGGCTAAAAGATGGTAGTATGGCATTTTGTATTCGCCGTGCATAATATATACTATCCATAATATGTTTTTTCTGTTCTTCAATCTCCTCTTTCTGATGTTCAATACGGAGTGTTCTCTCCTTGACCTTCTCTTCAAGTTCATAGTAATAACTTTCAAGCTGGGCAATCATCATATTAAACTTTTCGGAAAGCTTTGTGATTTCATTGTTCCCGGTAACTTCAGCACGTTCACGAAGATTTCCGTTGGTTATCCTGTCAACATTTTCAACAAGTTTTTTGATAGGAAGGGTTATTACTTTTGTTTTTCGGTAAATAACAATAGTAAGAACCAGCATTGTGATAATAAAAACAAGCATAAACCGTTTTGCTTCAACGCGGAACAAAGCCTGCTGTTCTGTACGGTCAGAGATTATCCTTATAACCGATCCCTTGTAAAGACCAGAATTTGGTTGATCTTTTGAGGTAGATCGCTCCATATAAATGTACTGGTAGTGATTCCATTTTTCACCAACACGTTCCATAAAACTGATTGTGTCTTTATCCAGAAAACATCTTAAAAGTGTATCCTTTTGACTTGGAAGTTCCAAAAAATTCTTATTCATACTGAAGGGGAAGTCAGCCATTAAGAACAACTCAACATCAATAATCCCTTCAGTCTCCTTTTTTAATTCAGCTTTTGTATCCTCAATTGCCATAATTACATCATCAACCTGCTTTGAATATGCGCCTATTTCAATAATATACTTTCCATCGTTTGTAGGCTGATATGAATATTTGCGGGCTTTATGAGTTCTATGTTCAACTGCAAAAAGATCTGCCACAAATTCACCTTTTTCGATCACTCCCAGCAGATATATCTTCATTTTCTCACCCAGACTAAAGAGGTCAAGATTGAGGTCCTGTTTGAATGTTGTATTAATAATTATTCCGTCAGCAGATACAACATATATATCCTCATTTACAGGATCCATGCCAATTTCATTTGCAATAGCCCGAAGATCCAGATTCTTCATATTATCTGTATTGGAGAAATATTTGTTAATCAGGGTTAAGCTGAAGTCTCTTAGCCTGGTATTAATTTCACCATCGATCAGATTAAAAGCAATATCCTGGAAACGAAGAATTTTAGTGACTTCATTTGAAAGAAGTTTATTTTTTTCATCCGTTCCGGAAGCCAGAATAGAACGGGTCCGTTGAAAATTGATCCCTGCAAATACGAGTAATGCCAGAAGAGTAGGGATTGCAACATTGAATATAAGTTGCCGGAATATAGTTGTTTTTCTTAAGGCCATTTTATTTAGTTATTCTTCGTTATTTTCTATATACTCTAATATCCTGAATAATCTTTCCGGGAACTGATTTTGATAATCTTCAATAGCATTTAAAGGTAAAATATAATATGAGCTATTCTCCCTTACCTGAAACTTCCCATTGGTGTCTTTTAACTCTTCCGAATAAAGCACATGAACTTCATTGACCTGGTTGTCGGTTGATAAAGACCATATTATGCAGCCATATTGGATGGAGGGTAATACTTTCTCAATATCCAGGGTATATCTAAGAGCTACTGCAAGAGACAATAGTTCTTCCTCCGGAATTCCTATAAAACAACCTGAGAGGAATTGTATTTTTTCAAAAAGTAATTCCTTTTCACTAATCACGCCATCAACTATCCTATCTAGTCGATTTTTTGTTGAAGGCGAAATTCTTTGTGAGGCTGACCTGTAAAGCTCACGGCTTAAACTGGCAATCAATTTTGCTGATTCCTCCTGAAGTATTTCTTCAGGGCTGAAGAGAAGAGCAACAACAGATTCAGTGATATCATCATCTTCAATATCCGGTAAATTTCTTAAGGTACAAGCTTTTGTCCATAAACTCAGAAAGTTATAATCACGATTTATTATATCCTCTAACAATTTCTCAAATTTAGGAATTTCACCCGGAAAAAAATGATGCAGATTCTTAATTTTTTCCTCGTCAGGGACAACATCAAGGAGGGCAATTAATTTTGGTTTTATAGAATCATCAATTACAATATCTATCATTTCAAGAGCAAAATTAATACTCTCAACAGTTTCACTTTCAAGATTTTCTCTGATTTTTGTTATGGAACCAGTATCATATGTGATTGAAAGAACATTAAAAAGAAATGCATTCCACCTGTTAATTTCCCTACTCAATACTTCGAGAAGGATAGTATTATTATTTTTTTCAAGACAAATTTTTGCAGAAAGATTCCAGGTCATTAAACCAACTATATCAGAAATAAACTGATGAAGACGGTCTTTGTCCTCCTCTGATGGTTTGAATTCACAATCAATTAAGCATTTAAGAGTAACCTCTTTCAGTTGCCTTGAGTTTGACCAGAGCCTCGAAAAAACAAATTCCATACTCTCCTTTGTACATATTTTCCCTAATATTCGTGTAATTGTTTTGCTCGTATTCGTATTTCCTGATGAGACAAGATAAGATCTTATCAATTCCTCCTCGGCATCGCTGCCAAATGCTTGAAGGACAGCATTAGCGTCTGTTTCCAGTCCAGGAATATTAAGGCATTCACACACTTCCGGCAACAGGTCTGATAATTTGAATTTTCCAATCATATAAATTGCCAGCTTCTTCGATTCAACAGAGTTATCCCTTATAAGCCTTAGAATCTCAGTTGTTTGAGGCAATCTCGTTCCCGCTAATATCTTTTTGGCATTAGAATACTTTTCATCTTTCTGCTTTCCGGCAGCATGAAACTTCTCAAAATCCTTAACTAATTCTGCAGCTTGCTTTTGTATCTCGTTATCAACATTGTTATCGGACATCAGTTTTTTCAGAACCGGAATAAGGTTAACGTCTTGATTTGATATTGAGTAGTCAACTAATTTTTTATAATACCACATGTTTTTCCCCTTTTCCAGTATCGAAAAATCACCTGAAATAAGGCTGAAATAATCAGCTTTGAATGCTCTGTCAGCAGAAAATTTGTTTTTAAATATAGCCTGTTCATTTAGTATATTATGGTCTGCTTTATTATTACCCACTGTTTCAAGAGCTTTTCTGATTGATTTTCTGTACTCACTATACAACCTGAAGGCAACAAATACCCAAATTAATATGATAATAACCAGAACCCACGAAAAATGGATGAGCTTTATAAAGCCAAGAACGCCAAGACCAGTCAGGATAAGACCCGATGATAATGCAGCAATTTCATTTACAGTGCCGTCCATCCCTGACTGAACCTCATATCGGAATTTTTCATCAATAGTCTGATAAATGACTTTAAATGAGGGAGATTCAATTGAATCTTTCAAGGATTTTGAGAAGAGTCGGCTCAGTGCAAGAAGAAGGAAGAAAATAATAAAACCACTTGCTGATTCAGGAGTATAGCCCATTAACATACCTATTGCAATTGCAATCACGGTAAAAACTGCTACCAGAATGGGAGAAATGGCAAGACATGTACGAAGTCCGTAGTTCCTTACCATGTATGAAAAGACAAATAGTTTTACAAGAAGTGTGAAGATCATCATACTACCTGTAAATATGCCGAGAAACCTGGCCATATCTCCTTCGGCAGGATATTGTTCCCGTGTAACTGCCATGAATGAATACTGGACAAAAAATGCAGTTACAACAGAAAGAGCTATGAAAATACCCATAATCCTGGTATATGGATCACTCCGTAAAACCGTCATAAAAGATTTCTTATTCAAATTCTCTTCAGGTTTCTGTTCAACCTTACCAGTAGTAAGTTGAAACCTTGCTCCAATAATAATCTGAAGAATTGTCGCTACTAAAACAGAAGATGCACTGACCAGTAGAATATTATGAGTTTCGAATTCAAAAGATAACAATACAGGTATCGTATAACAACTGATAATAATTCCAATAATCAGGCCGGCATCCACAAGTCCGAATAATCTTTTTCCCTGCCTCAGTGTAAATAAACGACCTGTCGTTCCCCAGAATCCCAGCATGGCCAGAATATTAAGTGGCCCAAGCATTATAAAAACAAAAAATATGACCCATTTTGCCGGAGTAAGAATCAGGGCAATCCAAAGCACTAAAGTTAACAGGGTAACGACTATGAGGTTTATTATGGCAAAGTTCTTGAATTTCATCCTGGTTTGAAACCAAGTATATAGAGATGTAAGAATGATGCCGGCAATGCCTGAAACGACATATCCCTTTGCCATCATTTTTTCATCAAAAATCGAAAGAAAGAGGGAGTGTGCACTAATATCAAATGATCCAAAAAAAATCCCAAGGAATATCGATTGTGTTAAGAGCATCGATACCATGGATTCCTCTCCTGATCCAACACCAAGGAGAGAGAACAACCTATCTCTCATAATTTTTCCCCGTTACAAATTATAGCACACTAAATTAACAATATTATCTTAATAGTGAAGTCAACGGGGGGGGTTTTTCGTACCTGGATTTTCTGTTTTTTCAGGAAAAGAATGAATCAAGCGTTGAGTCTAGACTTAACAATATTATGCAATATACTTATGTCCAAGCTAATAGCTTCAATAATTATTTCAGCGCGGTTATACCATTTCTCACGGAAGGCGAGTTTTTCCTCAATAAAACTCAGTAACTCTGCACTACCTAATCCTTTTATTAATGGCCTTTTACCTTTCGATTCGGCAAGCCGGTTCTTTAATTGATTTGCTGTCAGTTTAAGATAAATGGTTAATCCTGATTCTAACATATAATCCATATTAGTATCATGGCATGGGGTTCCTCCTCCAGTAGATATTACGGTGTTGGTCAGGGATTTAAAACTTCTAAGAACCTCTGATTCTATGTTTCGGAAATAGGTCTCTCCATATTCAGAAAAAAGTTCAGAAATTGTTTTTCCGCTATATTTTTCAATTTTTTTATCAAGGTCAATAAATGACCAACCCAGATGAGAAGCCAGTTTTCTACCAGCAGTGGATTTGCCACATCCCATAAAGCCAATTATATAAACTATCTGGTTTTTAAGCATCACAACTCAAGTTTCATCTGGGCAGGATCAACATGAGCAGGCAACTTTTGTGGTTCTTCCTCCTCCTCAGCTATTTCAGCAGCGGGGACTGCAGCCTCCTTAATAACAACAGGTTCAATTTCCAGGATATTTTCCACCATGTAACTGGTCATCCTCTTCCCTTTAGCTTTATAGCTCTTTACACCAATAAATTCGGCCACTTCAATGATCTCATTTTCCCTGGTTTTATGCTGGCCACCGAAATGTATTTCAAAACGGGGATATTCAACTTCTGTTATACTTATAAGCTTTGATTCGGGATATTCATTTATGAAACATTGGGGTTTTTCCGACTCTTCAATTGTAAATCTTTTTACATAATAATATTTCTGTTCAGCATCCCAGTAAATAACTGAATATACCTTCCCTGACCTGAATTTTTCAATTATCAGGATATTATCTTCAAAATGGTTTGACAGATCAAATCCTGCAATTCTGAAAAATCCGCTTTTCGTAATTACAAGTATTTTTTCATCTGCGCTGTACTCACCAAGGAAGGTTCCCCTCCCGTCAACATTAAGTCTGAATACTGCATCATCAAACCATATTTTTCTCCCTCCAAGGGTTGAGAGCCCTTTTTCTTTCAGGCTGATTTTATGAACAGGATTCCTTGTAAGAATATTACCCATTGAGGATTTCCCCTTTATGTTCATCTGACCAAAATCAAATTCAAACACTAATTTTTTAAGACGGGCTTTTGGTTTATGATGGACCTTAATTACCTCTGCTTCACCATTTGGATTTGCACTGAAATATATTATTTTAGAACCCTCTTTTCCCCTGGTCAGGTTATACTCTTTATCTCTGGTAAGGCCTGAGATAGCGCATCTCTTTGCGAGTAATGATCCATTCTTACCATCCTGATATACAATATTATAAATTGTTCTTTCGTCATTTTTAAGAAAGACCTGTGCAAAAAGAATATCACTCCCTACGAATATTTTATCTGCTACCCTTGTAATAAGATAAACGCCATCTTTCCTGATAACTATTATATCATCAATATCTGAACAATCGCATACAAATTCATCTTTTTTCAGACCTGTCCCTATAAACCCTTCTTTGTAATTTATATATAGCTTAGCGTTATTGGCAACCACTTTAGTTGCTTCAATTGTATCAAAATTTCTTAACTCCGTTTTTCTTTCCCTACCCTTACCATATT
Organism: Bacteroidales bacterium; assembly: GCA_035530515.1. Lineage (GTDB taxonomy): Bacteria > Bacteroidota > Bacteroidia > Bacteroidales > VadinHA17 > LD21. Next base: position 18,185 of record DATKUO010000203.1, read on the forward strand.
TCTTTTTTATCTGTCTGAAATAGTTAATTGTATAAGGGATAATGTTACCCAGGTGATTTATAACCTCTTCCAATTCGGTCTCAATACCTTTTATGTGTTCATCAGCTTTCTTAACATCAAATTTCGAAATCCTTTTGATCTTAATTTCAGTCAACTGGATTATGTCCTCTCTAGTAACTTCCCTTAACAGTAATTTTTTAAAAGGATTAAGACCTGTGTCGATTGCTGTAATAACAGCCTCCCATGTCTCACACTCTTCAATATCGCGGTAAATCCTCTCCTCAATAAATATCTTTTCGAGCGACGACATATGCCACTCCTCTTCAAGCTCTCCCTTCCTTATCTCAAGTTCATTTTTAAGAAGCTCAACGGTTTTATCAGCAGAGTGCTTCAAGATCGAACTCACTCCCATAAATGAAGGCTTATCCTCAGTTATCACACAGGTATTTGGAGATATTGAATATTCGCAATCGGTTAGTGCATAAAGAGCATCGATTGTTTTATCGGGTGAAACGCCAGGTACCAGATGTACCACAATTTCCACATTATCTGATGTATTATCATCGATCTTTCTGACCTTAATCTTCCCCTTTTCGTTTGCCTTTATTATAGATTCAATAAGAGAAGTGGTTGTTTTTCCGAAAGGTATCTCTGTGATTATCAATGCTTTTTTGTCGACTTTTTCAATCTTTGCTCTTACCTTTATAACCCCTCCGCGTTGTCCGTCATTATATTTTGATACATCAACCATTCCACCTGTTGGGAAATCGGGATAAATAACAAAATCCTTCCCCTGCAGGTAATCGATAGAAGCATCGATAAGTTCAATAAAGTTATGAGGAAGAATTTTTGATGCAAGGCCAACTGCTATACCCTCTACTCCCAGAGCGAGTAGCAATGGAAACTTTACAGGAAGAGTAACTGGTTCCTTATTTCTTCCATCGTAAGATAACTTCCAGTCAGTCGTTTTGTGATTGAACACCACCTCAAGAGCAAACTTTGAAAGTCTTGCTTCTATATATCTGGCTGCTGCTGCGCCATCACCTGTAAGAAGGTTTCCCCAGTTACCCTGCATATCTATCAGAAGATCTTTCTGCCCTATCTGAACCAAAGCATCGCCAATAGAGGCATCACCATGAGGGTGAAATTGCATTGTATGGCCGATGATATTTGCCACTTTATTATAGCGTCCGTCATCCATCCTCTTCATTGAATGGAGTATGCGGCGATGAACAGGTTTCAACCCGTCAAGCAGATGTGGTACCGCCCGCTCGAGAATGACATATGATGCATAATCAAGAAACCAGTCCTGGTACATGCCTGATAAAGCTGTAACAGAATGAAGCGCAACTGATTCTTGCGGAGTCTCTTCTAAACCTTCTGGATTGCTAATATCAAGATTCTTTTCTTCCATATAAATACTCGCTCTTCCTGAATAAAATTCTTCTATTTCTCCTCATCAACCATATCTTCTTCAATCCTCAGATTCTCTATAATAAAATCCTGCCTGTCAGGTGTATTCTTGCCCATATAAAACTCAAGGAATCCATTTACCGAATCATTTTTCTTCATCCTAACAGGTTCAAGCCTCATATCTTTTCCAATAAAATTTTTAAACTCATCCGGAGATATCTCTCCTAACCCTTTAAATCGGGTTATCTCAGGGGCAAGTCCCAGATCGGCAATTGCTTGTGCTTTCTCTTCGTATGAATAGCAATATCTTGTCTCTTTTTTATTTCTGACCCTGAAGAGTGGTGTCTGCAGGATGAAAACATGACCCTTTCTGACCAGATCAGGAAAAAACTGAAGGAAAAATGTAAGCAGAAGCAACCTGATGTGCATTCCATCCACATCGGCATCTGTGGCAACAACAACATTATTATACCTCAGGTTCTCAATCCCATCTTCAATATTTAGTGCAGCCTGAAGAAGGTTAAACTCCTCGTTCTCATAAACGATTTTTTTTGTAAGACCAAAGGAGTTGAGAGGCTTTCCTCTTAGGCTGAAAACAGCCTGTGTTTCAACATTTCTCGATTTGGTTATTGAGCCGCTTGCCGAGTCTCCCTCTGTAATAAAAATTGTTGAATCAAGTTTGTTTGTATCATTTGTATTATAATGGACGCGGCAATCCCTCAACTTTTTATTATGAAGGCTCACCTTCTTTGCTCTGTCCCTGGCCAGTTTCTGAATCGATGATATAGCTTTTCTCTCCTTCTCCGAATCCTGAATTTTTTTCAGTATAATCCTGGCTGTTTCAGAGTTCTTATGAAGATAATCGTCTAACTGTTTCTTTATGAACTCACTGATAAAATTTCTAACTGAAGGCCCCTTGGGACTCATGTCTTTCGATCCAAGTTTTGTCTTGGTCTGCGACTCAAAGATCGGCTCTTCAACCTTAATACTGACAGCAGCAATTATTGATGACCTGATGTCGGAGGGTTCATAATCCTTTTTATAAAAGTCTCTTATAGTCTTTACAATCGCCTCCCTGAAAGCAAGCAGATGTGAGCCACCCTGAGTGGTGTTCTGTCCGTTAACAAAACTGTAATAATCTTCGCCATATTGTAATCCATGAGTAAATGCCACCTCTATATCGTCTCCTCTCAGGTGAACAATAGGATAAAGACCCTCCTTGCTCATGTTCTCATTAAGCAAATCGGCCAGTCCATTGCGGGAAAAGAACTTATTTCCGTTAAAGTTGATTATAAGTCCGGAATTAAGATAGACGTAGTTTTTCAACATTGTATCTACGTATTCCGATATGAAATAGTAATTTCCGAACAGCTCTTCATCGGGTTGAAATATTACCTCAACCCCATTCTCTTCAGTTGTCGGTTCCAGAGGATGCTCTTTAATTGTTATCCCACGCTCAAACTCAATTATCTTAACCTGACCTTCACGCACCGACCTTATCACAAAGCTTCTGGCTAAAGCGTTTACTGCTTTGACCCCAACCCCGTTAAGACCTACTGATTTTTTAAAGGCTTTCGAGTCATATTTTGCCCCTGTGTTCATCCTTGAAACAGCATCAAGTAGTTTTCCAAGAGGGATGCCTCGTCCATAATCCCTGACTCTTACCTCCTGAGCAGCTATAGTGACATCAATTTTTTTGCCATAACCCATCATGTATTCGTCCATGGCATTATCCATAACCTCTTTGAGCAGAGCATAAACACCGTCATCCTGAGAAGATCCATCACCAAGCTTCCCGATATACATACCGGGTCTCAACCTGATGTGTTCTCTCCATTCAAGGGTTTTAATATGTTCTTCTGAATATCCAACTGACATTTTGCAGAATTTTGCGCAAATATAACTAATTACAAGAGGCGCGCACCGGCAATTTTTCAACAACCAACATAATTATTGTCATTAAAAAAAGTTACAAAATGGCTGGATAAAAAATATTTATCTGATTAATTGATAATTACGATTCGCTGAGACGTGTTGATAAATGAATACCTTCATCACACAATTCCTATCTGTTTCATAAGAAAGGCAGCATTCATCTTAAGTGTGATCCCTTCCTGCAGCTTATAATTAAATTTTACTACGTCAAGATATTTTTCAATGATCTGGTCTTTTTTCATTTCATCAGATTGTTAAAGCAACAACTTTGAGAATACTTCTGCTGTTATAAAAATCAGCTCCTGTCTGATCAAAATTCCAAGTCCATTCTTCCTTATTCTGACCCGAAGGGAGATCCGTTGCTAAAGTTGGAATTGTAGTAATGCTACCTGATTTATTGGTAATAACTTCAGCAATATCACTAATGAGTATTGATCTGTACTTTTTAAGAAAATCGATGTGCTTTCTTTGTATTTCAGACCTGAAAAAGCTAAATTCTTCTTCATTTATTTTCGATCTCTTTTTTAAAAAATCTACTAAAAGTGATTCGAGCTGCGTAAGAATATTAAGCGAGATTACAATCCCCGGATCGGAATCCGGCAAATACTCCGGAATTGCAATATTCCTTAATGACTTCAGCCTATTTATATAGAAATATCCCCCAGCATTTTTCCATACCTCCTCTATCAATCCGCCAGTCACATCAAGTTCTACAAGTTCCACATTCTTAAAATTTCTGGTCTGGCTAATAACATCAGGAGGATGAACAATATCAACCAGGCAGACCTTATTAATTCTCTCAATCATCTCTGCGATAGGCAGTTCAAGTAACCAACCACTTCCAAGAACGGTAACCTTTTCCGGTTTATAAAAATCCAATGCTTTTAGAATAAACCTTCTGCAATGTTCAAGATGGGTATCCCAACCTCCACTCTGGTTCAAATGACGGTATATCAATCCATTCTGATAATTATAGTAACCCATCTTATTCAGAATCCTTCGATATGCTATGCTATACGTCATCTTGTAGTATTTCTGGTTCTTAACTCTTTCAATTCACGAGTCATTACTGAACTGAGTTTTCTTGCAAGTTCTTCCGGGGTATCATTTAAAAAGGAGGTTGGTTGAATAGGATCGAGTACTCTTATCCTTATTCTATGACCACTGCTGAAGATCAAACCATGTTTGGGAAGTATATCCCCTGTCCCATCAATCAGTACAGGCAAAATGGAGACACCAGCCTGTTGTGCCAACTGGAAAGCTCCTCTTTTAAAAAATCCAATTTCTTTATCCAGAGAGCGTGTGCCTTCCGGAAAAATCATTATCGAAGTCCCCTGTTTGAGATACCTGTATGATTTCTCAAGCATATCTGCTTTGCTCTCCTCATTACCTCTGTTAACAGTTATATAGTCAGCCATTCTTAAGTACCATCCAAGCACAGGGAGATTAATATTTTCAATTTTTGAAATCCATTTGAACTTATACCGGAGGCTGTTTAATAGTAGTATATCAAGAATGGACTGATGGTTTGAGATGATAACATATGTTGTTCCTCCAGAGGTCTTTTTCCTTCCTTCAATATCAATTTTCCAGATTGGAATCAGCCATGAAACAATCAGACTCTGGTACACCAGCAGCCAATGTATAACAACTCTATCCCTGTCGAATGGCAAAACCAGTAACCAGATGAGAAAGGTTAAAGGGAATATTACTACCATAAAGCAAAGGCCTACAAACCAGACTATTAGTGATTTTATAATATCCATAAATCAAGATTCACTTATCCTACTCTCTGTTCAACTCTTTCGATAAAATCGCAATTTAAAAAAACTTATAAATATCCTTTTTGGGTATTGAAATATTTTCATTTTGGAAAACTTCCATCAAATCATTCACCATATACCTTTCGCCAATCAGTTCTTTCCCTACAGCTTTCATCTCATCTGAACCTTCTATCTCACACTCCAGGATGATCCCATCTTTAACAAACAGCTGGCAGGAAAAAGGGTTCCCGTCTATCTCAAACCGGTTTGCATAATGATATTCCGGACCATATGCCCAGTTCCACTCCCATGTCTTATATTTAGAGGAGGCCAGCAGTTCAGCCTTCTCTCTTTCTGACTGAAGAAGTTGATAAACAACAGAATCCTGAAAGGTTTCCAGGAAGTAATTCATCATTTCCGATCGGAACACATGAATATCCTGAAAACAGCTAACTATCTCATTCAGATTTATAACAGAAGATGGATTCGATCCAACAGCCCTGGATGAATAACAAGAGGTATCTTTCCTTAAAGAATTTTTTAGCATGTCCATGGAAGAGCTGAATAGCAATGTGCCATGATGAAGGACCCTTTTTCGAAAGACATGTTCAGCATTGCCTGATATCTTTAAACCACCAACTCTAAGATCATTTTTCCCTTCAAATTTTGCCTCTACTCCTAATGTTAATAAAAAATCGATAACAGGCTTGGTGTACTTACGAAAGTCAACCTGTTTTCCTGTTTCACTCTGCCTGATAAAGGTAAAATTCAGGTTCCCCCTGTCATGAAAGACTGTTCCACCGCCCGATATTCGTCTTATGACAGGAATATCATTTTCACTGACAAATTTTGTATTTACCTCCCTGTGAGCAGATTGATGCTTCCCAATAATAACGGATGGGGTATTGATTCCCAGAATCAGATACTCATCCTTACTCTCTTTAAGAAGTATTTCTTCAATCGCAAGATTAAAGAACGGATCGTCCGAGTCCAGGGTTATGCAATACATAACATTGGTTTACAATAATTATGAAGGATTATAAAAAGCTCTGTACTGTAGAATTTTGTTATCAGTTAACACATACAATTTATAGATAGTCCATCCTATAAAAGCCCCGAGAAGCGAACCGCATATCATATCACCGGGATAGTGGACACCAAGGTATATCCTGCTATATCCAACAACTGCTGCCCATAGAATTATACTTATTGTAAACCATCTTTTTCTGATAAGCAACAGACTGATAAGAGCCACATTGAATGAGTTTACTGCATGTGAAGAGACAAATCCGAATTGCCCTCCGCATTCACCATTGTAAAGGTGAACAAGTCCATCAAGCGCAGGCTCGTGACAAGGGCGCAACCGTTGAACAATATTTTTAAAAAGATGGACAGAGATCTGATCAGCAAGGATTACTGCGAGAATTATAAACAAGAGAATAATCAGGAACTTCCTTTTGTATTTTATACCAAGGTAGACAAGAATAGCAAGATAAAGAGGTGCCCAGATTACCTTACCGCTTATGGCATGCATCGTCTGGTCCCAGAATGGCGAGTTTAATGAGTTCAGAAAAAGAAAAAGCTGCTGATCAATTCGCTCTAACATATAATTTCAATCAAAGTTTAAAACTTCCCATATCATATCCTTCAGGGTAACAATACCCTGACCTGTAATTGAGGAGATAAAAACCCTCGGAATATCAGGCAGATCATTCCTTATTTCATTCATCAGTTCTTCATCGAGCATGTCGGATTTTGAGATTGCCATAACACGCTTTTTATCAAGTAGTTCGGGATTATACATTTTCAGTTCATTAACCAGTATCTCATATTCTTCTTTTATGTTCTTGCTGTCGGCTGGAACCATAAATAACAGCATCGAGTTTCTTTCGATATGTCTTAGAAATCTTATCCCCAGCCCCTTGCCTTCATGCGCACCCTCAATAATCCCTGGAATATCAGCCATGACGAACGATTTATCATCCCTGTAGCTTACTATTCCAAGGTTTGGAACAAGAGTAGTAAAAGCATAATCGGCAATTTTAGGCTTAGCTGCAGAAACAACAGACAGAAGGGTTGATTTACCGGCGTTCGGGAAACCGACCAGCCCTACATCGGCAAGAATTTTAAGCTCAAGAATAAATTCATCTTCAATACCTGCTTCCCCAGGCTGGGCATATCGTGGGGTCTGGTTGGTTGATGATTTAAAATGGGTATTACCAAGACCTCCTCTTCCGCCTTTGGCAAGTATCTTCTCATCATCATGAGTAGTGATCTCAAAAAGGAGCTCACCTGTTTTGCTGTTTTTAGCTATTGTTCCAAGCGGAACCTGTACAATCACATCTTTCCCATCAGCTCCTGTTGATTGTTGTCTGCTGCCCGATGAACCATTCCCGGCAAAAATATGACGTTGATATTTCAAATGTAAAAGGGTCCACATCTGATCATTACCTCTCAATATGATGTGCCCTCCTCTGCCACCATCACCTCCATCGGGTCCACCTTTCGGTTCAAATTTCTCTCTTCGGAAATGAGCCGATCCTGCGCCTCCTTTTCCGGAGCGACAGTAAATCTTAATATAATCAACAAAATTTGATCCGGACATATGTATTTGACTTACTCAGTGGCCCTCTGTGTTACAATATTAAGAACTTACACATAGATCACAGAGAAGTAACAGAGTTACACTGAGATTATTAAAGAAATTTATTCATAGATACAGCCAGCCTTTCAAAGATATCTTCAATAGACCCCATACCATTAACAAGCTGGTATATACCTTTTTCGTTACAATAATTGATGATTGGTTCTGTTTTATCTTTATAAACATCAATTCTGTTTTCTATAACAGCAGGATCTTTATCATCAGGTCTGCCTGATAATTCAGCCCGGGCTATTAATCTCTTAACAAGTTCATCATGCTCAACATCAAGTACGAGCATACTGTCTATCTTCATACCCCTGTCATTAAGCATTTTTTCCAGAGAAATAGTCTGTGCAACAGTACGTGGAAATCCATCAAAAAGAAATCCGGCTGACCCTTTGCTATTATCAATTTTATAAGCAATCATCTCAATCACTACCTCGTCGGGAACAAGTTCACCTTTAGACATAATCAGACTCATCTTCTTACCCAGTTCAGTACCTGCGGCAATCTCAGCGCGAAGCATATCGCCTGTTGACAGATGAATGAGATTGAATTCCTCAGCCAGCCTTACCGACTGAGTCCCCTTACCAGAACCGGGAGGGCCAAAAATCAAAAAATTAACCATAGATTTAAAATTAATATTTATTCTCTTCTACTCTAAGTACTCCGAACTCTAGCTCACTCCAAACTTCTTTTCTGCTATAAATATTGTTAAGTTAAAGTGTTTCATATTACTTCATTAATGTATAAATTGATGGTAAATTCCGACCGTAACCATTATAATCAAGACCATAACCTACAACAAAATCATTCGGTATTTCAAATCCAACATAATCAAGAGGGATATTCTTTGTATACGCTGCAGGCTTGTAGAGCATTGTAGCAATTTTTATCTCAGATGCTTTTCGAATAATAAGCTCATCCACGATACGTTCAAGAGTATTTCCAGTATCTACAATATCCTCAACAATTACGATGGCCTTATTCTTGATATCTTCATTCCATCCGATAAGCTCTTTGATTGTCCCGGAAGAGCTCGTTCCCTCATAAGAAGCCAGTTTTACAAAAGATATTCTTGACTGGAATTTAATACACCTGAAAAGATCAGCAGCAAAAAGAAATGCTCCGTTAAGAATTCCAAGGAAGACTACCTCTTTTTCTGCCAGGTCGTTATTCATCTGCATGGCAAGCTCTCCAATCCTATCCAGTATAGCCTTTTCAGTGATCATTACTTTGAACTTCTTGTCGAGTATTTGGATTTCTTCCATAACGGAAATCTTTGAACAGTTAGCCGCTGCGAAAATATGAAAATAATAGCTTATTTTTGTCCTGATCAGTAAGTTAAATTAATTTATTTTCAATGGAACCGATAGTAAGCATAATAATGGGTAGCACATCCGACCTGCCTGTGATGGAGAAAACGGCAGAGATACTTAACAATTTCAAGATACCCTTTGAGATGAATGCCCTTTCAGCCCACAGAACACCTGAAGAGGTTGAAAAATTTGCAAAAAATGCTGATGCCCGGGGAATAAAAGTGATTATTGCAGCAGCGGGTATGGCAGCTCATCTTCCGGGTGTTATTGCTGCAATGACACCTATTCCTGTAATCGGAGTGCCAATAAAGGCTTCACTTGAAGGACTTGACTCCATCTTTTCAATTCTTCAAATGCCTCCGGGCATACCGGTAGCAACAGTAGGTGTTAATGCTGCTCAGAATGCAGGGATCCTTGCAGCACAGATAATTGCAACAGGTGATAAAGCAGTTATGAAAGAGGTAATTAAGTATAAGGAATCTCTGAAGAAGAAAATTGTTCTTGCTAACGAAGAGCTGAAAAAAGTCAAATATCAATTTAAAACAAATTAGATAGTGCCTGGAGTACTTAGAGTGCCTGGAGTACTTAGAGTGCCTAAAGTGACTAGAGTTATAATGTAGGTATTAGCTTAACTCCGGGCACTCCAAATTTTAGCTCACTCCAAACTTTTAAAAATCGATTTCAATTATCTGAATCGATTTTTTTTGTATCTTAGGGTATTAATTTGAAACAGTTGAGCTCGCTGCACAAAATATCTGTTTCTGTTTTATCTGTTTTTCTCGCTTTAACCGCTTCCGGAAGCGATTCTTATCGCCCTTCAGCCGGAGCTGGTGAAGCAGGAATGGGATATACTTGCATAATGAAGAACGGATTCTGGACTTCATTTCATAACCAGGCATCGCTGGCATATAATAATTCATTCTCTTTCGGGTTCAATTATGAAAACAGATTTACTATTAAGGAGTTAGGCACACGTTCTGTCGGAATCATAATTCCAGCAGAAAAAGCTTCTATAGGAGTTTTCTATTCCCATTTCGGATATATCGATTTTAGAAGAGAGATGACAGGACTGGCTTGCGGTATGAAACTCTCAGAAAAAGTATCAGCAGGGGTACAGGTTGATTACCTTTCAGAAAGAACATCAGGAGAATATAATAATAACCAGTCTGTTACATTTGAAACTGGTCTGATTGTCACACCATCTGAAAATGTGAGTATAGGTATCCACCTATTTAATCCGGTACCCAATTCAATAAGGAAAAATTACCTGCCAACAGCCATGAGGGTCGGTACCGGAATAAACCTTAACAGATTACTCTTTGCTGCGATAGAGGCTGAAATAATTACAGGTAGTAAATTGAATATTAAAACAGGCTTTGAATATGAGGCAGCAAAAAAATTCTGGCTAAGGGGTGGGTTCAATACTTCTAACAGTTCATTCAGCTTTGGTTTGGGATACCTGGTAAAAATTGCTCAGATCGATATTGGTTTTTCAACTCACGAAAAACTTGGAGTAACTTCAACTGTATCATTAATATTTAAAATCCATTAACCATCCACTTATTAAAAAGAAACATTTAGCGAAATAACTCTGTGTAACAAAAAAAGTCGTCAGGTAATATGAAACTAAGTACTCTAATAAATGGTATAAAAATAATAATATTGCTTCCTATCCTCTTTCCGGTTTATACCTTTAGTCAGGAACCAAACCTCTCCGATGTAATAATAAATATTGCTGAGGAGCTGGCAGCTGATGAATCTGATTCCGAAGCAGCTTTGGTTTATATTGAGAGGCTTTATGAGCTTATTGAAAACCCTGTAAAACTGAATACAATCACAGAGGATGAGATTTCAAGATTATTCTTTCTTTCTGATTTCCAGGTTAAGGCATTAGCTGATTATGCTCATTCTACAGGTCGAATCATTTCCGTTTACGAATTGGCAATCATCCCCGGATTTGATAAAGAAACAGTTGAAATGATGATCCCCTTCATTAAGCTTAACAATGGTACTAAAATGAATTCAGATTATGTCGGATGGAAGAACACCATAATAACAAATATTTCAATTAAATCAGGAAATAATGACTCAACGTCAATAGGTTCCCCATGGAAAATCTTAACAAAATACAAGTTTAATGCAGCGGGCTTTTCCGGTGGATTTACATCTGAAAAAGATCCCGGAGAGCAATTTCTCAGAGGTAATCCTCCTATTCCTGATTTTCTTTCTGCTCATCTTGCTTTCAATGGAAGAGGTGTCATCCGAAAGCTTATTCTGGGGGATTATTCTGCTCGTTTTGGACAGGGCACAACTGTTAATACCGGTATCCGAACAGCTCTTTCACTCACAGCACCTGGTTACATGTCAGCCAGAGATGAGATTAAACCATATACATCAACCGACGAAAATAATTTTTTCAGAGGTGTGGCTGCTGAATTTTCCATTAAGAATCTTGGTTTGACCATCTTCTATTCAAAAAATTATTCAGATGCCACACTAGGCTTATTGTCAGTAAATTCTGAAGACTATATCAAAAGCTTTTATAAGGCAGGCATTCATAGTACCTATTCTTTGCTACAGAAGAAAGATGCAGTTTCTGAAACAGTGATCGGGGCGAATCTTTCATACAATATTAATAATCTAAGAATTGGATTATCATGGTCAGAGAACAGATTTTCACTTCCCGTAATACCTGAAATCAATAAACCTGAAAATATTTTTGCATTTCGTGGAAACAGAAATAATCTATACACTATCTACTATAAAAGCCTCATTAAAAGAATTTTGCTGTATGGCGAATTTTCAATTAATGAAATACACTCGTACGCATTCGTGCAAGGCTTATCATTCAGACCGTCAGACCGTCTTACCATCAATTTTTTATACAGGAACTATGATCCCGGATTCATAAGTTTTCATGGAAAAGGGCCAGGCAATAATTCGGTGAGCGGGAATGAACATGGGATTCTTGGAAACTTTACATTTGAAGCAGCAAGGCACCTGTTCGTAAGTGCAGGTTGTGATATTTATAGCTTCCCATGGCTTAAATACCGTAATAGTGCTCCCTCCCGGGGGGTGAAGCAGGAAATCAGAATAAAATACCTGCCGACCGAAAAACTCCTGTTTGATGCATCATATAATTACAGAGTTTCAATGGTTGATAAAACAGAAAAACCAGGTATCCCTGAACAAGCTATTAATACCAGTAATACATTTAAAGGTTCGGTACGGTATTCTCTCTCAGAAAACATAAAATTTACAACGAGAATAGATTACAAGATTGTCGATCCGTCAGACAGAAATGGTATGCTATTATTACAGGATTTAGTTTATAGTTTCAGACATCTTCCCGTTACCTTATGGTTCAGATACTGCATTTTTAATACTGATGACTGGGATTCACGGCTTTATACATATGAGAATGATTTACTTTACAGTTTTAGTATTCCTTCATTATCGGGTAAAGGGAGCCGAAGTTATCTTATGGCAAAATGGAGAATCGGTGATTTTGCTGAGATTAGAGTCAAATATGGAGTAACTTCTTTGGTGGAAAGCTGGATGTCTCAGACTAACAAGGATGAAATAAAGGCACAATTCAAGGTGTGGTTCTGAATAGTCAGATAGTCATTTATATTAATCTGTATGAAGAACCTGGTTTACCCTGAGCCCTGCTTTGCCAGCCGAAGCCTTGGCATAGGCTGGTGCCCTGTGCTACAACTAACTATCCGGTGTCTTAATGTCCTTAATATTAAGCTGGAGGTTTCTCTTTCCTCTGAACTCATTCATTTCCAAAGAATAACAGACATCAAAAGGGTTACCTCCCTTTATATATTCAAAATGGTTCGCCTGACTGAAAGCAATTGCAGAAAAGCTTTTTTGTCTTGATGATTCCTGGCAAAGGTCAAGCTTCAGGTGCTCCCCACTGGATCCTACCATACGTCCCGACCCTGTATCAAAAACATTTCGTGATACAAAGACAGGTGACATATTTCCAGGGCCAAAAGGCTGAAACTGGTTCATTATCCTGAAATAATCTTCACTTATTTCTGAAAATGTAAGTTCAGTATCAATAAATATTCGAGGAATCAATTGTTCTTCAGAAATTGTTTTACTGACATACTGCTCAAATCTCTCCATAAATGGTCTGATATTCTCCTTTTTTAATGTCAGCCCTGCCGCAAACATATGACCCCCAAAACTTTCGAGCAGATCGCTACAAGACTCGATTGCCTGGTAAAGATCATAACCATGAACAGATCGTGCCGAGCCTGTTGCAAAACCATTTGATTCAGTAAGAATGACTGTTGGACGATAATATGTCTCAATTAACCTGGAGGCAACAATTCCAATAACCCCTTTTTTCCATGTAGGATTGTAAAGGACTGTCGTTCTGGAATTTACAGTTGCCTGGTCTTCAGAGATCATCCGCATAGCCTCTGTTGTGATTATACGATCAATACTTCGTCGTTCAATATTGAAATTATTGATCTCCTTACTTATCTCTGTAGCAAGTTTAGAATCAATGGAAACCAGCAAGTCAACAGCTTTACTCCCCGTTTCCATCCTACCTGCTGCATTTATTCTGGGGCCAATTTTAAAAACTACATCCTCAATTGTAAGTGCCTTGGTTGCTTCCGATTCGCGAATTAACTCTTTCAGTCCAATGCATGGAGATTCATTTAGCTGTTTAAGACCAAAATAGGCCATCACTCTGTTTTCTCCGGTGATAGGGACAATATCAGATGCGATACTGACAGCAACAAGGTCAAGATAGTGTGATATAGCACTGAACGGGATACCATGTACCCTCGAATAGGCATGAATAAGTTTAAATCCAACCCCGCATCCTGATAAATCTTTATAGGGGTAATTGCATGATGGCTGCCTGGGATCAAGTACAGCAACAGCTTTGGGAATCTCATCGCCCGGGTAATGGTGATCACAGACAATAATATCGAGCCCTTTTGTACGGGCATATTTGACTTTTTCCACTGCTTTAATACCACAGTCGAGAGTGATAACAAGCTTACAGTTATTCTGATATGCATAATCGAGACCCTGGAATGAGACTCCGTAACCCTCTTTATACCTGTCGGGGATATAATATTCAACATTTGAATACTGATCCTTAAGGAAAGAGTACATCACAGCTACAGCAGTGGTTCCATCTACATCATAATCACCATAAACAAGTATCTTTTCGTTTTTCTTTACTGCAGTGGAGATCCTGTCAACAGCAATATTCATATCCTTCATGAGAAATGGATCATGGAGGTAATCGAGGCTGGGATTAAAAAATGTTTGTGCTTCAGCGGCAGAAGTAATACCACGCTGGACCATCAGGGTTGCCAGCGATTCCGAAACACCAAGAGACCCTGCTAATTGCTTAACAACTGCAATCTCTCCCTTATCCTGTACTACCCACCTTTTTTCCATTCTGTTATTGATTAGTCCATTCCAAGTCAAAAACTTCCTGCAGATTTCTCTTTACCCTGATCTTTACCGACTCAAAATCCTGCTTGCTACCCAACTCTTTCTCAAGTGATGTAACCCCTTTATCGGTATAGCCACAAGGGTTTATATTATTAAAATAGGTCAGGTCAGTATTAACATTAAAAGCAAATCCATGCATAGTAATATACCTGCTTGCTTTCACCCCGATAGCACAAATCTTCCTTGCTTTACCTCTGATTTCCGGATCAAGCCAGACACCAGTTCCTCCCTCAAGTCTTGTAGCAAGAAGACCAAATTCACTTAAGGTTCTGATGATAGCCTCTTCAAGTTTGTAAATATACTCTTTCAGCCCTATATTAATTAGATTCAGATCAAAAATAGGGTAGCCTACAATTTGACCAGGGCCATGGTATGTTATATCACCTCCCCTGTCAATATTGTAAAAAGTGGCATCCTTTGCTTTAAGTTGTAAATAGTCGAGAAGAAGATTATTTTCAGATCCGCTTTTGCCAAGTGTATATACATGAGGATGTTCAACAAATATCAGTGTGCCGGGAAGAAAACTCTTCAAGGAATCACCTCCCCTTGTTCCCTCTTTTTTGCTGTCAACAAGTTTTGTAAAGATTTCTGTCTGAAAGTCCCAGGTCTCTTTATAATCTCTTTGTCCAATATCTTTATATACAACGCTATAGCTCAATTTCAGTATTCAGATTAAGTGGTACCAATATAATCAATTTTATCGAGCCTTTACATGATTTTCAGCATGAAAAGATGACCGGACAAGAGGACTGCTTTCAACAAAAGAAAAACCGATTTCCAAAGATTTAATCCTGTATTCTTCAAACTTTTCCGGTGATACATAATCAACAACTTCCATATAATCAAAACCTGGTTTAAGGTATTGACCGATGGTAAGTATTTTACAACCTGAAGCATGAAGATCCCTTATAGTTAAAATTATTTCATCCTCCCTTTCACCCAATCCTAACATAAATCCCGACTTGGCAATTATTCCTTTTCCTGAAATAAATCTTAAAACCTCAAGGCTCCTTTCGTATTTTGCTTTTGTGCGGATAATTGGAGTTAGTCTCTTAACAGTTTCGATGTTATGAGATATGACATCTGGTCCTGCATCAATAATTTTCTGAATACTACCTGTATTACCATCAAAGTCAGGAATTAAGGTTTCCATTGTTGTATCAGGATTCAACTTTTTTATCTGTTTTATTGTATCTGCCCAGAAAGATGCACCTCCATCAGTAAGATCATCGCGGTCGACTGAAGTGATTACACAATGCTTCAGTTCCATTACTTTTATTGATTCCGCCAGTCGTAACGGCTCACTGGGATCAGGAGGCAATGGTTTCCCGGTTTTGGTTGCACAGAATTTACAGGCTCTGGTACATATGTCTCCCAGTATCATAAAGGTAGCAGTACCAGCATTCCAGCATTCACCAATATTAGGACAATTTCCGCTGGTGCAAATTGTATTAAGATTATTTTCAACAACCACATTCTTCACCATTGAATACTTTTCTCCGCTAGCTCTCTGCATTTTAAACCATACAGGTAATCGTCTGCTTTTTTGCATTACTGATATGATAATTTTTTAAGATTACAAAGGTACAAAAAAGCAGCATTATCAAAATGTATTTATTACAAAGGACCGCAGAGAAATTTAATATAATTAAACAGTAAAATGTTATAAGAAAAATAATATATAAACTCTTATATTTGTTAATATTCAGTTTCAACTTCATTTCAAATTAAACCATTACGCAAATGTCAAAAGATGAACTCAAGGTAACACATGAATATCAGACAGTTATAGGTGACTTCCCAAAAATTGGTATCCGTCCGGCTATCGATGGCAGGATGCTTGGTGTAAGGGAATCTCTTGAAGAACAGACCATGAATATGGCAAAGAATGCTGCAAAACTTATCTCATCGAATTTAAAATATCCAAATGGTAAACCTGTAACGTGCATTATTGCTGATACCTGTATTGGAGGGGTTGCTGAAGCTGCAATGTGTGCTGATAAATTCAGCAAAATCGGTGTCGGGGTGAGTCTTACAGTTACCCCATGCTGGTGTTATGGAAGCGAAACAATAGATATGAACCCGGATATTCCAAAAGCAATCTGGGGGTTTAACGGTACTGAACGGCCAGGAGCAGTTTACCTTGCCGCAGCACTAGCGGGTTATACTATGAAAGGTTTACCTGCCTTCGGGATTTACGGACAGGATGTTCAGGACTCTGACGATCTGTCAATCCCTGAAGATGTTAGTGAAAAAATACTCAGGTTTGTACGAGCAGGTCTTGCTGCATCACATATGAAAGGCAAATCTTATCTTTCAATGGGTTCAGTTTCAATGGGAATTGCCGGATCTATCGTACGGGAAGATTTCTTCCAGGAATACCTTGGCATGCGAAATGAGTATGTTGACATGAGCGAATTTAACCGCCGTCTGAATGAAGATATTTTTGATAAGAATGAATTCAAAAAAGCGCTTGATTGGACAAAGAAAAACTGCAAGGAGGGCAAAGACACTAATAGAGTTCCAAAATCAAGAAAACAGAAAGATAAAGAATGGGAGACTGTCGTTAAAATGACAATTATTGCACGCGACCTGATGGTAGGTAACCCCAAACTTAAGAAACTGGGGTATGGTGAAGAGGCACTTGGACATAATGCAATTCTTTCCGGTTTCCAGGGTCAGCGTCATTGGACCGATCATATGCCAAACGGTGATTTTCTTGAGGCAATATTATGCTCTTCATTCGACTGGAATGGCATCAGACCTCCATATCTCGTTGCCACTGAAAATGATGCAATGAATGGAGTGCCGATGCTTTTCGGCTATCTGCTAACGAATACAGCACAGATGTTTTCTGATATCCGTACATACTGGAGCCCGAAAGCAATACAAAGAGTAACAAAGATGAAACCTGAAGGTCTCGCATCGAATGGAGTAATTCACCTGATAAATTCAGGATCTTCAGCTCTTGATTTTTCAGGAAGACAAATATATAAAGGTGAGTCTCATATAAAACCATTCTGGAAAATTACAGGTAAAGATGCAGCAGCATGCCTCGATGCAACACATTGGCCACCAGCTGATTCCGGATATTTCAGAGGTGGGGGGTTCTCTTCACAATTTGACACAAAAGGTACAATGCCTGTTACTATTTCAAGAGTCAATATTGTAAAAGGATTGGGCCCTGTTATTCAGCTTGCTGAAGGCTGGACAGTTGAACTACCGGATAAAATGAACAAAATCCTGACTGACAGAACAAATCCCACATGGCCAACAACCTGGTTTGCACCAAGACTTACAGGAAAAGGGCCATTTTCTGATGTCTATTCCGTAATGGCAAACTGGGGTGCCAACCATAGTGCATCAAGCTTCGGACATATAGGTGCAGATCTTATAACCCTTGCATCAATCTTAAGAATACCTGTTTGTATGCATAATGTAGATGAGAAGAATATCTTCCGACCAAGTGCCTGGAATGCCTTCGGTACGGAAAAAGAGGGAGCAGATTACAGAGCCTGTCAGACTTACGGAGCAATTTACAAATAGTTTAATATATGGGAGCAAACCCTGAAATAGGTAAAATTGAAATCGATCAGAAGGGTCTGAAAAACCTTAACACAATCAGAAAATGGACAATGTTCCTTGCTGTTTCAGGTTTTATCTTTCTTGGTTTAATGATTACTATCGGAGCAATTACCGGAATCTTTTTATCAGCTTTTAAAGCAGATCAGACAAGTGCCGGTTTCGCAGAGACTTATATGCTGTTATTCTTTCTTGTTTTAGCTATAGCATGTTTCTTTCCATTATTTTATCTTTTCAGGTTTTCAAAATATACAACCCATGCTGTAAATAACCTCGATAAACAGGAACTGTATGAAGCGATTCAAAATCTAAAATACTTCTTTGTGTATCTGGGAATACTAATAATAATTGTCTTAACATTTTATATTATTGCATTAATTGCTGCAGGGTCATCCATGGCATTTCTTAAGGGAATGTGATAACATTAAAGTACTTAAAGTGAGCTAAAGTTCAGAGTGACTAAAGTTGAAGAAGAAGTGGAACATAATGAAAATAACTCCAGGTATCCTAAACATACTAACCTCTAGACACTTTTTAATTCCAACGTATTTAACTCCCCCCTTATGTCAAAAGGTGATATTGTAATAGTTTTCGATTGTGGCGCTACAAATGTCAGAGCCATAGCAATTACCAGCAAAGGTGAGATACTTGCTTCTGAATCATTTCCAAATAATACCCGACCTGATCCTTTTTACCCTGCATACAGAATATGGGATGTGAAAGAGATTTGGGATAAGATGTGCCGGGCATCACAAAAAATTATCAGCCAGATAAATATTGGTAGAATTGTCGGGGTTACTATCACAACTTTCGGAGTCGATGGAACCCTTTTTGATAAGAAAGGAAAAATGCTTTATCCGGTCATATCATGGCAGTGTGAAAGAACAAATACTATTATGGCCGGCATAGATAAATACCTGCCTCTTGATAATTTATATAACGAATGCGGTGTTCTGCCATTCAACTTTAATACAATTAATAAACTGATCTGGTTTGTCGAACAAAAACCTAAAATAGTCGAAAAAAGTTACAGGTTTCTTTTCATGCCTGCAATATTTTCATACCTTCTAACCGGCGAAATGAAAAATGATATTACCATGTCGGGAACATCGATGCTGACAAACCTTTCTACAAGGGGATTTTCAGAAAATATTTTAAATAAAATCAATTTCCCGGTTGAAAAGATCGGGTCACCTGTTGAAGCAGGAACTAATATAGGAAAGGTTAGTAAAAAAGCTTCAGCGGAGACATTAATTCCTGCAGGAACTCCTGTAATTGCTACCGGCCACGACACTCAATTTGCAATATTCGGATCAGGGGCAGAAAAAAACCAACCTGTACTCAGTTCAGGGACATGGGAAATATTGATGGTACGATCTGAAGGATTCAGGTCGGGGAAAGAGCAGCTCAAAATGGGCATCACAACCGAGCTGGACTCAAGGCCAGGACTATACAATATTGGCAATCAATGGATTGCTTCAGGCATCCTGGAATGGGCCCGTAGAAATCTATTTAGTGATATTAAAGAGGATGTTTATGAATTTATGATTTCAAAAGCAGAAAAAGTACCACCAGATTGTAATGGAGTAAAGATCATTCCAAAATTCTATGAAGAGCTTAAGGGTAAACCCGGAGGCCAGATAATTGGCCTTACTATGGAATCAACCCGTGATGAGATATACCGGGCAATGCTTGAATCACTTTCGGAAAGACTGTCAGAGGGAAAGAGGGCGCTCGAAATAGCAGGCGGATTTAAATCGGAAAGTATTCTCTGTGTGGGAGGCGGATCAAAAAACCGGCTTTGGAACCAGTTAAGAGCTAACTATACGGGTGTACCCCTCAAAACAATTGATCAAAAAGAGACCACTGTTCTTGGTGCATCACTATTCGTCCAGGCTGCCTGCGGTAATGCATCATCGCCGGAAGAGGCACGTACGGCGATAGATTATAAAACTGAAATTATTGAACCTGAATAATAATGATCATGAACCTCTTTATTCCATTGTGTCGTTGCGCCATTATTTCAAAACCTCATAATTATGGGTATAGCTTATTTCAACGGTAACTTCCTCCCAAAAGATGAAATAAAGATCAATCCTGATGACCGTGGGTTCCTGTTTGCGGATGGCATTTATGAAGTTGTAAGATGGTACCAGGGGCATTTCTATGACATTGACAGCCATTTGTTACGACTAAAAAGGAGCTTGAAAGAACTTCGAATAATATGGGCTGAAGAAGATTCTTTTCCATACCTTGCCCGGGAACTGATAACTCTAAACGAACTGGAACAACAACCCTCGCTGGTTTATATTCAGATAACAAGGGGTGTAGCTCCCAGAACCCATGACTTCCCATCACCAGCTGTTAGTCCGACAGTATATGCTTTCGCAAGAAATTTTATGCCTGATTCCTCCGAAATTGAAAATGGAGTAGACGTGTTACTGAAAAAAGAGATGAGATGGAGCAGGTGCGATATCAAATCAGTTTCCCTTCTTCCAAATACGCTCAGTTTTCAGGAGGCGAAGGAACAGGGATACCAGGAGTGTATTTTCATAAGAGATGGTTTGATAACTGAGGGGACACACTCCAATATCTTCTTTGTTATTAACGGCAGTCTGTTTACACATCCTGAATCTGAGCATATTCTCTCCGGTATTACAAGGAAAAATATATTACGTATTGCCAGAGAGGAAGGAATCCCTGTTTCCGAGTCTGCTGTTCCTGATACTATGATAGATAACATCAGTGAAGCATTCCTTGCAAGTACAGGTGCTGAGGTAACTCCTGTAATTAAAATGGGAGATTATATGATAGGTGACGGACACCCCGGGCCAATTACAAAATTATTAAAAGAAAAATTCCAGACAGAAATCATTGCATTAAGAGATTAAGAATCTTAAATTCACAAAAACATGAATTTTCCTATATTTGCACAAATTTTAAAATCATATGAGCAACTTGAATTTAAGTGAGCAGGAGCAGATAAGAAGGGAATCTCTGGATGAATTAAGAAAACTTGGAATTGATCCCTATCCTGCCTCCGAGTATAAAACAAACATTTTTGCACAGGATATCCTTGATAACTATTCTCCTGAAAAAAACAATTTCCAGGATGTTTGCCTGGCCGGACGCATTATGAGCAGACGCATAATGGGGAATGCTTCATTTGCAGAGTTAATGGACTCATCTGGCAGAATTCAGATCTATATCCGTCGTGATGATGTTTGCCCTGGCGAAGATAAGACGATATATAATACTGTATTTAAAAGGCTTCTCGATATTGGTGATATAATAGGTGTGAAAGGATATGTCTTTAAAACACAAATGGGTGAGACGACTGTTTATGTTAAGGAATTCACACTCCTAAGTAAATCGGTTCGTCCTCTTCCTATAGTTAAAGAAAAGGATGGAACCTTGTATGATGCTGTCACCGATCCTGAAATGCGTTATCGAATGAGATATGTTGATCTGATAATAAATCCTTCAGTCAGGGAGGTATTCAGAAAAAGAACACAGATAATCCAATCGATGCGCGAGCTTTTTAACTCCAAAGGCTATCTTGAAGTTGAGACCCCTATTCTTCAACCAATACCAGGGGGTGCCACTGCGCGACCATTCATTACGCATCATAACGCTCTTGATATTCCACTATATCTCAGAATTGCCAACGAGCTCTATCTCAAACGATTAATAGTTGGAGGCTTTGAAGGTGTGTATGAGTTTGCCAAAGATTTCCGGAATGAAGGGATGGACCGTCTACACAACCCGGAATTTACTGTGATGGAAATATATATTGCTTACAAAGATTATAACTGGATGATGCAATTCACTGAGGAGATAGTGAGCAAAGCGGCAATGGATCTTCATGGAAAAACAGAAATATTATACGGTGATAAAACTATTAACCTAAAGCCGCCTTACAAAAGGATTAGCATGCTCGATTCGATAAAGGAAAACACAGGCATTGATATATCAGGAATGGATGAGGCGGAACTAAGAGGAGTGTGTAAAAATCTTGACATTGAACAAGATACAACGATGGGTATTGGGAAACTTATTGATGCAATATTCAGTGAGAAATGTGAACATAGCCTTGTGCAACCTACTTTCATAATTGATTATCCTACTGAAACCTCTCCTCTTACCAAGATACACAGAAGTAAACCGGGGCTCACTGAGAGATTTGAACTGTTTATAAATTGTAAAGAGATTGCCAATGCCTATTCGGAGCTGAATGATCCGATTGACCAGATGGAACGGTTCCAGGATCAGATTAAGCTTTCTGAAAAGGGAGATGATGAAGCAATGTTCATAGACCACGATTTTGTCAGAGCACTTGAATATGGAATGCCTCCTACCTCCGGTATGGGAATGGGCATCGACAGACTTACAATGCTTCTTACAAATCAGCCTTCCATACAGGATGTCTTGCTGTTTCCACAAATGAAGCCGAAGGTGGAGCACAGGGCACAGGGCGCAGGGCTCAGGGAGGCCTTTATGAAACTTGGTGTCCCGGAGGAGTGGATAGAGCCGTTGATGGCACTGGGCTATGATTCAATTGAAAAACTAAAGGAAGTTGAAAAAGCAGGAAAACTGGCTAACGATCTTAATGGTTTGAATAAGAAAAATAAACTCGGATTATCCGGATTAAGTCCCGAAACTGTTGAAAAATGGCTAAAATAGTATGATATGCTGAACCTTCTTAAACATCCGTTGCTTACACATAAACTGACTATCTTACGTCGAAAGGAAACCAGTACAAAAGATTTCCGGGAAACACTTGATGAGATTGCCGGACTAATGGCGTACGAAATCACACGCGATCTGCCTGTGAAAAACATTACAATAGAAACCCCACTGGGGAAATGTACTACCCAGGAACTGGCTATTGATGTAGTTCTGGTTCCTGTATTGAGGGCCGGACTTGGAATGGTTGACGGGATCTCTAACCTCATACCAACCGCCAGGGTTGGCCACATCGGTATGTACCGCGATCATGTAACCCTTAAACCGATGACTTACTATTCCAAATTCCCTGATAACCTGCCAGATGCGGTGGTAATGGTCCTTGACCCGATGCTGGCTACAGGAGGGAGTTCAACAGATGCTATTCAGGTACTCAAAGACCGTGGTGCAAAAAGTATTAAATTAGTATGTATAGTTGGTGCGCCCGAAGGAGTGAACCGCATCAGAACAGATCACCCTGATGTACAGATATATCTTGCCGGACTTGATGAAAAACTTAACGAACATGGATATATTGTGCCGGGATTAGGTGATGCCGGTGATAGACTATTCGGCACCAAATAACGCATAACCACCAACGGTATAAAATAACTTAGATTAGAAGAATTCCAACCAGAGGGAGTTTCAAACTTTTTCTTAGCTCCAGAGGAAATATTGATTCATCTTTATGAAAAAAAGTTCATGTTAATGCAACATTTTAATTCTCTGCATGTCTTTATTCCGTAATAGAGTTTTATTAACAAATAAAGAAGAGGTATGAAAAGTCTAAGAGTTTTATTAATTGCTATAGCCATCCTTAGTATCTCTGCCTGTACTCAAGGGCAGATGAGAAAAACAGTTTACGGAAATAATGATGTGGTTACAAAAGAAAGAAAAGCTGAATCTTTCACGGGGATAAAGGTTAGCACCGGAATTGATGTTTATCTGACACAGGGCAATAATGAAGCCATATCAGTTGAGGCTGATGAGAATCTTCATGAATATATCCTTACCGAAGTAAAGGGTGAAGTACTTTATGTTTATACAGATGTAAATATCCGAAAAGCGGAACGAAAGAGGGTATATGTTACAATGAAAGAGATAAAATCTATCAAGACATCAAGTGCCGGCGATGTTGTTGGCGAAACAGCAGTTAAAACTGACCGACTCGAATTATCTGCAAGCAGTGCCGGTGATATCAAACTTGAGGTATATGCAAATGAAATTGACGCAGATATCAGCAGTTCAGGAGATATTACACTATCAGGAGAAGCAGAGATGCTTGAAGCTGATCTTAGCAGTGCCGGTGATCTTAATGCATTCAACCTGAAGGTAAGAGAGGCTGATATTTCAGTATCAAGCGCAGGAGATGCCGACATTAATGTTACTGACAAAATAAAAGCGAGAGCCTCAAGCGCAGGTGATATCAATTACAAGGGTGATCCTAAATATATCGATGTACATACCTCCAGTGCCGGAGGAATACATAAGAGATAATTTCAAATCTATATATATTCCCCGCTTATTAAAAGCTGCCGGTTTACTTCCGACGGCTTTTTTATTAACTTTGTAAACCCGTAGCTGGAAATTAAAAAATAATCTAAATTAACTGTATTAATAAAATGAAGGAGAATTTAAGTGTTAGCCTGAAAAACATAAATAGTTTTATATCCAATGAGGAGGTTATTGCCCTTGCACAAAAATCAGTAAGGCATCTCGATACTCTTAATGCCGGCACAGGTCCGGGAAATGATTTTCTGGGATGGCTTTCTCTGCCTGATGATATCGTTCAACAACTTGAAAAAATAGAAAAAAGTGCAAGACATCTAAGGTCGGTTTCAGATACTACAGTTGTTATAGGAATTGGTGGGTCTTATCTGGGAGCCAGAGCAGTTATTGAAGCTCTTTCTCATTCTTTCTCCCCTCTCCTGAAGACAAAACACCATGATGTGATTTATGCAGGTCATAATATATGCGAGGACTATTTGTCTGATCTTCTGGAAATACTCGATGAGAGAAATTATTCGATCGTTGCAATATCAAAATCAGGGACAACTACCGAGCCTGCCATTGCTTTCAGGATATTGAAAGATCATCTGGAACGAAAAGTTGGAAAGCCTGCCGCTGCAGAGAGGATAATTGCAATAACAGATGCAAGAAAGGGGGCTCTCCGTTCAATGGCTGATACAAATGGATATGAGACTTTCGTAATACCCGATAATATTGGAGGGAGATATTCTGTTCTTACTCCGGTGGGTCTGCTTCCAATAGCTCTCACCGGGTTAGATATAAGAATGCTGATAAAGGGTGCTCAGGCAATGAAGGAGTTAACAAAAAATAATAAGGATGTCTCGTCCAATCCAGCTCTTCTCTATGCTGCTGCAAGAAACCTATTACTGCAAAGCGGAAAACCTGTTGAGGTGATGGTTGGATTCACTCCTAAACTTCATTTCTTTTCTGAATGGTGGAAGCAGTTATATGGTGAGAGTGAGGGGAAAGACGGGAAAGGTATTTTTCCAGCATCAGTAGATCTGACAACTGATCTTCATTCATTAGGTCAATATATTCAGGATGGCCAGAGAATTCTTTTTGAGACAATGATATCAGTTAAGAGCTCTGCGAAAGAACTTACGATCCCGTTGGAAAAAGATGATTCCGATCAGTTGAATTATCTTGCCGGTAAAAGACTTTCGGAGGTCAACCATAATGCAGAAACAGGTACAACCCTCGCCCATAATGATGGAATGGTTCCGATAATCACAATTGCAATTCCGTCACTCGATGAGTACTATATGGGACAGATGATTTACTTCTTTGAACTGGCGTGTGCAGTAAGCGGATATATTCTTGATGTTAATCCGTTTGATCAACCCGGAGTGGAAGAATATAAAACTAATATGTTTGCTCTTCTCAACAAGCCCGGATACGAAGAGGCTGGTAAAAAGATAAATGAGAGACTGAAATAAAAAATTAAATTCATATATGCTACCCAACAACAACGTTATTAATCACGGCATTAATGCGGTGATTAACTAAGAGTGAAATACCTGTATATCATTGGTCTTATACTACATACAAAATAACAACTTTCTGTTTTATTAAACAACTTGATACCACAGTTATTTATTTTGCTCTGCCTTCCAGGTTATGCTTCTTAATAAAATCATCAAGAATCTGGGTAAGGTTCGGATCACCAATCTCCTGGAGATCGTAATATACTCTTGTATTAGGCTTTTTGATATTTATAATCCTGTTCAGGTCAATAGGTGTAGCAATCATTACGCTGTCACAATCGGTATTGTTTATTGTGGTCTCAAGATCTTTCAGCTGCTCGTCACCATAACCCATAGCAGGAAGGAGTGTCCCAATATTTGGATATAATCTGAATGTTTCACTAAGTCTGCCAACTGTATAAGGCCTTGGGTCAACCATTTCTGCTGCTCCAAATTTACGGGCAGCAACAACACCGGCACCAAGTTTCATTTCACCGTGTGTCAGTGTAGGACCATCCTCAACCACAAGAACTCTCTTTCCTTTGATTAGGGAAGGATCGTCAACCTTAATTGGTGAAGCGCCATCAACAACAATAGCTTTCGGGTTTACTTTCTCGATGCTCTCCCTTACGATCTGAATTGCTTCAGGCGCTGCGCTATCCATTTTATTAATCACAACTACATCAGCAAGACGAAGAGTGACTTCTCCAGGATAATATCTAAGCTCATGACCGGCCCTATGGGGGTCGGTAACTGTAATCATAAGATCTGGTTTATAAAATGGGAAGTCGTTATTACCCCCATCCCAGAGTATTACATCACATCCTGAAGGATCTTTTTCGGCGGCACGGATAATTGCCTCATAATCAACACCTGCATAAATAACATTTCCTCTGACTACATGTGGCTCGTACTCTTCCATCTCTTCAATAGTGCATTTATGCTTCCCCAGGTCTTTAACCTCAGCAAAACGCTGAACTTTTTGTGCATTAAGGTCACCATAAGGCATAGGATGTCGTACAGCAACCACTGTTAGACCCTTCGCCATAAGAAGCTCAATAACCTTGCGGGATGTCTGACTCTTGCCACAACCAGTCCTGATTGCACCAACAGCTATAAGCGGTTTGTTGCTTTTTATCATAGTGTCTGCAGGACCAAGGAGAACAAAATTTGCACCTGCCGCATTTACCAGTGCGCTTACCGACATTACTTTTTGATAAGTAACATCACTATAGGAAAATATACAATCAATTACATTAAATTTCTTAATGAGTTCCGGCAGGTTTTTTTCTGCAAAAATAGGAATCCCATCCGGATACAATTTACCTGCAAGCTCTTTTGGATATTTTCTCCCGTCAATATCGGGTATCTGAGCTGCAGTAAAAGCA
Organism: Bacteroidales bacterium; assembly: GCA_035530515.1. Lineage (GTDB taxonomy): Bacteria > Bacteroidota > Bacteroidia > Bacteroidales > VadinHA17 > LD21. The sequence goes on from DATKUO010000203.1 coordinate 45,440, forward strand.
ATAACATTATAATAATCATTATCTCTGTAACAGGTATTGAAATTATGAAAATCGCGACCTGCTGCACCAATTATGATGATATTTTTCTTTGCCATAAATCCTCCTTGTTTTTTTTGAATTTTATTTGTTAGAAAGAATTTTCATTTTAGAATGAATCAACAAATGTATAATTTGCATACCATAATTCCGAGCAATTTTTTTGATTTTTTAAAATGCTATTTTCATGTTTTAATATCGTGATTTACAATATATTAATGCCATAACAGGTGTCTCTTGAAAACATGTTAAAGAAAATGTTTTCGATTAGGGAAGGTATATGGCAAATTCTTTGTACTATTATGTCATGTTATGAATGTACTGGCTCACATATATCTTTCAGGTGATTCGGATAAAATAATTATTGGGAATTACATTGGTGATTATGTTAAAGGACGTGATTATCTAAAATACCCTGATCTGATAAGAAAAGGCATAATCCTCCATCGCCATATTGATGGATTTACTGATCGCCACCCAGTTGTTCACCGCAGTAAGATTTTCTTCACAAGGAAATATCATAAATATGCAGGGGTTATCACAGATATAATTTATGATCATTTTTTGACAACGGAATGGGATTTTTTTTCAAGAAGACCACTTGAAAGTGTTACCTATAACTTTTACAGAGCACTTGTAAACAACTACGAAATAATGCCGGAAAAGGTCAGAGAAATGATGCCATTTTTCATTATTAACAATTGGATTGAATCATATCAGACAAGGAGTGGGATCCGGCATGTATTAAATACATTAAGTAAAAGGTCTACTCTTCCTAACGAAACAAGATTCGCCATGCGGGCTCTCAAAAATAATTATTACTCACTACAGGATGATTTTATGGAGTTTTTTCCACAACTTATTGATTATGTTGAGAAGGATTTTGGCGTTAAAATTTCGCACAGGATAACTATCCCTTTCTGATTATAAGAGATACTCAGTACGGCTTGCATCCAGTCGCAAAAAAATAAATAAAAGAATTGTAAATCCCCACAAAGAACTTCCTCCATAACTAAAAAACGGTAATGGGATTCCTATTACCGGTACCAGCCCGACAGTCATGCCTATATTTATAAAAAAGTGGACAAATAGTATAGATAAAACACTATATCCATACACCCTGGCAAACACGGATCTCTGCCGCTCAGCCAGAAAGACAAGCCTTAACATCAGAAACAGATATATTCCGATTACTGCAATTGAACCAATAAACCCCCATTCTTCTCCAACAGTACAGAAAATAAAATCAGTGCTTTGAGCCGGAACAAATTTGAACTTAGTCTGAGTACCTTGCAAATAACCTTTCCCGGTCAATCCTCCGGAACCTATTGATATAATTGACTGGTTTACATTATATCCGGTACCATGAGGATCTGATTTTAACCCCATCATTATACTTACTCTCTCTTTCTGATGGGGTTTTAGAATATTATTATATCCATAATCAACTGAATTAATAAATAATATGCTTCCCACAAGAAAAAGATAAATTATCAATATTGTCTTTGCTTTCTTTAAATATATAAAATAGGCATAGACTACTCCTGAAAAAAGGATCGAAATTAAAAGGACCAGTTCATTACCAAGTGACCTGAATACAAAACGATCCAACGCATACAACAATCCGGAAATAATGATAAAGATTCCGGAACCGATTAAGCACAGTCTCCATTTTCTTGTAGCAAACCATATCAGAAGAAATGCCAAAGCTATTAATACAAGTGTAAGGTAGAGATTGTCTATTAGAAGAGTAAGAAAGAAAAGTATCATCATTAGTAATCCGGAAACAAATATATATGGGCTCATTCCCTCCCTGAAAAGTACCAGGAATAATGCAAAATAAACTATTGTTGATCCCATATCAGGCTGCATGGCTATAAGCAATGCCGGAGAAAGAATAATTGCAGCAGCAGAAATCAATCCTTTTAGTCTGGTCAGATCCTGCTTTTTCGCACTTAAATAGCTGGCAAGAGCGAGTGCTGTTCCAAACTTCGCAAATTCGGAAGGTTGCAGGCTTAATCCACCAAATTCAAACCACGATTTCGCACCGTTAATCTCTTTCCCTAAAATAAGAACAAGAATAAGAAGCAAAAGCATTGCCCCATATATAAACCATGAGAAAAAGAAATAAAATCTGTTATCAATTATTACCACAAAAACTGCAATAACCAAAGTAGCAACTATCCATACAAACTGTTTCCCATATCGTTGCGACAGGTCAAGTATTCCAGATCGTTCTTCATTATAAACGGCAGCATAAATATTAAACCATCCCATAACGATCATGACCAAAAAGAGGACAATTGTTATCTTGTCGATCCCATTCCATATATTAATGCTGCGCTTCACTTTCCTCTATTTTTTCAATCAGGTTAAGTTCAATTATTCTCTTCTCCATATATTTATTAGATATCTCACCCTTTAAATATTTTTCAATCATAAGGCTAGCAACAGGAGCCGCTAAGGTTGAACCGAAGCCTGCATTTTCTACATAAACTGCAATTGCAATTTTCGGATTATCTTTTGGAGCAAACGCTATAAATACTGAGTGATCTTTGCCATGCGGATTTTGAGCAGTACCGGTTTTACCACATACAATTATATCTTTCAAAGCAGCTATCCCGGCTGTTTTTCCATCTCCTCCGTTTACAGCTGCTTCCATGCCCAGAATGATTTCTTCAAAGTTCGCTGAATCGATATTTATCACATGTTTTGTAGAGAACCGTTTATTAATAGTGTCTTTATCTCCAATTGATTTGACAATATGGGGAGTATAAAAATAGCCCCTGTTTGCTATAGTTGATGTCATATTAGCCATCTGCAAAGGTGTTGTTAATATCTCACCTTGCCCAATAGCCATGGAGATTATATTAAGAGCTTTCCATTTATTTTTACCATAAAATTTGTCATAATAGCTTACAACAGGTATAAAGCCTGGAAGCTCATTTACAAAATCAGTTCCCAGTTTGCTCCCGAAACCAAACTCATCAAGATATCCTTTCCATTTTTCATAAGCTGAGGCGACAGAAAGATATTTCTGATTCTCAAGAACTCTTCTATAAGCCTGGCAGAAATAAGAATTGCATGAGATCATTATTGCATCTTCCAGATTCAAAGGTGATCGATGTGAATGGCAGGCAAGAAAGAGATACCCATTATCGCAACCAAATTCAGTATAAGGTGTAATGACCTGTTCCTGAAGTGCGATAAGCCCGTTAATAGGTTTAAATGTAGAACCAGGTGGATATGATGCCATGAGAGCCCTGTTAAACAGAGGTTTTAATGTGTCAGATAAGAGATTTGAATAATTATCCGATCTAACTCTTCCGACGAGTAAGTCAGGATCATAATTCGGAGATGAGACAAGAGAAAGAACTTCCCCTGTTTCCGGTTCTATGGCGACAATACTTCCTATTTTGTTCTTCATCAGAATCTCACCGTATTCCTGAAGATCCAGATCAATTGAGGATGTGATATTGGCTCCCTGAACAGCCAGGGTGTCCATACTTCCATCTGAATAGGAACCTTTTATCCGGCTATAAACATCTACAAGATAAATCTTTACACCTCGTTCCCCTCTAAGCTCTTGTTCATAGGCTTCTTCAATTCCAAGTTTGCCTATATAATCACCTGACTTATAATAAGGATTTCTCCTGATAATTCCATCATCCACTTCGCTTACATATCCCAGTACATGTGCAGCAACAGGTTTTGTATACTTTCGCAGAGTTCTTGGTTGGACATAAAATCCCGGATACATGAACAATTTTTCCTGAAGCCTGGCATATGTTACATCTGAAATTTGTTTCAGAAATACTGAAGGGGCCCTCCTTGAATAGCTTGTTGCACCTTTCAATCGTTTCAGAAACAGATTATCAGTTATTCCAAGGATGTTGCACAATTCCATAGTATCAATTTTTGATACCTGAGCAGGGACAACCATAAGATCATAAGCAGCCTGGTTGAAAACTATCAATTTCCCATTCCTGTCATAAATTAGTCCACGTGAAGGATATTGTGTGACATACCTCAGAACATTATTCTCGGCTGAAAGCCTGTATGAATCACTAACGACCTGTATTATGAACAATCTTACTAATAAGCTTAAAGATGCAAGCGCAATTAGGGAAATGATAACATATTTTCTGTTAATGAATGCATCTTTCATGTGTTGAAATTTTCTTTTTCAATATCTCCTGGATCCGTTATGAATTTTTAATCCATGCTTATTTCATAATCTGATCCGTTACTTTCCTCTTCTGTAATACTCAACCATGAGAATAAAAGTTATTGAAAACAGTGAACTTAATAGTACTCTAAACATTGTTCTGAAAAAATCTGCAAACCGGAACACCTCGAGGTAAAAAAGAGCCGTATGATGAACCACTACTATTAATATTGTATAGGATAAGAACCATTTGAAACCATAAGTCAGCATTGAGGGATCCGAACCTATTTCATAACCATCCCTTGGCGAAATGATCCTTAAAATATGGGGTCTGACGAATCCGGCAAGTAATGTGGCTGAGGTATGCATTCCCGGAGATCCGGAGAATAAATCGATTATAAGTCCTGTCAAAAATGATAATATAAGTAATAACCATGCGGGTATCTCCACAGGTAAGAGAAGAATGAACATGATATAAACATACGGATTAACATACCCACTGAATTGGATATTGTTAAATAAAAGCAGCTGAAGCAGGATCAGCAAAATAAAAATCAGTCCAAGTCTTAAGATTGAATTGATCATTGAAATAAATTTTCAAGTTCAAGTTGTTCCGTTTTCATCATATTACCGATAATATCAACAAAATATAATTTTCTGAAATCGGTTGCCACCAAAATAGTGATATTATAAAAATCTCCACCAATATTCTCAAAATCGCTTACAGTACCTATCATTACTCCTTCAGGGAATATTGCAGAAAAGCCAGTGGTTTCAATCGTATCTCCACGATTTACAGCAACATGCTGCGGTATTTCATTTAAAATCGCGTGTTGTACATCCAAGCCGCTCCAACTAAGAGATCCAAAATAACCATTTGATTTTAATCTTGCGCTTAATTTGAAGTCGAGGTTAAGAAGTGACATAGCAACAGAATAGTTTTCTGAACATCCAACTATCACTCCGGCCACACAATTGCCGGAAGTAACTGCCATGTCAACCTTTATTCCCTGCCGTTCTCCTTTATTAAGAGTAAAAAAATTCTTTTGCCGGTTTATAGAATTTCCAATTACCTCAGCAGACGTATGATGATAATGTTGCTGGTAAGCTGAGTCGAAAACTGAAAAAAAAAGTGAATTATCCTTCCCTGATAAAAGTCCGTTGCTATTTCTTATAGCTGCATTCTCTTCAGCAAGGTTAGAATTAATTTCACGAAGATTAAGATAATTGCGAGTATTACTAATTTTTGCTTCAATACCAAGAGTCAGGCTTCTGATTCCATTTACTACCCTGGTATTATGATAATTATTACCTGTTGATAGCAAATAAATGGCTATCCCTTCAAGAATCAGAAAGATGAACAGGTTATTATATCTAACCAAAAATTTAAGCAGGTTCGTCATTCACCCCTGTAGATTATCTCATTAGGAATTGAAATTTATCAACATTTTTCAGGGCAACCCCTGTACCACGGGCAACAGCATGCAACGGATCCTCAACAACATTAAAGTTAATATTGATTTTATCAGCCAGCCTTTTATCAATCCCTCTGAGTAATGCACCTCCTCCTGCCAGGTAAATTCCTTTATTAACAATATCAGCATATAATTCTGGTGGTGTTTGCTCGAGTACACTGAGAAGTGCTGCTTCGACTTTTGATAATGATTTATCCAGACAATATGCTATTTCCTGATAAGAAATTGGAATTTCTATTGGAAGAGCGGTCATTATATTAGGTCCACGAACAATAAAGTCAGGTGGAGGGTTATCTATATCCGGAAGAGCTGCACCCACCCCAATCTTAATATCTTCAGCTGTCCTTTCACCAATTTTTATATTATGCTGATGTCGCATATATGCCTGAATATCAGCTGTAAACCCATCACCTGCAATTCTGATAGATTTATTACAAACGATACCTCCAAGAGCAATAACAGCTATTTCGGTTGTCCCTCCTCCGATATCAATCACCATACAGCCTTCAGGAGCTTCAACATCAATACCTATTCCAATGGCAGCTGCCATTGGCTCATAAATCATATAAACATCCCGGCCTCCGGCATGCTCCGATGAATCACGAACAGCACGGATCTCTACTTCAGTACTACCTGAAGGAATGCAAACTACCATCTTTAATGACGGGGAGAAAAGACGAGGCCCTTTGTTGATCAGTTTTATCATTCCTCGTATCATCAATTCAGCAGCATTAAAATCGGCTATTACACCATCGCGTAAAGGCTTGATTGTCTTAATGTTCTCATGGGTTTTCCCATGCATTTGCCTGGCTGCTTCACCTATTGCAATAAGTTTACCACTATTTTTATCAATTGCAACTATCGATGGTTCATCTACAACAACTTTATCGTTATATATAATAATAGTGTTTGCTGTACCAAGATCAATCGCAATCTCCTGTGTTAAAAATGAAAATAGCCCCATTATATGAGATAATTAATTTAATGTTTAAAATGTCTGATTCCTGTAAATACCATTGCTAATCCATTTGAAGAACAATATTCAATCGAATCCTTATCTCGTATTGATCCACCGGGTTGTACTATAGCAGTTATACCGGCTTTATGAGCTATCTCAACACTATCAGCAAAAGGGAAAAAAGCATCTGACGCCATAACTGATCCTTTCAGATCGAACCCGAATGAGTGTGCTTTTTCGATAGCCTGTTTCAGGGCATCAACTCGTGATGTCTGTCCTATCCCACTGGCGCACAGCTGAAGGTCCTTAGAAATCACTATTGCATTAGATTTGCTATGTTTAACAATAATATTAGCAAATATAAGATCCTCTATTTCTGCCTGGTCAGGCTCTCTCTTCGTTACCGTTTTCATCTCCTGTTCTGACTCTGTAATGCTATCCCGCTGTTGCCAGAGGACACCGTTAAGCAACGATCTGAATCCATATTCGCTCTTTACTGACCTTTTTCTGAGAAGAATTCGTCTGTTCTTCTTTTGTTTCAGAATATCAAGAGCAGAGCTTGTAAAGTCAGGAGCGATTATAATCTCAAAAAATATTTTATTAATCTCTGCCGCTGTAACCTCATCAACAGGAACATTCGTAACAATAACACCTCCGAAAGCTGAAACCGGATCGCATGCCAGAGCATCCTTCCAAGCATCCACAGGATTTTTTCGTGAGGCAACTCCACATGCATTGTTATGTTTAATGATAATATATGTAGTAGACGAAAACTCATCAATCAGGTTCAGGGCAGCATCAAGGTCAAGAAGGTTATTATATGATATCTCTTCCCCATGAAGCTTATCAAAAATCTGGTCCTGGTTGCCATAAAAAATCCCCTTCTGATGTGGATTTTCCCCATAACGCAAAGGGTAAGATGAATCAATACTCTCTCTGAAAACAGGAATAGCTGATTCCCTGTTAAAGTATTTGAATATTGATGTATCGTAGTTTGAAGATACCTGAAATGCTTTAGAGGCAAAAAATCGTCTTTCAGTAACAGATGCAAAACCTTTCTTTTTATCTAAAAGGTCTAAAAGATCGGGATACTGATCTCTTCCTGATACAACAAGAACATCATTATAGTTTTTAGCTGCTGCCCGAATGAGAGAGATGCCCCCTATATCTATCTTTTCGATTATCTCTGCCTCATCATCAACCGATTTTACAGTCTCTTCGAAAGGATAAAGGTCAACAATCACCAGATCAATTTCAGGGATTTTATATTTTGAAAGCTGTTCCAGGTCCTCTCTGTTATCACGCCTGGCCAGTATCCCTCCAAAAACAGAGGGATGAAGTGTTTTAACCCTTCCTCCCAGGATCGAAGGATAGGTTGTAAGATCTTCAACCTTTTCCACTGATATACCAAGCTCATTAATAAAACTGAAGGTACCTCCGGTCGAATAGATCTTCACATTCAATTTGTGAAGTATTCTTACTATATCAGCTAATCCCTCCTTATAAAAAACTGAAATCAGAGCACTGTGTATTCTTTTGTCACTCATTATATGATAATTACGATCGTATTTGGATATCCCTTTTGAGGCGTTTAAAAATAGATATTTTTTTATTAACCTCAATACATTATGATATATGATTATTCACTATCAATGATTTTAGTATATTTGACACAAAATAATAATACTTCATAACAGAATAATGTTTTTCAGACTTTTTAAAGAGGGTTTTCTATTTGCCATTAACTCTATTGTTGTTAATAAGTTAAGAACTTTCCTGTCCCTTTTCGGAATTACGATAGGCATCTTTTCTATCATCTCGGTTTTTACTGTCCTCGACTGGATGGAGAAATCGATCCACGAGAGTATCTCTTCTTTAGGGGATAATGTAATTTATGTACAGAAATTTCCGTGGTCGTTCGATCCGAATCTTGCATGGTGGGATATAATTAAATGGCCTTCAATATCGACCAGCGATTATGAAGCAATTTTAAAAAAATCAACAAAAACCGGAGCTGTCTGTTTCGCCGTTTTCCAGTCAAAACAGATCAGATACCGTAAAAATGCTGCCAGCGATATCACCGTTGGTGCAATAACCAATGAGTTTCAGAATGTTAGGTCATTTGAAATTGAAAAAGGCAGATATTTTTCCCCTTATGAATCATCGTCAGGAAAAAATGTGGCATTAATAGGAGCAGAAATAGCAGAGAGATTATTTGAGAATGCTGACCCGGTCGGTAAAGAGATAACAATAGCAGGTTTTAAAACCACAGTAATAGGCGTTTTCAAAAAGGAAGGGAAAGGTGGAATCAGTGACAATGGGATGGATGAGATAACCCTGGTTCCACTAAACTTCGGAAAGACTTTCATAAATATGCGCAACAGGTTTATCGATTCGCAATTAATAATGAAATCAAAACCAGATGTTTCAGTTCAGGAATTAAGTGATGAAACAACTATGATTTTAAGAGCTGCAAGAAGACTTCGTCCGGCAGAAATCACAAACTTCTCAGTTAACAGAGCCAGCCTGTTATCGCAGGGGTTTGATTCAGTTTTTGCCGGGATTAATATCGGAGGCTGGATAATAGGAGGATTTTCTATACTTGTCGGTGGTTTCGGAATTGCCAATATCATGTTTGTCTCCGTGAGGGAAAGAACAAATATTATAGGCATTCAGAAAGCTCTGGGAGCAAAAAAATTCTTTATCCTTCAACAGTTCCTTGTTGAATCTGTTCTCCTTTCAGTAATTGGCGGTATCCTTGGAATTTTTATGATATTTCTTGGTACACTTGTCATAAACTACCTGTACGACTTGAATATATATCTGACAATGGCCAATATGTTTCTGGCAATATTCATCTCAGGAATTATTGGAATTGTGGCCGGATATTCACCTGCCTATGCTGCAGCTAAAATGAACCCGGTGGAAGCAATAGGATTTTCATTCTGATATAACCCTGTTTTCTTCTATCCAATTAGTAAGCCGGACAAACTGATCAACAGATAATTGCTCAGGTCTTAACCCAAATTCAATATAATCATCCCGCTTAAGATCAAAAGCAGCTCTTACTGAGTTTCTTAGTGTTTTCCTGCGCTGATTAAAACAGGCTTTAACAACCCTGATAAACATCTTCTCATCACAATCCAGGTTTTTTACATCGTTTCTGACTAACCTGATCACCCCTGATTTTACTTTGGGAGGAGGAGAGAATACATGTTCCGGTACAGTAAAAAGATATTCCGTTGTGTAATATGCCTGTAACAGAACACTCAGGATGCCGTATTTTTTTGAGCCGGGTCCGGCACAAATTCTTTCTGCAACCTCCTTTTGCAACATCCCTGCTATCTCAACTACCTTTTCGCGGTGATAAAAAACTTTGAAAAATATCTGTGTTGAAATATTATAAGGGAAGTTCCCGATAATAGCAATCTTACCTGGGAAGAAGGAGTCAATATCCATAGTGAGGAAATCTCCTGTAATTATTTTTTCCATCTGCGGTAAATGTGTCCGCAGATAGTGAACCAATTCATTATCAATTTCGATTACCCTGAGGTCAGTAAATCCTCTCTTAATCAGGAACCCCGTTAGTATCCCCATTCCCGGACCAATCTCCAGAACAGAACTACATCCCTCGCCATTAAGAGCACCTGCAATATTACTGGCAACTCCAATATCTGTAAGAAAGTGTTGCCCAAGATATTTTTTTGGTTGTACTTTAGCCATTTACCAACAGAATAATAAACTGATTAATTAAAATTGCAGTAATTCCCTTCCAAACTTTCTTAATATTGGCAATCGCAATGATTCAAGAAATACAATAAACCGTTTAAGAATGTTATAATACAACGTAACGAAGAGTAAGAAGATCATTAACCATATAATAATAGCATTAAAAAGAAGGGTCCCGATCTTCAGATCACCAATCTGTTTATAAGGAGCAAAAAAATGAGCTCTCCCAAATTTTGAACCTGGTTGCATTAAGACAGGATCAGCTTTTTGAATCAGCTTATCACCAGCATCATATATCTTACTGGTTGTAAGCCTGTTGAGCACAAAGTTAGCAAGACTTTCATTATAATCCTTTCCCCTCATTTCAATAAACTCAGCCTCTCCCATTCGTCCTGAAATCTGTTTAATTAACGAATCACGTTTAAATGAGACCAATCGGCTTTGTAATCTGAAGGAGGAGCTAAGGCTATCAAGAAATACTTTGGAGTCATCTGCAATTATTTCATTAAAGCCCTGATAGTTCAAATTATTTATCCATTTCCCGGGTATAATACCTGATAAGTTTGAAAGATAATTAATATGAAAATTGATTTTTTTAATATTTTCTTCTGAAGAATCCTTGTAATCAGGACTTTTCCCAGCAGCAAGGCATTCTCTTAATTTTGTTTTCAAGGTCGGTATTAGAAATGAGCAATACCAGTCATTCTGACTTATTTCCATATCATATTTGAAAAAAGGTTTTTCAAATTTATTGCTCCGGAACTGTTCAACACTCAGCGCTTCATAAGCCCACCGTGTTACCATAATATCTCCTACAGCCGGAACGTAGATCTTATCGCTTAAGAATTTGTGCAAATCATCAAATTTTATCATAGCGCCACCCAGAAGCAATTGGGGTACAAGAATTAACGGAATAAGGATATATATACTGACTGCTGTCCTCATGCCTGCTGATATATTCAATCCTAACAGGTTACCAAAGCAGGCGGTTGAAAAAAGGATTAACCATTGTTGGAAAAGCATGCCTCTTACTTCGAGAATTAAATTAGCAACCAGTATAAACGATAATGACTGGATTGCGGATAAAGTAAAAAGAAAATTGATCTTTGAAAGGAGGTAACTCAGCCTGCTTAGATTCAAAAACTTTTCTCTCTCAAGAATTTTCCTGTCTCTAAAAATCTCTTCAGCGCTTACAGTCAGTCCGATAAAAAGTGCAACTATAACTGCCATAAAGAGGAATACCGGATAATTTTTATTATCAGCAAAGCTATATACTCCGTTCTGGCTAAATTTTGAGATATACCCCAGGATAAACGCCAGCAGTGGCGCTTCAAGAAGGTTAATAGCCATATATTGCCTGTCGGCCAGCTTCCGGGTAAGATTCCTATTTATGAAAGTCCTTATTTGATCGGCTTTTTTTGGTACTCTGAAATTACTTGGAGGAATGATTGTTTTTTCCGGTTTGTCAACAAGCACCGGCATCATTTTCTTCTTATATTTCTCATTCCACTCTTTCGGACTTACCTGCCTTTCCTTTCCGGCATAACCTGAATTATCAATAACTTTTACCTCAACAATATGAAGGATACTGTCTGCTTCTACATTTCCACAATTAGGGCATTCACTTTCAGCAGCATTTGCCTGTGATGTTTCAGTTTTGAAATAAACCAGGGCCTCTACAGGATCGCCATCGTAGATCATATAACCACCCTTATCAAGAAGCCATAGACTATCGAACATCTTGATAATATCCGAGGAGGGTTGATGTATTATTGCAAAAACCAGTTTTCCGCTTAAAGCCTGATTTCTAAGCAAAAACATTACCTTTTCTGAATCGAAAGATGACAGTCCTGATGTAGGCTCATCAACGAAAAGAACTACAGGTTCACGCATAAGTTCAAGACCTATATTAAGCCGTTTTCGCTGACCGCCGCTTACCATTTTATTCATCATATCACCTACCTGCAGGTTTTTTATTTCATACAGGTCAAGATCCTGGAGAACCTTCTCAACGGTATTATTCAATTGTTCTTCACTATAATCCCCGAAACACAAACGAGCATTGAAATAGAGATTCTGATATACTGTGAGCTCTTCAATAAGCATATCATCCTGGGGAACATATCCAATAAGTCCATTTAGTTCTTCAGCATCTGAATGAATGTCATATCCATTTATGTAGAGGTTCCCTATGGTAGGTTTGATCTTACCATGAAGTAAATTGAGCAGGGTGGTTTTTCCAACGCCACTCCCTCCCATTATTCCAATAAGATTGCCTGATTCTACCCTGAAATTCATTTTCTTAAGTCCGTTTTCAGAGTTTTTGAACAGGTATTCAATATCATGTCCTTCAAAGAATATTCTTTCAGGAAATTTCCTTGAAACAAATTTTTTATAAATTTTCGAATAGTAGATGGGATCAATACCTTGTCCTTTAATGTTTACCCCACGTTCAAGCAGATAAGGCCTGCAGGCAATTATATCTCTCCCTTTGAAATAGAGAACCAGTGGGCCATCGTAGGTAAAAAGAAGTGTACCTGTACTTTCAATATGCAATACTACCAAATGGCCTTTGAATCCTTTTATCCTGATATGTCTCCACTTGTCATAATTTTTATAGATGTCAGCTCCGGAAAACTGCGGTTTATCACTCTCAATTATAAGAATACTATCAGGTGAAATTTCATCATATGATCTGCCTATCATGAATGAGGTAGCATTATCATATTCCTTTTTCAAAATATTAAATGTCCTTGAAACAATGTCAATAATTGTCTTCTCCTGTTCCGAGATCATTCCATCTTCAAAAGCAAATTCGATCAGTTGAAGAAAAACTATCATTCTTTCTTCAAGAAATAACCCTTTTTTTATCTGCCGGCAGATATTTGTAATCTGAAATGATATAAGCGATTCCTCATCTGACAACTCAGATTTATCAACACTTTTTAGTTCATTAGAATAAAACTCCAGATTATTTTCAAAGAGAGCATAGTATTCTTCTTCAAGCTCCCTGTTAAGATATCTCTTGAGGTAACTACGCAGAATCTTTTTACCTCTCGCTGAAATACCGGCAGGGTTAATAGTTGAAACGATTGCAAAAATATGTATTAAGGCAAGTAATACAGATTCCCTCATAAAGTCATAAAGTAAGAAAAAGACCGCAAAGTCAGATCCTTTGCGGCCGAATATTCATGAAATAATTATTGTACAATTTGACTTCTTACATCATTAATGACTTTGGTTATGTCCTTAATATTCTGTTCGGTCAGACTTGTATTAAGTCCTGCATAAACCTGTTTAACCGGATCAAGCAACTTAACAAAAGCGCTAACATCCTGATCGGTGGCGTAGGGCTGGGTTATTTCAAGGAAAATATCAAATGACTTCTTCTGTTCAATCAATACCCTGGAAATACCGGCAACCTGATATGCGGCTTCCGAAATGTGCGTAGTAAGATACATGCCTTCAACCCAGGCGCCACCCACAACAAGCAAAGCAAGAGGTTGCTGATCGTTTTCACTTAAATATAAATAAGTATCATTGAAAGCGTTTGTCAGTATTTTAACTAGTTCATCTTTGTTATCAAAATTTAGTTTCATTTTTTCATACAAATCTTCATTGTATATCCTGGACATATTCAGCTCATTGGAAAGAGATCTGATCGCATCAAGATAATTAATAACTTCCTGTTGCATATTATATAGAGTTGCATAACTCAGATCAGCTCCAAAAACACCAAGATTGATAGATCTTCTTGAACTGCTGAAATATTTTTTGATATTCTCAACCGGGTTTGCAATACCTATGATATATCCAACCTCAAGTTCAGTAAGCATCTTAATAACTTCTGCTGATGTTGGCAGTGGATAAACATTTGCTTCAATCTGATTTTCAATCTCCTTAACTTGTCCCATCTCAACTTTTTTCTGCTCTTTTTTAGTTGACCCATTTTTGCATGAAGTCAGATAAGCAAAGCTTATTATCAGCATTGGTAGTAAAATACCTGCAATAATCTTTTTCATTTTATATCAGTTTAAATTTTAAAATAACATTCAGAAACTCTCCATAAAAGTAATAAATAATATTGAAACTTATCAGTACCTGGATACCAGAGTGCCTAAATTTCTTATTAAAAATACAAAATTTCCTTAATTGCCTGCTTCTTTCTCTTCAAAAACAATCTTTTTGGCTCAATCTGTAAAATTTTCTTAAGGTTTGTTTAATAAATTTTCACTTAAAGTGCTTTAACCTATAACGGCCAGCCGGTATGTTTTGTTGTCGGGAGCCTGCCCCACCGCAGGCGGGGTGTCGGGGTTGGCTGGGATTTTTCAAGCAAGTAGTTTCTCCAATTTCATTTTCCATTTTTCCCAGTCCTGCATTTCTTTCGTTTGTAAATCAATAAACTTCTGTGTGTGGTCATGATGAACTAAATGGCAGAGTTCATGAATGATTACATATTCGATGCAACCTTTTGGCGCTTTAATCAATTCCGGGTTTAAAATAATTTTACCTTTTGGCGTACAACTTCCCCACCTGGTTGGCATATTTTTTAGTGATAAATGAAAAGTGAAAAGTGAAAAGTGATGTTTTGCTGCAAATTCTTCAAATAAGGGTTTTGCAATTTGATATAATTTATCTCTGGCTTTTACCAGATACCACTCTTCAACCAGCTCTTTTACTTTATTTTTATCATTAGTAAGAACTTCTAAAAACTGACCCTTCAATTTAACCTCTCCATTTTTCATTTTTAACTTTTCACTTTTAACTTTCAGCCGGTATTGCCTTCCAAGATAAAGGTGAGTTTCACCGGAAATATATTTTCTTGCCGGAGTTTTTGGGTGGAAATAAAGAAAGAAACTTTGCTGTCTGATTATCCATGGTGCTTTCTTCCTGAGTTTTTCCTTTACCTTTTCAAGAGATGTGTCAAAAGGTGCTTTTACTAGTACCGATAAGTCAGGTTTAACAGTAATACCTAAAGATTTCCGATTGGAATATTCCAAATGAAAATCTATTTGTTTTGAACCAAATTGAATAGCGGATGTCATTACCTGTAACGGATTTTAGCAACTTCAATACACTTGTTTGTAATTTCATCCATCTCTCCAAATGAAAGGGTGAGATGGTATTTGTCTCTCACTTCGTCAATCAAATAATCGCCTATTTCAATTTGCAGTTTTCCCGTAATATTCGTTTTGTATTGCCAGTCAATTATTGGTTTATTATTATCCAGAACAGCTTGTTGAATCAATTCGTCAATATTCAATGCTGCCTGCGTAGAAATTTCTCTCCTAACAATAAAATCCTGAATATTTTCGCTGAAAGATTCTACACATAAACCATAAAATGCTTTTGCAACATCTTTGTCTTTTAATTCTTCGGGAATATCGCTGTCGGTGTGGGCTAAAACATTGTTCATAATCTCCTGAACTCTGTTTAAATATATTGTTTCATTGATGCGATTTGATTCATACTCCATAATGGCTTCCTGCAACATCTGTGAAAACTTTTTGTAGAAGGCAGGATCTTCATCCATTTTCTCAGAAATGTGTTTTGAAGTTCTGCTTGCAATCTTGTCTGCTTTTGCTGCTTTGCCTGTTGTTTTCTCAACCTCTTCCTGAAATTTGTCTTTTTCGAAAATGTTCACCAATTGTGTAATAACCTCCACTTTATCAGTAGTAATATGTGTATCTATCAGTTTTTGAATTTGTCCTTCATATTGTTTATAGTCAATTTCATCAGAGTACCTTTCAACAACTGCTACACGAAGCTTCAGAAACATGGTAAGATCTTCTTTGTAACGATTAATCGTTTTTTCATCAACCATTTTATAAAACTGCAGAGAAGAGAATGCCAGCTTTAAACATTTCGCGAATGTGGCCAGCTTATCGTAAAACAAAACCCTGACCGCTTCATCTTTTAGCAACAACTGATATGCTTCTGCATCGCGTTTATTTATGACGGTTTTGAAAAGATCCCATAATTCAGAATGTTTCTGAGGTAATTTTTTTATTTCATCGTTGATATTTGTGAGTGTTCCTATAAGATCATCATCGTCAAAATCTTCAAATGATGAATACATTTGCATGGCATCATCCAGATTTTCAATCACGCCATAATAATCAATGATGTAGCCAAATTCTTTATCGGAATAAATGCGATTCACCCTTGCAATTGCTTGTAAAAGTTTATGTCCACGTAAATTTCTGGTAAGGTATAAAACTGTGTTCCTGGGTTCGTCAAAACCTGTAAGCAGCTTATCTACAACAATAATTATTTCCGGGTCTTTCTGATTTTTGAAACGACTGATGATGTTCTTCTCATAGGTTTTTGAATTCCCATGTTCGTCCATCATCTTCCTCCAAAAGCGATTTTCTTTATCTGTTGATTTTTCATAAGCACTTTCTTCTCCCTCTCTTTCATCCAATGGAGAAATCAGAACCTCAGTGGATAGAAGTCCTATTTCATCTAAAAAATCTTTGTAACGGATGGCATTTATTTTTTTATCACAAACCAATTGCGCTTTGAATGGTGTGCCTTGCCAGTTGTCTCGAAAATGTCTGCTAATGTTCCAGGCAGTGGCATAAATTTTCTGTTCAGCTCCATTCAGTTGGTCAGCGCGACTGAATTTCTTCTTAAAATCTGCTTTTTGATATTCGGTTAGTGGTTCTGACACCATTTCAAAAAATGTATCCAGCGGACTTGCATTGACAATTTGCCTGGGCAACCTTCCTTCGTACAACAATGGTACTACTGCCTTGTCTTTTACAGCCTGATCAACGGTGTATGCATCAATAATCCCTCCGAATTTTGCGGCAGTACTTTTATCTTTTTTGAAGAGAGGCGTTCCGGTCATTGCAATAAAACAAGCGTTGGGTAATGTTTTCTGCATCTCAATATTGAAAGTCCCGTATTGTGTTCGGTGTCCTTCATCCACCAGGACAAAGATATCGTGGCTCTCCAATGGTCTGGTTATTTTTTTCATTGCTGCAACAAACTTATTGATGATTGTGGTAACAACTGAATCACTTTTACTTTCTAATAGTTCGACCAATCGTTGACCTGTTGTGGCATTCTCAACAAACTTTCCGCACTTCCTGAATGTGCCTGTAATCTGATTATCCAGATCGGTCCTGTCAGTTACAAGAACAATTTTAGGATTGCGGATTGATTTTTCCAATGCAATAGCCTGAGCAAGCATAACCATAGTTAGTGATTTACCGCTGCCTTGTGTGTGCCAAATCACTCCGCCTTGCCGTCGTCCCTCTTTAAACTGAAGGATGCGTTTCATGGATTTCTTAATAGCAAAAAACTGCTGGTAGCGAGCAATCTTTTTTTCTCCATTATCGAACAGAATGAAATTGAAAATAATATCCATCAACCGTTTCGGTCTGCACAAACCAAATAGGTATTTATCCTGAACTGTTGGGAGAATATTTTCTTTTCCCAGATCATCAAAATATTGCCTCACATACTTAAACCGTTCGCTGAACAATTTCTCTTTCTGTTCTATCCTTAATGGTCGATTTTTAATTTCTTGTAAATCGTTTCTGTATTTTTCTTCTTCTTCATCCGTTGTGAATTTTTCTTCCCACTTTGACCAGAATTTTTCCGGTGTTGCGTTAGTAGCATAAGCTGCTTCCTGGGTAGCGATACTCATAATCACCTGTGCATAAACATATAAAGCACGGATGCCGTCTTCCTGTTGGCTACGCAGGTGTTGACTGATTGCCTGAGCTAACGGTTCTTTCATATCAGGTCGCTTGCATTCAATCACAGATAAGGGAATTCCATTCACGAATAAAACCAGATCAGGACGATAATGCTCTTTACTGGCACTGCGCATTACGCTGTATTCTTCGGTTACATGAAAAGCGTTATTAATTAAGAATGTCCCGGGATTCCAGTCAATGTATTGAAGTGTTATACTTTTCTTATCACCATCAAAATTCTGCTCAAATGCTTTTCCCAATGTAATAAGGTCATATACCGTTTCGCAAGCAGCAATATAACCTTCGTTCATCGGTAATTCTTTTAAGGCACGAATTCCGTTTTCAATATTGGCATCGCTGATATAGGTTGTTTTTGTAGAACTGATTCTTTTGTCTGAGTTGATCTCCTTCAACTGTTTCCGCAAAATATCATCCAGTAAAACATTACTTGTTTTACCACCACGGAGTTTTTCGGTTTCTGCCGGACTTAAATATTTGTATCCCAATTTTTGCAATAACTGCAGGGCAGGGATCTGACTGATATGGTCTTCTTTGAAACTTGGGGTATCCATCAATTGTTGCTTAAAAAATTTTCTTAATTTCTCAAATCTTAATTGTCTGTTTAACAGAACAGTTTATAACCTAGTGTCATGACAATTTAATTATGAAACGTAATATTTTGACAGTTTTCGATCAGCTTTATATTTTGTGAAGCTCCAGTAAATTTTTCGTTTATCGAAATTATTTTGTTTGCACCACGATTTAACTTCATTTACAATTTC
>DATKUO010000204.1:0-6902 GCA_035530515.1 Bacteroidales bacterium
ATTGATCTTTATAACGTGGAGATTGCCGGACAGCAGGTTAGGTTTTCTGTTCCCGCAGGAAGTGATATGGAGACTATTATTGCAAAACGTGATGAGACGATAGAGAAATCTGGTGGTGTGGTCATTGATGATCCCAAAACAACATACGAAAAGAATCTTGAGATTTTACAGGCAGATGATATTAATGAAAGAGGCAGGGCGCGTGGACGCAACCAGGCATTAAGAAGCATTGCCGAGCAGATGATACTACAGGAAAAATTAACAGGAGATGATCTTGTTAATGCAATGAAGGAAGATCTGGCCGGCACTCAGGTAAAAGAAGAGGATATACGCAGACAAGCAGAAAGGTCGGAGGAGAATATAAATACCGTTAAAATAATCAAGGATATACGCAGACAGCTGGACGTAATAAGACAGATGGAAAAAACGACAAAAAGGAAACGCCCGGCAGATGTCGCCGAAATAAAAAAAGAGGTAAAAAAATACATCAGGGAAGAACTGGTCGGGAAAAATAAACTTGAAGCCTTTAAGGAATTTCTGAACCAGGAGGGTGACAGGATAGCTATGCTCGCTGATAAAAAAACCTCAAGAGAAGATCTTAAGAATTTCGGCAAACTAGCTGCATCGGCCACTATTACAAATGCTCAGTTTGTGGAGGCAATGGATAAAATAACCAATATTCTTGAAAGGGCAGAGAAAAAGTTTACTGATAATTCAAAATACAGAATCAAAGCAGATGCCCGCAGTGCCCTTAAAAAAGACAAGGGTAATACTGATCTGTCTAAGATAACAAAATGGATGACTGCCACGGAAGACCGTCTTGAAACTGACAGGATTGCTATTGATAATGAAATAGGGCTAACCAAGAATGAAAGGGATAATGCCACCTCCGGGATAAAAGACCCGGGAGAAAAAGAGATTATGACCGAAGAATATAATGAGAAACTGGCTGCTCTTGACCGCGACCGTGAATTACTGAATGTTTTCGGGGATATAGACGGCAAAAATCTGTCTGAAGTTAAAGCGGCACAGGATATACTTAATGAGATTATAATCGGTTCTTCGGCAGAGGCAAGGGCTGCGGTGGCGGCAACGAATAAAATTGTTAATAACCTTGCCAAAGGGGCAGCCCTGGATACAAGGGGCGCCTGGACGAAACAGGATATGATAGGGACAGAAGAAAAGGTAGGAAAAAACACCAAAGATGCCAGTCTTTTGATTCGGGGGATAACAAAATTCAGAGCATTACAGGCAGCGCAGGAATACCTGTTTAAGTTTCTGGACCTAAGTGCAGAGAGGGGAACCAAATACTATGACTGGACAAAATCCACCTATTATAAATTAAGTAAGATGTGGCGGTCGGGGCAGGAAAAACTGAACGAGGCACGTCATGAATTAAAGAAAGAGTTCGAAAGAGGACTTGTGGATATATTTAAGACGATAGGAAATGCCAAGAAAATATCAGCCACCAAGATAGATGTGATACTTGGCTATCCTGTAAAAGTAAAGTACACGGATAAAAAAGGTGAGATTAAAAGCAGAATTAAAATAGATGAGAATGGTAATCCTGTATATAAAAAAGCCAAGGTGGAGATCAGTCTTGGTCAGGCCGCCCACCTGTGGATGAGTCATCAGCTTGCGGAAAATAGTGGATATACCAGAAAAATATCAGGTATAAATGAGGCTGTTGATTATACGCTGGAATTGAAGGATGAAAGCGGTGATGCCACAACAGAACTTTTTGATGATCTTGATACTATGTTAAGGGAGGGCCACCCCGAGATGATACAATACATGGATTGGCTGGTTGATGAAATGCTGCCAAGGGCACTACCCTATATTACCCCTATATATAAAAAACTAACAGGCCATAACCTTCTGACATATGCCAATTACCTGTTTGTCAATGCCAAAAGCACAGAGATATCGGCAGACAGTCTTACAGATAATTCTTTTCTTACCATTTTTCAGAGCATGGTTAAGGAACGTAAGGGGGGTAAATATGATTTATCCCGTAATGATGCTATTCTCGGCATGTATAATTATATAGACGGGGTATCCAGATTTTATGGATTGGCAGAACCGTTCCATATTATCAACAGGGTATTATCCAGCGGGGATGTAAAAGGAGCTGTTAACATAAAAGGACTGAACAGTATCAAGGCTGCGATCCGCACATTAATGATCACCCACATGAACGGTGATAAAGACTGGGGCAGGTTTATGCAAACATTCCTGCATAACTATGTGGGATCCAAAATACTTCTTAATAGTTTCCTTGGTGTTAAACAGCAGATATCACAACTTACAGTGCTTGACCCCAAATATGCCCCTACACTAAAAGTATTAGCTGCTCTTAATTTATTGATAGATGCTAAAGACAGGGGTGTGGCCTGGGATATAATGAAGAACGCCTATGGTCTGAAGGAAAGACATATGATCAGGATAGAGGGTTCATTAAGAGAGGCGCAAACGTCCGGGTGGGAATATGGCAAACTGGATAAATTAAAGGATACGATAGAATCTGTGGCCGATCAGATACTTGGTGCCGATCCGGAATATCGCCGCCGCTGGAGAAATTTTCTGTATAATTTCCTTGTACCAACTAAATTTGGTGATGTGGTGGCTATTAAAACAGCCGGTCTGGCTATTATAGATGCTAACTATAAGCAAAGAATAGAAGATCTGCAGGATAGTGGCAAAAGTGATGATGAAATCAAACAGGCTGCAGCATTGCATGCCAGGGAAGCTTTTCTTCACTGGATGAACCAGACACAGCAATCATCAGAAATGACAGACAAAAGAATCTGGCAAACGGGTATGCGTAAATTAATGGTGCCCTTCATGAATACCAACATGCTGTATACGGACAGGATATTTGATGCCTATCTTGATGTATGGCGCAACACACAGACAAGACGCAATTATCTGATGAAAAAAAACCCGGGCATGAAGGCTATAAAAGCAACCGCGATCGCCCTTGCACAAAAAAATAATCTTAAGGCTCTTCAACAGGTATTTCTTTATCAATTCGTTCTTCCGAACATGTGGAATGCCGTAACTACTTTTGGACACAGTATCTCAGACCTGTGGAGTGACGATGAGGAGAAAAGGAGAAAAGCTAAAAGGATGATGCTTCTTGATTCAACGATAGGCGGCTGGGCTAAAGGCATCCCTGTCCTGGCACATTTTTATGGTGGTCTTGAATCATGGTGGAGATATGATATGAGACAGGATAACGCCGGGGTGCTGATAATATTTGATGATGTATGGCAGACAATTACAAGGGGTATTGATTATTATACGATAAAAAAGGATATGAAGGGCATGACCCGCAAAGAAATATCACAGGTTAATGAAAGACTCGAAAAGGCATTTGATGATGCCCTTTACAGTGCCTTGAATGCAGCCGGGATGCCAGGACTTTTCATACAAAGAATTGATGATGTTATCTCACAGGATGAATATGATAAGGAAGTGTTAAGGGGGATACTTCGTATAGCAGGTGTTCCCAAAACCACTATTAAAAGAGTGCTTGACCAGGAATTTTAAATTCTGAAAATCTCTAATACTTCTTTGTTTTTCTTGATCAGATCATATATTTGATCTGTTATCCAGTTTATTAAATAAGCCTCTGTTTCATTATTGTTCGGATCCTGTGTTTGTCCGATAATTTGGAGAATCTTTACCGTGGCATGATAAGCCTCATGCGCTATTATTCCATGTGTGAGTTCCGGGTCATTCATTTTAAATAAAACGATAGTCCTTCTATATTCGCCAGATGCCGATACGACGAAAACCCCAGCCATCTGACCGGCAAGCCAGTTCTCCTGACCTTTTAATAAATAACATTTTTTTATAACCTCCGTAATATTATCATAGAATATTATTGTCAGCCTGACCGGGTAAAGAGGTACTTTAATATTTTTCTTTATAACCATATCATTGTGTATTAATTTTAAAATCCCTGTCCCATTCCGTCCAGCGGGTGACATCATCACTGATAGATACATACACCCTGCCTGTTGGCCCGTTACGGTGCTTGGCTATATCTATCTGTCCCTTGTCCTGAATATTCCCGTATTTCGGATCGTCATGGAATTCTTTAAATTGTATATATCGTAATGGAAATAAAACAACATCCGCATCCTGCTCTATATCACCACTTTCTTTAAGATCAGACAGTTTTGGTATATGACTGCTTCGGTCCTCTACCGCCCTGTTAAGCTGTGATAAAAGAATTATAGGAATATCAACATCCTTGGCAGTATTCTTTAATGTGGTAGCGATAGATCCATAATACTTGGGAAGAAATTTTATAAACCTTTCATCACCTTGGGCTAACTGAAGATAATCTATCACCACAAGGTCAATATTATATTTTCTTTTATATTTCCTGATGGTGCTTCTCATGGTAAACACGCTCTGCCCGGACTTATCATCGATAAAAATATTCTTATTATAATTTTCCAATATTGTTTCATGTATTTTTTCCCAGGGTAAATCGTGAGCTCTCCTGAGTTGCTGACTGTCGATTTCCGTGGCACCGCTAAGTAGTCTTGTGGCAAGTTGTCTTTCACTCATCTCCAGGGAGAAGAACAAGACCTTTTTGCCAAGCAGTGCGGCACTTCTGGTGAGTTGCAGGGCTAATGCCGTCTTGCCAACAGAGGGCCTGGCTGCGATTATAATAAGATCAGACGGCTGCCAGCCAAGAGTTATGCGATCAAGGGGAAGGATACCGGCAGGTACACCTGTTAATTTAATTTCCCTCCTGGATAACTTCTCAAGATAATCGGATAATTCTTCATATATCTCAAACAGTTGCCTCGGCTCACTTATCATATTTTCCCCTGTGAGCTCAAATAAAGCCGATTCCAGATAGTTTACAACCTCGTCAGCACTTTCCTCAAAGGCAAGACCGGATGCCTTAGAAGCTATCCTAATGACCTCTCTGCGGATATATTTCTCTTTTACTATAGATGCATGATGGGCAATAGAAGCAGAAGAGACTATTTTACTTGTCAGATCGGTAAGGTAAACCGCCCCTCCGACATCCTCAAGGGTGCCGGATTCCCTCATGGCATCCATAACGGAAAATACATCTACCGGTTTATTACTCTTTGCATTTTCGACAATCTGCCGATAAATTATCTGATGCGTTGCTTTATAGAACGCCTCTTCTTTTAAGATAATGGCAACTTCATCGAATGATTCCGGTGTGGCCAGGATAGACCCAAGGACTAATTGTTCTATATCCACCGACTGGGGCGGTATTTTACCAAAATCCGGAATATATTGTAATTGAGGTTTAGTCATATTTGTGTGCAGTCATCTTTGTGAATTAATCCGTTGTAATTTTTACCTCCGTAAAGATACAAATTTTTCAGAATATAAAAATCATTAATCATATTTTCTCCCACGAGAAATTCCTTATTAATTTCTTCCTTGTACCAGTAATCGGTATCTGAACATTTAATTATCCTGACCTTCATCCGGGAATATGTCTTTTCGGGTACCTTTTTTTATTTTATTCTCATCCTTGCACCAAACCTGCAAAATTTTAAGTTTCCAGTTTTGTACCTTCTTATTATTAGAATCCCTCCAATCGGACTTGGTGTACCAATCAATTATAAATTTCCCATC
The DNA here is from genome assembly GCA_035530515.1 of Bacteroidales bacterium. Classification (GTDB taxonomy): domain Bacteria; phylum Bacteroidota; class Bacteroidia; order Bacteroidales; family VadinHA17; genus LD21. The sequence continues at coordinate 5,644 of DATKUO010000204.1, forward strand.
CAACTTAAATCCCCTGCTCAGTGCATATTCCTCTATCTCTATGGCTGTTGGTGGTACAAATTTCTTTCTTGTTGTCGGGATTTTTACGGGTGGGATTGTCCCTGCCGGTTGTTCGGGGACTTCCCCGGTAACTTCCCCGGTATATTTTGCCCGGCCAGCCTTGCCAGCCATGCTCCTTGAACGACTTATGCTTTCAGCCTTTCTTTTCTGCCGGGAAATGTTTTCTGAATTTATTATACCGTCCTTTTCCTGCAACAAGTCCTGATCGATTAATATATTAATAATAGAATTAATTTTATCTACTTCGACAAAGAGATCATTTTGAATTATATCTATAAGTTTTTCCCGGAATTCTTCCCCTTGTAATAGTAATATTTCTTCAATGCGCCACAAAACAGAATAACCTACCGCTCCATGTTTAGCCAGAAGGAATTTTATCGGTAGCAACTGGCTTCTTGTGGGTGAGTGGTCTAGGTTCATACGCATTACATTCATTACAATCAGGAATAATATTTTCGTTCACAACACGAAAGAACTGGTGATAATATTCACATCTGGTCCCGGCCTCTTCCGGAATCCAGTTATAGTCCCATTCCTGGCTACCGTTATTTATGAATCGGCAATCCTTGTATATTGTTTTATCTTCCCGGGGAGATCTGTCACATGGGACAAATGTTGACTGTGTTATTTTTCTCCTGAATCCCTTTTCCTCTCCGTCCTGTGAAAAATATAAATAGATAAAGCCCTTATGGACACGCATCACGGAGATAAATTTATCCACACGGGCTATCTCGTGCATTTTAAGGTCAAATATTGAATCTACTTCCGTGGACTTCACTACCAGCTTATTACAAAAAAATTTGTGTAAACAGACATACCCCTTACCCTATATCCCCCCTTTTCCAGTTCTTTAATAGTTCCATCTTTTAAATATCTAAAGATATATGCGGTTAAACATCCCGCTTCCGCCCTCCGTTTGATAATTAGCATTATCTCACTGATTTGCTCATTGGCTGGTTTTAAGGCCAGTTCTCTTGCTTCACTTGCTTTCATGCTTCCTGTATTTTTTGTTTCCAATTCTTGCGATGCTCGATATTAATATCCTTGAGAAAGTTGGCAATCAGTTCAAGGCAATCACTATTAAACACCATATTATCATATAAAAATAAACAATATTGTCGCCAGTTTGAGTACCAACTTATTTCAGCAAGAGTATATTCTCCGGCCTTGTTATGAATTTCAAACCCCTTAGTTTTACC
>DATKUO010000205.1:0-3082 GCA_035530515.1 Bacteroidales bacterium
ATTATCTTGATCGTGGAGATATTGATTTGATTTATTTTCTCTTATTCAAATCAGAATACTGCAAAGGAGGAATGAATCAGGGCAAGATGGTAAAATTCATGTTTGAGGATCTTGTCACTGAAGCTGAGAAGAAAGCTGAGACCAGAGTCCTTAGAGGCAAGATTGATACTTTGCTTTTCAGTAAAGAAGAAGGATTGTCTGAAGAAAAACTTCGTTTAGTTGCAAGAGCGTATTTCATTAAAAATGTTGACGAATACAGTCGTGCGCAAATTGGTAGTCTTATTGAGCAGAAGATTCACGCATCAAGAGATGGCACAACTAAATTCTTTGATATGGTTGATGATGATATTGAATTGAATAAACGCAATTCTATTCAGCGAGCCATTGACAGGAAAATTATCTTCTATGATATGGGAAGGAAAACATGGTTTTGGAGTACACCCGAAGGTAAGACGGAATTAATATGCAAAGTACCGCCTTCAAAAAGTGATTACGATGCTATATATGATGTTTTCATGGGAGATCAGGGCTTTCGGGATAACCTACAATCTGCCTTAAAAACACCCGAGCCAAAAGAAAAGAAGGGTAAGGTGATGGCAGAGGAAAATGTTGATTAAAATGAATAATTCTTTTCTCTCTCAATAATGCTTTGTCTGAGCCGTGTTTTCAGTAATGAGATACGGCTTTCTTTTTTGTAGAAAAAATGTATAACTTTGAAATGGATTTTTGTTAGTGAGTTAGTAAGTACGTTCTAAAAAATAGTTATTATGACAACAATAGTTATTGCTGATGGTCATATTTTAGTTGACAACAAATTGTATGTTTCTTTAGACTTTGAAGCATACGTCCAAGATGGAGGAATTGGCATCCGCCATATTAATCAAAAAGACCTTATTCTTATAAAAGGACGCGTATTGCCGTCTGAAATTTCTCTTAACGGGACTGTCTATCCTACAGCAGTAGGGTTTGTCTATGCCTTTAACGCACATACAGCACCGGCATTATCGTATCTCTTAACAGGAATGAGGTCTGATGTGACAGAAATAGCATCACGGGTAGAGTATTCGGAGACTGAATTGAAAAGGATTTCCGGACATGCAAACTCAGGTATGCAACAGTTTTTGCAGATTACTGACACGGCACTTCATACTTTGGATTTTTTTGCACTTATGGCCATGAATGCAGATGCAGTGATAGAAGTAATTACAAATACTGACGGGACAAGTGCTTTAGCTTATTTCAGTAATGCCACAGCATACAGGGATAGATATTATCCGGGACGATTCGCCTCCATAAAACTAACATCAGGAATTGTTACCGTTTATCTTGACGAACAGTAAGAACATAAATTCATTTTGATATGAAAAAGTTATTGTTATTTATTTTTCTGATATGTTTCTCAACTATTGTGGCTGGACAGACAGGTGTCGGATGGGGTCAACAACGATCAAAAGTGAATTTTAAGGATTCAATTAACATTGCAAAGGGATGGATGATTGATGGGGTAGTTGTCTTACCCTCTGTTGCTGAGATTAACTACCTTGACGGGGTGACGGCTGCTATACAGGGGCAAATAAATAGTAAACTGGCAATAAACGATTCCATTGGTGGTTCAGCAGGTAATGACTTTTACGCAACACCTACTGAAGTATCGTCACAAATAGGTGATTCTATTACTCAACGGTTATTAGAGGGAACACTTGGGGTGGCAGTAATAGATGTTCTTGATGGTGGGGGAAACGATTACTTTATGTCTCCTGATCAGGTAGAAGGATGGTTTTCCACTCATTCCTCCGGCCCTTTTGACAGATTGCAGTTTACAATAGGTGTAACGACTGGTGCGCCTACTGTGGCTGATTCTCTTTTAGAAGATACTAAATTAAGAGGTAAATTTAATAAAGTATTTCGAAGTGGGACTTATGAAACACAACATTATGCAACTGTTAATCCAAGAATAGGATTCTGGCAGTTAGGCGATTCAATAATTGTTAATCCTGTTTGGCAGGCAAATGAACAAGTTATTGTTGAGATTTATGATCCTATTGCATGGAATAATGTATCACTGGAAGGACAGGAATCAGATTTACTTGATTCATTAGCGGTTTATTATAAACTTGACGAGACATCTGGTACTACTTTAGATGACGCAGAGGATAATCAGGACGCAATAGCAGGAGCAAATACTACGGCGACAAGTCTAAATGCCAAATATAACTATGCAAGGCATATAGGATATAAAAGCCAATTGAGAATCCCATATAATGCTGCAATTAATCCAAGTGGTGTATTCAGTGTGTCAATGTGGATATATGCTGATAGCATTGGAACGTCATCGGGTGATTATTTATTTTCTATAATCAATTCAGGTACTTATACAAATCCGCATAGAGTGTATATTGATACTGACGGGAAAATACTGTTTAAAGTACGAAATTCAGTAGGAGCAGAGTTTGGAAGTATATCTACTGTTGCTTTAAATGATAGTACAAAATATCATGTGGTATGTGCTTTCAGGGGTGATACTAAAACCTGTACGATATACATAGATGGAGTTGACAGGACTACTTCCACGGGAGGGCTTACTTATACATTCACAGGTACACTATATCCGACAAACGGTTCAATGTACTTCGGTAATAGCACTACAAACGGTGTAGCCAATTTCAGGGGAACGATGGATGATTGCGGGTTATGGTATAAAATACTCAGACAGGCTAATGCAACAGATTTATTTAATTCGGCAGTAACGCATCCTTTTGAATGAGAAAGGTATTAACCATATTATTTCTTTTTTTGGTACTGAAAGTCTCAGGGACGGATTACTATGTGGCTAATTCCGGTAGTGATGCATCGGCTGATCCTACAAACCCGCTTACACCTTGGGAGACAATAACTAAAGTAAATACGGAATGGGCATTAGGGACATTCTTTCCGAGTGATAATATTTATTTCAAACGAGGCGATACATTTTATGGAGGGATAATTGTAACTGAATCCGGTACTTCCGGGTTTCCTCTTACAATAGGTGCTTATGGCACGGGTGCTGATCCTATAATTTCAGGCTTTACAACACTTACATCAT
>DATKUO010000206.1:0-2314 GCA_035530515.1 Bacteroidales bacterium
TATCAATGTTAATTTTCTAATTGTCGGACAGCCTGATTTGTACGAGGTATACCGGTGTTGTGACAAGAAGCTGCACCATGAATTGCTATATGCTACCCCTTCCGTTTGGGGTAATCCTACTGAGATATGCGTCAGCTGTAACGCCGGGGTGTAAAGCTCTCAGGACAATATGGAGACATTTGAAAGACTAATTTAAACGATCTGTTAGGATAAGAATGCGATGAAGAAAACGTACTATTATACCTTTCGGTTTTATTTTTATTTGTTACCTTCGGAGGCAAGGCCGCTCCCTCTCCAGATGCCCGAAATAGACATGTTCTTGTTCTGTATTCCGTGTCATCTCTGACAACGGAACTAAAATCAACCACCCATAAAGCTATCGCCCCTTCGGGGTTCGCTTCGCTCGACAGCATTATGGTGGCTGATTTCACAACGTCACTAATAGGCAAGGCTGCGACCGATACGGATATACCGAAATAAACATTTCATAAAATTTGACAGCTACGGCTAAGAAATAATTTGTTTGGTTCACTCCCGTTTTTTTTGCCCAGACTTATTGAACTTTATATTTCTTATCGTTCTTCAACACCCAATATACAATTCTCAATAGCTTAGCTGCTAAAGCATTCAATGCTGATTTGTGGTGTTTCCCAATCTCGATTTTCCCATTATAATAAGTCCCTAAGTTTTCATCATTCTGTCTTGCCACATTTGCTGCCATAAACAAAGCACTCCGAAGTTGAGGTGATCCCCTCTTCGAAATCGGTCCGGTTTTATTCTTGTAATTTCCAGTTTGAAAGATGACTGGATCAAGACCAGCAAACGCAACCAACTTTTTAGCACTGCTAAACTTATCTATACCACCAATTTCACCAAGTATCATTGCCCCTAAAACGTTGCCAATACCTGGAATAGTTGTGATCTTTGAATCAACCTGATCCATTAGCTGCTTCATCATTTTTTCAATTGCCTGAATCTGTCCCTGGTACATTTCAATTTCCGAAATAAGTGTTTTTATTTCGATACTGACAACTGAATCAAGCTCAGGCATGGTTAATGTGTTCTCTGCGTGGCTGTATATCTCTTCAGCTCGCTCCCTTGTCATCTGTGATCGGGAAACCTGCTTGATCAGCGCATAAATCTCTTCAAATGGTTCTGCAACCACATTTGATGGGACTGAATACTGTTTCAAGAGTGCCATTGATGTTTTCCCGTGAACAGATTTCATAACCGACTTATATCCAGGCCAGACCATATCAAGATCACGAACAAACTGAATTTTACACTTGGTGCATTTTTCAACGTTCCGCTGACGTACTCTGCATAATTCCCTTAATTGATAAAGTACCAGATTATCAATTGCTGTTGTAACAGGCGGTTCCTGATAACGCAGCATATCTGCAATGATGGCTGAATCGATAGGATCTGTCTTAGTCTTGCGAATCTCCATTTTCCGATAAGCATTTGTCTGAATGGGATTGAAGAGTTTGACTGGATATCTATCACGCTTTAGTGCAGAATATAACGGAAAACAATAGATTCCAGTAGCTTCCATGCCAAAAAACACGTCAGTGTTTTCTCCAGCGTTCGATTTTAATTTGTCTACTGTTGTGTAGAGTTTTTTGAGATCTCTGTCGGTGTTTTTTATCTGAAAGCGTTTGAGTACGTTCCCTTCATTGCTTTTTATGCAGATATCATGTTTGTCTTTCGATACATCAATTCCAATATACAATAAAATGTTGTGGTTCATATTTCGACCTCCTGATTCTCTTGCGAATTATAGGGCCGAGAGAGAAACATCCCCTTTCTTTTATCCTTTCACACAAGTTCGCGAGTTATGTGTGGTACATATTTATTTATATGTCCAAAACGTACTTATTCGTGTATTAAAAGGATGAGAGGGTAACAGGTTTTCTCACGGGAACGCATCCCAAACGAAATGCTTGTTATCCCTCTCGGCCTACTTTTCGAGTAGGCGACAAGATACTTTTTTTTTGCTCTTGCAATAAGGTGTATATACGAACGATATTTATCACACTTATATGTGTCATTTTTATTACAGGTTGTGTTGAAGAAAATGAAAGTTGAACTATTGTAAGAGTCGTGAATCCTGATAAGTGAAAATAGTCTGAATACACTTAAACCAAAAGGTACGGAATCAGATTATAATGACTATCGTTGCATTATGAATAACGAACAAATGATTCCCGGCTTAAAGGTGACTTCTAAGACATTCACAATTATTCATTATGTAGAACTTGGTAAGCCCATGTGACAAGAAACTACAATATAAATTGCCTATGTGCTACCCCTT
>DATKUO010000207.1:0-23536 GCA_035530515.1 Bacteroidales bacterium
AGCAAAGATAAGGAATTACTTACCTGGCTTTCAGAATTGAAGTGATTTTGAAATATATTATGCAAAGTAAATGGTATAAGAAATGCCGTAAAATCCCGGTTTCAGGGAATTACTTTGCATAATGTTTTACTTTGCATAAGGGATCAAAATCTCATTCAACTTCTCAAAAAGTCCACTCCTGACATCGTATTTTAAAGTTGTAAGTCCCCCACTAAAGGTACCATTGAACTGCATTACCTCATTCAGAACGTATAACAACCCCCTCTCGCCGGAATAATAAAAATAGGATGGATTTAGCCCCCCATCCGCTTCTGAAATCAGCTCTAAATCCCCGTTTCTTTTGTTAAACTCAAATAGAGATAATGCTTTTTCTCCAGGTTTGGCAAAACCACCAACAAACAGCATCTGGTCCTCTTTGCAACTTGTAAAGAAAATTCCAAAAAGAATTACTATACAAATAGATAATAAGTATTTTGTCATACTTCAAAGCTATCGCATTCGCGATATGCCTGAATTACACGAGCTTCACCCTCCTTGGTTCCTCTGTCGCTGATACCATGTTCCATACAAAGGACGCCCTCGTAATTCTTACTATAAATATGTTTGAAAATATTTTTAAAGTTAATCTCACCGGTTGTTGGTTCGTTACGCCCGGGGTTATCTCCCAGGTGGAAAGCACCAATTTCACTCCAGGCAGCATCAATATTCGGGATCAGATTCCCCTCGGTGATCTGCTGGTGATAGAGATCATCGACAATCTTACAGGATGGACGGTTAACGGCTCTGCAAATTGCATAGGACTGAGGTATGCCTGTCAGGAATGATCCCGGATGATTCCGCAGAGTATTCAATGCTTCAAGTACGATAGTCAAACCGGCTGGTTCCAGAATATCACAGCAATACCTCAGGTTGTCAATAACATTAGCTGTCTGATAATTCATATGCAGTCTCATATCGAATACCCCTGGAGCAATAAGTGCCAACTTTGCACCTGTCCGTTTTCCCACCTCAACACCCTCTTTCATCTTGTTACCCAGCATCTTGCGTATCTCCGGTTTGTTAAGAACAAAATTTGGCTCCCTGCCAAGACCCATTAAAACAAATGGCCCGAAATCCATCCCAAGACGATTCAACTCATTCATAATCTTCATCTGGTCTTCTGGTGTACGGTTCATCAGGCCGTTATCGAACATCGCCCGGAAGCCCATATCGTGACAAAACTTAATATTATCGATTATGTCGGCTCCGGCATTTTGACGAAACATATTCATTGAAGGGGCATATTTCAACTTGAAAGGAGCTGCGGCATCACTGGCTTTTTGGGCCTTTGAAGCTTTTTCGGTTCCAAAAACTGCAGGAGCAGCTATTATTGCGGCTCCTGTAGTTGATATTTTTTTTATGAAATTCCTTCTTGAATTATCCATAGAAAAATATGCTTAATAAAAGTAGTTTATCTTTTTATTCCTTATGTAGTTTTAGCAACATAAGCCAGACCAGCAATTGGCACAGTTTTGTCGATATCAACCGGACCCCAATCAAATACTTTTGGGCCGAGTTTGAGATCGGAGTTCATCATCTCTTCATAGGTAGTCTCCTTACCTGTATAAGCTGAGATACGACCCATTATTGCAACCATGGTTGAAATTGCTGTATTCTCCATTTCATTTATAACCTGGCCTGTACGTATAGCTGTAACCAGGTCGATGTGTTCCTGAACGTATGGGTTAACACTTACGCTTCTGCCCGGTTGGCCATCTTCATCAAGCGGATAATCATATTTCCAAACCTCATTCCCTGCCAGGTCGAGTATTGTATTCTGGCAGTTAGTTGAACCTTTTGACCCCTGAATTCTTTCAGAAACATTATTTACGCAACCGTTAATCTGGCGACACATGCTATGCACATGAATTCCATTTTCAAAAGTAAAATCGATACTGAAATTATCATATTGATCACCTGTAACGCGGCGTAGTCTTGATCCAAATCCGACTGCTTTCACAGGATGAGAGCCTGTGAACCAATTGATAACATCCAGGTTATGAACATGCTGTTCAACAATATGGTCGCCTGAGAGCCATGTCCAGTTAACCCAGTTACGGATCATATATTCCATTTCGCTCCAGGATGCATTCGGGTCGCGATGCCATAGTTTCCCTCCATTCCACCAGGCATTACCACCTGTTATTTCGCCAATAGAGCCCTGGGCCACTTGTTGCCAGTTAGCAACATAGTCGCGTTGATGACGGCGCTGAGTACCTGTAACAATACAGAGATCCATGCCTTTGGCTTTCTGAGCTGTTGCCATAAGTGATCGTGCTCCAGCAGGGTCTACACAAACAGGTTTTTCTGAAAACACATGTTTTTTTGCCTGTATAGCTGCTTCCACTATCATAGGACGAAAGAAAGGCGGTGTAGCTGTAATAATGATATCAACACCTGAATCAATTACCTTTTGATAAGCATCGAATCCGACAAAGCAATTTTCAACAGGTACTTCCTGACCATGTTGTTTCAGAATACTCGCCTTACAGGAGTCAATACGGTCCTGGAAAGTGTCTCCCAAAGCGACAATCTGAAGGTTTGGACCGGCACTAAGAAAATCATTAGCGGCACCTGTTCCACGGCCTCCGCAACCAATAACACCAGCTTTAAGAACCGGTCCATCGGGTGCCTGATCCAGCATTGTTGGAATTGCAACTACTTTTTTAGCTTCTCGTGCGCAACTGGTAATGATAGAAGGAACTACCACTCCTGCTACGCCTACAGTTGCCGCTTTACCAAGAAAATTACGTCTTGAAATACTTGATTTTTTCATCTTAGATTAGATTTATGAGGACTATTTAATTTGACTATTGCAAGTTATTTTCAGAATATAACCAAATGTAAATATAACCTTTATAAAAAACAAATATTTATCTCATTTTAATCAATTTTAACTTTAGTCTGAACACTAAATAGAAGGAGCTTCACCGGTTTTTTTTAATATTCGGTATGAGATTGGTAATTGACAGGGTTTTTTACTACTTTTCGTAGGTAAAAAAAATGTAAAATAAAGGCATTTCTACTATTTTAATACCTATGCTCAAAAATCAATTTTTTGCCCCATCTCTAAAAAGTGATATTGATTTTGGCTTTGCCGAACTCCCCCGCAAGCGGGGTTCGGTTCTTCGCTCCTCTTGGGGCCGGGGTAAACAAAGAAAATCAAGAATGAGAATTTTATCCAAACCATTTCTTACTAAATACTCCCATTTTATTTTTGTGCTCCTCTTCCTTTCTAGCTGTAGCAGTAAGCCACATGGTGATGTTGCTCTTTTAGACCTGATACCAAAGCTTGTACCTGATTATTCCGGAGTAACTATACCACCAAATATTGCTCCTCTTAACTTCAATATTAATGAAAAGGGATCCGCATTTTATGTAAAAATCACATCTTCAAATAACTCAGAACTTGAATTATACTCAAGAACAGGCACAATTCTGATCCCGGAAAAGAAGTGGAAAAAACTCTTAACAAACAGTACTGGCAAGGAGTTAAATATTAAAATATTTTCAAAGGATGACAAGGGAAACTGGTCAGGTTTTATGCCTTTTACAAATAAAGTTGCCTCCGAACCTATCGACCCATTCCTGTATTACCGACTGCTTTACCCAGGATATGAAAGCTGGTCTGAACTGAGTATCAACCGACGTAATCTTGGAACCTTTAAAGCCATGGCATTGATTGAAAACACCGTCGTTGACGAAAATTGTGTTAACTGCCATTCGTTTAACACCGGAAATACAGACAATTTTCTTTTTCATATGAGAGGAACTATGGGGGGGACTTACTTTTATTCAGCGGGCGAATTTAAAAAGATAAATCTCAAGACAAAAGAGATGAAGAATGGCGCTGTTTATCCGCGCTGGCATCCTTCAGGAAAATATGTTGCCTTTTCATCCAATAAAATTATTCAACGGTTTCATGCTGCCGATAATAAGAAAGTTGAAGTAAGTGACCTGGAATCTTCTCTTGTTCTTTATGATGTGGTAAAGAACGAAATAATGGATATTGAATTAGCTGATAGAGATAAGTTTATGGATACTTATCCTGAATGGTCTCCTGACGGCAAGTACCTATATTTTTGCAGAGCTGACCAGATCGGTGAAAACTATGATTATCAGCAGATTAAATATAACCTGTACAGAGCCTCTTTCGACAGTGTCAGCCGGTCATTCGGAAATGCTGAACTAGTATTTGATGCCGCTCAAATAGATAAGAGCATTGCATTTCCAAGAATCTCTCCAAACGGCAGATTTCTTATTCTGACGGTATTCGATTACGGCTGTTTCCCGATATGGCACAAAGAGGCCGATCTCTATTCTATTGACCTCGAAAATTTCAAAGTTGCCAGGCTCGATCTCAACAGTGTTTATGCTGAAAGTTATCACTCATGGTCCTCAAACGGCAAGTGGCTGGTATTCAGCAGTAAACGAGGAGATGGCTTGTCAGCCAGACCATATCTTTCCTATATCAATGAAAATGGAAGCTCTGAAAAACCATTTATTTTACCTCAGAAGGACCCGGATTTTTACAATAGTTATCTGAAAACCTTTAACAGACCGGAGTTCTCAACTGTTAAAATTGAATTGACTCCGGGAGAGATAAGGAAACTGGCGAAAACTGAGGCTATACAGGCTAAATGGTATAAGAAATGAAATCCAATAAAATCTTTCCCTGGTTACCATACATGGTATTCTTCGTATTTACCTTTATTTATTTTGGCTTTTTCTCCGATTATGTCCTGTTCTACCAAGAGAAACTTTCACTCTTTATTTTTTCATCTGACTTTCTGATTGAAAATCTTAAACAACCCGGAGGCCTGCTTATATACCTTGGGAAATTCTTCTCTACCCTGTTTTATTTACCGGTTCTTGGGTCAATTGTAATCTCTTCACTTCTTACCTTAACCATTTTTACTCTTTCAAGGACGATAACAATCCTGACCGCCAGAGATACAAAGATCTTTCCCTTTATTATCGGAGCTGCCCTCTTTTATTTTCAGTCAGATTATAGGTTCCTATTTTACAATAGCCTGGGATTAATTCTTCAGCTCTTACTATTCCTCGTTGCGATTAAGAATATTTCTGGTTCTAAATGGTGGGTTATTTTAATCATATTACCTCTCTGGTATTATTTCACAGGTAGTTTTGCATTGCTTTTTTCAGTAATGTTAACATTTCATTTTCTTTTCGGAAAGGAGAAGAAAGTCTGGATCAGGATTCTTGCAATATGGATCGTAAACCTGGCCACTATTTATATTTCCAAGGAATATCTCTTCTTTCAGACGGAAAAGGTTCTTTTAATATTTCCTTTCTCCACGACCAACACAGGTTCTCAGCAAATACAATTTCTTTTTGTTGCGACAGTTTTATCGATTCTGCCTGCAATATTATATATTAAAATAAGGCTAACAAGAAAGGTTATTACCAACCTGCTTTTTGCCAGGATTGCTTCGATTTCACTCCTGCTAATTATTCTTGGATCTCTTGGAGTAGTACAATTTGACAAAAAGAATAAACATTATTTTCATGTGGAAAAGTTATTTTATGAGAACAAATTCGATGAAATAATTTCCTATAATACTCAATACCCTCCAAGCAATTTACTTACAATTTTTCTGAATAATATTGCTCTTTGTGAAACCGATAAGCTTAATGACCTTCTTTTCTATTTTCCTCAAAGTCCGGATGGAAGAACACTCTTCCTAAAATGGGAAATGGTTGGTGAAATACTGAAACGTGGAGGCTATTTTTATTATACTATTGGCATGGCGAATGAAGCTCATCGATGGGCATTCGAGAATATGGTTATGAAAGGACATACACCCGAAGGGTTAAAAATGTTAATCAAAACTGATCTGATAAATGCTAATTACAATGTTGCTTCCAGCTATATTTCCGTTTTAAAGAAATCACTGTTTTATAAAAAAGAAGCTAAAAATTTTGAGAAACTGCTGTTTAACGATACTGCTTTAAATTCAGACCCGGAGCTTGGAGAAAAGAGACGAAACAGGTTGAAAACGGATTTTTTCTCTATTACAGATGATCCATACATTAATATTGAAAGAATCCTGGCTGTTGATTCTTTAAATAAAAAGGCCTTTGAGTATAAGCTGGCATTTATGCTACTTAAGAAATATTACCATGGAATTGAAAATGAACTACCCAGACTTGAGAGTTTTGGGTTTACAAAAATTCCAATACATATTGAAGAGGCAGCAATAGCTTTTTCATTTTCAAATAATGGCAAGATACCATACACCGGAAATATTCAAATCAGCAGAAATACCCAGCTTCGATGGGAGCAGTATATCACTCTGTTTCAACAATATGGAACTGACCTAAGGCGGGCAGAGCCTGTTTTGAGAAAACAATTCGGGAATACCTTCTGGTATTATGCGTTTTACAGGTAGTAGAGACAGGTCTGAGACCTGTCCTCTACTACACAAATCATATTTAACGATTGTATAATTTATTTTATTTTTTCCGGAATATCATTTTTAAACAGGGCTATAAACGCCACTAACAGGACAATTGAGAATATTGTAGTCAATCCCCAGATACTATCCCAGTTGTATATCCTGACACCGGATGAATTATCGTGAAAAAATCCTATTATCTGTCCATCAATCAGGTTTCCGGCTAACAAGCCTAAACCGAAGGTAACCAGAAAGATAAAACCCTGCCCCTGTGATTTCAGCTCATCAGGAGTCTTTCTATCCATATAGATCTGTCCGCCGACATAGAAAAATCCAAAGATCAATCCATGCACAAGGATACCCAGATAGAATAACCATTGCTGATCAACAACACCTCCAAGATATAATGAAGCGTACCTGACTACCAGGGCAATCAATCCCAGTATCATAACTTTTCTTAATCCAAATTTCTTTATGGTGATCGGGATCAGAAGCATGAACCCCATCTCTGCCAGCACACCCCAATTCATCGTTACAGTGATATACTGAGTTTTAATATTTAACAGAAATTCAGAAAAATATGAGAAATACATTGCAAATGGTATCATTGAAAGGAACGAAAATATTATAAACATTGCAAAGTTTCTCTCCTTCATTAGTTGCAAAGTTCCCAATCCAAATGCATCGATAAGTGATCCTTTTGTTCCCTTTCCGGCAGGGGGTGTATCAGGCAATGTAAGGTTAAACAGTGCAGCAACAAGACCCGTACCTGCACCAAAATAGAATGGCAGATTTGTGCCGTCGAATTCGAGGTGAAACAATTTAACCACAACAACACTGAAAAGACCTGAAGCTACCCATCCTACTGATCCGAATACCCTCACTTTAGGAAAATCTTCCGAAGGTGAATGTGCCATTGCAATAGCGCTCGACAATCCCCATGTTGGCATGTAGAACAACATAACAAACAACAGAATGATGAAGAGAAGATCGGGGTTGCTGGTATTTGCTGCCCAGAACAAGAGAAGGCTGTTCAGTACGTTCAGAACAAAAAGAACTTTCTGCCCTGAGAAGTATTTGTCGGCTACCATCCCTATAATTGGTGATGCAATACATCCGATTGCCATAGAACTCAGAATAAATGCCTTCTGGGTACTTGCAATATCCATATTGGTGAGGTAAGCGGCAAGAGGAACCCACCATACAGCATACATCAGGTATTGAAAGAACATCATTACGTATAATCTGAATCGCAGCATAGTATTAATTTTTGTTTTGAATATTAAGAAAAGGCCGGCCATTGAGGCCGGCCTTATCAGATTTTTACAGTTTCTGAAGTCTGAACTACTAGTTATATCCAGGATTCTGAACTGTCTGAGGAGCTTTGTTAATTTCAGCGCGTGGGATTGGTATCCAGTAGAAATGATCGCCAGCCCAGGTTCTTGTATCTTCATTATCACCCTCATCCAGCTTCCATTCATAGTTACCATTATCGAACTGCTTGACTTTCATCCCATAAACATTTGTTGTAACAACATCACGGATCATCCAGCGGCGTGTATCATACCAGCGATGTCCTTCGCCAAAGAACTCAATGGCTCTTTCCTGACGGATATATGTTCTTGCTGTTGCCTGGTCAGCTGTAACCCTGTCAGGTAAGCCTGCACGGTTTCTGACCATATTCAGAGCATCAAGTCCGGGTTGCAGATCTGCATCCCCAAGTTCAATACATGCTTCAGCATAGTTCAGCAATATTTCAGCATAACGGAATTCAACCCATGTATTGGTATTATTGTTGTACTGTCCTATTGTAGCAGGATCCATGAATTTTTTAAGATAATAACCTGTCTTGGTGCCGTTCCATGCTTCAATAAGTCCCTGTCTGGTGTCGTTTCCGCTTTGTTTCAGTGTGCCGTCATTATTATAAAAATAACCAGATTCAACCAGAGGAGATAGATCTCCACGTGACTGCCATGGAGCACCATGATACAGAACAATTGCATAGAAACGTGGTTCACGACCTGCAAATGGATTCAACAATGGATCTGCAGCAAGTTCTGCAGCAGTAGCAGAACGGGCGACAAACTCATCACCAGCAGTATAGTTATTCCAGTCAAATGGAGTACCATCAGCCATTTCAAAGCTTCTTACAGCCGGTTCTGTCGGGTTATTGTTACCCCAGTTGTGATAACCGCAGGGTCCGTTCCATCTGTTAACAGTGCTATAGTTACCTCCTGTTATCGGGAACTGAATTCCCCAAATGGTCTCGCTGTTCCATGCACCTTTCTGGGTAAAAATCTTCTGATAGTTTTCTGCATAAGCCTGAACCTGGTCCTCTGCTAAAGGCAATACAGGGTCAGCAGTGCTTCCAGCAAGGCTGAAAGTACCGTATGTACCATTCATTACTTCTTTTGCAGCATCTCTGGCTGCCTGAAGAAGAGCGGTCTGGCTGCCGGCCGGGAATGAAACCAGGTTATTTGTAGCCTGGGCGGCCCAACCGCCATTTGTAAGCTTACTTGCACTGAAAAGGAGTAACCTTGATTTGAGGGCAGCTGCTGCTGCTGCAGTTGCACGACCCTGGTCAGTTGGTACACCATTTAACAAGGTAATTGCCTGTGCAATATCTGCCAGGACAAAATCCTTGGTATCTGCAATAGAAGATCTGGTAATTGTTGAAAAATCCTGACCAAGTTGGAAAGGTTGATCAACAAGAATTACGCCGCCATAAACGAACATAAGCTGAGCATACATATATGCCCTGATAAAATATGCTTCACCCTTCAGACGTCCTTTGAGAGTTTCGTCAGGAGAGGTAACAACATTCACCCCATCAATATTGGCAAGTATTGTATTCAGGTTCTGGATATTGGCATAAAGATTTGTCCAGCGAAGATATCCACCCTTACTGTTATCGGTAAAGATGCCTAACTGATCAGGACTCATAGTTCCTTTCACATCAACATAGTTTGAAGGACGGTGGATGCACAAAGTCTGATCAGTACCTGATGAAAGAAGGTCCTCGCGCATTCCAAGAACTCCTGCGTTGTTATCCCCGCCCATCCTGTCGTAGCACTTACCCAGATAGGCTTTTACGATATTAATATTTGCGAATACAACATCCTGGTTAAAGGAGTCAACAGCCTGTTTGTCGAGAACGTCAGTACATGACGTTGCCATGGACAACAGCACCGATATCGCAATTATACAATTAAATACTTTTTTCATATCTTACTATTTATAGATTTCTAAATAATTAAAAGGTAATATTCGCACCAATGGCAAATGTTTTCATTGCAGGATATACACCGGGATTATTAACCTCTGGGTCATAAGTTTTAGTCGCAGCATAGATGAGAGCGAGGTTGTTTCCTGAGAAATAAACGCTTGCATTTGAGATCCCGAGTGGCCTATAGAGTTTACTTGGCAGATTATAGGAAAGAACAACGTTCTTTAACCTGGCATAAGCGAAGTTTGAATACCAGTAAGAATTTCTTCTAACATCATTCGACCAGTACAAGTCATCCCTGTTGTAAGCTCTGGCAACATCAGTAACAGTATTTGTAGGTGTCCACCTGTTATCATAATGCCATTTAAAGTAGTTACCTGCTTCACCTCGTCTGTTATCATAATAGTTTAGCTTGATAAATTTACCTGCGCCCTGAACAAGAACTGTTAGTGAGAAATTCTTATAAGTAGCATCAAGGTTAATACCATAGTAATCCTGAGGAGCATCCATATGATCCAGAAGGATCCTGTCATTACCATCAATAGTTCTGTCTCCATTGACATCCTTGAATATTACATCACCTGGTTTAGCACCGGGAAGGCTGGGATAAGCATCAATAGCTGCCTGATCGGCAAATATACCGATAGCCTCGTACATAAGGTTTTCATTGTTATACATGAAAGGACGACCTGTTCTTTCCTGCCATGGTTCAACAACGGCGGGTTCATCCATGAAAACAACTTTATTACGGCTATGGCTGAAGTTAGCAGTCAGATCAAAACGTAAGTCTGAATTGATACTTTTATGTACACCCATATCAATTTCAAAACCCTGATTGTCAACGCGGGCGATATTCTCATTAGGAAGTGAAAGACCGGTAAATCCAGGTACGGAAGCATCCCTAGGAGCAAGAATATCTTCTCTTATATTATAGAAATATTCAAAATTGAGATGTAAAAGGTCATTCAATAGTTTTGAATCAAACCCTATATTTTTAGTTGTCTGGGTTTCCCATGTAATAATCGTATTGGCAACAGTGGGCGGGCCGACAGCAGTTTCGATCGTAGTGCCTGTACCAAATACCATCCCTGAAGACGTAGTAAATTTATTCATGTACTGGAACGGATCTCCGGGGTCCATACCCATTTTACCATAAGATGCTCTTAGTTTGAAATAGTTGATAAATGAAATATTGTCTTTCCAGAAACCTTCTTCAGATGCGCGCCATCCAACAAGGAATCCCGGGAAGTTACCCCAACGGCTTTCGGGTGGAAATTTGAGTGATCCGTCTCTACGGAAAAGAATCTCAGCAAGATATTTTCCTTTGTAATCATAAGTGAAACGACCAATCCATGATTTACGGGCATAAATTGTTGGGTATCCTGTAGTATTCTTCTCTGCGTCAGATCCGGCATCCATAGACTGAACCAAAGATGAGATATAGTACTTACGATATCCGACAAGTTGGTTATAATCATTAGTGTACTGCTCGTAACCAGCATATAAAGAAATATTATGATTGCCGAATGTTTTTGCATATGTGGCGTTAATGTTAATAGTCTGGTTAATTGTACGGTCATATCTTTCATTATTTTCTGCTGATGAAAGACCCCTGAGATCAGGATAGAGCGGACTATCTACATTCAAACCAGTAGTTGGATCAAGTGGTGGAGTTTTGTCAGGAAAATACAATGTCCATGGCTGATAAAATGCTTTATTGTAATAATTGGTAAGGTCATAGCTGAATGCACCATTCAGAGCAAGTCCTTTTATAAAAGGAGGAGTAATGGATACATTAAATGTATTCTGTAAGCTGTAGGTTCTCTGATCGTTCTTACCACCGGCAAAGGTTGAAGTAACAACAGGGTTATCACCATATTCGATGTCAGGACCCGGCTCGCCACTGGGCCAGAATGACCATAAAGTAGGAAGCAAACGTGTTGATTGTCCAACAATTGCATCAGCGCTCTTATAAGGATAAATCCGGGTATTCCAGAAAGCAGCAACATCGAGTCCGGTCTTTAACCATTCGTTTATCGGAATATCGATTTTTGCACGAACATTGTACTGTTTGTACGTTGTGGAAGACTGTTTATAAAACGACTCATCTCCTTTGAGACCCATCGAAACATAATATGTCATTCCTTTTGAGCCACCGTCAATTGTAAGGTTATGCCTGTAAGTGGTGGTCCAATTTTTGATAAGATCTCCATACCAGTCAGTGTTCGGGTATCGCCATGGATCAGATCCGTCAAAATACTTGGCAATTTCCGCATTGGAATAGGTGCGTGATTTACCCTGGTAATCCTGATATTCTGAAAGCATTGTGGCATATTCACCTGCATTGGTAGTTTCAGGAATAATTGTTGGAGTCATGAATCCCTGGTAAAACTGGTAGTTAAGTTTTGGCAATCCCTCTTCCCCTTTTTTTGTAGTAATAAGGATAACACCGTTAGCAGCCTGAGCACCATAGATAGCTGCAGAAGCATCTTTCAAAACTGAGAGAGATGAAATATCCATCGGATCAATCTCATCCATCGAACGACCCTGTATACCATCGATAATTACAAGGGGGCCTGTGTTCCGAAATCTATCGCTGCTACTATTGGATTGGGATATTGTCGAACGTCCACGTACAAGTATCTGGGCGCCAAGGTTCCCAGGTTCGCCGGTTGTCTGCCATAAGGTAACCCCCGGAAGTCGGCCTGCAATTGCAGTCGTAACTGAAACTGACGGGATTGATTGGATAGATGCGCCATTAATTGAAGTTACAGATCCGATAACGTTCGCACGTTTCTGGGTACCGTATCCAACAACAACAACCTCATCCAGTCCTGTCAATTCACCAACAAGCGCTACATCAACAACAGTTCGTCCAGCAGCTGGAATCACCTGGGTAACATAGCTGATAAAGGAAAATATCAGTGGAGCATTTGACTGAGCTGTGGAAATTGAATATTTCCCATTCACATCAGAAATAGCGCCGCTGGTCGTGCCCTGTACCTGGATATTTACGCCGACCATGGCTTCGCCTGTTGTTGCATCAGTAATTGTACCTGTTATGGTGATTTGCTGAGGATTAACAACAGATCCCGTAAGGTCTTTACTTTTTGCCTCATCTGCATTTAAGGAATAGGCTGGAAGCACTAATCCGCAAAGCAGAAGAATAGTTACAATTTTCATAGATAGTAGTAACCTGTGAAAATTTACATTTGGCTTAAACGGCCAAAAGTTGTTAGGAGTTTTTTTCATACTGTTACACTGTTAGTTAGTAAATAGTTAGAGATTAGAATTTTTGTTATTATTTATTTTAAAAAAGATATTTATAATTTGCAAGTGTAAATTTTACACTCATTTTATTACAACCAATTTTTCTAATTAAATTTTATTAGCCCGTTACGTATTTGAAATTTTTATAACTATGAAGTGTAAGGTAAACAATGCAAGATATGAAGTGTAATTATAAAAAACAAGTTTTTTTGAAACTTTTTTTTTAGGAAACCAATTTCAGCTAATTATTTATCCTTTCATTACCAGTTTTGTCATTAAACTCGCAAACCACGCGGAATCCTACATTGAAACAGTCGGAGAACCACCAGATACTCTTAGGCATCTGAGGGTCTGTCTTCAGCCATGCTGCAGTTCTGGTATAATCGCGGGAGGCACTTCTCACATAGCCTGCAGTACTAAGAAATGAACCTCCTCGTACAACATGTTCATCTCCGGTTTCCGGACCTTTTGGGTCCTTAACAATACCCTCATACATGGAGTATGCATCAGGCTGATACCAGTCTGAACAAAACTCAGCAACATTACCTGCCATATTCTTCAACCCAAATGGATTTGGCTTTACCCTGTCGGGGGTTTGTGTTTTTGTCGGGCTGTTACCTCTGTATATAATATAGGTATTAATAACAGCTGTGTCGTTTTTTGAAAGTCTGGCTTTTAATCCGGTCTTCTCAAATTTCCTGGGATCGCCCGGGAAAAAATAGGGACCTTCTGACCCTGCCCTGCAGGCATACTCCCACTCTGCTTCCGTTGGAAGGCGATATGTCTTATCGGTTACAGAAGATAACCATTTGCAATAGGTTTCTGCAGCATGAAATGAAAATGATATTGCAGGTCTCTGACCCAACCCCCAACCCTGATCAGGCTGGCCATAAGGTGGAGTGGCTCCGGAAATAGCATCTGTCTCCGCTGCCTGTTTATTTCTTATACCCTCCGTATCGGTGGTACGACCTTCAGCTGCAGTCTGTACATAAAAGGTAAGATACTCCTCCCAGGAGACTTCAATCTCAGCCATAAAAAACGGGCTGATCTCAACTTCCCTGACAGGACCCTCATCTTCTTTTCTAAAAGGCTCTATAGAAGAACTTCCCATGTTAAACGTTCCACCCGGAATTGCCAACATATTAAACTCAACTGACGATTTAGGAATATACTCAGTGAAATTAACAAATTCAGCTACCCGGGTGGGCTCTTTAAACAGCTCTTTGGCAGCAGAGGATACATTTCCAAAGGTGGAATTGCTTCCATGAGTGTACCCTTCAATAAGATGACCCGCATTAAGATGACAGTTTATACAGTGCAATTCTTCTGTTTTTTCTGTTTGAGTATAATATAGGTGTGCATCCTCTCCTTCTTTTGTAAGCTTACCCGGGAAAAGGTTTTCATGGCATTTGATGCAACTGCTTTCATAAACATATGTACGTGCAACTTCCAATCTGCCACGATCAACCCAGTCAAACGATGCTGAATCTTTTGTCCACTTGCTCCATAAATCCCGCAGCCCCGTGGTACCTTTTGCCCAGAGATACCCATCGCCTTTAGGTGGAAGATGACAATCAACACAGGCAACCCTGTAACCCGATTGTGTATCATAATGAACGGATTTTTTCCATGATGCATCTGCAGAAGGGTGAATATGACATGAAACACAGTATTCATTTGTCGATGTACTGTGAATTGCTTTATTCCCACCTATAATGAGCAGTGAACCAACGATTAAACCCGGAAAAAACCATAAAAGGAATCGCTTCATAATAAAAATTTGAGAGGGTTAAGATAAAAAAATATCCTTTATTGGATACAGGGATATATCATTTTGCAAAGAAAATATTTCTTGTAATAACCATATCATGGTTTGATAACATGAGATAAGCCACAAAATCCAGATCTGCAATTTTGTAACCACAAGCTGACTTCACCGTACAAACTGATGATATGGTTCAACCTGGAAGGAGAACACTTGTTTTTGCCCCCCTGCCTACCTAAGGGGGGGGTTAATGCTGGAAATTTTAGTTGTTTGCCACAGGAAGTAAACTCATCTAACAGCTCCTCGTTTTTGCCCCCCTGCCCCCCTTTAAAAGGGGTTTAATGCTGAAAATTTAGAGGATTTTGTATATTTGAGATGCTGCATTTCTTATGACGACCGACTTTTATAATAGAAACATGTTTTATGGGGCAGATTCCACTACTTTGAGAGCTGCTGCCATACTAAGAAGGAACATGACTTTATCAGAATTTTTACTCTGGAAAAAGCTGAAAGACAGGAAAATATTTAATACTAAATTTCGCCGACAACATCCTGTTGATATTTTTATTGTCGACTTTTATTGCCATGAATATAAGCTCGTAATAGAAATTGATGGCGAGATACATAATAATAAAGAGGTACATGAGTATGATCTTAATAGATCTGCTGAACTAAACAAATTTGGAATAAGAGTGATACGATTCTCTAATGACCAGATAATTTATAAAATAGACCAAGTTCTAACTGCAATCAATGAAGTTATTTCAGAATTAACCCCCCTTTAGGGGGGCAGGGGGGCAAGAAGACTGGGATAAAGAGATAGGTCGCCTAACTTTCCTCTTCATGACATTTCTATCTATGGATATAAGAAAGTATTCACTATTTTTATCCTCAAAATCCAATTATTATGAAAAGAATTCTTCTTCTGATTATAACTCTTGCCATTAATCTGACCCTCATTGCACATCCCTGGAAACCAAATCATTATGTGATTATTGACACCGATGGAGGGATAGATGATATGAAAGCCATCACTATGATGCTGGCCTCTCCCGATGTAAGGGTTCTGGGAATAACAGTCTCCCCCGGGACACTTAATACAAATACAGTATATATAAAGGTAAGAAGCCTGCTTAACTCATTTTATCATGAAGGTATACCAGTTGGGGTAAACAGAAACTCCATATTCAAATCACCGGATTTCCCTGTTGCTCTAAATTCCAAATGGGGTGATGAGAGTGGACTCAATCAGCATAATGGAGCAGATGCCATCAGCTTAATAAAAGAGATCCTCTCATCTGAAAAAACGAAAGTGAGTTTTATATGCCTGGGAGGTATGTCAACCGTTTCTCAGGCGTTGAAGCAGATACCGGGGTTTAAACAACAGGTAAAAGAGATCATATGGAGTGCCGATGGGCTGACAGATAAAGATGGATTCAACTTTAAGACTGATAAATTATCTGCTGAGAATGTTATAAATGGATATATCCCTGTCATAGTAGTCAAAGGATTGGATGAAGAGTTATTTTACGATGAAGCCACCCTGAAAGCTATTTCAGTTATCCCTACAATATATGCGGATAAAATTTCAGGACTTTTCAAATCAGAGAATATAAAAACTCACACCTATTCTTATTCCGGACAAGATGAGATGGTTGCACTTTATCTTCATTATCCGGAACTCTTCAAAAACGAAATAAAAGATAACGATTTCGAGAGCACTCCTGAAAATATCCAGATGCTGAGAATGAACTTACTAAAAATTCTTGCCGGTGAAACTGTAGCTAAAAATCAGGTTATTAAGGAATTACCTAGCGACCCCTCATTTTATTTTGCTGATATTGAACCATATGTCACTGAAATTATTAAAAAGCATGGCATGGATGAATGGATTTCAGGTGTCATTGCCAATGAGTTGCACCGTCATCTTGGTGTATTTTCAATTGTTGGGGTTAAAATGGGGATCAGAGCAAGAGAGTATTTTAACACCGGAGTAGATGAGTTCCATGCAGTTTCATTTGCCGGTTCTGTCCCTCCGCTCAGTTGTATGAACGACGGGATACAGGTAAGCACCGGAGCAACTCCGGGACACGGTCTGTTGACAATTAAAAACGATGTGCCAACTATTCCATCTGTTGTATTCACTTATCTGAACCGCAAGATAAAGCTAACGCTAAAACCTGAGCTGACAGAAAAGATTAGTGCAGAACTGAAGGAAATTAATTTTATTTACGGCCTCGACAGCAATATATACTGGGAGCTGGTAAGGAAAAATTCTATCAAATACTGGTTGAATTTAGACCGGCACGATATATTTATAATTGAAGAGATCCTTTAAAAAAAAAATTGAACAGTAGCGATGGATTGCTTCATCGTTTCACTCCTCGCAATGACCGTAGAATATATTGATTATAGTTCCATCCCAAAACAGACTTAATTTTCTTGCACTGTCATTGCGATCCCGCAAAGCGGGAGAAGCAACCCTTGACTCTCTTCTCCCCTTCTATTTATTGTATTCATCGAAAAAATCATTCCCTTTATCATCAGTAATGATAAATGCAGCCATATTTTC
This sequence comes from Bacteroidales bacterium, assembly GCA_035530515.1. Lineage (GTDB taxonomy): Bacteria > Bacteroidota > Bacteroidia > Bacteroidales > VadinHA17 > LD21. Next base: position 17,292 of record DATKUO010000207.1, read on the forward strand.
CACTCTTATCTTCCTGATTGCTTCCATGCCAAGGTCTTCAAAATCAACCATTTCAACAGATTTTATATTCTCAGCAGCAAGGATAGCAGCCGGACCTCCTATTGACCCAAGATAAAAACCACCGAATTTCTTACATGCATCGATAACCTGCTTGCTCCTGTTACCTTTTGCAACCATAATAAGCGATCCGCCAAGGCTCTGAAATAGATCCACATACGAATCCATTCGTCCGGCTGTTGTAGGACCGAAGCTTCCTGATGGCATTCCTTCCGGTGTTTTTGCAGGTCCGGCATAATAAATGGGATGGTTTTTAAAATATTCAGGGATTGGCTTGCCCTCATCAATCATTTTCTTAATCTGTGCATGAGCAATATCTCTTGCTACAAGGAGCGTACCGGTAAGATTCAGCCTGGTCTTTACAGGATATTTTGTGAGTTGAGCCAGCACCTCTTTCATGGGGCGATCGAGATTGATATCTACAGGTTTTTCAAGTTCCGGGGCTTTTGCAGGCATGAATCGGCCAGGATTTCTCTCAAGTTCTTCCAGAAAAATACCATCCTTATTTATCTTCGCCTTTATGTTTCTGTCGGCACTGCAGCTTACACCCAGGCCAACGGGACATGAGGCGGCATGCCGTGGCAGACGGATAACTCTCACATCATGAACAAAATACTTGCCCCCAAATTGTGCCCCAACACCATATTCGTGACAAATTTTCTCGATCCTTCTCTCCCATTCAATATCGCGGAAAGCACGTCCTCTATCATTACCTGTCAGAGGTAGATGATCAAGATATCCTGCTGAAGCTTCCTTGACGGTTTTAAGCGTTGCTTCTGCTGAAGTACCACCAATAACCAGTGCAAGATGGTATGGAGGGCAGGCTGAGGTGCCCAGTTCTTTTATCTTATCCTTAACAAATTTAATGAGCGACTCTTCATTAAGTAATGATTTGGTCTGTTGATATAAAAAAGATTTATTTGCAGAGCCTCCACCCTTTGTAATAAAAAGAAATTCAAAAGAATTGCCTTCGGTAGCATAGATATCAATTTGTGCAGGTAGGTTTGTTCCCGTGTTTTTCTCCTCAAACATTGAGAGGGGTATGACCTGTGAATACCTGAGGTTCTTATTTTTATAAGTCTCATATATCCCTTTTGACAGATATTCCGCATCATTTCCTCCTGTTCTGACATCTTCTCCTTTCTTCCCTATCACTATTGCAGTGCCAGTGTCCTGACATCCCGGGAGATCTCCCCTGGATGATATCACAGTATTCCTGAGCATCATATAGGCTACAAAACGGTCATTGTCCGTTGCTTCAGGATCATCAAGAATTTTGGCTAATTTTTCGAGATGTGATGTTCTTAAAAAGAACGAGAGATCGGACACGGCCTCGCTGGCAAGCAATTCCAGCCCTTTCAGATCGACTCTGAGTATCTTTCGCCCCCCCTCTTCAATAACATTCACATAATCTTTTGTTAACAGTCTGTACGTAGTTGAGTCCCTCTCAATCTGAAATGGTTTCTCATAAATAAAGTCTGCCATACTTCTTATGTTATTTTATTAACAATGAATTAATTATAATAATTACGCAAGGTCTTAAAAAATCTCATTGAAGCCAAGTTTTTCTTTTGCCCTTATCCCTTTAGGAGTCATCTCAAGAGAGCAGCACTCAACATGTTCATCGTGCTGAAAGACAAGAATAAAGTTTTCTTCCAAAGCCCTTTTCAATAGCTCCTCTTTTTCCTCAATAGTTTTGAGAGATTCAATATCGTAACTCATATTCCAGATAATCGGTATATGGGCTACTGTAGGAATAAGATCGCCGGTATAAACAAAGGTTTTATCTCTATGACTAATTACAGGAATCATAAGACCTGGAGTATGTCCATAACACATAAACACTGAAAAACCCGGGAATAATTCTCCTTCCTCATCAACAAGGTTAAGATGTCCACTCTGCCCTATGGGCAATATATTTTCTTCAAGAAAGGCATCCGCTTCACGAAGATTATTTTTTAAAGCCCATTCCCACTGAGTCCTACTAACATGGTAAGTTGCTTCAGGGAATGTAAGTTCATATCCGGTACCTTCTTCCTTTCTCTTCACACCTCCACCGCAATGGTCGGCATGAAGATGAGTCAGAACAACATCAGTAATATCCTCTGGTTTGTAACCCAGCTTACTCAACCCTCCAATAAGTCCTTCTCCCTCATGCAAATAAACATGCCTGAAGAATTTCTCATCTTGCTTATCGCCCCAACCAGTATCTACCAGAATAACATGTCCATTTGTCTCAATTACAAGCGATCGCAAAGTAAGAACAATAAGATTATTCTCATCAGAAGAATAGACTCTTGACCATAACACTTTAGGAACAACGCCAAACATGGCGCCACCATCGACTTTAAAATTTGAGATATTGAAAAGTTGGGCTTTCATACAGAAAATTTTTATTATACAATTATAAGAATTTTAATACCTTTAAGATCGATAATATTAATATATCAATCCACAAGTTTCTATACCATGAAAAAAATCTTATCATTATTCATTATTTTAACGTTTTCATCTATCCTGATAGCTCAGACAGGGGAGGTATCAGATAACCTGACCGTGCCAAGTAAAATTTTAAAAATGGACCGGAAGTATGCCATTTACCTGCCTCCCGATTATGAAACTTCACAGCGTAGTTATCCTGTTTTATACCAGGTCGAAAACATGCCTGATAATCAGAAAAAAGCTGTAAGGTGGTATATTGATTGCGGGGATGATGATTTTCTTTATGAAGGTAATTGTCTGGTTCATATTGCAATGCGTAAGAAAGAGATCCCTCATGAATTCAGGATTCGCGATGGCGTTCATAGCTGGACATACTGGCGGGCCTCCTTACCAAAGGTGTTGGAATATGTATCTATGGTTTTTCACCAGTTCTAGATTTTTTTGCAATTAGGGAGAACATAAGTCTCATGAGTATTCTGATCATCTGATAGGAGAACCAGCCGGACAGCTGGTATAGCCATGTTTTGCGTTGAATATACTCTTCGAATGTAACCTGCCGGCAATCTTTATCAATAATTTCCAGAAGAATTTCCTCAAACTGCCTGGTAAAACTCGTATCAAGGATATCTGCGTTCATTTCAACACTACCATAATCACTGAGGTGATTCAGATTATAACTGCCTATTGTTGTCCAATTACCATCAACTGTGGCGACTTTGGCATGAAGGTTAGATGGAAGGTATTCGTAAATTTTTATATTATTTCTCAGAATGAAATCATAAAGAAAGCTTGTGGCCCTTTTAAACACAGGTGCATCAGATTCCGCCGCTAAAACTATTTTTATATCGACTCCCCGACGGCTAGCGTTTCTTAAAAGCTTGCGCTCATTCCGCCCGGGAAGGAAATAACTCGCCATAATTATCATTCTATCCTGAGCATGCTTCAACGCTGAACGATAACTTTTCAATATCTCTATCTTATTTCTAAACCAGTTATTTTGTAAAACTTTAACCTTCACATCATCATCATAGCTTACAGGATCATGAAGTGTCTCACGAGAACGATCCTTTCTGGAGATAAAAGCTTTGTTCCAGAGTCTTTTAAGGATGAAGAGGACATGAGCACATTCAGGTCCCTTTATCAATATGGCAAAGTCGAGCCATTCTTTCATTTCAGATGTACCATGATAGCGATTGGCAACATTCATGCCCCCTATGATTACAACAGCACCATCAACTAACAGAACTTTATGATGAAGCCTCAGACTTAGCTGAAATCCTTTGGTAATTAATCCCGGAGAGAACTTTCGGAATTGAATACCTGCTTCTTCAACCTTTATAATCAGATCTTTTGAGAAGGTCCCTCCACCAAAAGCATCTAGTAAAAAATAGACCTTAACTCCCCTTCCTGCTGCTCTGATAAGGGCATCAACAATTCTCCTGCCGGTCTCATCATCATCAACAATGTAAGTTTGAAAATGGATATAATCCTTAGCTTCATCGATGGCTTTTCCGCATCTGTCAAAATAGCTTTTCCCACTTCGAAGCAGCTCGACGGAATGCCCGTTTTTATAATCGTGTCGGGAAGGTATTCTCATTTAACTATCTTGCATTGGTATCCCCAATACAAATATAAAACATAAAAAGCAAGATCGCTATTTTGAGTATTTTTACATTACTTTTATAGTCAGTTTTTCAAAGAATACAAACCATGAATAGAAGAAAAATGATAGGAAGAATAGCCGGAGCAGCATTAGTAACTGCAGCAAGCCCGTTAAACAGTGTTTTTGCAGGAGTCAACGAGGGAGCCTTTCAGCTAAAGGGGAATATCCATCATTCAGTAAGCCAATGGTGTTATGGCGATATCCCTCTTGAGGATTTTGCTTTAGCCTGCAAAGAGATGGGTATCGAATCGATTGAATTACTTCAAGAAAAAGATTGGGCTACGGTCAAAAAAGCCGGTCTTAAGTGTGCGGTTGGTTATGCAACAGAAAGATAAACTGGAGTCATTACGAAAATGTATCCAGATATGTGATGTCTAAGATGAAAGTACACTTTATTGCCATTGGTGGTGCAGTAATGCATAACCTGGCAATTACACTTCATAAAAAGGGATATATTGTTACAGGCTCCGATGATGAGATATTTGAGCCTTCAAGGACGAGACTCTCACAATACGGTCTGCTCCCCATAAAACAGGGATGGGATACTGAGCGGATAACAAACAAAATCGATACAATAATCCTGGGGATGCATGCCAAAGCAGATAATCCGGAACTTATTAAAGCCCGGAATTACGGGATAAAAATTATGTCATTCCCGGAATACATTTACGAAAAAACAAAAAACAAAAAACGGATTGTCGTTGCAGGCAGCCACGGTAAAACAACAACCACAGCAATGATAATGCATGTTTTCAAATTTATTGGTATGAAATTTGATTACATGGCAGGCTCATTAATTGATGGCTATGAGACGATGGTTGGATTATCTGAAGAAGCAACAATTGCTGTTCTGGAGGGTGATGAATATCTCACTTCTGTGCTTGACAAAAGGCCAAAGTTCCATCTTTATATGCCAGATATAGCCATACTCAATGGTATTGCATGGGACCACATGAATGTATTTCCAACATTTAAGAACTATATCGAACAATTTAAGATTTTGGTCGAAAAAATATCTCCCGGGGGTTCACTTATCTACTTTGATGATGACTCCGAGGTGAAGAAAATAGCTCTTGCTTCCGAGAGCAATATCATAAAGATCCCTTATAAAGTCCATGGCTATTTTCAGAATAAAACCGGATTCTATGCAGCTACTCATAACAGGGTTGTGCCTTTAAAGATCTTTGGTGAACATAACATGCAAAACCTTTCAGCTGCAAGAGAGGCATGCCTGGCAGCAGGTGTCCGGGAGGATGATTTTTATTCAGCCATAAAAGAATTTGAAGGAACATCGAAAAGGCTACAGAAACTGAAAGAGAATGACAATGGAGTGGTTTATCTCGACTTCGCCCACGCCCCATCGAAGGTTATAGCGACTGTAGAAGCTATTGTTGCCAGGTATCCCGGCAGGAATATTATTGTCTGTTTAGAACTACATACATATTCAAGCCTTAATATTGATTTTCTGCCTTTGTATAAAGGAACACTTGCCGCTTCTACTTCGGCATTTGTTTATTATAATCCTCATGCTCTTGAATTAAAAAAGATGAAACCTCTTTCCAAAAAAATTGTAAATGAGGCATTTGCAGGAGTAAACATCAGAATATATGATAACTCTGAGGAGATGTTTTCGTTTATAAGAGCCCAAAAATATTCATCTCCGGTTTATCTTTGTATGAGTTCCGGAGATTTTAATGGTTTTGATCTTACCGGACTGGTGGAATAATAAATCCTTTCAATCAGATTGCTTTTTAGGCTCAGGGTCAACGCATTTAAATTCTAATGAGTGTCCGGCATCATGCGCATAAGCTCTTTGGTTTTTCTATTTGAAGGTAATCTCATAGTCCCTTTTCTGTATCACTAAATTATTACTTCTAATTGAAACTCATTGCAGCAATATGCTATGAGTCTTTAATCCCCATCGTACAATTATTCTTTAACCAACCCGAATTTGATTTTATTACTGATTAACGACACTCATATTTTTAGAATTTTCAACAAGAAGTTGTTATCCCATCCGGCTTTAAGCCTTTTTGTTCTCAAGCTCAACTTTTTTGAGTCTTCCTGTTTAAGTAGGTTCAAG
>DATKUO010000208.1:0-5931 GCA_035530515.1 Bacteroidales bacterium
CTTGAACTTTACCAGGGTCTGAAGGAGTACATGGATTACTACAACAATGAGCTTTGTCATCAGGGAATAGATCATCAGATCCCGGCGAACAGATACTATAAAGCAGCATAATGATTTTTCTTTCTAAATACCAGGATAACCAGCCTACAGAACCTGTTAAGACCAAGACAAGTCCTTTCAGAAATCTTGATAGAACCTGTAATCTGATTGAAGAAATATTTAGAAGAGAAAAATCATCAGAAAGAAAAACTTATATTTGGAATCCCGTAGTCTAAGAAAGGGGAGTAGTTAATTATACTGTAAAACTAAGCAAATATATCTATTATATTATAGTTATGTTATTAACATTCAAATGATTATATCAACAATGGGTTTTTAGAGATGCCCTTAAAAATAACTAAACTATATTTGACATACCAAAATGGTTGCGTATGGTGGATCAACTGGCATTGAGAATCAAACTCGGAGATGAACTTGCATTTGAAATTCTATTTCATAGATACTTCATTCGACTGTGTAGCTTTGCCAACAAATTTCTTAATGACCCTGACCAGGCCCAGGAAATTGTCCAGGAGTCGTTTGTAAAAATCTGGGAAAACAGGAAAGATATTGATCCTGAAGATTCCCTTAAATCATATCTTTTTCAGATTGTCAAAAACCTCAGTCTTAACAAGTTGCGAAGAAAAAAAGTCGAATCAAAATATATCGAAATATATAAGCTGGTCTATATTGAGCGACAGGAATTTTCTGCTGAAGAGTCCCTTTTATCAAAGGAACTGGAAGAAAACATTGCCAATGCGATTAAGAAATTACCTGCCAAATGCCGTATAGTTTTCGAATTAAGCCGGATTGAAGGCCTTAAATATAGAGAAATTGCTGATAATCTTCACATTTCGGTTAAAACAGTCGAGTCACAGATGTCGAAAGCACTTCGGTTCCTTAGGATTGAATTGAGTGATTATCTGAATCTTCTTCTTATTGCATTGATCTGCATGGGTCTATAGTTTTTAGACTTTATTGGTATTGACGGAAAGCAATTGATTTCTACAAAAAAAATCAGGTATCCGTAAGGGTAAAACAAAACAATCTTGTATTAGGATATGAAAAAATCATTTTCATGGGAGTAGGTGAGGTTTAGGTTAGATTAGTTGGTTGGATTAAAGTGAAGTGCTAAACCAAATTTTAGCACTCCACTTTTATATGAAAACGTTTAAATACATATTTATTTACTCAAAACTCCCCTTTATTACCAATTAGGACAAATAGGTTTTGTTTTGTAACAGGCCAAATATTTTAATATGATAGAAGAAGAAAAAAAGGGATATCAAAATCTTTTAATTAAGTTTTTTACCGGAGAAATCTCAGATAGTGAGATAATACTTTTAAAAGCCTGGCTTGACCGGGATCCTGAAAACCGGCGTTGCTTCAACGAGGAAAACGAGGTATGGCAAGCGGCAAATGCTCATAATAAGTTTGAACATTATAAAACCGACACTGCATGGGTGAATATTTCCTCAAAACTTGGTATTAGGAAACAAATTGGCAAATCCTATCCTATTCTAAGCAAAAATAATTTCCGCATATTAATTGCAGCAGCAGCAGTAGCTTGTCTCGTGACCATTGGAAGTCTCAGTCTCATAATAGCAGGTAAAACTTTTTCTCAGCAAATAGCGGATGCTTCGACGATGGTTACAACAAATAATGGAGAGAAAGCACACATTTTCCTTGCTGATTCCACAGAAGTAATCCTGAATTCAGAAAGTAAATTACAATATAATGGTAATTTTAATATTACAGATCGCACTGTAAAATTGACAGGAGAGGCCTTCTTTGATGTCAGTACTAATCCTGAAAAGCCTTTTGTAGTGCAGTTAGACCAAATGAAAATTTCTGCCATCGGCACCCGGTTTAATGTTTTTTCCTTTGGGAATGAAGACCGGGTAGAGACTACACTGGAAGAAGGTGCAATTACGTTATCAATAAAAGGTAAGGAGCCTATAAATTTGAAGTCCGGACAACAGGTTGTTTATTTCGTCAGAACTGAAAAAATTCTGGTACGTGATGTTGCAGTTGATACTTATACATCCTGGAAAGAGAATAAATTGCGGTTTTATGACACTCCTTTTAAGGAAGTTTTAAGAAGAATAGGCAGGAAATACAATGTTATATTCGAAGTAACGAATCGCGATCTTTTGGATTTAAAATATACGGCAACATTTATTGACGAGCCTATTGAAGAGGTTATGCATATGTTAAAAACGGTCAGCCCTTTAACCTATAAAATTTATAACCGTACTTCAATTAATGATAAACACTACCTGAATCCAAAGATTGTAGTAGGGAAAAGATAAACTAAATGTGATAGCACCTGAAACCTTTAACCTGAAAAAACCTGAAGCCAATGAAATAAAAAATCTAAAATTAAAAAAAGCAGGAAAGTCCTGACCGACCTTCCTGCCCTGTTTTAAAAGCATTAATACCAAAAATGATCCTGGTTTAATGCGATTTAGTTATTAACCGTCTAAATCATTCAAACTTATGAAAAAATTAAACATTCTGCAACGATCAGCTTTATTTAAAGTTTGTTCGAAAAAAACTTTCAGAATTATGAAACTATCAATCTTTCTTCTTTATATCACAATTTTCAGTGTATTCGGGAGTAAAACTTACTCTCAGAATACAAGATTGGATCTTGACATGAAGGATGTTCCGATACAGACCATCCTTAACTCCATTGAAAATCAGAGCGAGTTTTTTTTCCTGTATAGCACTAAGATGATTGATGTAACCCAAAAAGTTGATATCAATGTTTCCAAAAAATTATTGCCAAATATTCTGGATGAGCTCCTGGCTGATACTGAAATAAAGTATGTTATCAGGAATCGGCAGGTCATGTTGGTAAATAAGGATGCAGAAGCCTCGTTGGAGTTACAGGAAAAACAAGTAACGGGCACCGTTTCTGATATCGATCAGCAACCAGTTGTTGGTGCAAATGTTGTTGTGAAAGGAACTCAGATCGGTGTAATTACAGATATTGATGGGAAGTTTACCATTGATGTTCCATCTTCTGCAGGCACCTTTGTTTTCTCCTTTATAGGCTACACTCCACAGGAAATTCTAATTGGAACCAGTACTGTTATAAATGTTACTCTTCAGATGGAATCTACATCTCTTAATGAGGTAGTGATTGTTGGTTATGGTACTGTTCTTAAAAGGAACATTTCCACTTCGGTTTCGAAAGTATCAGTAGCTGATGTTCCAAAAGCTGCAAGCAGTAATATGACTCAACTACTTGTTGGTCGTGCAGCTGGTTTGCAATCCACTGTGGCCAGTGCCCAGCCCGGAGGTAATGTAAACATCTCCATCCGTGGTGCAGGCGCTCCAATCTACATCATTGATGGTATAGTTATGCCGAATATCTCTCTTGATGCGACAGGGAGTGGTTTTGTCGGTAATGTTAATCGTGGAGCTCTTTCCGGTTTGAACCCTGAAGATATCGAATCAGTTGAGATACTGAAAGATGCCTCTGTCTCTATTTATGGCATCGGCGCTTCTCAGGGTGTTATATTAGTTACAACCAAGAGATCTAAACAAGGTCCAATAAAACTTAGTTATGACGGTAGCTACTCAGTAGTGAAAAACAATAAATATCTGGATATTCTTAATTCTCAGGAATATATGGGGCTTGTTAATGTCTTTAACAAGGAGCAATACCTTTATCTTAACAATCTGGCTCCCTACGGACCAACAGCTTACACAAGCGGTTGGACTGCTCCTTTTGATGCTGCTACAATTGCAGATGCAGAAACTACGGATTGGAAAAATTTGGTATTAAGAGATGGATCAATTGAAAACCACAATCTCACAGTTTCTGGAGGTAGCGAGTTCATAACATATTATATGTCAGGAAATTATTTTAAACAGATTGGTTCGGTTTCCAATTCCAGCCTGGAACGTTATTCTATCAGGAGTAACGTAGTTATGCAGGTGCAACCATTTCTTAAGATAACTTCTATTATTAATGCAAACAGAAATACCTATAACAACTCTGCTGTTGGTGGGACTTCGGGGTGGGCTGGTGGTGCTCAGGGTGGGGGTGCTCTGATAAATGCTTTGACTTATCCTCCTCAGATCCCTTTATTTGATGCAAATGGAGTATATTCAGTATTTAAAAATATCCCTAACGCAGTTTCAATGGAGGATATGCTTGACAAAACCTTTACTAACGGAATATATCTGAACTTTGCAGCAGATTTTACTATTATTAAGAATATGCTTACTGCCAAATTACTTTTCGGTGACAACCTGGAAAAAGCCCGTCATACTTCGTATGTCCCAATAGATGTTTATTTTGGTCAAATATACCAATCAAGGGGTAACTTAGGGGAAGACAGCCAAGAAAACCAGACTCTCGAAGCCACAATAGCATTCAACAAGGAGTTCGGAAGTTTCTTGAATTTTGATGCTGTAATAGGTGCCGGGAAATATTATTATAAAAGTAATGGGATGAATGTTAGATATCAAGATCAGTATGATGCTATCGCAAATGATGACCTCTCAACTATTGCAGGTACAATATCTCCAGGGTCCTATATTAGTCTGGACGAAAAACGTTCCCAGTTTGTCCGGCTTAATTTCGATTTCCTTGATCGTTTTGTTATCAATTCAACTTTGCGTCGCGATGGTACAGATAAATTCTTCCCTGATAAGAAATATTCCCTTTTCCCATCGGTTTCTACAGCATGGAAGATATTTAACGAATCATTTATGAAGAATGTAGCCTGGATTAACATGTTAAAGATAAGAGCATCAATAGGCATAACCGGAAGTGATAACCTTGGTACCATTCTTTATGGTACTTATGGCCCTGCGACGAACTATGTTTTCTTTAATCAAAACGCTTTGAAGTATATCCCAATTGTAACCAATGGTTTGGATTATCCTAATGTATCCTGGGAAAAGACAACTATGAAGAACATAGGTTTGGATTTCGCCCTGTTTAAAGACCGGATATTTGGTAGTTTCGATATGTTCCGGAATGATATTACAGATATGTTAGGGGATGCCAATACAGCCGGACTTTCCATGTTTGGTACTTATCCGATTAATGGAGGACATTTGAGAAGAGAGGGATGGGATGCTAATTTGAATACTAAGAATATACAGAATTTAAATTTTTCCTGGACATCTATTTTGAATTTAACTAGATACAATTCTCTCTGGATTGAAAGGTTCCCTGGCTACGACTACCTTCCCTATGAGAAAAAAGGTGTTGCTCCTTCGAATGCCCGTTATTTTTACGAAACCAATGGGATAATAAACGCAGATATGAGTAATATGCCTGAATCTCAACCTGCTGGCACTCAAATACCGGGTTACCCGATAATTGCAGACCTAAATGGAGACGGAACAATAACAATTGATGATATCAAGATGACCAATGAAGTTCCTAAAATTTACTTTGGTTTAGGTAATACATTCACCTACAAAAACTTTGATATGGACATTTTCATGTATTCCCAGCTGGGAGTAAACAAGATAAACTACGCATGGTCTTGGATGTCTGCATCAGGGCTTGCTAACGAGAGTAGTAACCAAAACTCGTATTCATTCGATATCTGGAACTCGCAGACCAACCCTAACGGGACAAGACCGGGTATTGCATATGGTCTTGCTTCTGTTCCACTTCCGGGTGGTGCAGGAACAGATCTCAGCTATCAGAATGCCTCTTTTGTTCGTGTCAGGAACATTTCATTGGGGTATACTTTCACAAGTAAAATTCTCGGAGACGCTAGTGTCTTGACAAATTAATATAGAAACATTATCTTTGTGGCAAAAACCACAAAGCCATGAGTAAAATGACATTAAAATTAAAAGACCGGGAGTTTCTTACAAATTTGACAAAGACCGGGAATAGGAATTCTCGTGAGT
>DATKUO010000209.1:0-105928 GCA_035530515.1 Bacteroidales bacterium
TCTACTTACAATCAGCCTTAAGAAATATCAAATTACCATTTCATTCTATGGATTCTGAAACTTGGTAAAGCTGCTGGACCTTTTTCATTTCATTTATTATAAGTGTATCTACAATCCGTGCATATTGTTTTGTTGTAGCAATATTAGAATGGCCAAGCATTTTTGAAACGGCCTCCATTGAAACTCCATGGGTCAGGGTTACAGTAGTTGCAAAAGTGTGCCTTGCCGTGTGGGTTGAAAGATTTTTATTGATTCCACACAAATCTGCAATTTCCTTGAGATAGGCATTCATTTTTTGATTACTACCAACTGGCAGGAGCTTTTGCTCCAGTAAACATATCGGATCATTTTCATATTTATTTATAATGGCATTAGGTACATCCAATAAGGGGATTTCACTTGGATTACCTGTCTTTTTTCGTTTTGTTCTCAGCCATTTCTGGTTATTAATACCAATTGTTATATTTTCTCTGGTCAGACTCTTGACATCCGAAAAAGCCAGCCCGGTAAAACAACTGAATAGAAATATATCCTTAATCCGTCTCAAACGTTCATTAGAAAATTTTTTATTTAATAGTAATTTTAACTCCATGTCTGTCAGATAAGCTCTATTAACCTCTTTAAGACGGTAACTAATGCTCCTGAATGGATCTTTCTTTAGCCAATCATTAGAAAGAGCAATGCGGATGATCTTCCTTAAATTGCGGATATATTTGACCGTTGTATTGTGTCCACAATTACGGACGGTCTTTAAGTAATGTTCAAAATTTTTAATAAACTCATGATTAACACTCTTTAAAGGTATGTCCTGCTGTCGGTATTTGGTTTGAATTAAACTTTGTACGTGCATCAGGGTTGTTTCATACCGGGTCAAGGTAGCTGGAGCTATATCTTTCCCCACCAACTCTCTACAGCGTTTATTGTGTTCCAAAAATAGTTCAACGAGTCCTTTTCGTTGTGAATTTTTGCCCTGCAATAAATCACCCAAAATCCTTGCGGTAACTTCCTGGTCATTACTTTCAAGTTCCTTTTTATGCCGGTACACCTTAAGTTTGAGGTGTTCAAGGTAATCATTCATCTGTTTTGATGAACTGGATACACCCTTAACAATTCCTTTTTCCTGATTCCAAAGGTTGGATTCAACGCTTTGATGTGTTGAAACTTCAGCTCTTTCACCGTCAACAGTGATCCTCATAAAAATCGTTGACTCACCGTTATTCAAGGTTTTAGTTCTTTTCAAATAGAATAGGATTCTGAAAGTTGATTTTTCTGTTTTCATGTCCACCGATTTTAGTTAAATAATACGTTTCAAAGATATGATATTTTTAAATGTAGTCCAGCTGCAAATCGCAGCAAATCAATGCATTATAATTCATTCGGTGGAGTTGGTCCTTATAATTTCATGTCCACCGAATAAGACACCCGGGAGATGCTTATTTCTGCATTAGGTTGCACGGTGGTAAAATAAAAACGTCCTGTAAATCAATCATTTTACAGGACGTTGCCTTTATTTGCTTTCAACTTTGCGGAGAGAGGGGGATTCGAACCCCCGGTACAGTTACCCATACGGCAGTTTAGCAAACTGCTGGTTTAAGCCACTCACCCATCTCTCCATCAGAGCGCGACAAAAGTAGGAAAACAAGCATAAACTGCAAAATAAATAAAATATTATTTTAAATCCTTTAGAAGATCAGTAATTAACCGAAAATTTTCGAGAGTCTCCTCATCAAAATCTGAAGCTTTAACTTTTCCAGCTTTTACATTAGCCAGAAATCTGCTTAAAATAAAATTACGTGGAAGCTCATTTTCTCTGATATATATCGAATTTGGAACAGTTATGCCTTCTCTGCTTTCCAAAATATGATTTTTAAAATCAAGTGTTGATAATAGATCTTCAGAATTTAAAAAACTCTCTTTCATTCTGACAATTAGTTCTTTACCAACATTATCTGTCTTGAAAACAGTCTTTTTAAGAAGTTCTGTTAACTGTGTTTCCTCATCGTTTTCAAAAAGCAATACTGCAAAATCCACACCCCAACCCATCATAATATTACACAATAATGGAATGGAAGATACATTGGTTGATGGTATAACACAAACTTCCCCTTTGAATTCCATTAGAAGGATAATAGCCTTTAAAATATAGAATGAACCAGTATCATTTACAATAATGTTAATCCACTTTGTTGAGAATCCTTCAGTTGTCATAGGGTTACCCAGGATGTTTTGGAGTGGTGTAAGAGTATCGCGAGAAGCTGATGACAAACTTAATGGATCAAGAACCCTGGTTGTGCTTCTTAAACTGTCAAGGTCATCACGTTGCACTGCAAGAACCCGGTGAAGTTTATTAATTTCAACCAGATGAGGTGAATGAGTAGTATAAATCACATGAATTTTATCTTTTATATCTTCAAATACCTTGAGAACATCCTCCTGAGCTCTGGCATGAAGGCTTACACCTGGTTCATCAACAAGCAAAACCATTTGTCTGGTATTTATTTTGGCAGATGCCTTTAGTTCCATGTAGAATGATAAGAACCATCTTACACCCCTGCTGCGCTGCTTTGGATAAAGCCGTTCACCTTCATCTTTGATCCAGAATTCAAGATAAGGTTTCCCGGCCTTATCACCATATGAGGCATTATAATGATCTAATTCAAACTGAATGTGTATTTTATTATTCCTCCCAATCGACTGCTGCCAGAAATCCTGAAAATTATGAGTAAGAGTATGATTCAGATTCTCAATTTTCTGTTTCAGAATACGACTCGAAGGCTGCTGAAAAAAGGAGTAATCCACCTGTGCCAATGAAAGAAAATTTCTTGCAGCCTTATAGCCTTCAACTTGTTCATTACCTGATACAATATCTTCCATGTCAATCCTGTTCGGTAACAAACTTCCAAAATCCTCAAACAACTCAAAAACAGGGCAATATTCAAAATATTTATTGCCGAGTATATCACTGTTATATTGCGATTTGTATGATTGGATTATTTCGTCAACTTTGTTCTCTGCCTCTTCCTCACTGCTCCCTTCAATCATATATCCCGACAAAGCAATCTGTCGTTCAATTTCTGCCATTCTCAAATCCTTTTCGCTCCTGGTTTTCCGATAATCTTTAAGCACTTCATTCCATTCAATATCAACATCATCATCAATAGGTCTCATAAGAAGAGTCATCTTCTGATGCCTATCCTCAAGCTTAATTGAAAGCTCATTAAGATGATCATCAAGTCTGGCACAAATTTCCAGAAGGCTCTCCCATTTTTCTCCAATCCGTTTCACTAACTGTTTCATTCGCAGACTTTCAACAATCTCTCCCTGACGTTTTTTTACTACATTCAACTGATTTTTTAGTCCGGAATATTGACTACTCTCCGATTTAGCCAAATCCCCTGCTTTTTTACCGAATAATCTGAAACCTTTACTCCTTGGTTCACAGGTGGCAAGTTTTGATCTGAGGGATGATTCTTCTTCAGCCAGCTTCGACTGAGTTGTTTCCATCTCCCTGATATCTTTCAGTTCTTCATCTAATTTTGCAGATACATCATCGAGATAAAGCTTCCAGGCATCTTCAAGAGAAGAAAGATATTGACTTATTTCCCCACTGACATTTTTTACCGACGAGAGGTCAGCAATCCATTTCCTGGTAAGTTCAACCTGAGTAAGTCCCGACAACAATTCTTTTAATTCGGTGCCAGGGTTGTCAGTAATACTAAGTAACCATCCTTTTGGAATACTGAACCTGCAACTTACTTCAGGTAATGACAGATCGCTACGCAATACATCTTCCGAAATAATACCCGAATAAAAAACTTTCATTGCCTCAAGTATTGATGTCTTTCCTGATTCGTTCTGTCCAATAAGACAAGTAATGTTGTCTGGTGAGAGGTTTTGCCAACCTGTATCAGAAATTGATCTGAAATTTTTTATTCTAAAAGCCTTAAGCTCCATCATGATATTAATAGTTATAATTGAAACCCAAAAACAAGAACATCATCAATCTGTTGTGTACTTCCCTTCCATTCATTAAATGCTCTTTCAAGATGCTTTTTCTGTTTTGCCATGGGAAGTCCTCCAATCGATTCAATTATCCTCTTGAAGTACTTATGCTTAAATTTCTTATCTGTCATTTCACCAAACTGATCGGAGAATCCGTCTGAAAAAAGATAAAAGGAATCTCCGGGTTTTGTATCAATGGAAATATTTGTGAAAGGTGTTTCTTTTAATGGGGCCAGGCCAATGGTAAATTTGTCAGGTTTAAATTCGGTTAACTCACCTTCTCTAATCATTATCATTGGTCTGTTGGCTCCCGAATATTGTAATTTCCCCTTTAAATAATCGATAATACATAGGCCAATATCAATACTGTCTTTTGTTTCCGATAGGTCACCTGTCTGATGAAGAGCTTTCATAACCTTCTCCCTCATTAGGTTAAGAATACGGTTGGCTTGAAGATTAATCCCTGACTGCATTATCTCATTAAGGAAACTAATTCCAAGAATACTCATAAGAGCTCCCGGAACCCCATGACCTGTACAATCGCCAGCAGCGATACAAATTTTTTGTTTATTGCAATATGTATAATAGAAATCACCGCTAACAATATCGCGCGGAAGAAAAAGGATAAAATAATCTTTAACATATCCTTTAAGAGCCTCAGGATTAGGCATTAATGCATTCTGAATCATCCGGGCATACCGAAGGCTTGCAATATGATCATCCATCCCCTCATCATGGATCAGTGATATATAATCAGGATCTTCTCGTTTATTATCATCCATATCTGTATCTTTCCAAAACGGACATTAAATATACACTAAATATTATTCCCTTCTACCGGCAGGAGAACCTTTTAGATATCTTTTTTCCTCATAAGGACAACATTTTCAACATGGTGAGTATGAGGAAACATATCAACGGGCTGAACATCACTAACCAGATAACTTCCTGATAGCAATAATATATCTCGTGCCTGAGTTGAAGGGTTACAGCTTACATAAACAATCCTGTCAGGAGCAGCTAATAAGATAGTCTTTACTACGTCTTCATGCATGCCCGCTCTTGGCGGATCAGTAATTACAACATCAGGTTTACCATTGATTTTTAGGAATTTATCCGAAAGAACATCTTTCAAATCACCTGCAAAAAATTGAGTGTTCCGGATATTATTTATTTCAGAATTTAGTATTGCATCTCTAACAGCCTCCTCAACATATTCAATACCAATTACTTTTGCAGCAGACTCCGCCACGTAATTTGCAATTGTCCCTGTTCCTGTATAAAGATCGTAAACGATCTCCTTTCCTGTTAATCCCGCAAAATCTTTTGCAATACGGTACAGTGTCAGTGCTTGTTTTGTATTAGTCTGATAAAATGATTTTGGCCCGACCCTGAATTTCAAACCATCCATTTCTTCAACTAAATATCCTTCACCTTTATATAATATTGGACTCTGATCATTCAGAGAATCATTCTTTTTTGAGTTAATCACATACATCATGGATGTTATCTGCGGGAATTCCGAAACAAGAAAATCGAGTAACCCTTCACGCTTTTCAACATCATCATGAAAGAAGACAACAATAACCATCACTTTGCCTTCAATAGAATTACGGATCACAAGATTGCGAAGGAAACCATTTTGATCTCTGAGATCGAAGAATTGAAGATTATTCCTGCTGGCATACTCCCTGACTGCATTCTTAATCGCATTTGAAGGTTCTGGCTGAAGATGACACTCCTCTATATCCAGCACTTTATCAAACAATCCGGGAATATGGAACCCCAGGGCATTTTCCTTTTCAAATTTATTACCCGATGCTACCTCCTCTATGGTGTGCCACCTTTTATCGGAAAATGTGTATTCGAGTTTGTTCCTGTACAAAAATATTTCAGATGATCCGATAATTGGGTTTATACCGGACAAATCGATCTTTCCGATACGGGTAAGATTATCAATAACCTGCTTCTCTTTATACTGAAGCTGAAAATGGTATGGGAGATGCTGCCACTTACATCCACCGCAGATACCAAAGTGTTTGCAACGGGGTTCAACCCTGTCGGCAGAATATTCATGGACCCTGACAACTCTTCCTTCAAAATATTTTTTCTTCTTTTTTATTACCCGAAGATCAACAACATCGCCAGGGATGAGCATCGGAACAAAAACAACAAGGTTATCTACTCTGGCTAATGCATTCCCTTCTGCTCCTATATCAGTTATCGTGACTTTTTCCAACAAAGGAAAATCTTTTTTTCTTCCCACCTGCAATTGAATAATTACTTGTTACTTTTATCTAATACAATTTCAATACTTTAATCGGAGCTACTCAGATTTCTCAGGAACAGAATTCCCTGAATCATACATGGAGCTACACCATCACTATGATCCAAATCAGGAATAATAAAAATATGGCTGAAAACTTCAATATTAATCTGTTAATATTCATGATATTATAATTATTAAATTAACCAGGAAGAAGTCACCCCTGACAGATAATACTACTGCAAAGATAACTTTTAAAAAGTGAACTCTATTCAGATATCACCGTATGGTATAGAGATCCTGTTTATGAAATTCTACAATCTAACCAAAAATTTAAAAATTTAAATGAAAAAACTTGATTTTGTAACAGAAATGATGGAAATTAACATTTGAAATTTGTCTCGCAACAAATTGTTAATTTTTTAATGTACTTAATACTGACTTCTATGAAAAGAGCCATATTCTTCGTGCTGCTCATTGCAATGAACGTTGCTTCCTTTTGTCAAAATCTTGTTGTAAACCCTGGATTTGAGACATGGACAAAAATTACCAGACCAACCGGCTGGACTCATGTTGAGAATTGTATAAAAGATTCCGCTTACGTGATTTCAGGAAGTTATTCCTGTATGCATGGTGGAAGTTCCTCCATTACCAGTGACCTGGGACAAACCATTCAAGTCTTACCGGGCAAAGAGTATAGATTATCACTCTTTAACAAGACTATAATTATTTCAACCGGAAAAGGATCACGCATCTGGTGCTATTGGAAAGATGAAGAAAACAACAGTATAGATGATCCTTCAACCAATGACATAATGCGACCTTCGCAATATTTTAAAAGTGAAACCTGGCAGCAATATGATTATGTTGTTTTAGCTCCTCCTGAAGCAGTTGCGTTTTACCTTGAGGTCAGAACCAATACCAACAGTATCGCTTATTGGGATGATTTTGTTTTTGAAGAATCAGTAGCAACTATGAATCATGAAAGAGATGAATCACCTTTGGCTATTTATCCGAATCCAGCCCATAACTACTTGACTATTAAAAGCATACATCATCTGCAATATATTGTTATTCAGAACTTTGAAGGAACAACTATATTGTCGCGTAACTTCCCGGGTGAAGAGACTGTAACCATACCGGTTTCCGGAATCCCTGATGGTTTATACATAATCAGGATTCATACATCCGAAAAACTTATTATCAGAAAATTCATTAAAAAAGCCTATTAAGGAGTAGTCGGAAGTCCGAAGTCCGAAGTCCGAAGTAAATAATTTTAACTTTCGATCTTAGATCTTCGGTCTGCTGTCTGGCATACTTTTCCTATATTTGCAAACATTTTATTTTGCACTATGGTTTCGGTTCAGGATCTATCAGTATCTTTTGGCAGCTTTGATTTGTTAACAAATATATCATTTCTCATTAATGACCAGGACCGTATTGGTCTGGCTGGAAAAAACGGTGCCGGCAAATCAACACTTCTTAAGATAATTTCAGGACTTCAGAATGCAACTTCAGGACAGGTTGACAAGTCGAAAGAGGTCACGATAGGTTATCTGCCTCAACAGATGAAAGTGGATGACACTACAACTGTTTTGAATGAGACAATAACAGCATTTTCAGAACTTTTAAGCCTTTCTGAAGAAATTGAACATTGTAGTTCGGAAATTGCCAGGAGGGAGGATTATGAATCGTCCGACTACCTTAAACTTTGCGATTATCTGACAGTAGTTGAAGAAAGGTACAGAATGCTTGGTGGCACAAACTATATTGCTGAAGCTGAGCAAACGCTTATCGGTCTTGGGTTTGAACGAAAAGACTTTGACAGATTCACAAAAGAGTTAAGCGGTGGCTGGAGGATGCGAATTGAACTTGCCAAAATACTACTGAAAAAACCCTCTCTCTTCCTTCTTGATGAACCAACTAACCATCTTGATATTGAGTCCATTCAATGGCTCGAATCGTTTCTTGCAGGTTACGCCGGTGCAGTTGTCCTTGTTTCTCACGACCGTGCATTTCTTGACAATGTAACCATGAGGACAATCGAAATATCCCTTGGGAAAATTTACGATTACAAAGCCTCTTGGTCTAAATATCTTATTCTGAGAGAGGAACGAAGGGAACAACAGATCGCCTCATTCAGGAACCAACAGAAGATGATCGAAGATACTGAAAAGTTTATAGAACGTTTCAGGTATAAAGCAACAAAAGCCGTTCAGGTTCAGTCGAAAATCAAACAACTGGATAAGGTTGAAAGACTGGAGGTGGATGAGGAAGATAAAAGTTCGATCAACCTCCGATTTCCGCCTGCTCCACGTTCAGGTACTGTTGTAGTAGATGCTGAACAACTTTCAAAAAATTATGGATCACTGAATGTCCTGAATAAAATTGAAATTAAAATATCGAGAGGAGAGAAAGTTGCTTTTGTGGGCCGTAACGGTGAAGGTAAAACCACATTTTCTAAGATCATTATCGGCGAACTTGATTACACTGGTAATTTGAAAATTGGGCATAATGTAAAAACCGGATATTTTGCCCAGAATCAGGATGAGCTACTTGATGAGAACAAAACCGTACTTCAGACTATTGATGATGTTGCAAAAGGTGATATAAGGGCCAAGATCCGCAATATGCTTGGTGCTTTCCTTTTCAGGGGTGATGATGTGGAAAAAAAGGTCAAAGTACTATCCGGGGGGGAACGTTCCAGACTTGCCCTGGTGAGGCTTCTGCTGGAACCAAGCAACTTGCTGGTTCTTGATGAGCCAACTAATCATCTCGATATGCGTTCAAAAGATATTCTTAAACAAGCACTGATCAAATTCGATGGCACACTAATTGTAGTGTCACATGACAGAGATTTTCTTGACGGAATAGTCGAAAAGGTATATGAATTCAGACATAACAGGATAAAGGAAAATATCGGTGGCATTTATGACTTTCTCAGGAAGAAAAAAATTGTAACCCTGAAAGAGATCGAAAAAAAAGAGAGGATGGTAAAAACATTACCACAGGCTGATTTTTCGTCAAATAAACAAAAGTACCTTGAGAAAAAGGAGTATGACCGTAATCTTAGAAAACGCAGGAAGAGACTTGAGGAATCGGAAAAAGTGATTGAGAAGATTGAAGCGGATATTAAGGAAGTTAATAAGTCATTTATGGAGTCGGGTAATTCTTCCGTGGATGATGAAATGGATTATGAAAAATATCGGGATTTAAAGGAACATTTAAACGAAGAGATGAATAAATGGGCTCTTTACAGCCATGAGGTGGAAACGTTTTTAAAGAAAAACAGTTAACAATGGAATTACTTCAGTTTGAAAAAGAATACAGGGTACATGTCTATGAAACCGGCCCGGATGGCAAGCTAAACCTCTACTCATTATTTAATTATATGCAGGATATTGCCTCTGACCATGCTGTAAAACTTGGATTCGGCAGGGATGACCTTATGAGGGATAATCGTTTTTGGGTGCTTGCCAGATTGTATGCTGAGATCTACGAATGGCCTTCATGGGAAGATTCAATTATTGTCAAGACATGGCCTAACGGAACTGATAAATTGTTTGCC
Organism: Bacteroidales bacterium; assembly: GCA_035530515.1. Classification (GTDB taxonomy): domain Bacteria; phylum Bacteroidota; class Bacteroidia; order Bacteroidales; family VadinHA17; genus LD21. The sequence continues at coordinate 9,837 of DATKUO010000209.1, forward strand.
CTGAGAAACTACGAGGTCCATTATCCTGATGGCAGACTCATTGCGTCAGCTACATCATCATGGCTAATCCTTAATCGCACTACTAAAAAAGTTCAGAGGCCTGATTCAATATTAAATACTTATAATCCTAATCTGCATAGTAATAAATCACCAATCAGGTATGCTTTAAAACTTGAACCATCTGCAGAAAATGGTCATATCTCGCCGCGATACAAAATCAATGTCAGTGACCTCGATGTAAACCTTCATTCGAACAATGTAAGATATCTGAAATGGGTGTGCGACACCTATGACCTTGATTTTGTGATGAAGAACATTCCGCAATCAGCTGAAATAAACTATCTTGCCGAATCTCTTTTTAACGAAGAAATATTAATCAGAACATCTGTGGAAAACGGTAATGGCAGTTTTTATAACCACTCGGTAAAAAGGCCTGCTGATGATAAGGAGCTTTGCAGGATTAGAATATCATGGAAAGAGGGCAAAACCAAATAAGTTAATTAATTTTGGGTATGAAGAATAGTATTACCATCAGATCCATTTACTTTTTGCTTCCCATCATTCTGCTTATTGCAGTTTTCTCCTCCTGTAAAACGACTCAACAAACTGTCGACTCCAAGGATCTTTCCTACCTCTATAATCCCACTAAGAATCCCATTAACCCACGTTACAATGTCATTAATATATCTGATGAATCATCTGATCTATCTGTAAAGTTCTTCGCTACCGACCTTTTCTTCTCAGAAGCAAACCCTCAGGGTGTTCCAACAGCGATGGTACTCATTACGGTTAAGCTCTTTAATATCAGTCATGGGAAACTTCTGGCCGATACGGCTGTCTATAATATCAGTATAGTAAAAGAGGCAGGACGTCCGGAATATATTTATACTATCCCTTTGAAAGTTAAAAAGGGCATTGAATACATGGCTGAGATAAAAATCCTTGATAGGCTACGGCTTAAAGTGATACAGGCCTTTGTTCCTTTTAATACTCTATCTTACAACAATAAATATAATTTCAGATCTCAGGGCCATTTCTGGAAAAATGAACTTTTTAATCCTGTAATAAGAGTGAATGAATATGTCAACCTAATTTACTCAAGGATTCCAATAGACACTCTTTTCATCTCATATTACAAACCATTCAGAGTAGTCCCTGATCCTCCATCGATGCTACTTCCTGAAAAAACTCTTGATTATGAGCCAGAAAAGGTTGTTGCCATACCTTATTCTGATACTCTTCCTATGATGTTCCCAAAAGAAGGCATCTACCTGTGCACTGTTGAAAGGACCCTCAGGGAAGGATTTACATTTTTCAATATGGGTTCGTCCTTTCCGGCAATGACCTCTCCTGAAATAATGATTGAGCCTCTTGCTTATATTGCATCGCAGTGGGAAGTTGCAGATTTAAAGTCTTCCAATAAACCGAAGGTAGCTCTTGACGATTTTTGGATTCAATGCGGAGGAAATGTTGATAAATCGCGGGAACTAATAAGAATATACTACACACGGGTTCTCTATTCTAACTATTATTTCACATCGTACAAAGAGGGGTGGCGGAGTGAAAGAGGAATGATCTATATAATTTATGGCCCTCCGGATAAAGTTTATAAAACATCAGATGGAGAGAGATGGGGTTATAAAAAACCCAGGATAAAATCCAGCTGGGGAGGTAGATACACATTAAGTGATGACTATATTTTCTTTAACTTTAAAAAGCGAGATAATCTATTTTCAGATAATGATTTTTACCTGAGTCGTAGCGAAACATTAGTTACATATTGGGATAAAGCTGTTTTCAGCTGGAGGAAAGGAATTGTTTTCCGTCTCGACAACCCGGAAGATATTTAGAGGTTAAACTCTTTTTAGACACAACAAAACACAGATCAATAATTTATCTTATAAATGACTGAAACTAAGTAATTCATGCATAAAGAAACAGATTGTATTTTTGGATTAAGAGCTGTAATTGAAGCTATTAAAGCAGGAAAACAGATTGAAAGACTGTTGATAAAACAGGGTCTTCAAGGGTCATTATATCACGAATTAATGACCGAAGTAAAAACTCATAACATTGTTTACCAGATAGTACCTGTTGAGAGAATTGAATTGGTAACGCGGAAAAATCATCAGGGTGTTCTTGCATGGTTATCTGCTATTGAATATCAATATATTGACAACCTCCTTCCAATGATCTTTGAAAAAGGAGAAGATCCTTTAATTGTTGCTTTGGATGGTGTTTCAGATGTAAGAAATTTCGGGGCGATTGTGCGAACTGCCGACTGTCTGGGAGCCCATGCAATAGTAATCCCTGAAAAAGGTTCAGCCAGAATAACAGCTGATGCTATTAAAACCTCGGCAGGTGCATTGCATTCATTCCCTGTATGCAGAGAAAAGAGTATTGTACGTGCCATCGAATATCTTAAAGAATCGGGGCTTAAAGTAATTTGTGCTGCAGAAAAATCAGGAGAATTTGTTTCTGAAACTATATTGACCGGTCCTTCGGTGTTAATATTAGGTTCAGAAGAAAAAGGTATTAGCCGGGAGCTTATAGCAATATCTGATCAGCAGGTTAAGATACCTATGACTGGCTCAATCGGTTCTCTGAATGTTTCGGTAGCAGCTGGTATTCTCCTGTATGAGATTGTCAGACAACGATCAGCCTGAATCTTCTTCAGATAAAATTTATGTTAGATTAATGCGTCGAGAATATTATTCAATAATACTTCTTATTCTTTGATCGAGCATCCCCTGATCAGCTGTAAATGATGCCAACCCGGCCATTGTCAATAATGTATCTGGAGCAATTTTACCCTCACTAATGTTTTGCTGCCATCTTGAATGTAATGGGATTTTTCCATCAGATGCAATGAAACTTTTCTCCTCTTTGGTCAGTGAAGGAAACATATCTTCACAACCTTCTTCATGAGCTATGTGAATAAGCTCGGAACCAGTGGCAGGAACTTTCGAGGCAAGTCTTTCTGCAAGGTTAAGTACTTTGTTATCAACCTCCCAGAATTTTTCAACTCTGGATTCTTTTGCTGAATCAAATATGCTAATGTCATAGTTCTCATGAGTCCGGGAAGTGAATTTTCCACTTAATTCTTTTCGTCCTGAAGCTGCAACCTTTGGAGGTATGGTAAAAACATCCGTCCCGGCCAGAAGCTCTAACTGACTATTATTCCTCAAACTTGCAGCTATTAGTTTGGTTTGCCACGGATTTTCCGCAGACAGACCTGTTACCCAGTTCTGGGATGAAATTACTGCCATCTCTCCTGCTCCTGTTCCATCGCCAAGTTTATTGTTAATCATATATGCACCAACCCTTCCCATGAATACATTCAGATAGTCAGGCCGGGCTAACTTTGTAACAATCACATTCTCACGAGCGCTGAATCCAAGTGTAAAATTAATTTTTACTCCCGAATCTTTCAGTAGTCTTGCTCCTATTAACCCCTCTGCTGTATATGGAACTTTCACGATAAACTGTTCCGGGCAAATTTCATGAAGTCTTCTTCCGTAATATTGAATAGCCTTAATATCATAAGCAGTGTCGGTATGTAATTCAACACTGACATACCCTCCGAACCTTAAAGCTAATCTCAAACCATGACGTGCATTCAAAATAAAGGCGATCTCTTTAACCCTGTCTTCCTGAGGAAGTTCCCTGACAATGCTTTTTGCTTCAGAAATAAAATTATCATATATCCCTTTCTGTATTTCATTATTAAGCAAAGTATTGTTAGTCGTCAATGCACTCATTTCGGCCGACCAGTTCGATTCAGCTTCATCCATGTCACCTGTATCAAGCCATAACTCTGTTCCGGCATTTTGTAATGATTCCCAGAAAGGGTCGCTCTTCCCTGTAACACGCTTTTCACTCAGATTCTTCCAGACAAAATCACTAATTCTTGTATTAAGGTCCGCCATTGTAGTTTATTTTTATTTAGTGGCAAAAATAGACAAATTATCAATCCGTATTACTGAATAATTATAGCTTTGCATTATCCAACAAAAATCTATTAATCATGAGAACAATTATCTTACTTGCATTGTTCGCTTTATCAATACCAACTTTTGCCCAGTCGGTATTTGAAAAGTACTTTACTAACAAAGTATTAAGGTTCGACTTCGTGCTTGCCGGCAATAGTGACAATACTTTTGTTTATCCTGTCGGAATGAAGGAGGAACCCTTCTGGGCAGGATCTAATACAAATCTTACCGATCCCTTCAATTACGGAAATTTTAAATATGAGGTTTTTGATGATGTGAACAATTTACTTATTTATTCCAGGGGATTTTGTACACTCTTCCAGGAGTGGCAGACTACTTCTGAAGCAAAAATCAGTAACAGAAGCTTTTACGAGGTTGCTACTATGCCTTTCCCAAAAGAAAAAATCAGGTTTGTTCTTAGTAAAAGAGGGAGAAATGGTTTATTTTCAAAATTATATGAAACACTAATTGACCCTGCCGATTATTTTATCATAAGAGAAGAGCCTGTAAATGCTGCTGTTACAAAGATAATAGATGGTGGTGATCCAGGTGTCAGTGTTGATCTGGCATTTATTGCAGAAGGGTATAAAGCAGATGAGATGGGGAAATTCAGAGAAGATGTAAAGAAAATGACAGACATTCTATTTTCAGAAGCACCCTTTACAGAATTCAAGGGAAATTTCAATATTTGGGCAGTAGAAGCAATCTCACAGGAATCAGGAACTGATATACCGGGGAAAAACATTTATGTTAATACCGCTTTGAACTCAAGTTTCTACACCTTTGATATTGACCGTTACCTTACAACCCAGGATATTAAATCAGTTAATGATTATGCAGCACTTGTACCTCATGATAATATTATTGTATTAATAAACAGTTCCAGCTATGGTGGTGGAGGTGTTTACAACTACTATAGCGGCACAACGACAGGAGATCAGCTCTCTCCTAAAGTATTCATCCATGAATTTGGTCATGGATTCTCAGGGCTGGCGGATGAATACTATTCTTCAGAAGTAGCATATGATGAGTTTTACCCTCTTAATGTTGAACCATGGGAGCCAAACATAACAACAATGGTTAGTTTTGATACTAAATGGAAGAACATGATAGGGAAAAACACTCCAATTCCCACGCCTAATGAGGATAAGTATAAAAATTTAACAGGATTATTTGAAGGCGGTGGCTATTCAGCAAAAGGGATATTCAGACCTGAGTTGGACTGCCGGATGAAAAGCAATGGACCTGATGGATTTTGTTCCGTATGCCGTAGGGCAATCAGAGAAATGATTGAGTTTTATATAGGAAAATAAATGGGGATATACTTTTGCATATCCCATAACATTTTCCTATTTTCAATGTAAACTTGCTCCAACTGAAATTAAATTGTCTCGCCTCTTTCCCGGTATTAAAGAGTGAGGCATCGGCTCCCTTTTCAATTAGTGCCATTCTTTCTTTGTTGCGTGTTGTGTAGTGAACATACAATATTCCAAATACAGCGGCAAAAAATGTTAGAAGTAATTGAAAAGATCGAAAAGAGAAATAGAGAATCGGCTTTTCAGACTGCCATCATTTTGTTGTTGGATGGACTTTTGATTTTAATCCTTTTGCATTTAACGATTTGCTCATGGCACTTAACACCTCTTGCATCCCCATCTTTACCTCACAGCTACCTTTAAAATGAACAATAAGAGCACATTGTTCAGCCTGAACAGAATCGTGGCCACATACCTCAACCAATGATTTTATAACATGATTGAACGTATTCACTTCGTCATTATAAAGAATCAGCGAACTCAATTCACCACCGCTCTTAAACTTATCATCCTTATGTAATGTTCTTTCCTTCATTCCAGATTATCAAATAGTTGCCTTGCAATATCAACCGGTATCTCTTTTTTACCCAGCCATGCACCAACCTTTGCTTCGCGGTAGCCGTTTCTTACCAAAAGGTCAGCAAACGCTGCAGCGCTTTCAAAAGTAATAAATTTACCTATTAAACAGACAATATTTCCATCATCAAGTTGTTGAATATCCAACCCCCGGTTACCCGCAATCTTTTTAATCCCTCCTAATATCTCATCCTTAAGAGGTTTTGATGACCTTATGACTTCAACTCTGAAAGACAGGGTTGGAGGAACAGTATCAACAGGTGTTTCTGATATACTCTTCATAATGTCTACGAAAGGTATATTCCTCCACTCCTTCTCCAAACTTGCAGCTCTGTCAGGCGAAACAGCTTTCTTACCTGAAAGGGCAACAACAAATGCGTCATTGAAACCTTTTGCTTTAACCGAGGCTAATGCTTTATGAGCATCCGAAGATCTTCGGAACATACCGGCATAATAATTTGTCTTGTCAGTTCCTGTTAATTTAAATCCAAAAACAGGTGTTATTCCTTTAAAATAAGCAGGAGCAACCGGATTACGAAAAACAGCAACCTGGATGCGATAAATAAGTCCTTCAGGCACTTCCGGATCTATTATTATCTTTTCATTCGGATCAGTAACAGGTTTGGGAAGAACTTCGAAAAATTTAAACGTTTCAGCAGGTTTATTTATAGCCGGAACAATTTTTTTAATTGTGTCTGCTTGTTTCTCATCCGGTTTTAAAATATTATTATTTGTCTGTTTAACTGAATCTATAGTAACCTTAATATCTGTTTGTTGTGAAGGTGTCACCTGCTGATTTTTTTCATTTTGTGAATTCATTGCTACCTGAGCTTCCGCGTATCTAAGATCAGCTGACCGTTGAAATGTTGTCGCCAGCAATTCATTTTCAGATATCTTTGAAGTAAGAACTTCCTTTTCATCATTTGGAAGCTTATCTAAATCTATCTTCAGCTTGCTGATCAGGGTTTTAATGGAATCTGATTTAAACTGAAAATTAAGGGCCTCATCCAAAATATTGTCATAGCCGGATGGGAGAATTTCTTTTTCAGATATATCGTTTCTAACTGGTTGTTGAATAGCATCACTAATTACTTGTTTATTGTCAGTTGTGTTAACCACGGCCTTATCAGTCCTGACATTCTCAACAAGATTATCTGCAACTGCCGGTATCTCTCCCTTATTTTCGTTACATTGTTGTATGTATCCAGGCACTCCTTGTTCTCTTGCTGCCCTTTTCCCAACCTGATTTGTGTACAAATTATAGGATTCAACTGCTTCCAGGAAGCTCCCCGACATTTGTTGTGCCCTTCCAAGATAGAAAATGGCATCAGAAGGAAGTGACCTCACAGCAGCAACTCCATGAAGAGCCTCTCCTAAAAATGATACTGCCTTACTTATGTCTCTCTTAAGTCGAACCAGACAAACTCCTGAATAATATTTATATAAAGGATCTTTGGAATAGGTCAGCAATAACTCACTGAATTCATTGTACGCCTGTTCATAATTTCCTTTTGAAAAAGCTTCCAAAGAGGATTGACGTGTTGGTTTCTTCTGGATATTCTGGGAAAAAAGGTCAATAAAAGATATGCCAATTATCAATAATAGCCAAAACAACACTATTTGTCTCTTCAGTTTCATGGCTGATTTTAATTACTCGTACACAAATAACTTATTTACAGATAGTTAACTGTATGATAAAATTATTTGTATAATGATTTATGTTAATAACAATTATTTAATTTTTCGCAGAAAACAATTCAAACTTCGTAAATTTACCCATAATAACAAAATAAATAAAATATGATACAAATAAAAGAGGGGATGAAAGCCCCTGCATTTGACGGTATCGATCAGGAGGGCAGAGAAGTAAAGTTAAGCACTTTTGCTGGTAAAAAGGTGATTTTGTATTTTTATCCTAAAGATAAAAAGTAGACACTGCCGATCATACAGTCCAGATATTCAAAATGTATAATAAATAATACCAATTATATGAGCATAGAGAGAAAAGAAATAAACAAAGAAAAACTTAAGGCATTAGAGGTTACACTTGGAAAAATTGAGAAGGATTTTGGCAAAGGAACCATAATGAAGCTGGGTGATAATGCTATTGAAAACGTTCAGATTATCTCCACCGGATCAATAGGTCTTGATGCAGCCCTGGGCATTGGAGGAGTACCACGGGGAAGAGTAATAGAGATCTATGGCCCTGAAGCTTCAGGAAAAACAACACTTGCAATTCATGTAATAGCCGAAGCACAAAAAAACGGAGGTATAGCAGCAATAATCGATGCTGAGCATACATTCGACCGAAATTATGCTGAGAAACTGGGAGTTGATGTTGAAAATCTTCTTATCTCTCAACCAGATAACGGGGAACAAGCTCTTGAGATAACTGATAACCTTATCCGTTCCGGTGCACTTGATGTAGTTGTTATAGATTCAGTAGCAGCACTCACACCCAAAGCAGAAATTGAAGGTGAAATGGGCGACTCTAAAATGGGTCTGCAGGCAAGATTAATGTCACAGGCATTACGCAAGCTTACAGCCAATATAAATAAAACAAACACTTCATGTGTATTCATAAATCAACTCAGAGATAAGATCGGAGTTATGTTTGGAAATCCTGAAACTACTACAGGAGGCAACGCCTTGAAATTTTACGCGTCAGTCAGATTAGACATTCGCAGAATAAGCCAGCTTAAGGATGGTGATGAAATTATCGGTAGCCGCACCAGGGTTAAAATTGTAAAGAATAAGCTTGCTCCGCCTTTTAGAAAAGCTGAATTTGATATCCTTTACGGAGAAGGTATTTCACAACTTGGTGAGATTGTTGACCTTGGAGTAGACTTTGAAATTATTAAAAAAAGCGGCTCATGGTTCAGCTATGGAGACACCAAACTTGGACAGGGCAGAGACGCTGTAAAACAGATACTTAAAGACAATCCTGAATTGTATGATGAACTAAAGCTTAAAGTATCTGAAGCCCTTAAAAAATAACAGGAAAGTAAATAAATATAAAATTATGAAAAGATATCTGCTACCGGTATTTCTTTTAGCACTGCTTTTTTCTGCCTCATGTAAGCAAAAAGCACCAGTTAGTCAGGAGTCGTTACCACTATTCAATAACCAGTTAACTGCTGAAGAGAAAGCCGGAGGAGTAATGACACCTGAAATAATGTGGAAGTTCCGACGTCTTGGATCTTTTACCCTCTCGCCTGATGGGACAACTCTGTTATATACGGTTACAGATATTGACCTTATGAGTGAAGCCAGGAGAACCAACATTTTCAAAATGTCAACCTCCGGAGGCGATCCTGTACAGCTCACACTTGAAGGAGGAAGCTCACCGCAATGGTTCAATGAGGGTAAGTCAATAGCATTTATCAGCAAAGGGAATCTTAACACTATGAATGCCGATGGATCAGAGCAAAAGGTAATCTCAGGATTAAATGATTTTGAGATTTTCAATATTTCCCCGACCGGTAATAAATTATATTTTACAAGAAGAGTTAAACTGGACCAGACTGCTAATGAAAAACATAATTTTCCAAAGGCGAATGTCAGGATCATCGACGACCTTATGTACCGTCACTGGAACTACTGGAGTGATTATTCCTATAGCCATATTTTTGTTGCATCATTTAACGGAAGCACTGTTTCGAAAGAGAAAGATATCATGGATGGTCAAAGATTTGAATCTCCTACATCACCTTATTTCGATGAAGGGGAGATATCATGGAGTCCCGATGGCCGGCTAATAGCCTATACTTCAAAAAGACTTAAAGGAATAGATGATACCAGGAGCACAAATTCAGATATATTCCTTTATGACATAGATTCATCGAAAGAGATTAATATAACCGAAGGCAACAGGGGTTACGATAAATTCCCGGTCTTTTCTCCAGATGGTTCAAAGATAGCTTTCCAAAGCATGGAAAGAGATGGTTACGAAGCAGATCTGGATCGCCTGTTTGTTTATGATATTAAAGAGGGTAAACGTGCATGGATTTCAAAAGGTTGGGATTATGATGTTGAGAGTCTTACCTGGGCTGACCCTCAGACTATTTACTTTACTTGCTCATATCTCGGTACAACTCAGATATTTAAAACTAACATTTCTGACAAGGGTGTAGATAAAGTAACTGAAGGGATACACAATATGGGCCCGCTAAATATCAGGTCAGGTGTTCTCCTTGCTGGTCTTGTCTCAATGTCGATGGCTCCTGAGATATCAGTTGTTGATATGACAACAGGAGAGGTTAAACAGATCAGCTCAATTAATAAGCCTATCTACGAATCTATTAAGATGGGAAAAACTGAAGAGAGATATATCAAAACAAAAGATCACAAAGATCTACAGATGTGGATTATATATCCTCCGGATTTCGATCCTACCAAAAAATATCCGGCTCTTCTTTACTGTAAAGGAGGTCCGCAGGGACCACTTGGGCAAAGCTGGTCGTATAGATGGAACTACCAGATGATGGCAGCCAGGGGTTATATCATAATAGCTCCAAACCGTCGTGGTGACTCAGGCTTCGGACAAGAATGGAAGGAGCAGATATCCGGAGATTATGGTGGATTAAATATTCAGGATTATCTCGATGCAACCGATGCAATGTCAAAAGAACCTTTCGTTGATGAAACAAGATTAGGTGCAGTTGGGGCCAGTTATGGTGGTTATTCTGTATTTTACCTTGCCGGAATGCATAGTGGAAGATTTAAAGCATTTATATCACATTGTGGCATGTTTGATTTTACAAGCTGGTATGGTTCAACTGAGGAGTTGTGGTTTCCGGATAAAGATCTGGAAGGCCCCTACTGGAATGGTCCCAGGAGTTATACCTACTCCCCTCACCTTATGGTTGATAAATGGGATACACCTATCCTCATTATTACCAGTGAAAACGACTTCAGAATACCTTATACTCAGAGTTTGGAAGCTTTTCAGGCAGCACAGGTTCGTGGTGTTCCAAGCAGGCTGCTTTTCTTCGAGGATGAATATCATTTTGTTACAAAACCACAGAATGCAGTGATCTGGCAACGTGAATTTTTCGAATGGCTGGATACATATCTTAAATAAGGCGTCAGGCATCAGGCGTCAGGCATCAGGCATCAGGTGTGCACTACGAACATTTTTCAGTTAATAGTTTCAGCACCCTTTCCACCTTTTCCTCCATTGGTGAATTCCCATCAAGCCAGTTAATCTTTATGCCGCGTCTTTCCATTCCTCTGAACCAGGTCATCTGTCTTTTAGCAAACTGATGTATGGCTGTTTCGAGATCCCTGACCATATCATTATACTCTAATTTTCCAGTCAGATAGAGAGTAATGAACTTATATTCAAGTCCATAATAGATAAGAGTGTCAGTGTTAATACCCTGATTAATTAATTGTTTCACTTCATCAACCATTCCATCATCCAGACGTTGTTTAAGCCGCTCTGTAATTCTTCTGCGCCTCATGTCTCTGTCTAACATCACTCCAATAACAAGCGACCTGACTTTAGGAATTTCACTACTTTTTTTCTTATTGTTACGGTTATAATGTTCAATCTCAATAGCCCTGATAACACGCTTCTTAGTGTCAATATCTGTTTTATTGTGAAGATTCTTATATGTTGCAAGTATCGCCTTGAGCTCAACAATCGATTTTTTCTCAAGTTCAATCCTAAGACCACTGTCAGGTTGTACCTCAAACATCCTGTACCCTGTGATAATACTATCTGCATACATGCCGGAGCCTCCGCACACAACCGGGAATCTTTGGCGCTCCTTTAGACTGGCATAGATTTTAATAAAATCACGCTGATATTCAAATACATTATATTTATATCCCGGATCAGCAATATCGATAAGATGACAGGGCAACCTGATCCCATCTACCAAATAATCATCATAATCCTTACCTGTTCCAAGGTTCATTCCTCTGTAAACCTGCCGCGAATCAGCACTTATGATCTCACCACCTATCCCATTTGCAATTGCAACTGCCAAAGTTGTTTTGCCTGACGCAGTGGGTCCTGTAACAAACAACAAATCATAATCAGATTTCAAATCCACAGTTACATTATTATTGATTTTGGAATGAAAAGCAATTTACCATAAAATTACTTAATTTTGCATTCTTTGGTTAAACATTTTATATGAAAGGCGGCACAGGAAATATTGTTATAAAAAATAAAAAGGCCTCACACGATTATGAGTTCATTGAGAAATTTGTTGCAGGGATTAAGCTCTCAGGAACAGAAATCAAATCTATAAGACTCGGTAAAGCCACCCTTCCCGATTCATACTGTTTTTTCAGTAATGGCGAACTCTTTATCAAAGGAATGCACATCTCTGAGTATTGGTGGGGGAATCTCAATAATCATGATCCCATGCGAGAGAGAAAGCTTCTCCTAACCTCGCGTGAGTTAAGAAAAATTGAGAGGAAAGTTAAAGAAACCGGATTAACAATTATTGTAATAAAAGTCTTTATCAACAACCGTGGCCTGGCAAAAGCTGAAATCGCAATTTCAAAAGGCAAAAAAGAATACGATAAACGAGAAACCCTCAAACGCAAAGACGCAGCCAGGGAGATGGATAGAATGAGAAAAGTTTGATCAGAAGTTAGGACTGAGAAGATATCTTGAGTAAAACTTAACAATACAATCAACTGCCTCATCTGAAGTATCTACCAGGGTAAACAGGTCCATGTTCTCTTTTGATATGTTATTTTCACGGGCAAGCATCTCTTCTTTAATCCACTCAACAAGTCCCTTCCAATATTTTTTTCCTACCAGTATTATAGGGAACTTCCCGATTTTTCTTGTCTGAATAAGAGTTATTGCCTCAAAAAGCTCATCAAATGTGCCAAATCCACCCGGAAGAACAATGAAACCCTGTGCATATTTCATAAACATCACTTTTCTCACGAAAAAATAATCGAATGTAATAAGTTTATCAGCATCAATATATGAATTTGGTCTCTGTTCAAATGGAAGATCAATATTTATCCCTACTGATTTCCCCTTTCCACGGACAGCTCCTTTATTAGCTGCTTCCATTATACCCGGTCCGCCACCAGTAATTACCCCATATCCATTCTGAGTCAGTTTGTAAGCAATATCTTCCGCCAGTTTATAATACTTATTAGTATGATGAGTTCTTGCTGAACCAAAAATTGATACACAAGGGCCAATTCGAGCCAGTTTTTCAAAACCTTCCACTAGTTCAGAAATTATTTTAAATACTCTCCATGAATCTGTGGTATGAATCTCCTGCCATGTTTTCGGATCAAATGCATCTTTAATAAGATCAGCTGGTTTCTCCATTATTACTATAGTTATAAATTTATTCTTTCAAATATAGTTAAAATCTTATGCTATGAGTTCTGGTTTAAGATATTTTCCGGTATAGCTTTCAGCACAATCTACAAGTTTTTCCGGTGATCCGGAAAATACAATATTACCACCTTCACTTCCCCCTTCCTTACCCATATCTACAATATAATCAGCCATTTTAACCACATCGAGATTGTGTTCAATAACAATTACAGTATTTCCTCTTTCAACAAGTTTATTAAGCACATCAAGCAACACCCTGACGTCTTCGAAATGAAGTCCCGTTGTTGGTTCATCAAGAATATAGAGTGTTTTTCCTGTATCACGTCGTGCAAGTTCTGTGGCAAGCTTAACTCGTTGTGCTTCTCCACCTGAAAGAGTTGTGGATTGCTGACCCAGTCTGATATAGCCGAGTCCAACATCCTGGAGTGTTTTTATCTTATGATATATTGAAGGTACATTAGAAAAAAATACAACTGCCACATTAACTGTCATATCCAACACATCGCTAATAGATTTCCCCTTATACTTAACTTCAAGCGTTTCCCGGTTATAACGTTTACCATTACATTCATTACAATGAACATATACATCTGGCAAAAAATTCATTTCAATAGTTTTCATGCCTGCACCCTGGCATCCCTCACAACGGCCGCCCTTAACATTAAATGAGAATCTACCTGCACTAAATCCGCGGATCTTAGCTTCGGTAGTCAGCTCAAAAAGCTTTCTGATATCAGTGAAAACACCGGTATAAGTAGCTGGGTTGGATCGCGGTGTTTTCCCAATAGGTGATTGGCTAACTTCAATGACTTTATCAAGCTGATCATTTCCTGTAATCTCTTTATAAGGTAATGGCGATTTGCCTGAATTATGAAATTCCTTTGCCAATGCAGGATGAAGAGTCTGGTTTATAAGCGATGATTTCCCGCTTCCTGATACTCCGGTAATGCAGATGAATGTTGCAAGAGGCAGTTTTATATCTACATTATTAAGGTTATGACCAGAAGCTCCCTTGAGTATAAGGTATTTACCATTACCTTTTCTTCGAATATCAGGAATTATAAACTTTTTTTTATTATTAAGATAGCTGGAAGTAAGTGTTTCTAAGTTTTTTATCTCTTCAGGATTACCATGAGCAACAACCAGGCCGCCATGGCGTCCAGCCCCCGGGCCCATATCTATAACATAGTCAGCTGAAAGAATCATCTCTTTATCGTGTTCAACCACAATGACTGAATTTCCGGCATCCCTTAACTTTTTTAATGCAGCAATCAGTTGCCGGTTATCTCTTTGATGAAGTCCTATACTCGGTTCATCAAGAATATAAAGCACATTCACAAGTCGGGAGCCTATCTGAGTTGCTAGTCTAATCCTTTGGCTTTCACCTCCTGACAGAGTTCTTGCGCCTCTGTTAAGGGAGAGATATTCCAGTCCTACTTCAAGCAAAAAACCAAGTCTGGCTCTTATCTCTTTAAGAATTTCTGCAGCAATTATCTTTTGTTTTGCGCTCATTTTCTCCTCAATATTCGCCAGAAAATGAGATAACTCTTTAATATCCATAGCTGATAATTCTCCAATATTTTTATCAGCTATCCTGAAAAACAAAGACTCCTTTTTCAGTCTTGTTCCATGGCATTCAGGACAAACATTATACTGTACATATTGGTCCTTTATTCTCGATCCGTTTTTTTTACCGTTAATGGTCTCTATATTTCCAACGAAATTTACAACTCCCTCAAATGTCAGAAAATAGTTAGAAGTCATTCCAAGAGGGGTATTAGATAGCTTCAGCACTTCATCCGACCCATATAGGACTTTATTTAGGGCATCGTGAGGAATCTCTTTAATGGGAGTGTCAAGAGTAAATCCATTTTTCTCAGCAATAGCTTCAATCTGCCAGAAAATCCAGATATTCCTGAATTTCCCAAGAGGCTCAATACCTCCTTTTCTTATGCTGAGGTCACTGTCAGGAATAAGTTTTTTCTCATCAATAGTTGAGACCTCACCCAGTCCGTTACAATGATGGCATGCTCCCTGGGGAGAGTTGAAAGAAAAAGTATGTGGAGCAGGTTCATTATAAGATAAACCGGTAACCGGACACATCAGATGGCGGCTAAAGTAACGAGGTTCATTGTTGTCAGTATCAAGGACCATCATCACTCCATCACCCTGATCGAGTGACATAATAATTGAATCATGAAGTCTTTTATCTGTTGTCTCCCCTACCCTGAACTTATCAATAACAAGTTCAATATAATGGGTTTTATAACGGTCGAGCTTCATCCCGGGTTTAAGTTCCCTTATCACATTATTAATGCGAATATTAAGGAAGCCTTTTCGTCTGAGTTGTTCAAATAACTCTTTATAATGACCTTTTCTCCCTTTAACTACAGGAGCCAGACAATATATTTTCTTCCCTGAAAAATGTAATTTTATTAGATCAAGTATCTGATCATCTGTGTATTTAACCATCTTCTCTCCAGATGCATATGAATATGCTTCAGCAGCTCGTGCAAATAAAAGCCTGAGAAAATCATTAATTTCTGTAATCGTCCCAACGGTTGATCTGGGGTTTCTATTTGTGGTCTTTTGTTCAATGGATATTACTGGACTCAATCCTGTTATCTTATCAACATCCGGACGTTCCATACCGCCCAGAAACTGTCTTGCGTATGCTGAAAGAGTCTCCATATAGCGCCTCTGACCTTCTGCATAAATTGTATCAAAGGCGAGAGAGGATTTTCCACTGCCACTCAAACCGGTAATAACTACCAGCTTATTTCGTGGAATAGTAACATCGATATTCTGCAAATTATGGACTCTGGCTCCAAGGACTATTATCTCCTCACTCATCTCATCTATCCTCTATAAGATCAGTTCACAGATTCTGTTTTCTCATTATTTCTCATTCCTTCTGCAGGAATTTTTATCAGGTATTCCTTATTCCGTTTGGGGGTCAGATATGGTTTTCTAAGCCATGGGTTAAGAAATTTCAACAGCTTATAGTTTGTTCCGAACTTTTCAGCAAAAACTGAAAAATTTGTTATTGCACTGTCAACTTTTACTTCATAATATTTAAGTTCAGGATATAGATCATCTTTTGAAATATTAAAGCCATAGCTTACAGGATCTGAAATTACCAGTTTATAAGCAACTGTTCTGAATATATACCTTGCAGTTTCCTCATTTAAAAGAAGATCATAATAGTTATTCTGATGTTGAATTGCGATCTGTGTATCAATCCCGGCTCTACCACCATTATAAGATGCTGCTGCCAGGGTCCAGTTACCATATTTTTCAAAAGACTTCTGAAAGTATTCGCATGCAAACTGGGTTGATTTTTCAACATCATATCTTTCATCAACAATTGTGTTGATCTCCATACCTTCTTCCTGCCCAGTTGCAGGCATTATCTGCCAGAAGCCGGTAGCACCGGCAGGAGAAATCATGTTACTATATTCACTCTCAGCAGCTACAAGGTATTTGAAATCATCAGGTATGTTATTCTTTATCAATATCTTTTCGATTATTGGCAGGTATCTGTTTGCTCTTTTAACTATTAGAATTGTCGATGAGTGCCTGTAAGCACTTGTAAGTATTTCTCGTTCAAGACTTTCCCTGGTGTCGAAGTTGTCGAGAGGCATTTTTTCTCCAGCAAAAGTCACACTGTCAGGCAATTTAAATGATTGGATACTGTAAATAGTAGTATCAAATTCATTGTTTTCCTTATTAGTGCTACTGCTGAATCCTTTAAATCCCTGTGCAATTGAAAGTATTATAATAATGGTAGTGATGAGAATGACGGCGGTGGTTAATGTTTTTCTATTTTGATTTATCATAATATACTAAGGTGTAATAAATAAAGTGCAAAGGTAATGTTTTTACACCTTATAAATAATTTCAGGGAGAGTAAATTGGTGATAATTGACACATCAGAAGGCAAAGGGCACCAGCTTATGCCATGGTTTTGGCAGGCAAAGCAGGGCAAAAGCGCAGTAAATGAAAATTAAAATTTAAATGATATACCGGAGAAGATTCCGAATGAATAGGGATGTGTTCCTGATGAAGACAACTGATTAAATGGATTCAGGTAATATCTGAATGTTGGTTCAAGGTTTAAAGAGAGGTTTTCTGAGAAGCTATATTCCATACCCATTCCTATTGAGCTGCTTACAGAAAAAAGATTTAAACCATCAGTCTCTCCTACAATATATCTACTCCCATCAACCATAGTGTATACTGAATTATTTACCAGCATGTTATAGGATACTCCACCAATAAGATTAAAATCAATTATTTTATCAACGAATTTATACCTTAAGATTATTGGCAATTCGAGATAGCTGAAATTTTGGAGCAGATTGTTATTAAGAGGCTGAAGGCTTGCCTTCTCCGGATCGAAAACATCATTGGTATAATTTGTCAATATTCTTTCACCCGGGCCTTGGGCAATAAGAAAAACATCTGCATTATTTGTATAAACAGTTCCGTTACTGGTCAGGACTTCAAAGTTGCGATCCCCTTTAGCATTGCCATAGCTCTGAAATCCGCCATAAGAATTTATCCCCTCTACCTCTTGCCCAATAGATGAATAAAAAAGACCTGACTGGATACTTAATCGTTTATTAATTTTATAAGAAAATGCTACTCCTCCGGAATAGGAAACAATAGGTTGTTCCGAAGCCATAAGTTGATTTAAAAGTACATCATTACTTGAATTAAAACTTGCATTATATGTCGGTGATGCCAGGGCTGCGATTGTCCACCTGTCAGTAACTTTAATATTATCATTCAGAGGAAGAAAGGACCCTTTAAGTTCTTCATTATCAGCATTATCTCTATTGAAAGTGTTCAGCGCTGCCAGTTGCGGCCCACTTGCCAGATCGGAGTTTTCCTTCAGCCTGCCATCTGTTTCCTCAAATAGATCAATTGAAGGGGAAAAGTTGTCTTTATAAACAGATATTCCGGATTGAACCTGTGCAGTTGCAAGTAATTTATTCTGAGAATCATTGGTTAAACTGTTTCCATTTTCGGATATTATAAGAGGTCTCTCTATAATGACAGGGCTACTTTCAGGGTAGACAGATTCTTCATTATATGCCATTATACCACTGTTGAGCTCTGTAGAGATATCTCTGCTCCAGCGATAGGCAAAAATACTCATCGAAAGGATAACGACAACAAGAGCAGCCGCCTTCATCAGTAAATAGGGTCTTTGTTTCCTGCTTATTACAGGGTGAATGTTATTCCATACCTCCGGAGGTGGAAGAACTTCGTAACCTTTAAGTCCATTTCTGAAAACAATATCAATATTTGCTCCTCTTTCAACCATTTACAATCCTCTTCTTAAACCCTGTATGCGATCCCACTCTTCTCTGAAGGATAACCCTTGCCCTGGAGAGATTGGATTTTGATGTTCCTTCTGAGATATTCACCATTCTACTTATTTCCTTATGAGAATATCCTTCAATTGCATATAAGTTAAATACCATTCTGTACTTTGGAGGCAGCTCCCTGATAATACTAAGCAAGTCATTTGCTTCAAGTCCTGCATAATCTCCATTATCAGGCTCCGGAATCATATCAATATCATCTACCCTGTAGAGGTTATGTCTGCTTCGGAATTTTTCCAGTGCAGTATTGACTGTAATCCTACGTATCCAACCTTCGAAAGAACCTTCATGTTTATAATTAGGGAGGTTTTCAAAAATCTTAATAAAACCCTCCTGTAAAATATCTCTTGCATCATCATCATTCCCAGAATACTGCAGACATACAGCATATAACTTTGCCGCGTGTCTCCTGTACAGAAGTTCCTGATCTCTTCTGTTACCGGCCAGACAACCTTTTATTATTTTTTTTATCTCTGACAAGGGTTTTTCCTTTTTGAGATTATAAAAATATAAAATAATTGTCTTAAATACCAGTACTTCGGTATAAGATTGATGAAAATTACTAAAAAATGGTTGCGTCGGATGGTTAAAGATGTATTACTTCTCCATAAGCTGCAGCGGCAGCCTCCATAATAGCTTCTGACATTGTTGGATGTGGATGAACAGCCTTAATAATTTCATGAGCAGTAGTCTCAAGTTTCCTGGCAACAACTATCTCCGCAATCATCTCTGTTACATTGGCCCCTATCATGTGTGCTCCCAGGAGCTCTCCATAATTTGCATCAAAAATAAGTTTTACAAATCCATCCTTTGTTCCTGAAGCGCTTGCTTTACCTGACGCAGTGAAGGGGAATTTACCAACTTTGATATCAAAACCTGCTTCCCTTGCAGCAGTCTCTGTTAAACCACATGATGCTATCTCCGGATTGGTATAAGTGCATGCAGGAATATTCTTGTAATCAAGAGGTTCTACCTCAATATCCGCTATTTTTTCAACGCATATTATGCCCTCTGAAGAGGCAACATGGGCAAGAGCTGGTCCATGTACAATATCTCCGATAGCGAAAACCCCCTCAACAGATGTTCTATAATAATCATCAACAACGACTTTCCCCTTTTCGGTTTTGACCCCTGCCTTTTCAAGTCCGATATCTTCAATGTTCGTCTCAACCCCTACTGCCGAAAACACAATATCTGTTTCAATTATTTCTGATCCCTTTGGAGTTTTAACAGTTACCATACATCTTTCTTGTGAGGTATCCACATACTCAACCAAGGAATTAGTCAACACCTTCATCTTGATCTTTTTAAAAGACCGTTCCAACTGTTTAGAAACTTCCTCATCCTCATTTGGTACAATCCTTGGAAGAAACTCAACCAGGGTAACTTCTGTTCCTATTGACTGGTAAAAATTTGCAAATTCACTGCCAATAGCACCTGAACCGACGACAACCATCGATTCGGGTTGCTTCTCAAGTGTCATGGCTTCCCTGTACCCAATGATTTTCATTCCGTCTTGCTTAAGATTTGGAAGTTCCTTCGACCTGGCGCCTGTTGCAATAATTATGCTTTTAGCAGAATAGGTTTTATAGTTACCTTCGTTATCCCCCACTTCAACACTATTTCCTCCGGCAAGACGACCATATCCTTTTATATGCACAATATTATTTTTTTTAAAGAGAAACTGAATCCCTTTGCTCATTCCCTCAGCAACACCCCTGCTCCTGGATATAATTGCATTAAAATCTGGCTTAATATCACCTTCTATTTTTATTCCATATTCCGATGCATGAGTCAAATAATCATAAACCTGAGCACTCTTCAGGAGCGACTTTGTGGGGATACAGCCCCAATTAAGACAGATACCACCAAGTTCAGCTCTTTCAACAACTGCAACTTTCATTTTTAATTGAGAAGCCCTGATTGCTGCAACATACCCACCAGGACCACTGCCGATTATTATTATATCGTAATCCATTGATTTTAAAATTTATCTTTATGAATACTCTTATACAAGTTTGTTTTTTATGATAACCTACAACTATTAATACAAATTAATTGATTTTCAAGCGACTTGGCATAGGGGAACAATTTATGTCAATAATTTTCTAACCTTTCAATACTATATTAACAAATAATCAGTCCTTAAAGTTTTTATTTGAATATTTCATCAGCAATTGATTTATAACTTTAGCAATTACCCATATTATTACCAGGGTAAAAATTATGGTTGCGCCGACAGGGATACCTGCAAAGTATGAAATTACATAACCTGTCGCTGTACCTACAAATCCAGCTAGAATTGACCACACTACTATTTTAAAGTAAACCTTGGTATATATCATAGCGATATTGGGCGGAATTGTCAGTAATGAGATAACCAGTACCACTCCAGCCATACGGATATTTAAAACAATAGTAAGGGCTATCAGCGATGTCGTAATATATTTAAATATATCAACATATGATGAATATGTCCTTGCAAACATTTCATCAAAAGAGATATAGAGAATGGTCCTATAGAATATCCCGAAATACAGGATCAATATTACTGACATTATTCCCAATGCAATAATATCAGCGTTTGTAACAGTTAGAATGCTACCGAAAAGATAACTCATCAAGTTGGGTGTATATCCGGGTGTCATGTAAATAAAAATTATACCAATGGCCATTCCGAAAGCCCATAATATTCCAATTGCTGAGTCTTCTCTTATCTTTTGTTTTACAGAAAGATATTCAACACCAAGAGCAGAGAGAATACCAAAAACTGCTGCTCCAACAACAGGATTAATCCCCGCAAAATACCCGATACCAATACCGCCAAATGAGGCATGTGTTATCCCTCCGCTTAAGAAAACCATTCGTTTAGAAACAATATATGTACCAGCTAATCCAGCTGTTATGCTTGCAAAGATCGCACCAAGGATCCCCTTTATTATAAATTCATATTGAAAAATATTGGCTTCCACTATTTATGATATTTAAGTACAGTATGAGGAACATCTCCGTGCGTAATTAGTTGAATCGGACATCCATAGGCAAGCAGATCATCATTTGTGATCTCGTGCGAGGGATGATAATGAAGACTTCTATTTACACATGCAAAAGACTTAATATGTGATGAAATAATACCGACATCATGAGAGACCATCAATATGGCCATACGATTATTGAGATCCTTCAGCTTTTCATAAAAATCATTTTCAAATGTTGTATCTACAAAATTCCCGGGTTCATCCAGAAGTAATAACTTTGGATCTCCAATAATAGCACGTCCAAGAAAAACCCTTTGTATTTGTCCACCAGAAAGTTCATTTATAGTGGATTGGGCCAATTCCGACAGACCCAGTTCATCAATTACCATTTCTGCCTTTTTCTTATCTGAGGAAGACATCCTGGAGATAATACCTTTTCGGATCATAAGACCTGAAAGAATAATATCGGTCACAGTTACCGGATAACTTGCATCTCCAGTTGACATTTGCGGAAGATAGCCAATTCTATTCTCCCTTATAAGATCATTATTGAAAATAATTTCTCCCTTTGCCGGTCTTAGTAATCCCAGGATAACTTTCAAAAGAGTCGTTTTGCCACCTCCATTTGGGCCAATAACACCTATAAAGTCATTTTCACTAACCGTGAAATTTACATCTCTTAACACAAAATCAGTCCCATAAGAGGCTGATAAAGAATGCATTTCGAACAAGCTGGCCATAAGTACCATTTATTTTGAACTTTCAGTGAAGCTTACATAAAGTTCATTTACTATATCTTTTATTGACTTCAACCACTCTTCCGACAAAGGATCAATTATTTTTACTTCAGCTCCAATCTCGTCAGCTATTACTTTAGCGTTTTTTGTATCATACTCCCGTTGAATAAAAATTGTTTTCATTCCATCTTTTCTTGCGCGGTCAATAAGTTCTTTCATTCTTGATGAAGAAGGTTCCTTCCCTTCATATTCCAGAGAAATCTCCTCAAGGCCGTAGTCTCTTGCCATGTAACCCAGGTTAGGATGAAATATCATAAAAGATCTGTTCAGAACGCCTGAAAAAAGCTGGCGTGCATCAGCATCTACATCCCTGATCTTTGAGATCAGATTCTGATAATTTGTTTCGTATTTATCTTTTTGTACCGGGTTTAGCTCAGTTAAAAACTCCTTGACTGATAAAGCCATAATCAAACCACATTTTGGCGACATCCAGTAATGGGGATCTGCACCTTCAACATGAGCACCTTCATGATTGTGATCTGAAACTAGAGGGTCAATTTTTTCACCAAGAGATAACCTCTTCATTGTTCTATTAATCTCATAAAAACGGTCAAGCCAGATCATTTCAAAACCCAGGTAACCATTACTTATATAACCAACTGATCTTCTGAGTTTGATGATTTGCTCAGGAAAAGGTTCATAAATATGTGGATCTGCTCCCACAGGAACCATAATATTTATTATAAAATCATCTCCGGCAATCTCCTCTACAAAGTATTTAAAGGGGGCAATACTAACGGTAATAATCCTCTCCCCACCGTTTCTGCCTTTTTGTCCGCATGAAACCAGAAAAGTTAAAATAAATAGATACAAAAATTTTCTCATCAAAAAAAAATTCAATATTGAATACAAATTTAACATATAACAGAACAAATGGTTTATGTGTTGTAAATAAAATAATATAAGCTATTTTTGAAAATGATTTTTGAGAAACACCACATTATGCAGGATGAAAAATAAAGGAGAGATACTTGCAACATTGCTTAAAGATTTCAAAGACTGCTATTTTTTCCTCCATAACACCAAAGAATTCAATGTTGTAGAAAATATTATGAATGAAGGATTTGTATTTGAGAGCCAGCTCCCTCATTCCACCGATCGCGTTAATCCCAATGAACCCATTGAAGTTACTTATTTTCTTTTCCAGAGAAAAGATTATGGTTTGTACACCATAATAATTGCAATTCCAAAAATTATTTACGAAATCTATTCAGGTGTATCCAACAAACATGATGTTGGCATTGAAGATGTTCTGACGATAACAGATCCATACTATAGTGATAATGACGAGTTAATATATACTGTCTCCCCTAAACACATCCTGGGATACTTCAATACTAAAACTTCAGAATTTTATCAAAACAGAAATTGGGATCCATTTTACAATAACTGTCAGTTCAGGTCAATATGTAAAAAACCTGAAAAAACCAATAAAAAATGATAAAAATATTCTGTATTTACCCACATTCCTGTGGACTGGCTTTATGATTGAAACAGACGCTCACAGAAATGCAGCCTTCTGTATATATAATGCTTATCAATCACCTAAGTTTGAAGTAACTGACATTCTCGTGTTAATCTGAAATGGATTGTTAAAAACGGGAGTAAATTCACAATAAGGGTGAAAAGTGTAAAAGGTGGCAGGGCTTCAGCTCATTCAGAATAAAATAATAAAGGGGGCTGATCCCCTATCCCAGCCCCCTTTATACAAGGAATGAAAACTAATATGTTTGTAGGGAGATTTTAAAATAGCCTGTTGCTTTTGTCGATACTATTTGAAATTTCCATTCGCCAGCCTTATCCTGATTTTCAGTTTCAGATAGCGTGAATGACTTTCTCCAGTTAAGATTGCCAAATTCATCAATTACTATATCAGAATAGTTTTTACCATTTGGCATAATAATTTTTATACGGATTTCACCTGCTTTACAATCGCCCATAACCGACATTACTACATTCTTAGCTGTTTTCTCTACAATAAAAGGGTACATACTTGAAAAAGTATTTTCCTTCACAGATTTCGAAAAATCCCATGTTGTTCTTTCTGCATCACTTCCGAAAGACCTTCCTAAAAACCCTTCATAATCCGAAGAAATTACATAAGGGTCAGCGAAGCGAAATGATCTGTCTCCTCTCGGTTGATAAATCCTGATAGCATCTCCTAATCTATCAGCTTCTTCTACCCTTACATTAACATCCTTCATAAGGTCATTCATCTTCTCCTGTTGTTTGAAAATCTCTATCTGACCATTCTCCTCGGTTATTAAACCCTCCTTGACCAACTCATCCATCTTTCTCTTCTGATCAGTCAAAGCTTTCTTCTGCTCCTCTATTACCTGTTGAAGTTTAAGCTCTCTCTCCTGCTCTGCCTTTGTCTTCTCCTGTGCAACTACCTGTTGAAAAAATGACCCGGCTGAGATAAGGAAAATTGCTATTAAAAATACTCTGATCTTTTTCATGACTATCTTTCTTTAGGTTCGACAGTGTAAAGATACAGTCAGTTATTACGACATTTTGTTAACACCAGGTTAACATTGGGTTAATGTTTTTTTTCTGGTCACATGTATTAATAAAATGAATAAATTTGAAAAAGTTAAATGATAAAGATGAAAAGAAGAAATACTGTACAGATACTTGGTGTCATTTCCATTATTATTCTGATATCGGTCCAGGTATTTATTCTAAGAGGTCTATGGAATCAGAAGGATGAAATGTTCAATCTTCGATACAGACTGATCTCACAGGATGCTGTTTCAAGCATGTACCGGAGATTGTCCACTGATGGTTTTGATACAGCACGATATATTATAAGCGGATATTCAGCACAGGCAATAAAAGATATTTCCCTGATTAAAAATGATTCTGCTCTTGCCATAAAGAAAAAAGAGATTTTGGCTTTAGTCACAAAAGCATTAACCCAGGAACAATATCTTTCGAAATATTTATCAAGTTATTTTGAAAGACAAGGTATTGATAAGAATTTTACTTTTAAGATAGCAGTTAACCGTTTTGAACTGATTGATAACGACACACGCATTCCGATTTATTTAAATGAAGAATTCTCTAATCGTAATCAGCCCGGAACAGTTAACGCTCTTCCTTTTGCTAAAAAGAAACCTTTTTCAGAAATTCTTGTCAAGGGAGACAGGTCAGAAAATAATTTTTACCGTCTGGATTTTGAGTGCTATATTGATTTTTCAGATAAACAAAAAATAATACTAAAAGAATCTGCTGCTTCTCTTGCGCTAAGTACCTTCAGTATACTTGTTGTTTTAATAATATTTATGATCACATATAAAAACCTCATGGAAGAAAAGAGGTTATCTGATCTTAAGACCGATTTTATTAATAATATGACTCATGAATTAAAAACGCCTCTTTCAACAATTACTGTAGCGGGAAAAACTCTTGAGATGGAGCAGATTAGAACCAATGAGAGTAAAATACTTGAGACTGCAAAGTTAATAGGAAAACAAAGTATTCATCTGAATCAGCTTATTAACATGATACTTGAAATAAGTATGTGGGAAAGAACTCAGTTCCAGTTGGATAAAAAATTAGTCTCAATTGAAGAAATCATTAATGATATAGTAGAGAGTTTTATTTCTGGTGGTGGCAATGGCGCTACAATTAATGAGAAATATAACTTTTCCGGTACAAAAGTTGACCTTGATATAGTCTATTTTACAACTCTTATAAACAATCTTCTTTCAAATGCAGTGAAGTATTCCGACAAAGTACCTGTAATAAATATTGAAGGATCAGCTTTGGAAGATAAAATTTATATCAAAATCAGTGATAATGGTATTGGAATCAATAAGACTGACCAGAAACATGTTTTTGACAAGTTTTACAGGGCGTCCACAGGAAACATACATAAGTTCAAGGGATTGGGATTAGGCTTATACTATGTTAAAAAGATTGCTGAAGCTCATGGAGGAGATGTTACCGTTAGCAGTAAAACAGGAAAAGGTAGTATCTTTACTGTAACATTACCTAATAATTAATATATTCGGGATATGAAAGTTTTAATAGCTGAAGACGACCGTGATTTCGGGAACATTTTGTCACAATATGTCACAATAAGCGGATTTGATGTAATACTTGGACGTGATGGGAAGGAGGCATGGGAGCTGTTTAACCAGAATAAACCTGATATATGTGTCCTCGATGTGATGATGCCTGAGATGGATGGGTTTACACTGGCCGAAAAAATAAAGGAAGCGCGGCCAGGAGTACCGGTTATCTTCCTGACAGCTAAAAGCCTTAAGGAAGATATTGTAAGAGGGCTAAAGATCGGTGCTGATGATTATATTACAAAACCATTTGATCCGGAGGTTCTGATCCTGCGAATCAACAACATCCTGAAAAGAGCTTATTCCTCATCGAATGATGAATTTAATATATCTCAGACAGTACTTAAATTTAACACACTGGAGCTTATTTGTGTAAATACTAAAGAAAAACTTACACTCAAAGAGGCACAACTGTTAAAGTATTTCATTATTAACAAGAACAAGATACTCGCGAGAGAAGATATCCTTACGGAGATCTGGGGTGAAGATGATTACTTTCTCGGAAGAAGTATGGATGTTTTTATAAGCCGCTTAAGGAAGTATGTCTCGGATGATAAAAATATTGATATTCGAACTGTGCGGGGAACCGGGTTCATTCTCGAGGAGATAGAAAAGGAAGAATAAACGCAAGGGTTCAGGGTTCGGGGTGTGCGACATGAGGTTTGAGGTAAAACAAATATAAAAAGAGGGCTTTTGAGACACCCTCTTTAATTTTATCTATAATCACTAACCAGCACCTGGCACCTATTTCTTAGCCCCCAACACCTCTTTTACCTTATTATAAAGGTCATCGCCTCTCAGGTTCCTGCCAATTATTGTTCCAGTTTCATCTAAAAGGAAGTTGGCAGGGATTGCATTCACTGCATACATTTTAGCTGCTGCATTACTCCAGTACTGAAGATCAGACACATGTGTCCACGTAAGCTTGTCATCAGTAATTGCCTTAACCCAGTCCTCTTTTTTCTGGTCCAGCGAGACACCATATACATCAAATCCTTTCTTGTGAAATTCAGAATAAATCTTTACAACATTTGGATTTTCCTGGCGACATGGACTGCACCATGCTGCCCAAAAATCAATAAGAAGTAATTTAGAACCTATTTTTGATGAAAGAGCAACCGGATTTCCATCAACATCATTCATTGTAAAATCAGGAGCTTTTTGACCTATTGCAACAGCTTTCATAACTGTAACTCTCTCTTTCAGTGTTATTATCTGTGGCAAAGCAGCAATAGCAGTATCTAATCCGTTAATAATCGATTCGATCTCAAGAGCCTCCATTTCATAGCTAAGGCTTCCCAGTAGAGAAGGTGTGAAATAAGAAGCCGGGTTATTCATTACAAAATTTTTCTGAAGAGTTGTCATCTCGTCTTGAATTTCATCCGCCTGCTTTTCCAGTTCTGCTACCCTTGCATTATCGCCTGCCTGTCTGGCAGCCTGATAATCAGAATAAATACTTGAGTATTTTTCAGTGAATGGTTTGTTTGAATCAATAAATGATTTGTACTCGTCCTGTGTTTTTGATCCTGTAATTGTTGCATTAAAGAGAGAATCCAGGCTCCCTGTGATAATTATCTCAGAGTTTTCAATGTAAAAAGAAGTTCTCTTCCTGTTATCTCCTGCTACAAGCTGAACCATTTGAGGATATTCAATTTTGCCACCTTTCATTGTAAAGGAGCCTTTCCGCGAAATAGCAGAATCAATTGTAATTATCTTACCTGCTTCTCTTTTCTGAAGAAAAAATGTAATACTGTCGGAACCATCAATTTTTCCTTTAACAACATAATGTGGTTCTGAAGAACAGGCAGCCATAATAACAATTATTGCTACCAGATAAATGATTTTTTTCATATTAGATAAATTTGAATTTATAACCGATTATTTTTGATTTTAATGGGGCAAAGATATTAAATATTGTTTATCCGGTTACCTTTTTGAGTATTTGTCAAGTAAATGAAGAGCTGCCTTATATGAAGTAATGCTACCTTCATTCAGCTGTTGTTCAAGCTTTGGTTTGAGTAGCCTAACATCCTTATGGTTATAGAATGAATTGTGCAGATAATCAACGATTGTACTATGCATTCTGATTATTGCTTGTTGCTTCCTGAGTTTTTCAAAATACCCTGAATCCATGGTAAATTTAAAATACTCCCCTATTATCTCCCAGAGTTCACTGATCCCTATGTTCTTTAATGCTGAGCAGGTAAGTACCGGTGTCTTCCATCCCGACAATTTTGGCGAAAACAAATGAAGTGCATTCTCAAATGAGACTCTCTCCCTTTCTGCAAACAGTTTATTAGGGCCGTCAGCCTTGGTTATGGCAACCAGGTCAGCCATTTCCATTATTCCCCTCTTTATTCCTTGCAACTCATCACCGGCACCTGCAAGCATAAGAAGAAGGAAAAAGTCTACCATGGAACGAACTTCAGTTTCAGATTGTCCAACACCTACAGTCTCAACAAGTATTGTATCGAAGCCTGCTGATTCACATAATATTATTGTCTCTCTTGTTTTTCTGGCTACACCTCCCAGAGTACCTGCAGCAGGTGACGGTCTGATAAAAGCACCCGGATGAGTACTGAGCTGTTCCATCCTTGTTTTATCACCCAAAATACTTCCTTTAGTCAGTTCACTGCTTGGATCGACTGTTAATACAGCAAGTTTTCTACCTGTACCAGTCAGGTGTAATCCAAAAGTCTCAATAAAAGTGCTTTTGCCTGCTCCCGGAACACCTGTTATTCCAATCCTGATCGATTTTCGACTATGGGGCAGACATTTCTCAATAATTGTTTGTGCTATAACATAATGTTCTGGCAGAGAGCTTTCAACTAATGTTATTGCCTGACTTAATATTGTCATGTTCCCCGAAAGTACTCCTGTAACATATTCATCCACTGAATATTTCTTTCTTCTCTTCCTTCCTGTACCATTAAGAACATCCGGATTAATGCTTGGTGGTTGTGGAATTCCTTCCTGTACCTGCAGTGCACTTTTATATTCCTTTTTTTTGTCCATAAGTAAAACAAGTTAGTACAAAAATATCAAAAGGGTGTCAGATTATTCCGAAACACCCCTTTGAAAGCAATATTAATAGTTTTATCCTCCAGATATCTATTTAATAGCAGTTGGTTGTTCAACATCTGCAGTCAGCATCAGGACAACCTCAGATTTTTTTGGATCGTTAGTAAAAACATAGATTGCTTTTGTAACTTTTCCATTATAACCGCCTGAGCTGAATATAGCTTTTATCGAGCTTGATTCCCCTGGTTTGATCCCTGTGCCCTGATTTCCCTGCTGAATTGCCGTACAACCACAGGTAGCCCTTATATTCCTGATTAACAGGTCGGATTTTCCTGTATTAGTAAATTTAAATTCAACTTCATTCTTTGTGGAACCTTTTATTTTACCCAGATCAACAGTGGTTGATGCGAGATCAAATACAGGAGCATTTTCCAGATCATCTTTTGAGAGAGAAGAAAAATCCTCTACCAGATTTGCTGAAACATAGTAATACAAGTTTTCCTGTAAAATACCATTAAGCTTAACTTTTATCATATCGTTAACATTTCCCCATCCGGAATTTTTTGTGGCGTCATAGGTACCTTCCACTATACCCTTTTGCCCTGGTTTAAGTGTTTCCGGTTTAGCTTTAAGAGTCAAATGGACAGGTAGCCTGTCAAATTCAACCTTTATTGGAATGTCAGACGTATTGATAAGTTGCATAACTCTGATCTTTTTCTCAGTTTTTTTAACATTTGTAAAGGCCAGATGATTGCTTTCAAACCTTACATCGCCAACCTTAAAAGTAAACAACTCTTCAATAGTTTTTTCGTGTGGAATTACTTCTCCTTTAATAACCAGCACATAAACCTGCGGTTTTGTGTTTGTGTAAACAGAAAGTGTCTTACTAAATTTTCCCGGATAGTTCTTAGGATCGTATATTGCAGTAACCTTACCCTTTCCACCAGCTGGTATGGGTTGTCTTGTCCACTCTGGGGTAGTGCATCCACATGAGGCTACAACATTTTGAATCATCAGCGGATTAGTACCTGTATTGGTAACAATAAAATCAAAAGTCTGCCTTCCTGCTTCTTCTTTAAAAGTTCCGAAATCATGTTCTGTTGCAGATAACTGAAGCTTTGCTTCTGAAAGTTGCGAGTTAGCATTAACTCCGAACATAACAAGCGAAAGAAAAAATAATACTCTTTTCATATCAAATTGAGATTTTAGTATTTTGAAAAATATGATCAAATAACATCTATATAAATATATTATATCCAAATTCCTTTATATAACAAGTAAGATTGAATTTTGGTTGCATTAGATTCTACAAAAACCAGACCATAAAATTAATCCAAACAAACTACGGCAAAATTAATAAAGTTTATGTTTTTTTAGATAGTTTAAAACAGATTATCATTAGTTTTGCTGCCTGACCCGGATTAATTGGAACAAAATTTGATACAAAAAATCCTGGTTAATCTCATGATGTATGAAGAAATGAAAAATTTCAAAGAACTGATTATCATTGTTATAGCTTGTGTTTTCTCTCTAAATGCAAGTGGCCAGTTCTATAATGGCCATCAGATGAAATTTGGTAAAAATAAAGTTCAATACTATGATTACTACTGGTCGTACTACCGGTTCGACGATTTCGATTGTTATTTTAATGAATATGGACGCGATCTGGCACAATTTACGGCGGATTATGCAATGAAAAAGCTTGCGGAAATTGAAGATTATTTCGATTATACACTTGAAAAAAGATTGATCTTCATCATCTTCAATAAAAACGCTGAATACAAACAATCAAATATTGGTCTCGTCACCTTTGAAGAAGACACATATAATACCGGGGGGTTCAGCAGAATAATAAAAAATAAGGTGATGCTTTTTTATGAAGGAGACCATGTAGCTTTTCAACGACAGATTGCTGCTTCAATAACTGAAGTGATAATTAATGAAATGTTGTACAATGCTGAAGTGAAAGACAGGGTGTCAAGTTCTTCATTAATATATATGCCTGACTGGTATATTAAGGGGCTTATTCATTATGTGTCATACGGTTGGGACTATGAGGCTGAGAATAGAGTCAAGGATGGCATCAAATCAGGCAAATATAAAAATATTAACCATCTTGAATATGATGATGCATTAGATGCAGGTCAGTCTTTCTGGAGATTCATTGGGAAAAAATATGGTGATGCCCTTATCCCAAATATTATCTATCTGACAAAAATCTATAAGAATGTTGATGATGGTTTCCTCTATGTTATGGGGCAGGATCTAAAAGATCTTTTAAAGGAATGGAAAAATTACTACACAGAAGAGTATTCCGGGGACAGGAATCTTCCTGCTGAAGACGGGAATACTGTCAGGAAATCAAAAAAGGAACAGATTATCCAGCAGGTAAAAGTCAGTCCTGGTGGTGATTATATAGCTTATGTCACTAATGATTGGGGGAGAAAACGAATCTGGCTCTACAACCAGACAACAGGGAAACAAAAAATTATTTTCAGAAAGGAACCTCGTTTTGAGCAGGTTACTGATAATACTTATCCTGTAATTGGATGGCATCCCAGTGGAAAAATCCTCACTTTTATAAATGATGAAAAAGCAGACATGGTTATGTATTTTTACAGGGTTAATGAGAAATCAACCGAAAAAAGAAACCTTCTTTATTTTGATAAGATTCTGGATTTCTCCTACTCCCCTGAAGGATCGCGTCTTGCAATGTCTGCTGTAAAAGATGGTATAACAGACATATACATACACACTATAGCTTCAGGAACAAACGAGCAGATAACCAGGGATATAGCTGATGATCTTAATCCTTCCTTTCTGAAGGATTCCCCTGGCGAGATCATTTTCTCATCAAATCGCGTATCAGATACTCTAACAAATACCGGAAGTCCATTTGAAAAACTGGCACTTACTTTCGATCTTTTTACATATAGCCTGACAAAGGAAAACAATACCCTGGTAAGACTCTCTGAAGGCAAATATACTGACAGGTTTATTCCAAGTGGAATCGGGAAAAACAAGTTTGCATATATAGGCGATCAAAACGGTATTTTTAACAGATACACTGCAAATTTTGACAGTTCAATAAGCTTTATAGATACAACTACTCATTATAGATATTTCATCAATTCAATACCTGTTACAAATTATGATCGAAACATTATTGATCAGTCTTTAACAAATGGATCTGATTTGTATGGTGAGATACTCTTCAGCAAAAGGAGTTATACCTTGAGGAAAGGTCTGCTCAGCGAATCAAGGACTGTGCCCTCAGAAGAGATTATAACCAGTACATTCCGTAAAGAGAAAAATCAATCTCTCCACAAAGCAGACAGTTTGGAACAATTAAGACAATGGCTGGTAGCTGAAGATAAATTACGAAGAGATACCCTCACAAAACCGATCTATGAGTATTACATTAAGGATGAACCTATTGATATAACTCATTACATATTTGAGAAAGAAAAACAAAACTATTACGAACAGTTATGGCGGAAGAAATATATGGATATCGACCTTGACACTGGTCAAATTAAACTTCCTCTGATAAGAATCTACGAAACATCTTTCTATAATAATTATATTGCAAATCAGATTGACTTCAGTTTCCTCAATAACTCATACCAGGTTTATAGTGGCGGAGCACCCTATTTTAATCCCGGGGTAAATCTCATGACAAGATTCGGTGTACTTGATCTTTTTGAGAATTACAGAATTACAGGAGGGTTCCGATTTTCCGGAAATTTTGACAGTAACGAATATCTTTTTAGTGTTGAGAATCTCAAAGGAAAGTTCGATAAACAGGCTATTTTCCACAGACAAGCCTATTTCGTCAGTTCGAATGATACGCTAATAAAAGCGTTTACTCATAACATCTACCTTACCTACTCCAAACCTGTTACTCCTGTATTAGCCCTGAAAGGAACACTTTCATACAGGAACGACCGGTTTGTTTATCTGGCAACCGAAGTAGCTACTCTAAACCATAAGAACTTCTCACAACATTGGGCCAGCGTGAAAGGGGAGATAATATATGACAATACACGCAAGAGAAGTATCAACATATATTATGGCACCCGATTTAAAATATTTAGTGAATATTACAAGGAGCTGACACGGAAGCGGTCCGATATGATTGTTCTTGGTGTCGATTTCAGAAAATATACCAGAATTCATAGAGAACTGATATGGGCTAACAGGTTTGCTGCCAGCACCTCATTTGGTCCTACAAAACTTATCTATTATCTTGGTGGTGTTGATAACTGGATGGGCTATTTGTTTAATAAATACCCTATGTTCAATAGCGCTATTCCGGTAACTCCAAATGTCAATTATGGATTTCAGGCCCTTGCAACAAATATGAGGGGATTTACACAGAATGTGAGGAACGGTAATAATTTTGCTCTCATTAACAGTGAGTTAAGATGGCCTGTGGTCAGATATTTTGCCGGTCACCCATTAAGGTCTAATTTCCTAAATAGTCTCCAGGTTGTCGGATTTGGCGATATTGGAACAGCCTGGTCAGGCAAATCTCCATGGTCGGGCATCAATGGCTACGATACTGAGATAATTACTAATGGACCTGTTACTGTGACCCTCGATTCTAATAGGGAACCAATTGTAGCCGGGTTTGGTGCAGGAGCGAGAGCCCAGATATTTGGCTATTTCGTAAGAGCCGACTGGGCATGGGGTATTGAAAACAACTACATTTTACCAAGAATATTCTACTTGTCGTTCAGTCTCGATTTTTAATAACCTAACTCAAAATTAGTACAATGCCCGGTATAAAAGAGAGTATCCTGTTAAAAGCCGCTGACCTGAAAGATGAAGTAATAAGGCTCCGCAGACATTTTCATAAATATCCTGAATTATCATTCGAAGAGACTGATACTGCCTCCTTTATATCACATTGGCTGGAGGAAAACGGTATAGGCTACCGGAGTGGAATAGCAGGTACAGGAATAATAGCAACCATAGAAGGTAAATCTGCAGGAGACAATATTATAGCTATAAGGGCTGAAATGGACGCTTTACCTGTTACTGAAAGAAACATCATTGATTATGCCAGCGTTTACCCGGGGAAAATGCATGCTTGTGGCCATGATGCCCATATTGCAATGCTAATGGGCACTGGCAGTTTGTTTAACAGCATGAGAGAGCATTTCGGAGGTAAAGTGCTTCTTATTTTTCAACCGGGTGAAGAGAAATCACCAGGAGGTGCAAAACTAATGATTGAATCAGGAGAGCTAAACAACCCATTACCTGATATAATAATCGGACAACACAACCTGCCTGACCTGGAAACAGGTAAAGTAGGTTACAAAGCCGGTAGTTATATGGCCTCATGCGATGAAATTTATATTACTGTTTCGGGAAAAGGAGGTCATGCAGCTCTGCCATCATTAACAACTGATCAGATTTACATTGCCTCCCTCCTTGTTGTAAGACTTAAAGAGAGTATAAAACAGCAACAGGCTGTCAGAAATATACCAACTGTTCTTGGTATAGGAAAAATATCGGGGGAAGGGGCTACAAATGTAATCCCTGAAAAGGTCCATATAGCAGGAACCTTCAGGACATTTGACGAAAAATGGAGAGTGGAAGGGATTAATCTTATTAAGTCTTTTGCAGCAGAAACAGCCAAAGAGTTTGGGATTAATATTGATGTAAATATTGCAGAAGGCTACCCTGTACTGGTAAATAACACAAAGCTAACTGAAAAGGCAATCCTGCTAAGTTCCGGGCTTCTTGGAGAAGATAAAGTTGAGACTTATGATACCAG
The DNA here is from genome assembly GCA_035530515.1 of Bacteroidales bacterium. Classification (GTDB taxonomy): domain Bacteria; phylum Bacteroidota; class Bacteroidia; order Bacteroidales; family VadinHA17; genus LD21. Next base: position 45,098 of record DATKUO010000209.1, read on the forward strand.
GATGAGTTCCGACGACTTTTCGTTTTATTCAGCATTAGCGCCATCACTATATTACAGGATCGGCCTCAGTAAAAAGGGGGCCGAAATGAAGAAGCTCCATACAGCTGATTTCGATATTGATGAAGAGGGACTTGAAACAGGTGTTGCAAATATGAGCTGGCTCGTCTATAATTTCCTAATGGATAAAACGGTTTAAGTAATTTAAAAATAAAATCCATTCTCTGCAAATATCTTGATATACAATAAAATATGACTTTAACATCGTCTTTTTTATACTTATTTCAAACCCTCTGCAGTTATAAAGGACTTATTACATTGCCTTTAAAGGATCGAATCTAAACCTGAGGTAACTTAGCAGATAATCCCGATATATTTGTCATGTTTCTTTTTCAATTAAAATAATTAAGGTATTTTTGTGCACTAATTGTAATTAACCAATCAAAAAATAATCGAAATGGCTTATGTAATTAATGATGATTGTACAGCTTGCGGAACATGTATTGATGAATGTCCTGTTGAAGCAATATCAGAAGGCGACATCTATAAAATTGACCCGGATGTATGCACTGACTGTGGTGCTTGCGCTGATGTCTGCCCGGTTGAGGCTATTCATCCCGAGTAGTAGTACAATTTTAGAAATTGAAATAGGGACATGCCATGGTATGTCCCTATTTATTTTTATTGAGGACTATATTTTGCTTTTTCCAGAATTAACTGAATATCAGTATTGTTCATTAACTCTTCAATCTTTATTCCCGGGTTTTTCATCATACATGATTCAACTATCCTGAAACCAAGCCATACAGCAGCCCTCCCCGGAGATTCATTAGTGAAATAACTTGTAAACGGAGCTTCCCCGGTCAGTTTGCGTATTGTGAACTGATCGCTGTTAAATAACAGATCATTCTCTATAAGGTATTGCCACATCTGACTTTCATTGTTCCTGCAGAATTTCATCTGATCTGAATTGAAACCAAAAATAATTTCATCACTCGTTTCCGGCAACATACATTTCTCAAAATATTTAAGTTTACCATCGTGAATCATCTCAGATATAACATTGTCAGCCGGGTATTTAAGTATTGAAAAATCCCATTCTGAAGCGCCCCAGCCATACATACAATCGGAAACAATATTTTCCGGTGTCATTCTCGCTGCCATATATTTATAAATTTCAAGCCTGGGATAATACTCGCAACCGGCACCAAGGTACCTGTCCAATCCAATTCCAATTATAGAATCAGCTGTTATAATACTATTATTGAAACCAGTGATACAAGTAAATATATCAGGCACATTCCTCCGGGGAAAATAAAAGAGGTAATGTCGGAACCCCTCCTCCAAACCCCTCTCAATTTCAGTAACATCGGGGTAAAGATCCATTACATGTTCATATACATCATTATTCTGCTTATCTGTACAGAACCTTAACAACAGATCACCAAATGATGCCTCATTAATATTACCGGTATTAATCACATAGCTGAATAGCTGAAGAAATCCATTATATTTCTGCTTCAGAGCCGGGACCACTGCCAGGATCTCATTGGGGTCGGTGGTAAAAAGATCTTTCTCAAGTCTCCTTATCTCAATTTTTACATCGATGGATGAAGTATTGACTTTGTAATGATTTTTTTTACATGAAGCTATTAATGTAGCAATCAAAAGTAAAAAGATATACTTAACAACTTGTATTCTCATTTGGAACTATAATTTTAAGAAGTCTAAAATAAGCACTTTTTAAGTTATAAGACAACAATTAAATACTGAGCAATAACTTCTCTTATTATTTGTTATTTTTACATAATAATTGGAACACATTAGAGGTATGTCTACAATTTATTACCACAAATTAATGAAGACACCAGGTAACACAAAAAGTTTGCAAATATAACATTTTAACCTTTTGATTCTTAGTGTCTTCGTGGCTAAAAAAGAAGATTGGCATTCAAGTAAAATCATATTATTATGCTAAAAATTAAACATCATCAGAATTTCATGCCAGGAGTACAAAAAATCATTATTACAGTTTTATTGATTTTTACTGCATCCACTTCAAATGCGCAGCAAAAAATTAGTTTCGGAATACACGCCGATCCGGCAGTAAGCTGGTTTTCATCCGATAATAGTGAAATAAAGAATGAGGGGGCCAGGCCAGGATTCAATTTTGGATTAACATTTAACAGGTACTTCACTCCTAATTATTCATTTTCGACAGGAATAAGCCTCCTGAGTGCAGGAGGAAGACTCATTAGTAATGATACAACTGAAATGGAATTTACAAATATCATATCCACTGTTAATCCGGGCAATTCCGTAATATACAGGATACAATATCTGGCAATACCTATCGGGCTCAAGCTTCAGACAAACCAGATTGGTTATCTCACCTTCTTTACTGATTTAGGGATTGACCCAAAAGTTGTTATTGGAGGGAAAGCAGATATCCCTTCACTTGATATCTCCGGCGAAAATGCTATTAGTGAGTTAAGGGTATTTAACCTCTCCTACCACTTCACTGCAGGAATTGAATATTCATTAGGCGGGACTACAGCTCTGTTACTAGGTTTGAATTTTGATAATAATTTTCTTGATATAACTAAGGAAAATGGAGATCAGCTGGCCGATAAGATATCGCATAAAATAGTGAGTTTCAGAATTGGTGTTAACTTTTAACCTGGTTCATTATGAAAATCACTATTGCACAGCTTAATTATCATATAGGTAACTTTGAAAAAAATAAGGGACTTATCTGTAATGCAATAAGAGAAGCAAAGTCGGAAGGATCCGATCTGGTCGTTTTTTCTGAACTATGTATTCCAGGCTACCCCCCCCTGGATTTACTCGATCGGCATGACTTTATTGAAAAGTGCAATCTAACTGTAAATGAGGTAGCTAAGGGATGCATCGGGATCGCAGCCATAGTGGGTTCACCCACATTGAACAGAAACCCTGACGGGAAGAAACTTTTCAATTCAGCTCTTCTACTATCTGAGGGAAAAGTACTCTTCACAGCAAATAAAGCATTACTACCAACATATGATATCTTCGATGAATACAGGTACTTTGAACCGGAGAACCAATTTTCCATATTTTCTTATAAAGGATTAAGAGTTGCTCTAACTATTTGTGAAGATCTATGGGATGAACAACCATTCGACAACGAGTTTGAAAAGACCAGGCTCTACACGGTATCGCCAATGGAAGAGCTTGCCAGGCAAAATCCGGATATCATAATCAATATATCTGCTTCTCCATTTTCTTATACCAAAATTGAGGCCAAACAAAACATCTTCATTTCCAAAGCTATCAAGTACAATTTGCCCGTAATATCTGTTAACCAGACAGGTGCAAATACAGAACTCATTTTTGATGGCGCTTCCATTATTTTAAATAATAAAGGTGAGATTTTTAGCCGACTCCCATTTTTTGAGGAATCAGTTAAGACATACTCTTTGGATGATATTCTATCAGGTAATATATCCCAGGTAAAAGATGATCCTGAAGTGATACCTTTAATCCATAATGCTCTTGTAACCGGCATACGTGATTATTTTACCAAAACAAATTTCAAAACCTGCATTATCGGACTTTCAGGGGGAATTGATTCTGCTATCTGTCTATACCTTGCCGCCGAAGCACTGGGGAGTGAAAATGTAAGAGCGTTGCTGATGCCATCGCGCTATTCATCAGACCATTCCGTTAAAGATGCTGTTGCTCTTGCCAGTACTCTTAATGTGCCCTATGATATAATCAATATTGAAAAACCATTCTCTGCTTTTGAAGAGGAACTGATACCTGTTTTCAAAGGAAAAAACAGGGATGTAACTGAGGAGAACATACAGGCACGGATAAGAGCTGTTCTGCTAATGGCTGTTTCTAACAAATTCGGATGCATTTTGCTTAACACCTCAAACAAAAGTGAAGCAGCTGTTGGATATGGCACCCTGTATGGAGATATGGCGGGCGGATTATCGGTTATTGGTGATGTATATAAAACAGACATCTACAAGCTGGCAGATTTCATTAATAGGGAGAAAGAGATCATTCCAAAAAATATTATTACAAAATTACCATCTGCTGAACTAAGACCGGACCAACTGGACTCTGATTCACTTCCTGACTACAACCTTCTCGATACAATTTTATATCAATATATTGAATTACAGAAACCAGCTGCAAGAATAGTCAGTGAAGGGTCAGACAGGGATATTGTTGATATGGTCATACGCATGATCGATTTTAATGAATATAAAAGATACCAGGCTCCTCCGGTGTTAAGAATTTCATCCAAGTCATTCGGCGCCGGCAGAAGAATGCCTCTGGCAGCGCAGTATTAAACTTTCTTATTCTAAGGTATCTTCTGAAATCTAAACTTTGAATAAGCAAAGTAAAAAACTCTATCTGTGATCTTTATAACTACTTGTCATTGAATATGTTAAAAATTGTTAATTTAAATTTATTTAATTTCCTTTTATTACCTTTGATATGTTATTTAACATAATCAAACCATGCAATATCCGAATCCGTATATAGAGAAATGTCTTGAAGGGTTTTCTTCAATTTTTAAAGGATTAAATCAGAAAGATAAAGAGACAATTACACAACATCATACTCTGGCTACTATTAAAAAAGGTGGCTATATATTTAAAGAAGGGGAGAAACCACGCGGTTTGATTTGTCTCGCCACTGGAAAAGTGAAAGTGTTCAAGGAAGGTGTCGGAGGGAGACGACAGATATTAAAAATGGTCAGGCAAAAAGGATTTATCGGCTACCATAATATATATTCAGATAGAGCCTGGTCAGTTTCAGCAATAGCAGTTGAAGATTCAACAGTTTGTATTTTTGATAAGGGTTCACTCATAAAAATACTTAAGAAGAATGCTGATCTTGGACTGAAGTTTATTAAGATAATATCAGAAGAGCTATGGTTCTCAAATAACAGGACTGTTTCACTAACTCAAAAGCATATCAGAGGACGACTGGCTGAATCACTATTAATGCTGCGTGACACTTACGGTTATGAAGAGGATGGCAAAACAATACAGGTTTCACTTTCAAGGGAAGACATTGCCAACCTCTCAAACATGACAACCTCAAATGGCATCCGCACACTTTCCAATTTGGCTTCTGAAGGGATTATTGAAATGGCAGGGAGAAAGATCAGGATCCTTGAAAGCACCAATCTTGAACATATAAGTGATCTGGGGTAACCAAATTGCATTTCAGATTTTGCTGTAAGGCTAAAGTAAATACTCTCGATAATATTACTTATGATGCATGCCTGCCCGCCTTTGATTCGCTACGGACGGGCAAAGCAGCAGGGAATGGCAGACGGCAGAAGCGACATGAAAGGGACAGCTGAGGTGAAGGATCACCGTAGTAAAAACCGTATCTTACTACGGTGAAATAAATTAAAGCTATGACATGTAGAAAAATAGAAGAGGGCCGATCGTTAAGAATTGATCCGGTGCAGAGCACCGCAATACTATTCCCTGAAAAAGACTCTTTTCACACGTCCTGGAATTGAAGTTAATATCTCATAAGGAATTGTCCCGCATTTTTCTGCCAACTCATCAATAGAGATATTACCTCCGAATATCTCAGCTTCATCTCCGGTATTTGCATCAACACCGGTAATATCTACCATGCACATATCCATGCAAATATGTCCGATTATAGGTACTCTTATACCATTTATATATAGATTCCCATTCCTGTTACCCAGTTTTCGGTTTAGTCCGTCAGCATAACCAACTGGTAATATTGCAATTATCCTTTCATTATCTGACACATCGGCACAGCCATATCCTACCGGCTCACCGGCCCTGATTTTCTTTATCTGCGATATCCTTGTCTTAAAGCGCCCTGCTGTTTTCAGATTAAGCCCTTTAAAATGGCCAACGCCATAGATGCCTATGCCAGGGCGTACCATTTCATACTGATACTGAGGAAAACGTATAATACCGGAAGAATTAAGTATATGCCTCATAAAGTTATATCCAGTGGCTTCGCGGATCTCAGAAACTGCCCTGATAAAAACCTCTGCCTGCAAATGACTGAAATTATCAAGTTCCGGATTCTCGCTGGCGGCCAGATGGGAGAAAACTGAAATGATCTTTATACAATCGGTGGTACTAATTATCGTGGTAAGTTTTTCAATATCCTCAGGCATAAAGCCGAGTCTGTGCATTCCGGTATCAATTTTCAGATGAACGGGATAGTTAATAAGTCCATGTCTCGACGCTATCGAAATAAATTGGTCCAACGATGAAAAACTATATATTTCAGGCTCCAGATTATATTTTATCATTATCTCCAATGCTGAAGGATCCGGATTCATAACCATTATAGGTAATGCAACACCTGCATTTCGTAATTCAACACCCTCGTCAGGATATGCAACAGCTAGATAGCTTACCCTGTGATACTCAAGTAATGCTGCTATCTCAGCGGGTCCTGCTCCATAAGCAAATGCCTTAACCATTGCCATAATACGGGTACCCGGATTCAGATGCCTTCGAAACTCATTAAGATTGTGTGAGATAGCATCCATGTTAATCTCCAGTACTGTCTGATGAATCTGTAGTTCAAGCAGTTTTCCAATTTTCTCGAACTCATATATCCTGGCGCCCTTCAGAAGGATTATCTCATTTCTGAAATCATTGCCATTGAACGAACGGATAAACTCATCAGTTGAATAATAAAACAATGCACCGGCATCAAATAAATTACTGTTTCGCATTAATGCGCTTCCAATACCTATGAATTTGTCAACACCACTCTTCTTCAATAGCTTAGCCACTTCGCCATACAATTCCTCCTCAGTTCTTCCGCTTTGAACAAAATCGGATAATATCAGAGTACTCTTCCTGTTATTTTGCTGCCGAAGGTAATCAATAGCCATTCCAAGCGATCCTGGATCTGAGTTATAGTAATCTTCGATAAGCTGACAATTATTTATACCACTCTTCATTTCCATCCTCATTGCCACAGATACGAGGCCAGCCAGACCTCTCCTTATAATATCAGGTGAGGTTCCCAACGATAAGCACACTGAGGCTACAGTAATAGCATTTTCAACTGAAGCTCTGTCACTAAAAGGGATTTCAAAATCATTAATTATCCCATTATAGCTAATCTGCAAACCGGTATGCCCCGCGGAGAGAGAACTCTTCTTCACAAAAACCGAGGCATTTTTATGTTCTGATGACCAGTCTATCAGTTTTTTAGATTTAGAATTTTCATTGTTAATTATTAACTGATGGATGATTTTATAATCGCTGCAATATATTATTGTAGAGGCATTTAAGAAAAGTTTGAGTTTTTCTTCTGCCTTTTTCTTATCGTCAGGAAAATTCTCGCGGTGTGCATCCCCTATGTTTGTTATTACACCTATATCAGGATCAATTACTTTTTGAAGATTATCCATCTCTCCGGGTAATGAGATACCGGCTTCAAATATTCCAAGTTTGTATTTATCATCCAGTTTCCATACTGAAAGGGGGACACCTATCTGAGAGTTATAACTTTTTGGACTTCTGATTACAGGCGTTGTCAGGCCAAGAATATCGGCGAGCCATTCCTTAACAACTGTTTTACCGGCACTGCCGGTTACTGCTATAACCGGTGATTTGAAGGTGCCTCTCTTAAAGGAAGCCAGAAGCTGGAGAGCCTCCACGGAATCATTTACTAATATATAAGCTGCACCTGTTAATATTGTATTATCTCCAGGAAGATTCTCTACAACGAAAATTCTGATTCCCTTCTGGAACAGAATTTTAATAAATTGATGACCATCATGATTTTCCCCGTTTATGGCAATGAATATAAGGCCCACTGAATAACTTAACTGACGGCTGTCTGTAATAATATCTTCAGCCTCGAGGTCAGGTGGACCAATAAGCTTACCGTGAGTGATCCTTGCAATATCTGATGAGCTGATTTTCACATCTTACTTATTTAATGCAGCATTAAAGCACTCCCTGCACAGCGGTTCATAAAGATTTTTTTCGCCCAGCAAAACGACCTGAGCTTCTTCAGATTTTCTGTATGAATATTGAGCCAGGTGTCCGCATCGCATACATATAGCATGAACCTTGGTAACATATTCCGCAATAGCCAGCAGAGCAGGCATCGGGCCAAAAGGTTTGCCCATAAAATCCATATCGAGACCGGCGATAAGGATTCTTATACCGCTGTCAGCCAGATTATTGCACACCTCAACAATGGAACTGTCAAAAAATTGCGCTTCATCAATTCCCACTACATCAACATCCCCGGCCAACAATAAAATTGCTGATGGATTATCCACAGGCGTTGAAACAATAGATTTATCATCATGAGAAACCACTCTTGTCTCCGAATATCTATTGTCAAGGGAAGGTTTAAATATCTCAACCTTCAGACCAGCAAACTGAGCTCTCCTGAGCCTTCTTATCAACTCTTCTGTTTTACCGGAAAACATGGAACCTGTTATGACCTCAATTGATCCACGTTTACCGGTCGCCCTTATAGAATTTTCAAGAAAGTCCATTTTGCAATTAACGTATATTGAAGAAGCACAAATAGTAGTTTTATTCCATGATGACTTATGGAATAATCGTTACTTTTGCAAAATAAGGAAAATGGTTTGTTTTATTAACATCAAAATGTATGGATTTCAATGCAACGATTGATTTAATTATTAAAGATCTCGATGAAGCACGTAACATTATTGATGATCTGAAAAAATACCCCGGGGTTCCGGCGCTGCAGGTCGAACTTGCCAAATCGAAATGCAAGAGCGCCGCAGAGGTCATATCTCTTCTTAAAACTCTGAGAAACAATATTTCTGAAATTAGTGAAATGCTTAATGAACCTGAACAGTTAAAACAACCTGAACTTCCAGATTCTGCACCATCTGTTACTGCTCAGGAGGGCTCAAAAAAACTCCATAAAAAAGAATCCGAGTCTCCAATATTTGCAGATAGATTCAGTCATATGTCAAACAGGTTCAATGAGCAGTTAGGAAGCAAAAAGGGAGACGATGATGTATCGGATATCCTTAAGACACAACCTTTAACAAATTTATCTGCAGCAATTGGTGTAAATGACAAATTCCTTTTCATACGCGAAATTTTCAATGGTAACCGGGATGCTTACAATCAGGCGATATTAAAACTCGATAATGTTGAGAGCCTTACAGAAGCCAGGAGTATAATTTTGAGCTATACTGACGACAGTGATGAAAATAAAGCAGTTAAACAGTTGCTAGATCTGGTAAAACGCAAACTTCCTTCAAATGAGTAAACTGTATGTGGTTCCGACCCCTATCGGTAATCTGAAGGATATTACCTTCAGGGCTATTGAGATTCTTGGAAGTGTTGATCTGATACTTGCCGAGGATACCCGTCAGGCGAAAAAACTGCTAACCCATTATGCTATTAAAACACCTCTTCAGTCGCATCATATGTTTAATGAACACAAGAGTGTCGAGTCGGTATGCTCAAAGATACTTTCAGGTGTTACGGTTGCTCTAATATCAGATGCAGGTACCCCTGGCATTTCTGACCCCGGATTTCTACTTGTAAGAACATGTGTTGAAAAAGATATCTCGGTTGAGACTCTTCCCGGACCAACGGCTCTGATACCGGCACTTGTTAATTCAGGGCTCCCGTGCGACAGGTTTTGTTTTGAGGGATTTCTTCCCCAAAAGAAAGGAAGGAATAAGCGGATCACCGCATTGATCGATGAGGCAAGGACGATGGTTTTTTATGAATCACCATACAGGCTTGTAAAAACGCTTGATGAATTGGCCCTTCATTTTGGCCCCGAACGTGATGCCTGCGTCTCACGAGAAATAAGTAAGATATTTGAGGAAAACATCCGTGGAACTCTGTTATTTCTTTCAGAGTATTATACCAACAAACCTCCAAAGGGAGAAATTGTAATTGTTGTTTCAGGCAGAAGGTAACTTTTAATCGCTATTTTCGTTATAGATAAAATAGTATTTTAAAATGAAACATTTTCCCGGGATAATTCTCCTGCTTCTCATTTCCACTCAAATCTCGCAATCACAGGTACTTAAAGGCAAGATTACCAACCAGTCAGGAGATCCTGTTCAGTATTCAACTATATATATCCAGGAACTTAAACAGGGAACAACAGCCAATACAAAAGGAGATTACGAAATCAGACTTCCGGCTGGAAAATACACAATCATTTACCAGAGCCTGGGTTATGAACCGGTATTTGCTAACATCACACTTTCAGACGATATCATTACAAAAGATGTTATGCTACCTATTCAGTATTATGCAATTCCGGAAGTCAGAATTAGTGCCTCAGGTGAGGACCCGGCATACATAATCATGCGAAAGGTTGTCGGGATGGCTCCTTACTATCTGAATAATGTAAGCTATTATAAAGCTGATGTTTATCTTAAAGGAAATCTTGTTATAAACAGGATCCCTAAGCTACTACAGAAATCCATGAAAATAGAGGCTCGGAATGAGTCCGGGACTTCAGCCAGCACAACAACTATGAAAGCAGGAGATGCTTACCTGATGGAATCATTTAATGAGATTGAGTTTACTGCTCCGGATAAATACTTTCAAAAAGTAATTTCATTTAACAGCACTTTTCCTTCACAGGGAGATAATATTTCACCTATGGATTTTATCCAGGCAAGTTTCTACCAGCCTATTCTGGCAGATATGGCAGTTTCGCCACTCTCACCCCAGGCATTCTCATACTACAAATTTAAATACCTGGGAGCATCGTTGCAGGGAAATTTCACAATAAATAAAATTGAAGTTATCCCTAAAAGAAAGAGCCAGCAGGTATTCTACGGTACCATATATATAATTGAGGATCTGTGGTGTCTGCATAGTGTTGATCTGGTAAACGATAATCTGGCCGGTAAAATCAGGATCCGGCAACTCTATATCCCTGTACAGGACGATATATGGCTGCCGGTAAGTCATAAATTTGAGATCAATATTGGAATTATAGGATTTAAAGCTGATGCAGGCTATGGAAGTTCTGTGAAATATATTGAGGTTAAACCGAACCTGGCTCTGGAAAAACCTGTTACAATCGCTACTAATTACGCAGGTAGATCAGAAAATATGTCGACTACTCCCATTGCAGAAGTTACTAAGGAAAAACAAAAGATAGATAAAATTCTTGAAAAGGATGACATATCGAACCGGGATATGGTTAAGCTCGCCAGGCTTATGGAAAAAGAATCGGAAAATAGCTTGCCTGACAGCAGCAAAAACAGTCTTGAGATTAAAGATAAGACAACTCATATAATTGAAAAAGATGCTAATAAAAAAGATAGTGCATACTGGGCAGAAATACGTCCTATCCCACTGTCGGATATTGAGATGCGCAGTTTGAAGATTAGTGACAGCACTAAAGTTGCGACTTCACTTAAAGAAAATAAAAGCGATACAATAGGATCAGAAGATAAAAATAACCATAAGAAATTCTTTAAAACAGTTCGGAATATTGGATTCGGTCATACATGGTCCGACACATCCGGTTTTAGTTTTAAGTATGGAGGATTGATCGATTTAAAAAACTTAAGTTTTAACACTGTCGATGGCTTTATATATGGTGTAGATTTTCGCCTCTCAAAGTCCTGGGAAAACAATAATTCTTTATCAATTATTCCTGACTTCCGATGGGCTTTCAGCAGGGAGCAGGTTATGTGGCGACTAAACATGAATTACAGATTTAACAGGATTAAACCTCAACAGATATTCATAAGGACAGGAATAACAAGCAAAGACATTGGTGATGGGGGAAGTATCAATACTTTTATAAATACCATTACCACCCTGCTACAAAAAGATAACTTTCTGAAACTATATGAATCCAGATACCTGACTATGGGTTACAGGAGTGAAATTGCTAATGGATTGACACTGGAATTAAGTTCAGGTTATGAAAATCGAAAGGTACTTCTTAATACAACCGACTTCTCATTTATTAAATCCTCAAAAATTTATTCTGATAATACTCCTGACAACATTTACCTTGATGCCGGTTCTAATCCCATTAATGCTCTCAGGGATCAGAAGCATATTGACTTTGTGACAAAAGTCACATATATACCATACCAGAAGTACAGAATAAATAATGGCAGAAAAATACCTATGGGTTCTGACTGGCCTACCTTTAATCTGACCTGGCGACACGGTATAAATGAATTCAGTGAAATGTCAGAAAGGTTTAAACATTACGATAAGATTAAGGTTGAAGCATCCAAAAGCCGAAGTATAGGGGCATTCAGTGATTTCAGATGGATAGTCAGAGCAGGAGGGTTTCTTGATAATACCAATTTAACTTTCTATGACTTCTTCCATTTCAACTCTCAACCGCTACCGGTGCTTCTTAATGATTATACTGATGCGTTTATGATACCGACATATTATTCTCTGAGCACACCTGAAATTTATGGAGAAATACATCTTAAATATACCACGCCATATCTTCTTATAAAACTGCTGCCAGGTTTAAGTAATACCCTCATGCGTGAAAATTTAAGTTTTTCATACCTGGGTTCCCGTTTCCATAAGAATTATACTGAGATCGGTTACAGTATAAGTGAAGTCCTGTTCCTTGGAGAAATTGGGGTATATGTGGGGTTTGAAGATATTAAATATAAAAGCGTCGGAGCCAAACTGGTGCTTAAGTTTAATTGATTATTTTCATGCGAATGGAGGTTCATCCTGAATATCGGACTCATTATCGAATCCTCCACCAAGTTTTCTAAGATTATCATGGTTCATCTTTGATCCGAGAGTTATACTCTGGGCTCCATCTTTCAGATCCGGATTACTATCCATGTCAAAATCATCAATATCAACAAACTGTGCCTTTTCTTCACGAAATTTCAATTTTACATCGTCTACCGGACCGTTACGGTTTTTTGCCAGGATGATCTCCGCAATACCTTTAGTGGATGAGCCATCTTCAAAGGTAGGGATCCCGAACTTATCCTGACGATGAATAAACACTACCATATCAGCATCCTGCTCTATTGCACCGGATTCGCGAAGGTCTGATAGAAGTGGCCGTTTGGTACCTCCTCTCATTTCAACCGACCGGTTAAGCTGGGAGAGAGCAAGTATAGGCACATTAAGCTCTTTAGCAATACTTTTTAGTGACCGGGATATACTGCTGACCTCTTGTTCCCGACTACCGGCATTTTCGGGACCAGACATAAGTTGAAGATAGTCAACAATGACTATATCGAGTTTATGCTGAGCCATAAGACGCCTGCATTTGGCTCTTAGTTCAAAGATCGAAATTGCCGGAGTATCGTCAATAAATATTGGTGCCAGCACCAGTTTCTTAATCCTTGTATCAAGCTGTTTCCACTCCTCTTCATTAAGGCGTCCATTTTTTATCTTGTCACCCGCGATGTCGGTTTCAGCCACTATTAACCTGTTAACAAGCTGAATAGAGGACATCTCACATGAGAATATGGCAACTTTTTTTCCGTGGTCAATTGCCATATTCCTTGCCATAGTAAGAGCAAATGCTGTTTTTCCCATAGATGGACGTGCAGCAATAATTATGAGCTCTGATTTCTGCCATCCTGAAGTAAGTCTGTCAAGTTTTGTGAATCCGGAAGGTGTACCTACCAGGGCATCTTCTCTTTTACCTGCTTCCTCTATTTCCCTAATAGCTTCCTTAATCACCACATTAATTGGAGCCACCTCTCTTTTAATGTTTCCCTCAGCAATCTGAAAGAGAGCATTCTCAGAATAATCGAGCAACTCTGTCACGTCATATGTATCATCAAATGATCTGGTCTGAATTTCGGTTGAGACTCGGATAAGCTCACGCTGAATATACTTCTGAGCCACTATCCTTGCATGATAGTCAACATTGGCTGCAGAAACCACCTTTGCCGTTAGTTGGGTAAGATAAACCGGACCACCTACACTGTCTAACTCCTTATGTGAACGCAACTCTTCCGTAACTGTATACAAATCTACCGGGTGCTCCCTTGTTGAAAGGTCAGAGATGGCTTTAAATATTTTTTGGTGCGTCTCTTTGTAAAAACTCTCTGGCTTAAGAATATCAAGAATGGTTATCACTGCTTCCTTTTCAAGCATTACTGCACCAAGAACAGCTTCCTCCATATCATTTGCCTGAGGTGGCACCTTTCCAAAATCAGGTAGAGTTGTTATAGCAGGTCTTGGGCTATTTCGTTGTTTTGCCATCAATATTATATTACTGATTAATAATTACTTAGATAGTGTAAAAATCAATTTACCGGATATTTTCAAAGGTATGAATAACCATAGTTAATAGTTAATAAGGAGAGGTTATTGTTACAAACAAACAGTTGTTAAAAACTTGTTGAAAAGGTAATAGTAGGATCATTAACAACAAATTCAAAACCAAGTGGTATTTTTACATCAAATTAAGGAAGATGATTGTTTTCCCAAAAGCCAAAATAAACATTGGGTTGCGCATAACCGGGAAACGTCCTGATGGTTATCATGACATAGAAACTTTATTTTATCCTGTCAATCTGAGTGATGCTCTTGAGTTTGTTACCGCAACTGATCTGCTTAATGCAGATGCACTTACCGTTACCGGGATCAATACGGGAAGTAAAACAGAAGACAATCTGATTATGAAAACCGTTAATAAATTACGTGAAAATTATTTATTCCCCTGGTTAAGAATTCATCTTCATAAGGCAATCCCGGTTGGAGCCGGCCTGGGAGGAGGCTCATCTGATGCAGCATGTCTGCTAAAATCAATAAACCGTTGGTTCGAACTAGATATAGACAATCCAACCCTTAAGACTATTGCTCTTGAGCTGGGCAGTGACTGTCCTTTTTTTATTGACTCTGTCCCGGCATTTGCCACTGGCAGAGGCGAAATATTGCAAACCATAAAGCCTGTACTTACCAGCTACTATCTGCTGCTTGTCAACCCTGGAATAAGTATTAACACCAGGGAAGCTTATAGTAATTGTAAACCTGAGCGTCCATCAACTACCCTTTTAGATTTAGCAGAGCTACCTGCCACTGAATGGAAAAAACTTATAATAAACGATTTTGAAGATTTTGCTTTTAGAAAACACCCAATTATTGGAGAGATAGAAGAAGAACTGTATAGCTCCGGAGCACTATTCAGCTCAATGTCGGGGAGTGGATCATGTGTTTACGGGATATTTTCGGACAAGCCGGGAATACCTGAAAAACTTAAAAATCTTGTGATTTATGAAGGCATAATTTAACCTTATTCCAATACTACCAGAATTGTCCCTTTCGAAACTTTATCGCCCTTTTTCACTGATATTGACTTAACCTTGCCATCCATATTGCATTTCAATATATTCTTCATCTTCATGGCATCGAGTATCATCAGGTCGTCCCCCATTTTAACATCTTCTCCTTCTTTAATAAAAATGTCAAGGACCGTACCCGGGATAAAACTTAATATAATTCTTGGGTCGGCTGGCTGGTAAGGTTTTCTATTCTTAAATTTTTTACTGATCCGTGTCTGGTATAAATTTGCATTTATATTAAGGTATCCGAGTGTCTCTTTTTTATCCATAATTGTTCCATTAATTTTTAAAGATGCAGTTGATCAACAAGGAGGAATACCGTGTTTTTTGTCCGGCATCGCAATATTTTTATTTCCAGATACTTCAATTGAATGCATAAGAAACCTCCTGGTTTCGGAAGGCTCAATAACTGCATCAACATATCCCTTTGAGGCTGCGACATAAGGGTTTGCAAACTTGAGCTTATACTCTTCAACCTTTTGTTTTCTCGTTCCGTCAGGATCACTGGAAGATGTTATCTCTTTTTTGAATATGATATTTGCAGCTCCTTCAGAACCCATAACAGCTATCTCAGCAGATGGCCATGCAAATACAAAATCGGCACGCAGATGACGTGAGCTCATTGCAATATATCCACCGCCATAAGCTTTTCTTAGTATAACTGTCAGTTTGGGAACGGTTGCCTCACTATATGCATAAAGAACTTTTGCTCCATGTCGAATAACCCCCGCATGTTCCTGATCTACCCCAGGCAGATAGCCTGGCAGATCAACCAATGTGATAATTGGAACATTAAATGCATCACAGTATCGTATAAATCTTGCAGCTTTGTCAGAAGAGTCAACATCAAGAACACCAGCCATCTCAAGAGGTTGGTTGGCTACAAAACCGACTGTTCGACCTCCCATCCGGCCGAAACCAATCACCATATTTTTAGCATAAAGTTCCATTATCTCAAAGAAATCTGAATTATCCACTATTGCCCTAATGACATCTTTAACATCATAAGGAAGAGTAGTATCCTCTGGAACAATTTTATCAATATCATACTCCGGTTTGGGTTCTCCCGGCTCAAACATTCTGGCTTTCTGGCCATTATTCCATGGAATAAAGGTTATGAGTTTCTTAATCTGATCGAAACACTCTTCTTCACTCATTGCAAAGAAATGGGCATTACCAGTTACCTCGCTATGTACCCGTGCTCCTCCCAGGTCTTCCATAGATATCTCTTCTCCAAGAACAGTCTTTATCACCTCCGGACCTGTAATAAACATTTTAGAAATTTTATCAACAACAAAAACAAAGTCCGTAAGTGCAGGTGAATAAACGGCGCCCCCTGCACATGGGCCCAGGATAACTGAAATCTGTGGAATAACGCCGCTTGAGATAGTATTTCGAAAGAATATTTCCCCATATCCGGCAAGTGAGTTTACACCTTCCTGTATCCTGGCTCCACCTGAATCATTAATGCCAATAAGAGGCATTCTCATTTTCAGGGCATGGTCCATAATCTTTGTAATCTTTCTGGAATGCATCAATCCCAGGGATCCTCCTGCTACTGTGAAGTCCTGAGCAAAGATTGCAACCGGAGCCCCATAAATTGTTCCTGAACCGATAATTACTCCATCGCTGGGAAGCGACTTTTTATCCATATCAAAATCACGTGCATCGTGTTCTACAAACAAGTCGTATTCATTAAAAGAATTATCATCGAGCAGACTCATAATCCGTTCCCGGGCAGTACGTTTACCCATCGCCTTCTGCTTTTCGATAGCTCGTTCCCCTCCTCCAAGAAGTGCTTTCTCGCGCTTTTCCTGTAATTCAATGATCTTTTTATTAAGTGCCATGAAATTTGTTTTTAACTATAATTAAATAACAGAGTTCTTTTATCTGAAGAATTTTCAGGATACAATTTTAAAGAAATTGTACGACTTATAAACTATTTGGGAGCTAATTTATAAAGCACCAGTGCAATAAATGAATAAATAATATTAGGGATCCACATTGCCAGCATCGGCCCAAGGTTTCCTTTGAGTGAGAATTGGGAAGCAAACTGGAGAAAAAGGATATAAGAAAAGCTGAGTATAAGACCTATACCTATATTCATACCAATTCCCCCCCGTATCTTTCTTGATGACAGGGAAACTCCGATAAGAGTAAGAATAAAAACAGCAAACGGATTAGCATACCGCCTATGTTTTTCAATCAGAAAAAGTTTCAGTTCATCAGATCCCTGTAGCTGCAGAAGGTCAATATAATCCTCAAGCTCACGATAAGTCATTGTCCCGACAAATCCCGGGTCCCTCGAAAAATCACTAGGTTGTATAGTAAGAGTAGTGTCGATCTGTTTCCCTTTGGTGATTATCTCCTCCCGATCCTTTATATCTTTTACATAATAATTTATTGCAGTCCATTTATTTATGGAAGTATCAAAAATTACCGAAGCGGAGGATAGTCTTGATACCAACCTTCCGCTATCATTAAATCTTTCAATAGTAAAGTTTTGTCCTCTCTGGCTAATAGGATTGTAAGAACCCAGGTACACATAAATATTTTTAAAGACCATTCTGTGAATATTTTCCACAGTTATTTTTCTGGATGACGACCTATAGTACCTGTCTTCAAAGGTCATTCGTGCAGAGTTGGATTGTGGAATAACAAAATTGGTCAGGATAAATGCAAGAATCGCAATAACTGTTGCTGAAAGAAAATATGGCCACATCATTCGTTTGAAACTCATTCCACTGTTAAGGATTGCGATAATCTCAGTATTGACAGCCATTTTTGAAGTAAAGAAAATAACAGCAATAAATACAAAGAGAGGAGCAAAAAGTGTTGCAAAATATGGAATGAAATTCATATAATAATCAAAAACTATTGCCCTGACAGGAGCCTCCTTTTCCATGAAATTATCAATCTTTTCAGCGAAATCAAATACGACAGCAATTGTCAATATTAAAACAAGAGAGAAAAAGAAGGTCCCAAGAAACTTCCTGATAATATATAAATCAATAAGTTTAATCTTCAGAGAAGCTATAACCTCTCCGAAAGTTTTTTTATCATTGAGTCTTTCCATTTTTTGAAATTACCCTCTTCAATTTTTTTTCTTGCTTCTTCAACTAATCTCAAATAAAATGCCAGGTTATGAATACTTGCTATTTGAGCTCCAAGATTTTCACCTGAAATAACCAGATGCCGCAAATATGCTTTTGAGTAACATAGGCTTACTGCTGAAGGACCTTCCGGATCGATAGGACTGAAGTCATCGATCCATTTTTTATTCCTTATATTTATAGTCCCCTCACTTGTAAACAGCATGCCATTCCTTCCATTTCTTGTTGGCATTACGCAATCGAACATATCTATGCCCCTTTCAATTGCTTCAAGGATGTTAACGGGCGTCCCTACTCCCATCAGATAGCGGGGCTTATCTTCGGGCAGTATGTCATTAACAATCTCAATAAGCCGGTACATCTCTTCAGCCGGCTCACCTACTGACAAACCACCAATAGCATTTCCAGCCATATTGCATGAAGCTATTTTTTCAGCTGACAATCGTCTCAGTTCATCATATGTTCCACCCTGAACAATCGGAAAAAGGAACTGTTCCTTACCCCAAACAGGATCGGTTTCATTAAATCTTACAATTGCCCTGTCGAGCCAGTGATGAGTGAGTGCTACAGATTTTTTAACATAGTTATAATCGCATGGCCATGGAGTACACTCATCAAATACCATCATTATATCTGAGCCGAAATTACGTTGGATATCAATCGTGTTTTCCGGAGTAAATATGTGTCTTGATCCATCAATGTGGGATTTAAAGATAGCTCCCTCATCAGTAAGTTTCCTGTTCCCGGTAAGGGAGAATACCTGATAACCACCACTATCAGTAAGCATAGGACGTTCCCATGACATAAACTTATGAAGCCCGCCTGCTGCTTTTAGAATCTCTGTCCCGGGCCGTAAGTACAGATGGTAAGTATTACCCAGGATGATTTTTGCATTAATATCATCCGTTAGTTCGCGTTGCAGAATACCTTTCACTGTACCTCCTGTACCAACCGGCATAAAGATAGGAGTAGGAATGTCTCCATGAGCTGTCTTTAAGAGCCCTGTTCGTGCCTTGGATTCCTTATCCTTACTCTCGATACTAAACATATTATACAGTCAAAAACCTTTAAGATTCACAAATATAAAACAACTATTATGTTTTCAGGTTCCAATCATGTATGATTGTTGTAATATTTTTTTTATCATTCCGTTTATCTTATTAATATTGCTGATATAAATGGAAGTCAAATGATGAACCTTGATAATGTATTTTTTTTAATCGTTTTTTTTATATTTGTATTATCTGCAACTGTACAATTGTTTTATTATCTCTTTTTTTATCTGGCTGTCTATTTGTATAAACCTTCTGGCATCAAATCAAAGAAAGAACCTGTTTCCATTATTATTTGTGCCAGAAATGAAGCTGAGAATCTAAGAGAATTCTTACCCTCTGTTCTGGAACAGGATTATCCTGATTATGAAGTTATTGTTGTCAATGATTGCTCTGAAGACAATTCATATGACATACTTGGAAAGTATCTGATACAATATCCGCATCTCAAGATATCAAACGTTAATAAAGATCCTAAATTTACACACAACAAGAAGTTTGCTCAATTTATTGGAATAAAAGCAGCTAAGAATGACATCCTGCTTTTTACGGACGCGGATTGCCAGCCACAGTCTGATAAGTGGCTCAAGGGGATGACTTCACATTTCAATGAAAAAATCAGTTTTGTTCTTGGGTACGGTGGCTATCTCCATATAAAGGGTTTACTTAATAAGTATATCCGTTACGACAGCATGACGATTGCAATGCAATATCTGGGGATGGCAATCCGAGGTATTCCCTATATGGGAGTTGGACGTAATCTGGCATATCGCCGTTCTGTTTTTTTTACTAACAAAGGCTATGGCATTCATAATCATATTATCTCAGGCGACGATGACCTTTTTGTGAATGCAAATGCATTTAGCGGCAACACATCAGTTGAGTTTTCAACAGGTACACATACCCGATCAGTTCCAAATAAGAATATCAGTGATTGGATAAAACAGAAGAAAAGACATCTTACCACATCATCCTATTATAAATTTAGAGATAAAATACTTTTAAGTACTGAACCATTAACAAGGACCCTTTTCTATATAACATTTATAGTCCTTCTTTCCATTTTATTTTTATGGCCGGTTATATTAGCTGTATTTGGTTTAAGGCTTCTGATACAAATTATTGTTCTTTCACTTGTTCAAAGAAAATTGATTGAACCCGGATTAATAATATATTCACTATTTTTTGATATCTTTTCACCTGTTATTAACATCATTTTATTTTTAAGTAACTCGAGGGGCAGCTCTGGCAAAAACAAATGGAAATAGTTTACGATCTATCGGACAAAGCAAAGAGTGATCTATTACTCGTAAAAGAGGCAAGGAAAGGCAATGAAAAAGCATTTGCCAGCCTGATGAACCGCTATAGGGATTCCATATTTTTCATGCTTCTAAAAATGGTTAACAACGCTTCTGATGCTGAAGATCTTACTATTGAAGCTTTTGGAAAAGCATTCCGAAATCTTGATTTATATACTCCAAAATTTGCATTTAGTACCTGGCTTTTTAAAATCGCAACAAATAACTGCGTTGACTTTATAAGAAAAAAACAGGCCTCTCCTATACCGTATGATAATTTTCAGGATAATCTGGACAATGTAACAGTAAATATTCAATCGGATCTCCCTGATCCGGAGGAGTCCTTAATTAATCATCAAAAAATAGCTGCTTTGAATGATATTGTAAATCAGCTAAAACCAAGATATAAGGCTCTTATCGAATTACGTTATTATAAGGAGTACTCTTATGAAGAGATATCTTCAGAGCTTAATCTTCCCATAGGAACCGTAAAAGCTCAGCTATTCAGAGCCAAAACATTGCTATATAATATTTTAATCAAATCAGGAAACAGGTAGTGTCAGAAAGTATCTTCAGATATTTCCCGGTATTGTCCGTTGCTCAGAGAGAGAAACTGTTGCAGTTAAAGCATATCTATGAGAAATGGAACAACATGATAAATGTGATATCCAGAAAAGATATGGATAATTTCATGGTTCATCATGTTCTTCATTCACTATCAATAGCCAGGATCATCTCCTTTTTACCGGGGACCAGCATCCTTGATGTTGGAACCGGTGGCGGGTTTCCCGGAATACCTCTTGCCATCTTATTCCCTGATTCAAACTTCACCCTTCTTGACTCTATTGGGAAAAAAATCAAGGTAGTTACATCAGTTGTTAATGAACTTGAGTTAAAGAATGTTATCCCTGTTCGCAAAAGAGTAGAAGAAGAAAGAACCAGATACAATTTTGTTGTTAGCCGAGCAGTTACTGAGTTTAAAAATTTTGTAGGTATGACTGCAAAAAATATTGACAGATCAGGTAATAACAGTCTCAGTAATGGTATTTTATATCTGAAAGGAGGTGATTTGTCTACAGAACTTACTCAGTTTGGAAACAATATAAAAGTATGGGATATTAAAGATATTTTTGATGAACCATTTTTTAAGACCAAAAAGATTATATATCTATCTGTTTGATTTTTTTGAAAAAAAACACCAACCGCGTTTTTATATTTCAAAAAAGTACTACATTTGCAGTCTCAAAACAGAGAGTTAGTCAATAAATATTATTTAAAAGATGAAAAGAACATTTCAGCCATCAAGAAGGAAGAGAGCAAATAAGCATGGTTTCAGGGAAAGGATGTCAACTCCGAATGGAAGAAGAGTTCTTGCTACTCGCAGAGCAAAAGGGAGAAAGAAACTTTCAGTCTCCACCGAACTTAAATTAAAAGGATAGTACACATTTATAATATTTGCATTAAGGTGTCTTTAAACAGGGCGCCTTTTTTGTTTTTATATTTTGATGCAACTTAACCGGCTTTGGTTTAATTGTTTTAATCCTTTTCTATTATTTTTAACTTTACTGATCCTAAACCAATAATATGAATAGACTATTGAAACAAATTAATGATACAGATATCCGGCTGATCGCTGATAAGATAGCCAACAACATCCGTATTACACCTGAAGATGGTTTGTTACTCTTTAAAAAAGCCGATCTGGCTATGCTGGGTCTGTTAGCCGGGATTGTCAGGAGAAAAAAGAATGACAATTTTGCTTATTTCAACCATAACTTCCATATTGAACCAACAAATAAATGCATATTTAATTGCAGGTTTTGCTCCTATCATAAACCAGAAGGAGATCCTGAAAGCTGGGAGTATAGTCATGACGAGATGCTCGATATTGTTAAAACCTTTGACAATAAGGATGTTACTGAAGTTCATATTGTAGGAGGGGTACATCCGTCATATGATCTTCATTACTGGGGAACATTAATAAAAAAAGTCAAGGAGTATCGTCCTGCACTTCATATAAAAGCTTTCTCAGCTATTGAGCTGGACTATATGATAACTAAGGGTGGCTGTACTATTGAAGAGGGATTGAAACTACTTAAGGAGTATGGCCTTGATTCAATACCAGGAGGTGGTGCTGAAATATTCGATGAAGAACTGAGAAAGATGATTTGTGACGAAAAAGCATCATCTGAACTATGGTTGACCATCCACGAAACTGCGCACAAACTGGGTATCCCATCAAATGCTACTATGCTTTATGGCCATATTGAGACCTATATTCATCGTATAGACCACATGGAAAGACTTCGTACACTTCAGGACAAAACGGATGGGTTTAATGCTTTCATCCCATTGAAATATAAGAAATCGAATAACAGTATGTCATATCTTGGAGAGGTTAACATTATTGAAGATCTCCGAAACTATGCTGTCTCAAGAATATATCTGGATAACTTTCCACATATTAAAGCTTACTGGCCGATGATCGGAAAAGAGAGTGCCCAGCTATCACTTTCATTTGGTGTGGATGATATGGATGGAACAATCGATGATACTACCAGGATCTACTCAATGGCAGGTTCGATAGAAGATAAACCGACAATGACCACAGATGAGATTTGTCAATTGATACACGAGGCAGGGTTTACTCCTGTTGAGAGAGATTCACTTTATAATCCGGTCATACACAATACTGTAATTGAGGGCACTCCCTGACGATCTTTCATATAATTTTATCAGTACCTTTACGTTAATAATAATGTTCAATTTGTAAGTATGAGCTTCAAAAACTTTATTCTAAGCAAACTGTTTTTTAAAAACCTTGGGTTGGCAGTTATCATTGTTGTTGGAGTGGTAATGATATTACTGATCTGGATGAATTTCTACTCAAGGCATGGACAGGCCAGGCCCGTGCCTGATTTCTTCGGACTTAGCCTGGAGCAATCCGATAGCCTTGCTAAAAAGAGTAAACTGAGATATGAGGTCATTGATTCCGTCTACACTACAATTGTTCCTCGTGGTTGTGTTGCCGAACAGAATCCAAAACCAGGATTTAAGGTGAAAAAATGGAGAAATATTGTTCTTACGTTTAATGCTTTTAATCCGGAGATGGTTGCAATGCCAAACCTTGTAGATCTTCCAATAAGACAGGCAATTGCATTGATTGGCAGTTCCGGTCTTGAGATGGGACAACTTAAATATAAACCAGATCTTTCCATTGATATTGTACTTGAACAGGTTTTTAACGGGAAAAAGGTTTCTGAAGGTGATTCTCTGCAAAAGGGTTCAGTTATTGATCTTGTGCTTGGTAAAGGATTAAGCAACAAACGTACTCCTGTTCCGGACCTTATAGGTATGAATCTTGAACCTGCAAAAAATAAGATTCTAGTTTCGTCACTTAATCTGGGTACATATATTTATGATAATACTATTATTAATGGAGAGGATACAACCAGCGCTTTTGTCTATAAACAAAATCCGGAATTTAAAGATGATGCAAGCCTTCAACTGGGATCTGCAATATACCTATGGTTATCTGTTGACTCAGCTAAACTACCGGTCAATTCAACTCTTATAATGATTTCTGACACAATTCCTGCTATTGATCCTGGACCATCCAACTAAACCTATGATCAGACCGATTATCCTATATCTAATCCTATTTAATGTTTGCCTGCTTAGCTTACCTGCGCAAGAGATAGTTACCGGCCTTCAATCAAACTATAGTATAACCAGGCCAAGGGATCAACAGGCAAAGAGTAAGGCAATAACATCATCTGATACTCTGGAACTTCCTTTCTTTGATGATTTCTCGGGACACTCAGTCTTCCCTGATATTACAAAGTGGGTTGACGACTTTGTCTTTATTAATGACACTTACTCCGACCAGCAAATCACAACCGGCATTGCAACCATGGATGCCCTTGACAATTCCGGCAGACTATATGAGACAGCCTCCTCGTCCATCTTTCAGGCCGACCACTTTACATCACAACCCTTAAACCTTAATTTTGCCTCTTCAGAAAATATCTGGCTTAGTTTTTTTTATCAGGCAGGCGGGTTCTCTGATACACCTGAAACAAATGACAGTCTTACTTTGCAATTTCTTGCACCTGAAGAGAATATATGGTATTCTGTCTGGAAAGCTACCGGTGATTCGATGCAATTGTTCAAACCGGTTATCATTAAGGTTGATGATATTCGCTTCCTTAAAAAAGGATTTCAGTTCCGTTTCATTAACTATGCAAGTCTGAATCCGGACCTTAGTGACCCTTCCTTCGTTGGAAATTGTGATATATGGAACATTGATTATATTCTTATTGACAAAGGCAGAAATGAGGGTGATACTATATTCCCTGATGTGGCTTTCAGACTACCTCTCCGATCCCTGCTCAAGAACCATGAAACTATACCGTGGAAACAATTCAAACAGATTTATCTTCAGGAGATGGGATCAACAATACCTGTTCACTATCGAAACAATGATATAATTACAAGGAATGTGACCCGGAATTTTGAAATCTGGGATGTTTATAAAAACTCCCAAGCTCATTTTTTCTCTGCCGGAGCAACAAATATAAGCCCTTTGACCAACATAGATTACAATGCAGATCTCGTTTATACATACAACACTGATAATACTGATTCTGCCCTCTTCAGGATTACATGCTCTCTAAAAACTGATGAGTTTGATCCTAAAGAAAACGATACACTGGTATATTTTCAGAATTTCAATAACTATTTCGCTTTTGATGACGGCTCATCCGAAGCCGGATATGGGATTAATGGTTTGGGATCAAGGAATGCAATGGTAGCATACAGATATACATCCTTCATGGATGACACCCTGAGAGCAATTCGTATTTGTTTTAACGACAGCTATCTGGATGCTAACAAAAGAGCTTTTGATCTGATGGTATGGGACGACAACAACGGTATTCCAGGAAATGTAATCTATTCATTGGAAGAGGTTATGGTGGAACAGGCAGATATGATTAATGGTTTCTATACATATAAAATCCCTGAAGAGGTTATGGTAAATGGTGTATTTTATGTCGGTTGGAGACAGCTCTCTGAAACATTTCTTAATGCCGGATTTGATATTAACACTCCTCATGCCGGCAGGCTATTATATTGGATAAATGGTGATTGGAAGGTATCACAAAAGGAAGGAAGCATCATGATAAGGCCTGTTGTAGGTGATCCGCTTAAGATAACTGCAATTAATGATGCTTATTACAGAAATAGAAAAAAGATTGATATCTGGCCTAACCCGGCTAATGATTATATTAATGTCAACACAGGAGAATTGCAATTATCTGGATTATCCTATATATCAGTAGTTGACTTATCAGGTCGTGAACATATTAAAGTGCCATATAGAGAACGGATTGATATCTCTTCCCTTCATGAAGGAGTTTACATTGTTATTACAAGCATGAATGGAATACCTGTAGGTTATTCCCGGTTAATTAAAACAAAGTAATTACCAAAAATGGCAGAAGAAGAATTAGTTGACCAGCAAGAGCTTTTTGAACATCACAGATTTATTGTAGATCCAGGACAAACGTTACTTAGGATAGATAAGTATCTGTCTGACAGAATGGAAAATACATCCAGAACAAGGATTCACAATGCAGCCCATGCGGGAAACATTCTGGTAAATGAGAATACGATAAAACCGAACTATAAGGTTAAACCAGGTGATCTGATACAGATTGTTTTACCCAACCCTCCCAGAGAGACAGAACTTATAGCTGAAAACATACCACTTAATATTATACATGAAGATGATGATCTCCTGGTTGTTAATAAAGAACCAGGTATGGTTGTCCATCCTGCCTATGGCAATTTTACCGGCACCCTGGTAAATGCACTCATGTGGCATTTCAAGGATCTCCCTCTGTTTCAAACAGGTGAAAACAGACCTGGGCTGGTTCACAGAATAGACAAAAATACGTCCGGTATACTTGTGATTGCTAAAAATGAATTTGCCCTTAACAGACTCTCCAGACAGTTCTTTGAGCGTACAACCGACCGAAAATATATTGCCATGGTATGGGGTAAGCCAGAGCCTTTGGAAGGTACTATCACCGGGAATGTCGGCAGGAGTATAAAAGACAGGAAGATAATGCAGGTTTTCACTGAAGGAGATGAAGGCAAGCCAGCAATAACACATTACCATGTCATTGAGGATCTAGGATATATTTCACTTATTGAATGTAAGCTTGAAACAGGCCGTACACATCAGATCAGGGTCCATTTCAGTCATATTAAACATCCTTTGTTTAACGACGAGGAATATGGTGGTAATAAAATACTTAAAGGCACAACGTTTACAAAATATCAGCAGTTTATTAAGAACTGCTTTAAGATTCTTCCACGGCAGGCATTACATGCAAAATCTCTTGCTTTTGACCATCCGGTAACCGGGGAAAGACTCTTTTTCGACTCCAAAATTCCTGATGACATGCAGCAGGTAATAGATAAATGGAGGAAGTATACATCCGGACGAGACGCCGAATAAAAGGGCACAAAGCACAGAACTCAGGGCTCAGATTTTAAAGCCTTTATGCCTTTACAACTTCTACAGCTTCTACAGCATCTAAAGCTTCTACAGCCTTCTCAGTTACCAACTACCACCGGCACCGCCACCGCCAAAGCTGCCACCACCGAAGCCTCCAAAGCCCCCACCTCCTCCTCCACCACCGGAAAAGCCACCCCAGCTTCCGCTATGCGAACCTCTTCCTGAACCCATCATCCCCATAAGCAACCAGAATGGTAACCCTCCGGTACTGATGTTTTTGCTATTTGATCCACCTGATTTTCCTGAAAAAATAGCTATAATAACTACTATTATAATAATAAAGAATATAACTGATCCATCATTCTTACTGTTTTTCTTTGCCGATCGGCCATATTCCGCAGCAGAAAACTCACCTCTTGCCAATGACATCAGAGTATTAGTTGCATCATCTAATCCGGTATAATAATATCCTGACCTGAATGCAGGAAGAATCTCATAATCCACTATCTCACCACATATAATATCCGGAATAACTCCCTCAAGTCCATAAGCCTGGGCTATAAAGACCTCTCCGTCGGAATCATCAGTTTTTGGTTTAACCAGGATCAGTACTCCATTATCAAGACCTTTCATACCAATACCCCATTTCTCAGCTAATAGTTGTGCATAATCCGTTTTATCATAACCCATCAGAGTCGGAACTATTACGATAGCAATCTGCGTTGAAGTTGAATCACTAAAAGCAACTAACTTCTGTTCAAGCATAATTACTTCATCAGCTTTAAGCAATCCTGCAAAATCGTTTACAAGCCTCGGAGGTTCAGGTCTTTCAGGAAAATTTTGTGAAAAGCCCCGGGTAAAGGATATAGTGCAAAGCAGAAACAAAAAGGCTGGTAACCACAAACTTTTTCTTCTTATAATCATTACTCCCCCTTCATCTTATCAAATGAGATCTCATCAGCCACTTCGTTTACATCATCGGCAGTGTAAGGGAAATGAGTCTTCAGCTGCTCTCCGGCAAGTATGATTCCCTCTGAAAGGCCTGTCGTATACCTACCTCCCTTGAAATTTTTCTTAAGAAGCTCGCTTGCCTCATCCCAAAATCCTGCAGGTACTTTTGCATTGATACCAGCGTCGCCAATAATAGCAAATTTTCTGTCGCTAACAGCCAGATAAAACAGTACTCCATTCCGGGCAGCTGTTTTGTGCATCCCCAACTTTTTGAATACCCAGGCTGCTCTGTCGAGGACATCTTCGGAACAGGTTGATTCAATATGCACTCTTATTTCTCCAGATGTGGCCAATTCGGCCTCCTTAACAGATGAAAGAATCTGAGTCTGTTGTTCTTTTGTAAAGAACGAAGAAGCTTTCATATAGATATTTTTAAAAAATTAAAACTTAACTTCAGGAGCTTTTTCTGCACCTTCAACTGCCTCAAAATAAGGTTTTGCCTGAAAACCAAACATACCTGCAAGAAAGTTTTGAGGAAATTGTCTGATATAAGTATTATATGTCCTTGCCACATCATTGAACTTCCTTCTTTCAACTGAAATCCTGTTCTCGGTACCTTCAAGTTCCACCTGAAGATCTCTGAAATTCTGAGTTGCTTTAAGCTCGGGATATTTCTCAACAACTACCATCAAACGCGACAGAGCTGAGGATAACTGTCCCTGCGCCTGCTGGAACTGCTGCATATTTTCAGCAGTCATATTTGTAGGGTCAATGGTTATTGATGTTGCTTTAGATCTTGCTTCGATAACCTGAGTAAGCGTTGTTTGTTCAAAATCCGCAGCTCCCTTAACGGTATTAACAAAATTGGGAATAAGATCAGATCTGCGTTGGTATGATGTTTCAACGTTACCCCACTGACTTGTTACAGATTCCTGCATAGTAACCATCCCATTGTAAACTTTTGTGCCCCAGAGCACTATAGATAATACAACAAGTGCCAGAAATGCTCCTATTATAATCGAAATTAAACAACCTTTTTTCATTTTTATAATTTTTTAAATTTTGTCAAAGTTAATACAACAAGTTGATTTTTCAAGGTTTCAAATTATACATAAAAATATTCGTAATATTTTTTAATTTTGAGATGATTTATAAACAGGCATATGAAGACTATTGCAATTGTTGCCGGAGGTGATTCCTCTGAATTTGATATTTCGGTGAAGAGTGCCACTGAAGTTGAGAAAGCTCTATCTGTCAGATATGAGGTTTATATTATTGTTATACAAGGGACTAACTGGTACTGGGAAGATCAGAAAGGTCGTTATCATAATATTAACAAGAATGATTTCAGTCTTATAACCGATGAATACAGCGTAAGGTTCGATGCCGTGTTCATTGCGATACATGGAACTCCGGGGGAGAATGGATTATTACAGGGGTATTTAGACATGATGACCATTCCATACACCAGTTGTGGTGCATTTTGCTCTGCTCTTACATTTAATAAACAGGCATGCAAACTCTTTCTGAAAGAGTATAATATTCCAATGGCTGAAGCCATTATGATAAGGAAAGGAGATACTCTGGACCCGGTTAATATTATTAAAAAAACAGGTATTCCCTGCTTTGTAAAACCAAACGAGAGTGGTTCTAGTTTTGGGGTTACAAAGGTAAAGAAGAAAGAGGAGTTATTATCTGCCATTGAAACCGCATTTAAGGAGAGCAATGAGGTGTTGATAGAGGCATTCATGGATGGCAGAGAGGTAGCTTGCGGAGTCGTAAAGACAAAAAGAAAAACGCTGGTTCTACCTGTTACAGAGATTATCAGCAAAAATGAATTTTTCGATTACGATGCAAAATATACTCCCGGGAAATCCGAAGAGGTCACACCTGCCGTTATTCCAGATGGTACTATAAAGGATCTACATAGACTTAGTTCACTTATTTACGATCTTCTAGGCTGTAAAGGAATTGTGAGGGTCGACTTTATTATTATCGGCCAGAAACCCTACTTCCTTGAGATAAATACTGTTCCAGGAATGACCAGAGAAAGTCTTATTCCGAAACAGGCAGAAGCAGCCGGAATTACGACCGAAGAGCTATACACAATGGTGGTAGAGGATCTGTTCTAAAATCGGCTCAACGGCTCGCCATTTTAAGAGCACTGGTGGTTGTATAGTACTTTGTAATCATATTTGGTACTTCCCACTCGGGTAATTTACCTTCTTTCATATACTCCAGAAATTTTGCAGTCACCTGTCCAAAATGATCTTCGTGGGTCACTCTGTATTTATCAGGAATATTGATTTTCAGCGAATTCTTATTCACTGCTTCGATAGTCAGACTGTCATAAGGCAATGTTCCTAATGCAGCCTGCAGCTTTGCACTGAATTGATTCATTGTAATTCCTTTCACATTGTCAATATAGAGTGTCGGAAGAAATTTCTCTTCTGGTCCTTGCTTAATAACAATATCACATTGTGTGCCGTGCATAACTGAATAATGGGTATCACCACCCCCGGCAGGAGCCTTGTATCTCCACTCCACGGATACTTTTGCAAAAACACCTTTAATCTGGTATACCATCTCTCCGTTTGCAAATACATTTAGCTTGCCATCTTTTACATCTTTCTGAAGAAAATCGGGAAAATTATCAATGCCAGTAACCCCTTTAAACTCATCCTGTGAAATTAGTGTAGGCCATCTTTTTGCTTCGACCATGGTAATATCGGAAGTATTCAGAATTTGTTCCGGAAAACATTCCCATTGAATTAAGTCCACAAGATGAGTCGTAACATCTACAATACCTTCACCCTGCTGCTGAACATCGAAAAACCAGGCCGGACGAGTTAAAGGTTTTCCTGAGACTATCTTTGAAAAATGATGTACACTAACCTTGGTCACAGCAGGTTCATCCTTACTCCCTATAGTCAAATTACCAAACACCTCTGTTTTGTGTGAAAGCAATTTCTGGAGAATTGTAGTAACCTCATATCTTTCTGTCATAATATCATATAACAGTATTCCCTTTTCTTTAGCAGTTGCAAAAGCAGCTTCAAGAGAGGGGAAATCTTCGGGTGTAATTATCATGGGCTTATCAGCAAGGACATTGAGCCCTGCGTTTATCGATTTTGTAATATATTCTGCCTTTTTCCTGTTATTACCTGATAATACAACAACATTACCGGCACTGTCAGAAGCCATCTTCTCGAAAAAATCAGAACCTGTATAAACGATCTCATTCCACGAGGTTGGATCAATCTCTCTGCTGTTATACGATTTAATACTTGCAAGATATTGAAGATAATCAGGCCCTTCCGGCGCATAAACATGAACATCAGGAGAAACCTGTTCATACATTATTTTTTGAACCAAAGCAGCATGAAAATGACCCGGATCAACTGTTAATAATTTCACCTGGCTATTATTTTCCATTTCAGCATCGGATTTACCTGATTGATCTTTTGAGCCACTGGTTCCGCAAGAAGAGAGAACCAAAGTGACTGTAAGAATTATTGAAAGTAGTTTTTCCATAGTTTTGTTTTTTAGGTTTTTTAATCATTTTGTCTGCCACTGAATCACTGTTATACCATGATTCACTTTTATAAATAATTTCTTCAGGACAATTTAGTTCAACTGTTGCAGTATTATTCATAACATTCTTTAACCGCATTGATAAAAGCGTTAATATTTTCAGTACTGACATCAGGTGGCATTCCCCCACCAGCTGACCAAATTATCCTGCTGTAATCATTTATTTCTCCAAATGCATTCTTTACAGAAGCTTTGACCTGCTCCGGAGTACCAGCAGAAAGAATATCACGAGGGGGAATATTACCAACAAGAATAACATCGGGACCAGCCAGCTCACGTACCTCACCAAGAGCGTGTTCATAAGAAAAATTGAACATATTTACTCCCATTTCCTTAATATTTCTTGCTGTTATTAGTCCCTGTGCATCGTTATGAAGAAACCTTACTTTAGCATCTGTGCTTCTAAAGATTTTTTTGAAATACGGGATGACAAATTCACTGAATTCAACCTCTCCTACAAACCCAATAATATCATCTAATATCAGAACACCTTCTATTGAGGGGAAGCAATCCTTCTGCCATGCTAACCAGTCACATATAAAATTAGTAATCTTATTAAGAAGATAATGGGTACCATCGGGATCCATTACAATAGCCATCATAAATTCTGTAGTCCCCATTAGGAAGCTCGCAATATTTAACGGGCCCCTTGCAACAGCAAACCTTATCTGATGATCTGAATTTATGATAGCTTCTTGATTGTTTTTCAGACGGTTGATCATAAATGGTAACAATCCATCAGTTTTAACATTAGGTTGGGGAAGAGAATCTGCCTCTACTATTCCTGATAGAATCTTTTCAGCATGAGGAAGGTTTTTCTCAAGAAATATCATTTTTGAGCCAAATGCTGATGGTTCGGTACACATCCCATATTCCGACCAGAATCCGGGCATAAACCATACATCAGGGAAAGAGTTAACAGCTTTCAGGTTAGATTTAAACCAGTATTTATCTGATGAATAGTAATCAATGTTTGCTATCCCATACCAACCCGGGATCCACGGGCTGTCAATAATAAATCCTACCGGCTGATAGCTAAGTTTCTTTCCTTCAATAAGAGCTAACAGATCATTCCATGAAGAATTGCGCATAATATTTATCAGATAAATTCAAAATAATAAAAGTAATAATTTATTTCTTCATTACCTCCATCCTGTAAGAATCGATCGGATCGCAGGTGCAAACAAGGTTACGATCGCCATAACCATCGTCGATCCGACCTACTGTGGGCCAGAACTTATTCTCAACAACCCATTCAAGAGGGAAAGCTGCTTTCTGCCGATCATAGGCATGGTGCCATTGGTTTGCTGTTATAACATTAACAGTATGAGGTGCATTATGCAAAACATTATCCTCTTTATCCGCTTTCCCATCCTTAATTTCCTGTATCTCATTCCAGATTGACTTCAGGGCAATTACAAATTTATCCATTTCATGAAGTGACTCCGATTCAGTTGGCTCGACCATTAGCGTTCCATGCACAGGGAATGAAAGAGTAGGCGCATGAAATCCATAATCCATCAACCTCTTCGCAATATCAGTTTCTGTAATTCCAGCTTCAGATTTAAAATTACGGCAATCAAGAATCATCTCATGTGCAACAAAACCTTCTGTTCCTGTGTACAAGGTTTTAAACCATCCTTTCAATGAAGCAGCAATATAATTTGCATTTAATATTGCATATTTTGTAGCCAGGGTTAATCCCGCGGAACCCATCATCATAATATATGCATGTGAAATTGTTAGCACATGTCCACTTCCGAAGGGAGCCCCAGCAACTGCTGTAGTCCCATGACTTCCTCCGGTATTTACAATCGGGTGAGAAGGCAGAAATTCAGCCAGCTTATCATTAACAAGAATTGGGCCCATTCCGGGACCTCCTCCTCCATGAGGTATAGCAAATGTCTTATGAAGGTTCAGATGGCAGACATCAGCTCCAATATGACCAGGATTTGTCAATCCGACCTGTGCATTCATATTAGCACCATCCATATAAACCAATCCTCCGTTTTCATGGATAATATCTGTCATCTGAGTAACAGCAGCTTCATAAACCCCATGCGTTGAAGGATAAGTGATTATAAAACAGGCTAGATTATCTTTATTATCCTTAACTTTTTTCTTCAGATCTTCAACACTTATATTGCCTTTTTCGTCACATTCAACAACCACAATCTGCATACCAGCCATAACTGCACTCGCAGGGTTTGTTCCATGAGCTGATGATGGAATCAGAGCTATATTTCTATGTCCTTGTCCCCTGCTCAAATGATATTCACGAATTGTCAATAAACCGGCATATTCGCCAGCAGCACCCGAGTTAGGCTGGAATGAGATTCCTGATAATCCTGTAATTTCTTTTAGAGCTTCTCCCAGTTCATCCATAACCTGGTAATATCCTTGTGCCTGATCTTTCGGAACAAATGGATGAATATTACCAAATTCAGGCCAGCTCATAGCAAACATTGAACTGGCAGGGTTAAGCTTCATAGTACATGACCCCAGAGAAATCATGCTATGGGTGAGAGAAAAGTCTTTTCTTTCGAGCAATTTTATATATCGCATCATTTCTGTTTCGCTATGATACCTGTTAAAGGTTCCCCCCATAAGAAATTCCGATTTCCTTAGAAACTCTTCTCCAATAATCTTGCAATCACAAAATCCTGTAACCCTTACAGCCTCTTTACCTGCGGCTTTTGCAAATATCTCAACAATGGTATTTATTTCCTGAAAAGTTGTTATCTCATCTGCGCTGATAATTACCGAATACTTATCTGGGAAGTAAAAATTTATCTCTGCCTCCAGTGCCAAATCCCTGATAGCTTCTGTTGTAACTCTACCGTCAAGCCTGATTTTAATAGTGTCGAAAAATCTTGAATTTATGAGCCGGTATCCCAAAGCTTTAAGTGAATGGCCAATTGTACATGCTGATCTATGAATATGTTTCGAAATATTTTTTAATCCTTCCTGACCATGGTACTGGGCATACATACCCGACATAGTAGCTAACAATGCCTGGGCAGTACAAATATTTGAAGTTGCCCTCTCACGCTTAATATGCTGTTCCCTGGTCTGTAGTGCCATTCTTAGGGCATGATTCCCCTGTGCATCAACCGACACACCTATTATACGCCCCGGCATGTTTCGTTTAAGTTCATCTTTTGTTGCAAAATATCCTGCGTGAGGGCCTCCGAAACTCATCGGAAGACCCATTCTTTGATTTGAGCCCACAACAATATCTGCACCCCATTCACCAGGAGGTATAATCATGGCGAGACTCATCAGATCAGCAGCAACTCCAACCAAAACACCTTCAGCATGAGCCATACCTGTAAACGACTTATAATCCCTGATCTGACCTGAAGCAGCCGGATATTGAATCATTGACCCAAAAAACGATTCGTTAAAAACAGCCTCAGTATATTTGCCTGTAACCAACTCAATCCCCAGCGGTTTTGAACGTGTTTTAATTACATCAAGTGTTTGGGGAAACATGTCGTCATCAACAAAAAACTTATTTGCACCAGCTTTAACAGCAGCTCTCGATCGGGCATGAAACATCATTATCATTGCCTCTGAAGCAGCTGTGGATTCATCCAGAAGTGAAGCATTGGCAATCTCCATACCTGTCAGTTCAATTATCATTGTCTGAAAATTCAGGAGTGCCTCGAGCCTGCCTTGTGATATCTCAGCCTGATATGGAGTATATGATGTGTACCATGAAGGATTTTCCAAAACATTCCGGATAATAACCGACAGAGGGGCAACACCATAATAACCTTGTCCGATAAATGAACGGAACATCTTATTCTTCTGGCCAAGTGATTTGATGTGATTAAGATACTCGAATTCACTCATTGCTGCCGGAAGCTTAAGGGTCTTTTCAAGCATAATCGATTTTGGAACTGTTTTCTCAATTAAATGGTCGAGGGAATTAACGCCAATAGTTTTAAGCATCTGTGGCAGCTCATGATCACGTGGACCATTATGGCGATTAACAAACTTATCTGACTGCATATATTCTATTATATTTAATCAACAAAAATATTAGTTTGAGTTAAGAAAAATTTATATTATGAAAGATAGGGATTTGATTTCATTTCTTCAGCAATTGTTGTTTCATTACCATGCCCGGGGTATACAACAGTAGATTGAGGCAGAATAAACAATTTACTCCTGATACTTTCAATAAGTGTCTCATAATCACCGCCAGGAAGATCAGTTCTTCCAATGCTGCCTTCAAAAAGAGCATCACCGGTAAATACGCAATCATTTTTTTCGTTATAGAATGCGAGACTTCCAGGAGCATGACCTGGAACATGCAATGCAACAAGTTCTGTTGTTCCGAATGTTACAACCTGATTATCAACTAAAAACCCTGCAGGCTCCGGAGGGTTATCCATAGTTAATCCAAAAAACATTGCATGTTTAACAGAGTTTTTTCTATTTGGTTCCTCATACTCACTGGAAAAGGTTTTCAGACTATATCTATCCAGCATGAATCTATTTCCAAAAATATGATCAAGGTGGCAATGTGTATTTAATAACAATACCGGATTGAAATTTTTATCCTTTATAAAACTTTCAAGTCTCTCAAATTCATTTTTATTATAACAACCGCAATCAATAATGGCACAATCGCCTGAACTATCTGCTAAAATATAAGTATTAACATCAATAGGTGAAAAGACGAATTTATATGTTTTCATAGTAAAATTATTGTCCGTTAACAATTCCTTTGAGCATCGGTACAAAGGCAAAAGTTCCATGCTCGGAATACTCAAAGGTATCAATATCCGTTTTCTCCACGACTGTCATAACCTGCGAATCGAAATTGCCAAGCGGTATTATTAGTCTCCCTCCGGTTTTAAGTTGCTGAAGTAGTGTCTGAGGTACCTCCTGAGCGGCTGCAGTAATAATAATTCCATCGAAAGGGCCATATTGTGGTTTTCCATCATAACCGTCACCATAAAAGAAATCTATTGAATAACCCATTGATGTAAGAGTATGCCGGGCTTTAATAAATAACTCCCTGAAGCGTTCAATAGTATAAACTTTCGCTCCCATCTCAGCAAGTATGGCAGCCTGATAGCCGGAGCCAGTACCTATCTCAAGAATTTTATCTCTCTTTTTCACTCTAAGCAGGGCTGATTGGATTGCCACAGTATAAGGTTGCGATATTGTCTGACCAGATGTAATAGGAAAAGCTTTATCAGTGTAAGCATGTATGAGAAATGCAGGGTCCATAAAAAGATGCCGTGGAACTTTATCAATGGCTCTTAATACCTCTTCATCAACAATTCCTTTTCGTCTTAGATCTGCTACAAGTTTCTTTCGTTTACCCTTTGCTTCAAAATTATCTGTCATCTGATATTTGGAATAGAATATTTACCGTGACAAAAATATAAAAATTGTAATACAGCTATAGTAAGAATTTATACTCATTTATTTTTGTATTTTTATATTATGAGTATTGGAAGAAACTATTTGTATGTTACTATTAAATCAATAATTGATTATTCTATTTCGCTTCTATTGCTGATTCTGTTGATCCCTGTTATACTGCTACTTGCGATTGCCATAAAGATCAGCGGCAAAGGTCCTGTCATCTATTCACAGAAACGGATTGGCAGGTTTGGAAACCCATTCTTTATTTACAAATTCAGGTCAATGCATTTTGGAACAGAGGAGGGTGTGCCCCTTCTTTCAGACAGAAAGGATAAAAGAATAACATTTGTTGGACGGTTTATGAGAAAACATAAGTTTGATGAGATACCAAATTTCATTAACGTCCTGAAGGGAGAAATGTCGCTTGTTGGTCCACGACCTGAGCAGCAATATTTTATTGACCGGATTTTAATAATAGTACCTCAATACAAATTGCTTCAAGATGTCAAACCCGGAATAACTTCATGGGGACAGGTAAAATATGGATATGCTTCCGATGTTGAAGAAATGATAAAAAGAGTTGATTATGACCTTTTTTATTTGGAAAACAGGTCACTCTGGTTCGATCTTGAAGTTGCTATTAAAACTATTGGAATTATTCTAAAAGGGCAAGGAGTATAGGGGCTCAGGGCACAGGTTGAGGAGCGAAACGACGAAATCCCGCAAAGCGGGAGCGCAGGGTTCAGGGGAAAACTAAATTTTCTACAATTTGAAATTGCAAATTGGGTTATAAACCGGACCTGTTTGCTTAAGGATGCTTTCGTAAAGAATGACTTCCTTGACCTGAAATCTCTGGATTTCTGTGTTTTGATATTTGTCTGTATATGTTTTAAGCGCCGTTTTGTTATTAATATATTTTATACGACCTATTGTCAAATGAGGTTTAAAGGGTCTGTACTCAATATTTGAACCTGCATCTCTCAATCCTTTGATAATTACATTATTTAGTTGAAATAATTTTTCAGATAGTTCAATTCCGACCCAAATTACACGTGGGTCACTCAGGTTTTTAAAAACTCCAGCTCCTTTGATAATCAGTTCAAACTTCCCAAATCCTTCACATTTTTCCGTTAACATCGCTTTGATAATCTCAATATCTTTTTCTTCGGTATTGCCTGGAAAAGCCAATGTAATATGGATATTATCAATGCTGGTCCATTTGATTTTTTCGATGATTAAGTCAGATTTTAGCGATGAAATTATTTTCAGAAGTGGTACTTCCGGATCAATTTTCAATGCAATAAAAATCCGTTTCATTTTTACAAATCAGTTTTTTATTTTAATCTTATAACCTTCCTGCCTCAATTTCTCTGATAATCAATTCTATCAGAGCATCCTCACCATAAGCGTCAAATTCATCCTTAAGATTAGTTCCGAAAATTCGGGCAATCCCCTGCCAGAAAGCAGCGGTAAACCAACCCCGGTATTCCTTAATCAACGTATAAGAAGTGTTTTGGGTTTCTCTGTCTATCAACTTTATCATGAGTCTGCCCTGAGTAATAGTCATATTCCTCATATCATCTTCATATTCACCAAACACATCTTTTTCTACTTTTTTAATATAATTCTTCCTCTCCTTTTCATTTGTAATGTTTTTCAAATCTTCATTAACCTGAGTCAGCCTTAACCTCACCATTAATGCGTAGGGATAAACTCTCTTAATATTATAAATCAGTCTTTCATACTTACGATATTCATTTCGCCTCGCTCTTCTTGGCCTGGCTACCACAGTCACCTCTTTAATATCAACTTCCGGCATTGATATCCCATCTCTATTTACATTCTGTAACAGATAGAACTTATCAGGCAGAGTATCATTCTGAGACTTTAATGTATCTCTCTGTCCTGAGATATCAGCTACAGATAAAAAGACCAACAATATTAAAGAAATGAGTCTCACAAATAGATTGTTTATACAAATGTATCAAATTATAGGCCATTTAATAAACCAACTGAAAAGTTCAAAAAATGAACAATAATTTGAAATTGGTTCAATGTAGTCTTAAAAAGTTTGTCTAACCATTTCATGAAATAATTTTGCTTTTAAATAGACTAAAGTTTAATTTTGATAGTGACATATAAATCAGCACTGAAGTTTGTAATATAAAAGTTACTAGCAATGACAAGCATAATAGAAGGTTACGAGTACGATATCTTTATCAGTTACCGCCAGAAAGATAAAACTCTCGAAATTGCAGCAAGTATGGAAAAGTACCCCGATTCGTGGGGGTATGCATGGGGACTGGCTGAGGTTTATGCTGCACTGGGAGATAATGATAAGGCTATCAACTCGCTTGAAAGAGTATATCAACTACATGGAGATTTCATGCCATGGCTGGAAGCAGATCTCTATTTTAAACCGTTGCTCAACGATCCCCGGTTCAAGGAGATCGTTCAACGACTAAACCTTCCTGATTAATAATATTAAGGTGCCGGGTGCCGGGTGTATCATGTTTTTGTTCATTATTTCCTTTGTTAAGCTGTCTCTATAAGCTAAATTTGAGGAAAGCACTTTATATGGCATTACAGGTGGAAGATCTTAACGATCAAACCAGATTCAGACAGATCCTTGCAATTTCTTATCATGATCTTTTTGAATTCATTTTTAAAAACATTAAGAAAAAAACAGGTTTAACTCTTTTCTTCTGGTCAGTTTGCATTATTTTTCTTGGATTCGCAGTAACCGTGAGAATAAATATTGCAGGATATTTCCCTTTGGTTAACATTTTGTTCCATTCGGTCCTGGGATTAATAATTCTTCCTGTACTCTGCATCCCTGTGCATGAATTATTACACATATTACCCTATTACATATCAGGTGCAAAAAATATACGGGTCGGAATGGATTTAAAACAATATCTCTTTTATG
The DNA here is from genome assembly GCA_035530515.1 of Bacteroidales bacterium. GTDB lineage: Bacteria > Bacteroidota > Bacteroidia > Bacteroidales > VadinHA17 > LD21. The sequence goes on from DATKUO010000209.1 coordinate 85,256, forward strand.
TTACAGCTCATAGGTATGTCGCTACACCTTTTCAGTTTAAAGTTGTTGCTATTATGCCCTTCATAATTATAAGTGTAGTCCTTACACTTCTTGTTTTTCTTCTGCCGGGGTTATGGAAATGGAGTTTCTCACTCTTTCTGTTTGTACATACAACAATGTGTGCAGGCGATTTTGCATTGCTAAATTATTACATCCTGAACAGTAATAAAAAGATTTATACATGGGATGATGCCGACGAGAAGATGGCCTACTTTTATGAGGAGATATGAGAAGAAGAGTGGGAGAGAGGGAGATGGGGAGACTGAGAGACGAAGAGACTATGCATTCCCTGCCTGCACTGCAGTTTCGGAAGGCAGGTCTGTTTCTCTCAATGTAAGTTTATTTTTTTGTTACTCTGAAAGCCACAGAGGGAATACAGAGAGTCACTGAGAAATCCGAATATACTTCAAAATTTCTCTTTAGCCAGTTTCAGAATATCATCATCTTTCACTACAGGTCTTATTCTGAATGAATATTCATACTTTTTATCAAGAAGCCGATATTGAGGATGAATCCTTGCACCCCATGAGTTATCTCCACCAACACCCATCTGGCCCATGTCAATATTCAGATTTACCAGGTCGCGAGGCTTTATATCAACAGTATGAGTATTTGCAGTTATTGCATCTTTTCTGAAGGCTGATAATTTTCCGGGTGATTCAAAATCGTCGTGAATATTATTCAGTGCAGCAAAACAGATCAGAGGATCACCACTTACAAGGATTCCGGACCCATTTTCATCAGTTAATGTTAGCCATCGTGTATCCGTCTTATATCCGTTTTCCTGTGGTCTGATATAGGGAACATATTGATCGGCAACAGTACTTTCATAAAGTCCAACATAAGCAGAAGATTTTCTGTCAACGTAATTTTCGTGAGGTCCGCGTCCAAGCCATTTAAGATTTACAAACTGGCCCGGAAGCTGCATCTGCATTCCCATCCTTGGGATTTCCGGTATTTTATCTGAAATTTTTGAGAACTGGTTCTTAATTAAAATATCAGCAGATGCGAATATGGTATAGGAAGTTGCATAACCGGCAATTTTTTCTCCTTCAGAACCTGTAATATCATATGTAAAGGTTACAACTACTTTACCCAGATCAGGCTGAGTGATACTTGCGTTTGTAACAATTGTTCTTTCACCTGCTTTCTTCCAGACACTCAGTGATCTGTTCATGTTATAACCATAATCATTATCTGTAGGCGGTCTCCAGAAATCGGGTTCCGGACCTTCCTTAAGAAGCTCTCTTCCTTTGTAAGCGTATGATTCCAATCTTCCCTTTTCAAGGTCGAAAACCAACCTCAAATCTGTACCACTTACTTCCAGCTTCTTGCCCACAGTATTGGTCTGCAGAACAGCAAGTCCATCACGTTTTGCCAGCAATATTTTACCTTCAACAGGTAGTTTAAACTGAGACGAAGCATAAACGTGATCTCCAGGGACATAATTCCATTCATCACTTCTTGATACCCATATATTGAGGAAGTATTCAGCCCCCGGTGCAGGATCAATCTTATCAACTGGGATCATTACAGCTAATTCCTTTTTAGGTTTGATGTCGGGGATTGGAATATTACCAGATTGTAGTACAATGCCATCGGAGACAACTTCCCATTCAAAGTTGAACTCTGACAGGTTCGTAAAATCATATTTGTTAGTGATCCTGACAAGCCCTTCTTTAAGATCAATGGCTTCAAAACCAATATACTGATATACTTTGTTTACTTCAGCAAGTCCCGGATGTGGAGTTCTGTCAGGCCATACCAGTCCATTCAGGCAGAAATTACCATCAGATGGAATACCGGCCTCTCCATAATCACCACCATATGCCCAGTATTTTTCACCACTGTCGGTTGTCTTTACAAGACCCTGATCAACCCAATCCCAGATAAATCCACCTTGCAATTTTGGATATTTCTCAATAACGTCCCAATAATCCTGAAGGTTTCCGGTAGAATTACCCATCGCATGGGCATATTCAACCAGTATCATAGGTCTGTCCTTCTTATCATCTTTAGCATAGGATTCTATATATCCAATAGGGGCGTACATATCTCCCCATATGTCGGTATGCCTCTCGGGAGCATTTGTACTCTTCTCTGCGCGTTCGTATGAGACTGGCCTTGTTGCATCGCGTCCTTTAATGAAATTGTAGCCCTCCAGAAAGTTATGACCATCACCTGCTTCATTTCCCATCGACCAGATAATCACCGACGGATGATTCTTGTCCCTTTCCACCATACGCTTCAATCTGTCAATATGAGCTGCTTTCCATTCCGGTTTATCCGCCAGTGTTACATCTTTATTATATCCAATTCCATGTGATTCGATATCAGCTTCATCAACAAGATAGAGCCCATATTTATCACACATCTCATACCAGAACTCCTGTTGCGGATAGTGTGATGTTCTTACAGCGTTTATATTGTTACTTTTCATCACCCTGATATCCTTCAACACTGTAGCTTCATCAATAACGTGTCCGGTATATTCATTATGCTCGTGCAGGTTAGTCCCCTTGATATAAATAGCAACGCCATTTACAAGAAGCTGTGAATTAACAATTTCAACTGTTCTGAATCCAATTTTTGAGCTTACGCTCTCAAGAATATTTTCATTCTTATCTTTTAGCGAAATAACTAATGAATAAAGATTTGGCTTTTCTGCCGACCATCTTTTTACTGCAGGAATATTTTTTGTAAAATCAACAGCTATATTATTATCTGCTAATTCAACCCCTTTAGTTTCTGTGAATAGTTTCTGACTCCCTTCATAAAGAGAAGCGTCAACAAAGAATTCTCCATCAGAACCTTTTAATTTGACATTAAGGTTAAGAAGGCCATCAGTATAATCATTTTCAAGATCGCCAACAGCAAAAAAATCTTCTATATAAGTTTTGGGGCGTGCATGAAGAAAGACGCTTCTCTGGATTCCACTCAGCCTCCAGAAATCCTGATCTTCAAGATAACTACCATCGCTCCAGCGATATACCTCAACTGCAACAGAGTTTCTTCCTCTTTTTAGATATTTTGTAATATTGAATTCAGCCGGAGTTTTACTCTCCTGGCTATATCCAACCATCTCCTCATTTACCCATACATAAAATGCCGAACTTACTGCACCAAAGTGGAGGAAGATCTCTTTGTCTTTCCATACAGAAGGAACCTCAAAAGTCCTCTTATATGAACCAACCGGATTCCATTCGTGTTGTATAAATGGGGGATTCTTTATGAATGGATAAGTTATATTTACGTATATAGGGATACCATATCCTTTCATTTCCCAATTAGAAGGCACTTCAATATCATTCCAGTCACGCACATCAAAATCATCTTTAAAAAACCAGTAAGGCCTCTGATCGGCTCTCTTAACCCAGTTGAACTTCCATGTTCCATCAAGTGAAATATAATTTGTTGATTTTGTAATTATTGCTTCCTGTGCGCTCTGCTCATCAGGGAAACTTATAAGTGTTGCATGCGGATCCTCCTTGTTTATATTAAATACTTCCGGGTTTTCCCAATCGCGGGGTTCCTTTTCTGTAAAAGCAACTCCTTCATACTTGCTAAATCTCTTACAAGCTGAAAATAACAATGCGATCATAAGGATAAAAAATGGTGCTCTCTTCATAACATATAGTTTTTTTCAACCATAAAAATAGTAAATTTTAAATAGTAAAACTAATTGCCGGGATGAACAGCAAAATGGCTAACAATTTTGTTATTTAAGTTCACGCATGGTCAGTATTTTTTCCACAAATGATATATCCAATGGCGAATTAATGTTAGTGAAAGCATATTTGTTTTCTGTTGAATCTTCCAGTTGCATGTATCTGAAGTTCACGATTTTAATAAATTCTCTAACAGCATAATCGTGATCTCCGGAAAGATATTCTTCAAGAGTCCTTATAATGGATTTATTGTATATTGAATGCAAAGGTTCAATATACTGGTTAATAACCGGTATCAGAATGGAACATTCATTATTGTTATAGAATTCTATTTGTCTGACAATAAGCCTCTCATCAATAAGAGGCATATCCCCGGCAAATATAAAAATCGCTTCTTTTGAAGAAGATTTCAGTCCGGCATGTATGCCACCAAGAGGTCCTGCCTTTAAAAATGTATCGCCAACAATTTTTAGACCGGAGTACTCCTTAAACTCTTCAGGTGTGTTGGATACAATAATGATCTCATCAAAAACATTACCAATTGTATCTAATATTCTCGAAATTATTGTCCTGCCATTAAAAACAATATTTGCCTTTGTAATGCCATTGAATCTTTTATTGGCACCTCCGGCCAGTACTACTCCTGAAATATTTTTTACCATCAGAGCAAGTCAATTATTATTCCATTTTATTATATTTTCGACTCCTGACTCAGACCAATTCATTCTTATTCGCCACTCAACAGGAAAATAGTTATTCACCCTGCTTCCTATATTATTTACGAATCCCAAATTAATACCTCTGTAAGTTAATATATTCCAACCTCTCGGAGCATCAGTGAGTGCAAAATTATCACGTCTGAGATATGATATTGCCCTGGAAAGATCAATTTCCTCCCGGGGAAAAGCATCTGTAAGTAACTTGTCCGATAATGCAAGTTCGTGGGAAGGAAGAAAATTATTTTTCTTAACTGCAAATAGTTTCGTTCCTGCTTTAACAATTTTCAGATTATGAAATAGATGAAGATAATCATCGAAACCACATGGAACTGCAAAAACTTCATCTCCCCATTTTAACAGCCGGTCTTTAGAAATATTAGTCCAGTTACCTGCAATATCCAAATCTGCCTTACCCGGCTTCAGAATATTTTTTACCTGGCTCCTTAATCGATATGTTTCCTGTTTACTGGTTTTCCTGATAACCGAAATAAAGAAACCTTCACCTCTTATCTTATCCGGATAAAAACCATAACCGTAAATTCCCTGGTAATCGATTTCTGTAATCCCTTTAAATTCAGTTATATTTAAACGAATAATCTCAGCTTCATGCTTTCCGATAAGCCATTTTATGTTTTCTTCATTTTCTCCGGGATTAAAAGTGCAGGTACTATAAACCAGGATTCCGTTTTCTTTCAAAGCAGGCCAGACATCCATCAGGATCCTTTTCTGCCTTTCGGCGCAATGAAGTGTATTCCGGACTGACCATTCCTTGAGAGCGGTGCCGCTCCTGAACATCCCTTCTCCCGAGCAGGGAGCATCAACAAGGATAATGTCAAAATACCCTGATAATCTTCCAAACAGAGCAGGATCGCTCTGGGTTACCAACGTATTTCCTTTGCCCCATTTTGTTACAGTTTCCGCCAAGGTTACTGCTCTCGACCGTATTACATCATTAGCTATCAATAATCCGTCGGCACTGATTAAATCAGCTAGATGAGTGCTTTTACCTCCTGGAGCGCCACACAGATCAAGCACCCTGACTTTCCCTAACGTCCCGGCTGTCTGCTTAATTGCTTCTTCAAGGAACATACTTGAAGCCTCCTGAGGATAATAACACCCAGCGTGAAAAAGCGGATCAAGTGTATATGAGGGCCTTTCATGCAGATAAAACCCTGTTTCGCACCAGGGCACATTCTCTCCATCCTGTGGAGCCTTACGCCATTTTGATCTGTTTATTCTTATACTTACAGAGGAAGGTTCTCCAAGAGCTTTCAGAAGAATATCTGAATCAATTGTTTTCTGACCTGCAATTCTCTCTATAAACGCCTCCGGAAACATAAAAAGTTATTTGCTTTTTATACTCTTATTTTAGTAAGTACCTGTGAAAGCCCTTATTCACTTTTCAGAGGAAAGCGGAATATAGTTATACTAGCAGGGCCGACTTTTATCTTATTGTTAAAACTTGCAGTTTCCGGTCCTTCAATAATAACTGATGGTTCTCTGCCAGGTTCATTTGTTGACATATCATCAGGAGCAGTAACCCTCCATATCTCAGTAGCTTCTTCAGGATTGCTCCCTGTGATTGAAAGAGGAAACTCCAATGATTCCCATGTTGGATTAACCACTGATATGGTTAAGGTATCTCCTCCTGAAGTCAATGTTGCCCCAATATCAAGAGGACGGGTTTCACCACCGATTTCCACCGGTACAAATCCGAATTTATGACGATAAAGCTTCAGTACCTGACCTGTTGCATCAAAAACAGAATGAGTTGTATTTGTTTTAATACATCCGATCACGTTTACTGTCTGGGCATAATTGGCCATATAGATAATATCTGAATTCTTTGAATATTCATTTAAACCTGCTGCAATACCCATAGCATCCCTGAAGAAATATCTTGTCCCAAGCTCTCCGTAAATATGTGGCCCATACCAATAGTTCCATTCATCCATACAGATCCGGATATCTTTCCCCTCAAGAGCAGGTATTGTTTTCCTGTACTCCCTGTGCGCCACGGCCTTTTGCCTGATAGCATCGGGTATCTGTTTTACGTGAGTCATCAGACCACCGCCGTGATAATCCTGCTTATAGAAATGTTCACTTATATAGTCCATTTTATCAGAGCAGTTCGCCAGTACCATCTTATCCCAGTCACCCAGATCACCAACTGCAATTAATTTTATTGATGGATCGATCAATCGCATTTTATCGGCAAATTCATTATTTTTTACAACAAACTGTTCCGTAGACATATGTCCGAGTTGCCAGTTACCATACATTTCGTTACCGATCGACCACCATTTAACCTTCCATGGCTTCGCGTGACCGTTTGCTGCACGAAGTTTACCCATCGGGGTATCCTCACTCCCATTTGTATACTGCACCTCGGCCATAGCCTCATCAGCGTTTCCCAGTCCTGCGTTAACTGCAATATATGCCTCAGTATTAATCAGTTCGCATAGCTTCATGAATTCATGAATACCTACATCATTAGCTTCAACTCCCTGCCATGCCGGATTTTTGCGTGGCGGACGCTTATCCCTTTCTCCGATACCATCTCTCCAGGTATAACCACTCACAAAATTTCCCCCCGGCCATCTGTAAACAGGTGAATTAAGCTCACGAAGCAATGCAAGTACATCAGCCCTGAAACCATCAACATTATCTGATGGCATGAGAGAGACAGTTCCTACCCACAATTTACCTTTACCTACCGGTTCAATGGAGAGTACTGCATCATGAACCAGACCAGTCGATTTGAAATTAAGGTCATAAGTGGCATATTTGTTAGTCAGATCTGATATCTCAACCACCTCTGTCTTATCGTCCCATTTAAGAGATATCATGGCATTCTGAATGCCAGCTGTTGCTTTGAGAACAATTCTTCCATTGTAATTGAGATTCTCCTTCATTCCAAGGTTTTCCTGTACCATGATTGCCTTATTCTCTCCGTCAGCTGTTAATACAGGTGTATGTGCACCAGTGAAAGCTTCTCTTGTATCTATCGACATCAGGTCTCTGTCTCCTGATATTCTCCACACAGATTCTCTTGTTCCGGGTACAAACCAGAATTTCCGGTCCTCGATCATTTCGGCCCATATTCCTCCATATATGCAACGTCCGAGATGCTCTATAAACTGTCCGTAAATATAAATCGGCATTGGTCCGGACCTGACCGAAGTATTTATCTTAACATCCGTAACTATTTTTTCATATGAAATATGTTCCATACTCATATTATCGAACCATACTCTTCCTTTTGCATTTCTCTCAATATCAAGAACACACGAGATAGTCACACAATCATTATTATCTGTTTCAAACTCATAGGTAACCTTTGTCCAGTCATTAGTTCCGGTAAATCCTGTTAGTTCAGCATCGAGTCCATCCATCCTGAACCCCGCCCCTTTACCGCTTGCTGAAACCAGGTTTTCAGTCTTAATCCACCCTGAAAATCGGTATTGCGACCATGGTTTAAGCAGAACTTTAGACGTCCATCTGCCACTGGCAAATCTGTCGGCGCTGATAAACAGGCTTTTTGTGCCATGCTGCGCAACATTATCATAGAAGTGTATTGAATTTCTAGCCCGGGTATCAAAGGTCCAGCCCTTTACAACAGACCCATCGGTTAATTCCGCAGACGGATTCTGGATTGTCCCATATTCCACCTCCCGATTGATTGATTCTTTTGTTGTACATCCGCAAAGAAGAGCAAATGAAACTGACAGGATAATTAATTTCTTTTTCATGATTTGAGATTTTCTTGCAAGTTACAGATAACTTTAAATTATTCTATTAAGTGTAAATATTACACTTAATAATAGCGTAAAGCAACCATGGTTCATAAAGATATTAAGCTCACGAGCGATTATGATATTGTTTCTTCATTGTTCTCTGGATTCTTAATATTTTTTCTCCACAGGTAGAAGACCGGAATACCAAGGAGGACTATTCCCAAACCCGGGAAAGTGTAATTCGGTTTGTAGATCAACAGAATGACCATAATAAACAGAGTTGTCAGAACATATATAGCAGGTATAACCGGGTATCCGAATGCTTTGTAGGGCCTGGGAATATCCGGTCGTTTTACTCTCAGAATAAAAATAGCCAGAATAGTGATTGAGAAGAATAATAAAACAGCAAATATCACATAATCCAGAAGATTACCATATGTTCCTGACAAGCAAAGCAATACAGCCCAGATACCCTGAACAATTATAGCGAATCCAGGTACACCCTGTTTGTTGATCTTACCTACCTTTTTGAAAAAAAGGCCGTCCTTTGCCATTGCATAGTACACTCTTGGACCAGCCATTATGAGACCATGATTACACCCGAATGTACTAATCATGATAAAAATTGCCATAATAATCGCGGCATAGTCTCCAAATACAACATTCATAGCTGAGGTTGCCACCCTGTCGTCGGTTGCAAACTGGATCCCTCGACTCAGCGCATCTATGCCATCAGGTGACCCTGAAAGAGGTAATATCTTGATATAGATAAAGTTTGTCAAAAGATAAATAACTGAAACAATAAGTGTTCCAAAGAAGAGGCTTAAAGGGACATTCCGCTTCGGATTGATCACCTCCCCTGACAGATAAGTTACATTGTACCAGGCATCGGAAGCAAACAAAGAACCAACCAGAGCGGTTCCGATAGCAGCAATAAGGCTGAATCCGATAAGAGGCATAATCTGGTTTCCGGCACCTACCTGACTGGCATGCCAAAAGACCTCTTTATTTATTTCAAGGGAATTAATACTTTTTGTGGCAAGAAATCCAACAGCGATGAATCCGAATAGTGCAATCACTTTGGTCGATGAAAAGAAATTCTGAACTGTTTTTCCAGTAACAATACCTCTTGTATTTAGCCATGTAAGAAATGAGATCATAGCAATGGCAACCACCATTGTGGAGTTTACATTTAGGGGACCCAGGTGAAACAAAATATTCTTTTCGGATATCCACGGGAAAAGTACCCCACTGAATTTCGCAAATGCAACGGCCACAGCAGCAATGGATCCGCACTGAATAACGAGGAATGTAGTCCATCCAAAAAGAAATCCTATAAGGGGGTGATATGCCTCCCTAAGGTAAACATACTGACCTCCTACCTGCGGCATCATAGATGCAAGTTCTCCATAGCTTAAGGCACCTATTATGGTAATAACTCCGGTGATAACCCAGACCACCATTAACCAACCGGGAGATCCTACATTTCGAGCTATATCAGCACTAACTATAAAAATACCGGAACCAATCATAGCTCCTGCGACAATTGAAATACCGTCAAAAAGATTTACACGCTTTTGGAGGAGATTGTTTTCTTCCTGCATCATTTTTAATTATATCTAACAAAAATAATTATTCAAATGAGACTGTCACTATTAATGTTTTATTTAGGATACAAAAGCGATAAATTAATCATGCCTCCTCCGGAAGTTGAGAGTGAAATATTAGTTTTACAATATAAAATACTCAATCATCAATTCGCAAAACCCATCTCTTTCCCTGTTAACCTGATCCTGCTGGTAATAACCTGGGTGAACTGAGGATCGAGATATCCGGATAATCCAGGCTGCTTTCCGCCCACTGAAATTGAAAAATAGCCTGGTTCGATCACCCTTTTTAGTTTGTTATTGATAATTGAAAACTGTCGGGGATAAAGTGTAAAGTCCACCACTTTGCTCTCTCCGGGCTTAAGCGATACCCTTACAAAACCTTCAAGCGACCGGATAGGTCTGGGAGTGGATGCTTTTTCATCAGTAATGTAAAGTTCAACAACCTCATCACCAGCAATATTACCAGTATTTGTCACAGTAACTTTAACAGTAACATTTTCCCCTGCAACAGCACTTGCCGGAACTGATAAATCGCTGTATTTAAATGTTGTATAGCTAAGCCCATAACCAAATGGATAAAGTGGCTCCTGCTTAAAGAATCTGTAAGTTTTACCAGCCATATCATAATTCTCAAATGCAGGAATTTGATCTATTGATTTATAATATGTTACAGGAAGTCTGCCTGCCGGATTATAATCGCCAAAGAGAACATCTGCAACTGCATTTCCTCCCTGCTGACCGCCATACCCTGCAAGTAATATTGCATCTGCTTTCTTCTGGGCATTATTAACCGATAAAGCACCACCATTGGTGAGTACAACAATAACAGGTTTCCCTGTAGCTGTAACTGCATTAAGGAGTTCTTCCTGAACAGCTGGCAGATTCAGGTTTGTACGATCACCTCCGCTAAATCCATCAATCTTAATTGCCATTTCTTCTCCTTCGAGGCGCTGCGAAAGACCCAGGACAAGAACCACAACATCAGCCTCTTTTGCAGCCTTAACTGCCTTTGCAATAAGATCCGGTCTTGGAGGTGCCCATAAAAGTTTCATATCAGCATCTCCTGCGTAATTCTTGTAAAGAACCTCAATTTTATACTTATTACCCGCCTCTAATTCAGCTGGTACTTCAATATGGAAAGCATGATGCTCATTCATTGATGAAATTATCTTTTTACCATCAAGCCAAACTTCATAATTCGACGAACCCCAACTGCCAAGTGCATATGTCCCTGAAACAGGAGGGACAAGCCATGTTGTCCATTTTATCCCAAAATTATCATCAGGCATGTCAGCTCTTGGTGACAGATGTTCCCAGTAAAAATTGATCTGGTCATCAACTCTTGTGAAAACAGGTTCTCCTTTCATATCCCTGTTATTATAATACTCTCCAAAAGCACCCTGTCTTCCATCTTCCGTAACGATGTACCTCGAAGGTATGGGGATTAAATTATGAATACCGTTTGCAAGGTCACTTCCCTCTGTATAAATTATTCTGGTATCTGGTGTCACCTTATTTGTAATGCCTTTAAGAACTGTAACCGGATCTCTTGGTATACCATTATAATTGCCGATCAGAGATTCAAAATTATCAGCATTCGGACCAATTACTGCAATCGTCTTAATCTCTTTATTAAGAGGAAGTATATTGTTTTTATTCTTCAGAAGTACTATTGACTTTTGTGCAGACTGCCGTGATAAAGAATTGTTATAATCAGAACAATTCACAAAGAAGGGGATCTGAGCATACGGAACGATTTCATCAGGGTCAAACATTCCAAGTTTAAAACGAGCTGTAAATACTCTTTTAACGGCGATATCAATATCAGCCTCCGTCAGAATGCCTCTGTCAATTGCGGTTAAAAGATTCTTGTAGTCATATCCGCATTCCAGATCAGTACCTGCTTTAACAGCCTGAGCCGCAGCTTCTGCTGCATCTTTTGCGTAGTGAGTGTACTTATAAAAATCAGAAATAGCCCAGCAGTCAGAAACAATATAGCCTTTAAAACCCCATTCATTCCTAAGTATCCCATATAATATCGGGTTAGCACAACATGGATAATCCCTGAACATATTATAAGCACCCATAATTGAATAAACACCAGCATCCATAATAAGAGTGCGAAATGCAGGCAGGTATGTCTCCCGCAGATCAATCTCACTGACCTTTGCATTAAATGAGTGCCGCAATGATTCGGGACCGGAATGTACAGCATAATGTTTAGCTGTGGCTACTGTCTTAAGGTATTTTGGGTCATCGCCCTGCATACCCTTTACAAATTCATAACCCATTCTTCCGGTAAGAAATGGATCTTCACCATATGTCTCATGACCTCTTCCCCATCGTGGATCGCGGAAAATATTTATATTTGGCGACCAGAATGTAAGCCCCTGATATATACCTGTTTTGCCTCTTCTCTGGAATTCATGGTATTTTGCCCTTGCTTCATCAGAAATGGCATTTGCAACATTGTACATCAATCCTTCATCCCAGGAATTGGCAATAGTGATTGATTGAGGAAATACTGTGGCATAACCTGCTCTGGCGACTCCGTGCAATGCTTCATTCCACCAATTATAGGCTGGGATACCTAACCGGGTGATTGCCGGAGCGGTGTAAAGAAGCTGATCGGCTTTTTCCTGGAGAGTCATCCTGGAAATAAGATCATTGACTCTTTCCTCAAGGGAAAGGGAAGTATTCCGGAATGGGAATGCATTTAGATTCTGTTGTGCTGTAACAAATAATGTTGATGAATACAGTAATAAAGACAGGAAAACTGATAGTACTTTTTTCATGAGTTGGCAATTTAATATGATTGACAAAGTATAAAAAAAAATCGGATAAAAAGATATTTATTTTTTCAAATCCGACGGAAATGTTTAATTACTAAACAGCAGCCAACCCGGTTTAGCAGGATTCTTTGAACTTTGTATTAACCGTAATTTTAAAGCTATTATGAAGAATACAACTTTAGATTATAGAAAAGGTTTTAAATTCATCTGAAGAGTCACGTAACTTATCTATAAGTTCTTAAAACGAAGATAGTAAATTGTGTAACTACCAATCTTAAAAATGTTGTAAATCAATGCCGTTAGTCATATAATCTGATTAATTCATAAACCGAAAAAAAGACAAAAGACAAAAGGCTAAAGACAAAAGGTTCAAAACATTATAAAAAACAATCATAAAAATCACTTATACAAAAAAATAGTTAAAAAAATTTGCAAATGCCTAACTTTTATCTTTTTACTTGTGTCTTTTATCTTCTTCATGAATAATGCAGAATAAAATAATATTCTAGAAAAGACCTGATATTTTACCATTTCTATCAATGTCCATTTTTTCGGCAGAAGGATTCGATGGCAGACCCGGCATACGCATTATCGTACCTGCAATGGGTACTATAAAGCCTGCTCCGGAAGAGAGTTCAACTTCCCTGATTTTGAAAGTGAATCCTCTGGGACAACCCTTTTTATGCTCGTTGTCTGAAAGAGATTTCTGTGTTTTTGCAATGCATACGGCCAGATTTCCCAGACCGAGTTCTACTATCTTTTTAAGTTGCTTATTGGCTAGTACAGTATATTCAACATGATCGGCACCATACATTCTTGTGGCTATGGTTTCAATCTTCTTTTCAAAGGACCATTCAAGATCGTAAAGTGTCTTTAAACCAATTGGACCGTCGTTTACAGCATAAACTACAAGATTAGCCAGTTCAATGGCGCCTTCGCCCCCCTTCGACCAGGATTCATTAAGAGCGACAAGAACATTTTGCGAATTACAGTGCTCCATAAGCAAATCAATTTCTGATTCAGTATCTGTATCAAATTTATTTATTGAAATCACTGGATTAAAACCATAATACCTCATATTTTCGATATGCTTGTCAAGGTTATCAAATCCATTTTTAAGAGCAGCTAAATCTTCTTTAAGCAATTCCGGAAGTTTTAGACCTCCGTGATGCTTAAGGGCACGTATTGTTGCTACTATAACAACTGCATTTGTATTAAGATTGCCAAACCGGGACTTGATATTGAAGAATTTTTCAGCTCCGAGTTCACTTGCAAAACCTGCTTCTGTTACGACATAGTCGCTAAAGGTGAGTCCCATTTTTGTTGCAATGATGGAATTTGTTCCCTGAGCTATGTTAGCAAACGGGCCTCCATGAATAAGCGCAGGAGTGCCTTCAAGAGTCTGCACCAGATTTGGTTTAATAGCCTCCTTAAGTAGTACTGTCATTGCTCCCTGGGCCTTAAGATCACGGGCAAAAACAGGTTTCCCATCATAAGTATAACCTACAAAGATATCTCCAAGCCTTTTTTTCAGGTCCATAAGATCTTTAGCAATACAAAGTATCGCCATAACTTCAGACGCCGCCGTAATATTAAAACCTGATTCCCGAGGTACTCCCTGGCTGGTACCACCAAGCCCAATAATGATATCGCGAAGTGATCTTTCGTTCATATCCATAACCCTTTTCCAATTAATAGTACGAGGATCGATGCCGAGATTACCTTCATTTAGTTGAATATTGTTATCAATAAGAGTTGCAAGCAGGTTATTAGCCTTTTCAACCGCCGACATGTCTCCAGTAAAATGAAGATTAATATCTTCCATCGGAATCACCTGGGAATATCCTCCGCCTGCTGCACCTCCCTTAATTCCGAAAACCGGACCGAGAGAAGGTTCGCGAAGCACTACAGTAGTTTTTTTACCAATACGGTTGAGTGCCTGTGCGAGGCCAATAGAGGTAGTGGTTTTTCCTTCACCGGCGGGAGTGGGTGTTATCGCAGTGACAAGTATCAGCTTCCCGTTTTTAACTCGTTCTTCATCAATCAGTGATATGGGTATTTTTGCTTTATACTTACCATATAATTCAAGTTCGTCGGGGTTAATACCAAGCTTTTCAGCAATTTCTACGATAGGTCTTATCACAACCTGCTGAGCAATTTCAATGTCTGTTTTCATTACAACGGTTTTAGTTTCATTCTGGCAAAATATCAATTAATCATTTCCTTCAGCCTCAGGTGATTAAACTTAATTTTTGATTTCTCTTATTCTCTTGTATTCCGATAAATATATTTCACTTACAGAATAGCCCCGAATCGGTTACAATTCTCCGGACTACTGATTCCCATCCCAGGGACATTATGTGAATACCATTTACTCCCTTCTTGTTCTTAATTGACTCAATCAATTCCAAAGCAATCTGGGTCCCTTCCTCAGGAGCGCCTTCTCCTGCTTTTTCCATTCTGCTCAAAATATTATCCGGCAGGTTGACTCCCGGAACTTTTGCATGAAGGTATTCAGCCACTTTAAAGCTTTTCAGAGGAGCAATACCAATAAGGATATATACTTTGTCGAGGATATTCCTTTTATCGAGTTGTTCCAGCCATGCGTCAAGTCTGTCAGGTTCGAAAATAAGATTAGTCTGGAAAAACTGTGCCCCGGCATTTACCTTTTTATGGTCTCTTATAGCCTGTAAATTTGGGTCTGCTGCAAAAGGAGATGATGCAGCTCCAAGAAATAGTTTTGGAGGATTTTTCATTTTTCTGCCATCGAGATAGATTCCTTCATCGCGCATTCGTCTCAATAGCCATAACATCTGAACCGAGTCGATATCGAGAAGGTTCATACTGCCCATTGGTGAAGGGCCCACTTTTGTACTATCTCCAGAGATGCACAGAACATTAAAAATACCCAATTCGTTGACGCCGACTATATCCGCCTGAAGCCCTGTTCGTGTTGTATCGCGGGCCGCTATTTGCAGGACAGGTTCAACATTAAGGTCGTGAGCCACTTTACTACAAGCAATACTAGACATTCTTGGCCGGGCTGAAGAAGAATCGGTAAAGTTGATAGCTGTAACATAAGGTTTTACCAGCTCAATATCTTTAACCAATTTATCGGCGTTTGCACTCAATGGAGGTGTCACCTCGGTTGCAACAACAAACTCTCCGTTGCGCAAGCGTCTCTCAAGTTCCGAAACAGGTTCCGTGTAACCAGGGGCATGGTAATCAGAATCGCCCTGCCACCAATCAGGCTGGCGGATTGTTTTAAAAACGCTGTCCCATGTCTTTGATTTTCTGTCTTTGTCTTTTGAGAAAATATCACTGATAAATTTTACTGTGCCGGTTTTTCGTATCTGACGTACTACATCGCCCCATGTTTCTGTTCCAACCTTTTCCCAATCGAGAGGGGGAAGCACCTCAAGCAACATCTCTTCCCTGCCCAGTTGTTCTGCCCGTTTATAAATGCAATACCATATACATTTACGTGTCTCGTCGATATAGCAACTCTTTGATGGTGTTATACCACCACAGGGTCCGTTTCTCATCCCTTTCGGACATTCCATGGGACAGATGAATGCTGTCTCCTGCAGAAGACAGTTACCACACATCCGGCAACCGAACAACGGGCCTTTCACGAAAAGTTCTGTCTTCCCGAGAAGACGTCTGCCAAATTTTTCTTTTTTAAACGGATAAAATGCAGGTTGCCACCTGCGGGAGGGTTTTATAGAGGACATTATTTCCTGATTAATATACTTATTGAACTCACTGAATTACATTCTCCCTTGAAAATTTTCAATAAATCGCATAGCATAAGCGTCTCTTCCAAGTATCAAATCAGCTGCGCGAACAGTAGCTGTAATTTTCTCAGGGTTTGCAATCGGACAGGTAAGTCCGTTCAGTATTGATAATGTCAAAAAAGCAGCATTCAGGATTTCCCTGTTTGGTAATCCGAACGATATATTGCTTGCTCCCATAGTAATATTAAGTCCCAGTTCCTGATGAACGAGTTTTATTGTTTCCAAAGTAACCATGCAGGCATTTGGATCAGCGCTGACAGCCATAGCGAGAGGGTCGATAACAACATCCTCCTCTTTAATCCCTATTTTAACTGCTCTCTCCAATATTTTTTCAGCTATCGCTACTCTTTTTTCAGGATCGTGAGTGATCCCATTATCATCCATTACCAATCCAATTATGGCAGCACCAAATTCTTTTGCAACAGGCAGAATAGCATTTAAAGAACGTTCTTCTCCATTCACAGAATTAATAAGGCATTTCCCCTTAGCCACCTTAAGCGCTGCTTCAATAGCCTTTGGATTGGGAGAATCAAGGCAAAGTGGTATATCAAATTTATCCTGAATTGCCATTACTGTTTCCGGCAGCAGTTTTGCATCATCAACACCAGGGAAGCCTACATTAACATCCAGAACATCAGCCATTGCATCGATCTGTATCCTGGCTAACTCGAGTACATATTCAAAATTTCCTACCTGTAATGTGGATACCAGCTTTTTTCGTCTTGTAGGATTAATACTCTCTCCAATAATTATAACCGGACCATTGGTATCAATTATAACCTCCTTTGTCCTTCCGCACAGTATTGTTTTCATTTACAATAGGTTAAATAGCTATGATGCAAACTTTTTTAAATAATTGACTGCCCCCTGGGGATCAGGTGAATAAAAGTCAGTTCCGATTTTATCACAGTACTCTTGTGTAAGAGGAGCGCCACCGACAAGGATCTTTGTACCCAGGTGTTTTTGTTTTATTGCAAAGACTATTTTTCGCATATTTTCCATAGTAGTAGTAAGCAGGGCGGATAAGCCAATTGAAGCTCCAGAATTATTTTCCAAAGCCTGGATAAATTTATTCTCCCCAACATCTACACCAAGATCGATCACTTCCCATCCTCCGCCTTCTATCATCATGGCAACCAGGTTCTTACCTATATCATGTAAATCACCCGATACGGTTCCTATAATAAATTTCCCCTTCCTTTTGGATTCGCCAGACAGGAAAAATGGTTTAAGATGCACCATGGCACTATTCATCGCTTTTGCTGCCATCAGCATCTGCGGAACATATATCAATTTCCTGCTGTACTTGTCACCAACTTTTGCCATAGCAGGGACCAGTGCGTTTTCAAGAATTTCATCAGGACTGATACCTTCTTCGAGCGCTAGTTTTGCAAGCTCATAAGCGCCATCCTGATCTTTAAATTGAGGAGGATACGGGGATTTCTTATCCACTTTCCCAAATTCCACAGCTTCAAGCAGTTTTTCGAGCAATCCTTTCATAAATCATTGATTTAACTTAACACATAATTAATACCTGCTGTAAAATTAAAGTCTGCCTGACATGAAATCTACATCAATTTTTACTACTTTTGATGCTATATTCACATAATATTCATTTTTAGTACAATTATTACCACTATGCCAGCTTTATTTGAGAAAATAAATCTAAAAGAAGATGAATCGTTTTTTATCGGGATTTTTCAGGACAATCTGGAGAAAAGTACCTGGCATTACCACAATAATTTTGAAATAAGCTTCATTACTGAGGGTTCCGGGAAACGGATTGTGGGAGATTCTATTGAAGAATTTCAACCCGGCGACCTGGCATTTATCGGTCGCAATCTTCCACATGTATGGATAGTCGATAAGGATATCAGGACTCCATCCAAACGAACTCTTGAGATGGTTATTCTTCAGTTTACATCGAATGTTTTATCTCCCCAATTATTAACCCTTCCTGAATTCAGCAATGTTAAAAGGGCTTTGGATTTGTCGGAAAGAGGAATTCAGATTGTCGGGCATACCCTTAACGAAGTGAGTGAAATCATGCTCCAGTTGCCATATTTAAAAAACTTCGACCGGATGCTGCACTTTTTTCTGATGATGGACATCATTGGAAGAAGTGACACTAATAAACAACTGGCAAGCAGGGAGTATCTCAGAGGGCGATTTACTTCAGGAAATAAACGTATGGAAGACATCCACGAATACCTGATGAAAAATTACCGTGAAGATGTGAGCCTGCAGAAATTAGCCGGATTGATTAATATGGCTGAAGGATCGTTGTGCCGGTTTTTTAAGATGAACATGGGAATTACCATATTTGAATACCTGAATAAGATAAAAATAGAATTTGCCTGTAAATTATTGATGGATCAAAATCTTAGTATAACTGAAGTATGCTTTGACAGTGGCTTTAATAACCTTAGCCATTTCAATAATCAGTTTAAAAAAATTACGAGTGTGCCACCTTCAGAATACCGGAAACGGTTTATTGGATTGTCAAGAGGTACTTTCTTTTCAAAAGATTAAGGACTAAGTGAGAAAGTAACGCTATGAGATCGCCTTGCAGTACAATTACAGGCTATGTTTTTTAAAATCCATATTTAAAGCAAATTCCATTGTGAACTCATCGATATTTGACAGCTCTATGTAACCTGTGTCTTTTAATATTTTGACGGTTTTTTCTTCAAAGTCATTCGATTTCAGATATTGAAGAGCTCCAATTCCGGCGCTGTTACCTACCGGATAAATTTTGTCCCTCAACTCATGAGGCAACAAACCAATCAGTGTCGCTGATTTAATATTAATATAATTCCCAAAGCCCCCTGCCAGAAATACCGCATCTATATCGCTGAAAGTCAATCCTGCTATATTCATTAATATTTTAACACCCGAGTATATGGCAGATTTGGCTAATTGAATTTCTCGTATATCCTGCTGAACTATTTGTATATTCTTTTCAGCACTGATGATAAATGGCTCTTTCAACAAACCTGTTTCATCAATTAAATCGTTAACCAGCAAATATGCAATAATGTCAACTATCCCTGAACCACATATTCCAAGCGGTTTAGAATTACCGATGACCTGGTATTTTCCCGGATTGGAGAAGACTGATATTGCGCCAGATACTGCTCCCATTCCGCATGAAATATTTGAAAAATCAACATTTCCAAGAGGAGGGGGTCTAAGCATTCTAACCCTGAAGTATTGCTTTCGCGCATTAGTTCCAATCGGTCACCAATTGAACCACAAGTGTGAGTATATACGTGTTTCCCCTTTCAATTTGTTCACTCTTAACCAATTTATTTTTCCAATTATCAGAATGGCCATGCAGGCTGACTAAAATCCCATCGAACTTAAATTTTTTACATAATTCAATAATACCTTCAGCAAAAACATTTTTGTCGTACCAAAACGCCACAGGATCAGGTTGTAACTGATACATCATGCTACCAATACTAAATTGACACATTAGTGGTATTCTATCTGGCTTTTGCATGAAGAGCTTTAACGTACTTTCCAATCACTTTTAAACCATCAAGAGGATTAGCATTTCCATACATCACCAAATTAGCTGTGTCGTAATTTACAAATAAATTCCCTGTTCCTATATCTTCAATTGCCCTAAGTAGAGTAACCGGCGTTTCCTGACCTGCTTCAAAATGTATTTCAATACCCTGTTTTAATGCATATTCCCCGAAAGATTTCATTGTATCAATAAACTCAATATACAGAATATCTTTAGGATTTTCCGGAATAAAACCAAAATGGGCCAGTACAGCAGGAATGCCTGCCTCTTTGCAAAAATCAGCTCCCTGTTTTAATCGTTCTACACGTGCAGCTCTATTCTCACGAGGTATAAGACCACTCGTTGAAGGACCCTCAGTAAAATTATATTTGTAAATACCTGGTCCCATACAGATTAGTGAGGTGGGTTTCAACCTATAATTATTAAGAGATGTTACCAACTTTCTTGCCAGATCAGGAGAATAAGTATTAATATTTAGTTGGCAAGTCGGAAAACCAAGGTCCCTTACAACCTTTAAATCTAATTCCGGATTATTTGCATCAGATATTACTCCTAATAAAATAGGATTTGATGTTTTCCCTAATCCAGTGTCAGTTTCTGTTTCTCTCCCAAAAGAACTTATAATACTAGGTAGACTAGCGTGAGTTTATCATGAGATAAGCGATAATACGGGATAACATCCTGAATAACATCAAAATACATCGCATTTATTTGTATACACCAACGTTTCTGATCTTTGGCCGTTCATTGTGATCATTTTCTACACCTAAGGCTTT
>DATKUO010000210.1:0-3846 GCA_035530515.1 Bacteroidales bacterium
CGGTAATGCCACCAAGAAGAAGATCAGTATTTCTTACCCATTCCGCGAACCGTTTTGCAACGCGCTGAATGCTTGAAACTTCAATTAACAATAAATCGAACTGAGTTCTCACCCAGTTTTTAGTTGTCTGTGCTGATTTACCTACTATCCATGGATAGAGGTGGAAAGCAGAAGTAATTTCTTCGTCAAGGACCTGGTGATTGTTTCTCCAAATAAACCCACCCGCCCCGGTATGGCCACCGGTAACGCCAATTGAAACATCATCCCAGGTATAGAAGTTGTCATCGGGAGCAATGTCTGATAAGTTATCAACATAAGAATCGAAATAGGTTGAGATTCTGTCGACATAATCCTCATGATCTTCGGTATCATCTTTGTCGGGTTGAGTTATTTTAATATGTAATCTTGGAAGACCAGCATTCGAAGATGACAATCTCATGTCATCGAGCATTTCTTCTGCCATTTTCATAATTGACCATGCAGCTTCAAGAAGAGCGATACCATAGGGATTATCATAATCCATACTGAGACCATAATAGAAAAAAGTTGCCTGGTTAGCTTTGAAAAACTCTCTATTGTCTTTTGTTACATAAGGTGTACGGTCTAAGTCATCAAGAAACCTGACGGAAAAAGGGTCTACTATTTGAAATTTTTCAATGCGGGTAAAATTAGCATCAGGAACAAGGAAACCGGCGAACCTGCCATAAGTAAATATATAGTGGAAAAATTGGGCAATAAGAACATCCATACCTCCGCCTTTAACAGATTTTAGCGGAGAGATACGGGCATCAAGCAAATTCACACGTTGCTTTGCTTCTTTTTTCTGAGAATCACTACCACCTTCAAACTTAACCTTTTGGGCAGTAGAACACAAGTTTTTCCAGAACCATCGCGCTGATGAAGCGGCCGGATAATATCGCGTAATAAGAGCAAAGAACATTTTACAGAAAGCGGCCTTATCACTTAAAGTTCTTTGGTCAAGAGTCAACACCTGGGTGGATCCCTGCGACCAGGATTTAAAATCTTTAGCAGAGACTTTCTCTTTGACAATAGAATTTTTCTTGAGGCTAACGGTAGCCGCTTTTGCAACTGAGCGTATAATTGGTTTTTTAGTTTTACTAAACGGCCAATGCATTTTTATTTACTCCTTTAGCCATTGGTGCACACCGAGGCGGTATTTTCTTTTTAGATTTTGATGTAGAAGACCGGTACCCTCTGGCAAACCAGCAACCTATAAAAAGACAGCACACAAAATCCCATATAATATAATCCAGCGCCGTAGGGTCGAAATCTGTTAATTCATCCCTTAAACACCAGAATTCATTTTGAATTACCTGGCTAACAGTTTCAAGGGGGATACCAATCTCACCATTTTCAAAAACAGATAAGCCTATTTCTATGATTTGGTTTCTAATATTAGTTTGCAATTTTAATTCAACGGGGTGAATTTCATTTAAATAAGAAGCAAGAACATCGCCAATACCGGTAGCGTCAATAATTGTTCTACCGGACCATTTTAAATGGCGGTCTTTAACTCTTTTGGTAACGAGTTGCCAATAAGAGCGATTGCGATTGTTTTTATCATCTTTCATTCTTTCCCATGAGCGAAGCTGCAGGGGCTGGCAAAGTTCTATTGTAAGCCCGACGTTATAAGTGTGGCTGCGAGCGAAGTCCCAAACATTAATATATTTAGCCCCGGGCTGTGGTGCTTCTTGGATGCCATCGGCAACGAGTTCAGAGAAGTCACACATTTCGTTTGAAATTACTCCGTCTGAATCTTCATACATTCCAAGAACATTTTTATTAAAAAGGCGTTTCGGTAATAGATTCATTCTATCAATAGCTGAAGAATGGAGAAATTTATTATTACGAGAATCGCCTTGAAAAAACCCGACACCTGGTTTTTTTAACCTTGTATCTTTTGAAAGCATATCCCAAACTTTATAAGCATTTTTTTTCCCGCGCCTTGGGGTAGTTGTCCAGCAAAGGCCTCCTCCAAAATCCCATAAGCGGGGCATGATAATTTCTTCTATAAATTTTTTAAAATCTTTTTGAAGATCAGCCTCATCGAAGTTAATAAAAAAATAGGAGCGCCCTTCGAGAAATTTACCGTCCTGGGAAGCATTGCGAAACCACCAGTCCACTCCGGACTTAAAAAGTATATGTGGGAATGGTGATCGTTTAACGTCTTTAACCATCCATGAGAATTTTGGTCGGTCCATCATTGAATCTATAAATTTATCAAAAACGATATTAGCCTGGTCTTGAGAAATAGAGGTGTTCAGGATAGATAATTTTTTGCCCTGAAATTTTTCAGAAACCGGTTTGTATGCTGCTAACCATGATGAGTAAAGTTTTACAAGATCACCCTTTCCCCAGCGGTTACCTGTAGTTAAGCCGAAATGATCTTTAAGACGCAACTGAGCGAGGCAGGCTTCTTGTTCGGGGTGAAGATCCTCTTCGCAAATTTCCCTTGCGAAAACAATAGGATCTTTAAAACCACGGACAATTAAATCCTTCATTGATTCTTTAATTACTATATCCATGTCCCGCCGATACCTGAGTGAAGAAATTGAGTAGTTCTTTTTCGAACTTGGAATCTTCTTTGATTTTACCTTTTATTTCAGCCGCTTTAACACCTTCTGCCACCGTAGGTTTAAGTTCACCTGATATAATATCATCATTAACTTTTGAAACAACAAGATCGAGAAAGTCCGAAAGAGACTGTATTTCTGTTTTGCTTAATCCTTCTTCATCTTCTTGTTTACTTTCTTTTGGGAAATCAAGGACCTTAGCAGTTACTTTAAAACAATGATTTATGCAATGATTTCTAATGGTAAATCTTGTCAGTTTAATATCTTTGTTATTGCGATTGAATTTATCGGCAATATTGGTCCAGACTTTATTCTTTTTCGAACCTTCGTTTTCAATTGAAATTCTGCGCTTGTCATCGAGGCCACATATTTTGCATAGTTTCTGTTTGCGATCACGGGTAGACATTTAATGCCTCCTTGATTTGCTTGAAACAGAAGGTGAATAAAGAGTACGTGAGCGATTTTTAACAAACCTGTTTTGGACCATACCCCCGATTTGTTGCGAACTGACTTTTAAATATTTAGCGAACATTGCAACGGCAGTATTCATATATTTATCAGCGAGCTCATGCCAGCGCCGGGCAAGATCATCTGAATTGTCTTTACCGGAAACGTGTAATTCTTTGAGTGACGCGGAAAGACACCAGAGATACATGCAATAATTTGTGGATGCTGCTTTCAATCCTTCGTCTGCTGAATCGAGACTAAAGCCAGGTTTTAATTTTGGCTCGATAAATGATTCCATTTCCAGAATAATTTCAACAAGAACCGTATCAGTAACAGTTGCCTGGGAATGTGAATAATCAACAAAGACAGTTGCTTTGTTGGGAATAGAGGACCCTGCCCTGCGTTTTATAATACCATTATCATAATCGATATTATAATCATCACCCGAAACGAGAACAACAAAAGGAACGTGCCAAACATATATAGCTTGCCCATCAGCAATTGTACTCCCTACTGTAGTCCTTTCGATAGTGCCGCTGATATAATCAATAATATAATCATCGTTTTCTACATAAACAGTAGAAAGGAGGAGATCATCAGCGACAACAACCATATTCCATACCGGTTTTTGATTATCGAGGTTGGCAGCGGTGTTACCATTGAGAGTTATTGGATTACCGGCATCAGCCGCTGGAAGAAGTTGTCGTATAATTTTAACACTTTCCGAATCTTCGTCAATATTCGAATGTTGTAATTGCCCGGCTTCAAACAAGGTAAGGATAATCCGTTCGTTCATTACATTTGG
>DATKUO010000211.1:0-9860 GCA_035530515.1 Bacteroidales bacterium
GCAGGACTGACCCCCCCTCCCGCAAAAGAGGTATTACGGCTACGTCCGTACCTGAGCCTGAAACCACCTGGTCTGGATGGATATGAAAAAACGGGTCTGCCAGCTATCAGATCCTGGAGGTATTTGTCCTTTGGTTTGACCCTGACACCATCGTCTTCACTTTGGTCATCGTCATTTTTTATTCCTCCAATAAAACCATCAAGCCAATCCCATCCGTCAAGCTTGAGATTTGTCACATGTTTTTTGATCTTGGGCGCCTTAAGTGCCAGACCTTCAGCTAATACCAGACACATTCCACCCCGTACCCTGTTAGTAGGGATGCGAGGGAGATCCCTATGGCCTTCCACCTCTGCATCTTCAGTAGGCTCACCATCAATGCAGATCGGACAGTTCTCAACAATCAACCGTATCTCTTCCTCGGAAGGGGTATACTGCAAACTGGCAACTCGCCTGTACAATAATATTTCCTCCACATAACGCTCAACCTCTTCCTGGCTTGGCTTGTATCTGTCAATATTCAGACTTCGCCTGACAAAATCTGCTACCAGGACCGAGAGTGCCTGTGCAGTTCCACCGGCACTACGGATCGGACCTGCATAATAAACTCTAACAAACCTGGAACCGTCAGAATTGGTATCTACATCTACCCTGTCAATCCCCTCTATGGGTGCTGCCACCACCCCTTCGGTCAACATTGCCACTGCAATCCGGACAGCAGTATCGAGAGCCTGGACTTCCGAATCAAAAGTACAGATCTTCCCGCCTGCTACATCTACTCCGATCTGCAGTGCGGCTTCTTCCCTGCTCATAGTCATTTCCAGTTCCCTGATACGAACGGCCACACCTTCAACACCGATCAGTTTTTCAACCCTGTCTGCCAGGTCCTTTGCCAGTGGAATTTCTACAAAGGGCTGTGGGTCAAGCCCCTTTTTCCTTGCATTACCAGCAATATCCATTGCTGACTGAAGATCTTTTTCCAGACTATTAAAATAATCAAGCATTTGTTCACTGGCAGCTATCTCTTTCATTATGACCTCTGGATGATATTAATGAAAATGGTTTCATTGTTTATAAAATATACAAAAGATTTCGTTAATTGTATAGTTCCGAAAATATATATTTAACCTCAAAGTTTATATTATCTAAAGATAAATAGAATTACTTGAAAATAATATTTATGAATTGAGTGTAACATAATAAAAGCACTTAATTTAAATATTATTAATTTGAATTAACGATTTATATTATTAATAAAATATGTATGTAAAACAATAATAGATGTGATTATTTATGAGAGCCTCGGAAGTTAGTGTTTTTGATGAAACTGACCTTGAATTTATAGAAATCTTGAAAAATCTTAATATTTCACGTAATGTTGCCTCGACCCTGGCTTACCTTTCTAGTGTTGAAGAGGCCACATCTAAAGATTTGGAAATGGGTTCTGAACTTAGACAACCTGAAGTCAGTATTGCAATGCGTGAATTGAGGAGTTATGGTTGGATAGAAGAAAGAGAAATTAAAAAAGAAGGGAAAGGCAGGCCAATGAAGATCTATAAACTTGCGGTTCCAATGCCTGAAATTGTTGTCTATCTTGAAAAACAAACCATGCAAGAAACACAAAGGACAATGGAAAATATTGAAAAACTTAAAAATTTGCAATTGAACAAATAATTATTCCGATTGCTCATCTATTTATTGTTATACCTTTTTCCTAATTATTTTTCTCGATATATTTTTTATATAACATCCCATGTTAAGTGCTGAATAAAAGTAATTCTAAATAATATTATTGCTTTTCAGGAGATTATATGGATCATTGGATCACCCCAAAACCGCTAGAATTCAAAGCGAAACGACCATTATTCCTCTGTGTACTGGCAAATACAGATACAGCTAAAATCCCAGGTATTTCGGCAGCAGGAAGATCGCCTGAGGTAATAGATTTCACTCCGGCAGGGGATGCTGAGCTGGTAACACTGGGCAGAACGATCTGCCAGAGGGATCCTCCAATGACTGGTAGTAGTCCCACACCAGCAGTGATCACCAGGGCAGCTCTGCAAATGACTGGAATGCCATTTATGTTCATAAACAGCGGCCTGCGGATCGTACCACAGATCCCACTACTGGATGTTGGTGGAAAACCAGGCGCTGACATCAGGACCGGACGTGCAGTACCGGATGCGGGTTTGGTGTATGAAAATTCTGCACAATTGGGGCGCCAGATAAAAAGTCTTTCAGATCTTGTAATAATAGGCGAGAGCATTCCCGGTGGCACAACTACTGCTATGTGCGTGTTAAGAGCATTGGGAATTGATAGTAGGGTTAGCAGCAGTTATTCCCATAATCCTATGGATATTAAAGAAAAGACAGTTGAGACTTCATTAACTAAAGCTGGAATATCCAACGGAGATCTTTCCAATGACCCGATGCGTGCTATTGAATGTTTTGGGGATCCAATGATGGCATGTGTTTGTGGCCTTATGGATGGGTTGGGAGATACTAATATTGTGTTGGCAGGCGGTACACAAATGATGGCAGTACTGGCATTGGCTAAACAGATGGAAATTAAGGGAAATTTTGCTATTGCTACAACAAAATTTGTGGCAGAGGATAATACTGCAACTTTTTTGGAGACGGTTTCAGATTTAGGATTTATATCCTACATTGCAGATCCGGGATTTGCCAGGTCAAAAAATCCTGGACTCAGAATGTACGAATCTGGTGTTGTAAAAGAAGGAGTGGGTGCCGGGGGTGCAATGCTGGCAGCCGGACTGTTCGGAATCGGTCAACAGGAATTCAGGAACCATGTTGAACTGGTCTGCGATCAGCTATTTAATCTCTGATTGATATTATTCCATAATCTCGGTTTCTATGTCCACGATCATATTATTCATTTTATCATACCATGCGTCGACATTGTGCTGGACCATGTCCTTCAATTTACAGGGATCAAGGGCTATGTAAGTATAATAATAGCCTCCGCCTTCGATGGTCTTTGTCTCTCTATAGACCAATCCACATGACATGAGGTTCTGAAGTGCCCTATAAGCAGTACTGCGTTCTCTGTTTAATAGTTCACCTAATTCTTCTGCTGTCTTCGAACCATGAAGCACAAGCTGTTTATAGGTTTCCAGATCCAGGTTCTTTAGTCCAAGTACGCATTTGGCAATGTCAGTGCAATTAAAATTCCCATGGATCATTTCGGGAATGGAGCTGGGCATGTTTTTTTACCTCGTTAATGTTTAGGTTGTTTTGATTAGTAGTAAATGTTAAATACAATATTGTACAGTTTGTACAAAACCATTATAATAATAGATCCGGTTACATAAATAATTAATTGATGGATAGTATGGAAAAGGAAAGATATATTGTAGTACACGGCTGCAGGAAATGCGGTAAATGTGATAAAATTTGCCCAACAGATGCTCTTTACAGGGTTGACGGTGAAGCAAGGATGGACTATGCTAAATGCAGCCAATGTGGTAAATGCGTGGAAATTTGCCCAAATAAAGCTATCATCTTTCTGGATTGAAATATCATATCAGACTCAGGCAATCCTCTAATATACCTTTGCCCACTATATTTGGATTTATTTTTTTCTTACGCATCACATCTGCAGTCTTTGGCCCGATCGCGATCACGATCTTATCGTGGAGGTCCCTGGCATCTACTTCTGCCAGATTAAATGATTTTCCGCTGGTAAATATAACAGCATCCACGTCCTGCAGAGCTATCTTAAAATTTTTACCAGAGGGGACTAACCGGTACGTTATCCCTTCAACAACCCTGGCTCCTAATGATGTTAGGGAAGCAACAAGTCCGGGATTGGGAACATCAGGTCTTACTATTCCAACTGTCTTCCCATTGATGCGTCCGCTCAGATGGGATGCAAAGTTGTCTGATGAGAACGATGAAATGGTTTCAGAGTCATAGCCTTTCTCTTGAATGGCTTCTGAAGTTTTGGGACCCACTGCAATAATCGTAATTCCATCTGGAATGGTGCATCTGGCAAAAAAACATTTTACACCCATAGTACTTGAGAATAATAAAAATTCGACCTCTCCCAAATCTACTTTTGAACACAGGCCATTCAATGAGGAAGCATCGTCAACAGGTGCTACCTTCATTGTGGGGACCAGCACGGCTTCATGACCGTATTTGGTGAATAGTTCATAAGTACCTTCGGCCTTCTCTTCTAGTCTGGTTACTGCGATCTTCATTGGTATCTATTCTACTTATAATATGTAAAACATTTTCCAAAAAAACCTGTTATATTTTCATTTCAAACTGATCCCCCCCTCCTGACCATAGCTCCCTGATTCTTCTGCTTGGTCAGCAGTTTCTTTGAGCCTTCAGGCCTTGATTTCAGATCCCCGGCCCATACTCCTTTCAGTGGTGAAATCACAAAGATTTTAACTCATCACTTTAATTACATGAACAAATGCCACAGAAAAGATGGTTCTTTGATCCTGACTCCGGAGGGATAAAAATCCCGGATTCAGTTAAACCTGATGTTGAGAAGCGTATTACAAGCATTGCTGAGAAGCACGTTAAAGGGAAGTACACACGTCTGGATATTCGCTTCAAAGGTCAATTTTGTTACATTGATGCATACCAGGAACCAGAAGTCAGCAATGACTGGCCTCCTGAAGATTGGCCAGAGACAAAGGAAGAGTATATTAAACGACTCCGAAACATTCCTGTCCATTTATGCAGGCTTCGATATTTTGGTGATGATCGATGGGGCTTTGCATTCTATACATACAGCAATGAGAAATATGAATTATCCATTTACCCTGATGGAGAGTTCTTGGGAAAACCTGAGGATGCATTCCTCGCTTCGGCAATATATCTGCAGTAAATGGTAGTAATAAATGCGAGTTAATAAATAATGAATATTGCCACTTCTCTTCAGGAATGGAAAGCCCTGTACGAAGCAGCGCTTGAGTTCAAGGAACTGGCTCCCTGGAACTGGATGAATGACACCGACTTTTTCGGGGTTAAGGACCCGGTAAGCGGTGAAATAGGATACTGCTGCATCATGGGCGCTGCAGGTGAGTACTATGCACTCGGGCTTTATTCAGGAATTATATGCCTGGTTTTGTTCCATGGTATCTGAAAGGTTATGAGGCAAGGTTCCTCACCGTTGCCTTGCAGCAGGCAATGAACGTTTCCCTGTGTTTCAAAAAAGATCCTGAGCTGCTTGATCATCCATCCAGGGATCATTATTTTGTACGAGTGCCCGATAATCAGGGCGAGAACATAATATGGAAAGACGAGTGGTTGGAACCTTCTCCTTTGAAAAAGGCATCTGGGAGATCGATTTTTTCTATGTACCAGCCATTGTACAGGAAAAGGGAGAAAGACCGTATTATCCTTACATGAGTTTGCTGGTCGATAACAATTCTGCCTTTATTCTTAACTTCCAGATAGAAAAGGAAGTTGATTGTAAATCGACATTCCCTGTGAAGTTTGCTGATTTTATCGAACGTGTTAAACTCATTCCAGATAAATTGCTTGTTAAACACTATAATGTATATAGAATCATGGAGCCTTTATCTGCTGAACTGGGGATTGAAATATACATGGTCGAAAGCCTTACTGCGTTGGAGTCTGTTAAGGAAAGCATGAATGAATTCTTTTGAACGCTGTAACTGAACAAGAGATGTCAGGAAGATACTCACTTCGTTCGCATTTTCTAAGCTTGCTGGAAAATACATACTTTCTTATACGTCGAAAAAGTGGGAGAGAAACAAAGTAAAAAATGTACTGGATTGTAGAATTGTGCTATCAGGACCATAATGATTCTCAATTCCATGATAATCTATGGGCTAAAATATTTATACCTTAAATTCTAGAAATAGTATAAATAAATTTTGTTATTTTCAGAGACCGTTACAATTCGTGTTGGTGAATTTAATTAAACCACAGATAAACACAAATGAACACAGATTTTCAGGCAGCATATCCGCGTTTATCGGCGTTCATCTGTGGTTAGTTTGATGATACCAACATATAATATAACAGTCTCGGATATTCCTGGATTTTTTTATGAATGGAGAGGTGTCTACCCAGATCATACAGAGGGAAGGGCATTTCGAATAATGATGCGAATGGCAAACACGGTCACTACCCTTGGATAAGATATGTGTGGAATTTCGATCCCTGCAGCGCAGCGAGATCGCAGAAATCGAGGAGAGTTTTGGCAAAAAGCAGGTGGGTTCGTCCACCATGCCTCACAAACGCAATCCTATCAAGAGCGAGCAGGTATGCGGACTGTCACGAATCGTCAGGGCTATGGTGGAGCCTGAACTGCTGAACAATACCCTGTGGAATGAGCGGGACCTGACCAACAGTTCCAGCAAGCGTGTGATCTTCCCCGAGACATGTGTGCTGACCGACCATATCTTGAAACTGGCAGAGGGTATTACTGCAAATCTGCGGTTTTTTCCTGAGAATATTAAGCGCAACCTGGAGCTTATGGGGGACTTAACATGGGCGAGGCTGTGATGATCGAGCTGGCTAAGCTGGGTGTGGGCAGGCATATGAAGGAGGTACTTATGTCTCGGCCTGAGGTGACTGAGTTTATCAGTGCTGTGGAGCAGGTGGAGGCTGTGGTGGAGCGGTTGAGGAGTGGGCAATAATTTGAAAAGTGAGTTATGAAGTGTAGTCTGCATAACAATTAATAGAAAATTAACCGCAGATTAACGTGAATGAACGCAGATATGGGGCCGCAAATTTGCGTTCATTCTTTTACGATTGTGTATTTGGACATTGTTGGTCTCTTATGAATGATTATATAAAAATAATTTTATAATTATATAAATATATTATTTATAAGTCAAAATATTAATAAACCATGATTTTTAACGTTATTTATAATATTCAGAAAATATCTTGAACGAAAGTGTCTGGATGATTTTAGGATTTACGCAATTTCATAATTCGAATTCCAGTGTGGGATAAAAGATGAAAAATAAGCGCCGTTGTAGTGTAAAATACACTCTTACAAATGATGCAAGAAGTAGCGATAATAGCATAATTCATCGCCGGATATCGATGCTGCTGACTGGCATTTGTGGGACTACGGCGGGCGCGGTGGTGCCATGGTTAAATGGTAGCGCAGGCGTGCACAAACGTGAATTATTTAGGTGGAATGGTATGACTCGATTGAATTCAGCAATAGTGACATCTTTATTGTATAGCAAGAAGAACATGGCAGCAGCATTTTGTGAAAGGGTGGACGTATGACCCGCCGCCGGACATTGTGCAGGACATTGGTGCTGGTGCTCATCGCTGTTTGCATGGTATGTGTGGATGTGGGAAGGACGAGCACTCTTTCAAATGACGGCGGCGGGATGTGGCTTAATAGCAAAAATATAATGAACCGTAACAGCCGCGCAGATTTTTCAGGTAGGAATCGACTTTTACATTCAAACATGCGTTTTAGTGCTGGAGCGAGGAGGGTAAGAAATAATATGAGATTACCTTATTTTGGGGGAAAGGTATTATGAAAAAAATAACTTTGTTTCTGTTTGCTCTTATAATATATTCATTATTTATTCAATCTGTTTATGCAGAGAATAATTCAACAATAGTAAATATTGATTCACCTTATCAAGTGAAACCTGGTACATCACTTCCTATTTATATTACCATTTATCATATTGGGGATATTCAAAAAGACGAATATTTTTCTGAAAATGATATCCTTGCATCAATTCAATCCCTTGAAGTCAAGAGTCAAAGTGACACAATTAACATAGATTCGATTGAAATCTATGAACCCGTAATAAATGATGGTATATCAGAACAATCTTTATCTTATAATCAACCTCAGATAATAACAATCAATCAACCGAATATTAGATTAAATTCAATAGGGGAAATTCTGCAGTTACAAAAAAATATTGAATCTTTCACACCGGAAAATTCGCTTTATGTAGATAAAGATGCAATGGAGATTCAAAATCAAGAAGAGGTTCTCCAGAACTTAATCCAAAAAGAAAAATATCGTAATATAACGTTGCTTAAATTTGCGGATAATTTTCCAGAAGGTAACGTAGAAATTCCGATAAAAATAACATATTCAAGAGAAAAAATGGGAGTATTAACTCAAGAATCAGTAAGTAAAACATTGAGTGTGACTGTAACTTCAACAATTCAACCAAAAAGAGCAATTATCATAGATATTGATGCTTTGAAAAGAGATGCATTTGAGAACGCATTGCCCGATATGCCTACTATGAAGGAAATAGTTGATAATGGAGTTCAGTTCACAAATGCTACTACAGTTTTTCCTTCAGTAACTTTAGCAGCCCAGGCTTCAATTTTCACAGGAAATTATCCAAAAAATCATGCCATAACAGGAAATACATGGTTTGATCGGAGTACAAAAACTTATCG
This sequence comes from Bacteroidales bacterium, assembly GCA_035530515.1. Lineage (GTDB taxonomy): Bacteria > Bacteroidota > Bacteroidia > Bacteroidales > VadinHA17 > LD21. Next base: position 8,407 of record DATKUO010000211.1, read on the forward strand.
AAAATATCACTTTAATATATAGTATTTATCCAGTTCGGGACAGGCTAATGAAGATTTGTCCACTGATATTGATACAATTTATGAGGGTATAAGTAGGGATTTTTCATATAATGCAAATAAGTTTAATAATGTAATTGTATTTAATCAATATTAGAGAGATTTAATTGGACGTTCCACTACTGATTTGGATGACGTAGAAAATAGCAAAACATATGTCTTCAGGCCTTCTATAGAAGGTAAATGTGCTTTAAAAGAAAATTTCAATATAGATCCGTGTGATACACCTGAACAATTCTCTAAATTTGATCATTCATCGATGAACGAAACTCTTTCTTTTATTGATAATAGTGAGCTTCCAAAAATTATTACTATTTATATGCCTGGACTTGATGCCAATAGCCATAAAAATGGACCTGATACTCAAGCATCCTACCTGAAGGATTATATAGAACCTGAAATTACAAGACTTCTCTATGGAGACAGTGATTACAGCGGAATTAAAGGGTCTGAAGGTGTAACTTCAATTTATGATGAGACTATTATTGTAATCACGGCAGACCATGGTCAGACAAGCGTTATTGCCAATGATGAACATGCAATTTCTACAGAAGAACTTGGTAATGTCTTGGAATCTGCAGAATATGAACTCTTAAATATTAATGTTTCGGAAAATCCACATTTTAAAGATGCAGTCATTGCACCAAATGGTGGAATGGCACAGATTTACATAAAAGATCGTACAACATATGATTGGAATGATCCGCCAGAATTAATAGATGATCTTCATCCAGCATTGAATGCATTTTATTCGAAGCCTTATGTTGATAAAATTTTAGTTAAATATTCTTCATCAGGTGGTTATAGAGTTTATACTGGAAATAATAATACACAAGATCTTGAAACCTTTTTCAAAGATAAACCTGAGTATATTAATCCAGTTAAAAGAATCAGAGGTTTAGAATCAACCAGAAGTGGAGATATAATTCTTTTGGCCAATTACAATAATGGTTATTATTTCGAAGATAAAATTGAAAAAGGCATACATGGTGGTCTCAACAAAGATGACTCTTACATACCATTAGTTTTCTCAGGTCCAACAATAAGAAAAGGCGTAAGTGATTCAACACCAGCTATGAATATAGACATAGCGAAAACGCTTTCAGAGATCCTTGGTTTTGAAATGCCAAATACTGATGGGAATTATTTGCCGATAATTGACAAGAATCCACCAACATCCCAAGTAAATCTCCTCCCTCCTACAACAATAACATTATCTGCAACAGCAGCATTTACAGTATCTTGGTCTGGTACTGACGATTTATCTGGTATCAAATCGTATGATATTCAGGTTAAAGATGATGATTCAGGCGAATGGAATATTTGGAAACAGGTAACTTTTTTGACCACGGTTACTTTCATAGGTCAAAAAGGATATATTTATTATTTTAGATCAC
>DATKUO010000212.1:0-65134 GCA_035530515.1 Bacteroidales bacterium
CCGGAGTTCACCGAATAATTTGAACCGTTAACTCCTGAAAATCCTGAGCTACCTGAGGCAGAACTTTTACTCCAGTTAAAATTCTGACTAACAGAAGCATTTGCAGAAGGCAATCTCTGTGCCTTGGCCTGATCTGCATAATATACGAATCTCTGATTTAAGAGTTCGCCTTTTCTGATCTGGATATTCCTTTCGAATGCATACTCAATACACTCCTGTAATGTCCAGATACTATCCTGCTGTGCTGTTTGGGACATGCCAAAGCATGTCCCTGCTGCCATACCTAAACTAACTATCAAAATTAATGTTCTCATAATTCTAAATCAATTTTGGGATAAATGTATTATGAGATCCAGACCAATAAAAATTTAATAGAAGTACTGTGGAATTTTACCGACAAAAGGCCTCTTTTTCACGACAGAATAAGTAGTACATGGATGCTAAAAAGAAAAAGGCCATAACGATGTATGGCCTTTTCAGAATGTTAAAGTAAAACCGGGAAGATTGGATTCGTAGACTAATTTATGGTATTAGTGTATTCTTTAATAAACTGTAAGTCAACTCTCAGACCGTCCAGGTATATTAGTGTCCATGCAAGACTTCTGCTATTGAGCCCTAACTTGTTTACCGGAGGTTCTTGTTCACCATTATCTATAAATTCAAAAATTACAGGAGCCGATTTAGCCAATTCTTTGCACCCATTTGTGTTCTCCAATGTTGCAATGATATTTTTCAGTCCATTTCTCAGTAATGTTCCTGCAGGCACATCACCTGAAGCCTCTAATGCCGCTGATGAAATTCCTGTGCTGGTTGGCCAACTAACATATTTAGGTTTACTATGCCACTGTTCGAGAGTACTTTCTCCTTCTTTAAGAATTATCTCCTGATATTCATTAATGATCTGCAGAACATCGTCAATCTGCTTGTCAAGAGGTTGAACTGAACCAGCAGCTGGCAATTGATTCAGTACTGCTTCGACCCTATCATAATTATTTGCCAGGTCATAACTGTCATCTATTCTGTCTTTAGCAACATTCAATGCCAACAGTGCAGCGAAAATAGAATTTATCGCCAACAGCAGAAGAACAGCTACCGTATTATAGATATTGAAGTTCTTATTTTTTGACGTGACATTTAAAAATACCGGGAGAAAGAGAACATAGGGTAAAGGAAGTGCTATTGTTAGTAAGATGCTTGCAAAAGGCCAATGCTGGATTTTAAAAAGCATTGAAATGAAGACAACAAAACATGTTACCCATGTAACAATATAGAGTATCTTGCTCTTATTGCTGTCATCTGATCTGTAATGACTTATGAGAGCCAATGGAAGAAATAGGAAAACCAGTCCTAACAGACCCAGGGTCAGCATAATACCCGCTCCGGGAAAATGATTTACCTTAAAAATAGTTCCTATAAAAACCAACAGAGTAGTTACCAATCCTACGATATATATTTTTTGTTTCATGATTTCATGTATTATTAATGATCCTTATTGTCTTCCTAATATATTCATTGCATCAGCCTCAAGTAACAGTATACTATTTTTTAACAGTGCAAGAGAGTGGAGAGCAACTATTAATGAGACATTCCCGTTCTCTCCCATTTCCGTGGGAAAATATATGTCAGGTTCCAGTAGGCTCAAAATATTTTCTTTTTCACTTTCTGAGGATAAACCTGAAATATAATCTGCATATTCAATTAGAGCATTATCCAGTTTCAATCGTGAATTTGTTCCGCGATACAGATGATCTCTGGCAGGGACATCATGAAATGGATACGATAGTTTCATATACTGTATTTCAGGACCACTGTTGGAATCTTGTATTTGACCCGTATTAACTGCCGGTTCTCCTGGTTGTCCCTCTGACTGAAGAATCATTCCTTCCTCAATACTATAAATCACATCAAGAAGAACTTCAGTTTTTGAGTGCAGTTCTTGCATATCCATGTATCTCGTTGAATCACGATAAACATCCATATTTGAACTGGTAGTTTCGTGCATTGACTTGTATAATGTTTCCTGCTGCCCCATATTAGAATAGAATCCTGATTCATATGCACTCTGAAGATTCATATTAATTAGTACCCCTGGAACAATAATAAGTAGCGAACCAATAATAATAAATATAAAAGGTGCTTTAACGCTGCTCTCCTCTCTCCATGTTAACAAGGTATACCATGGAAAAACTATGATACAAAAGATTACCAATCCTGCTACCATAAGGATACCTGCCAAAGGCCAATGCATAATTCTAAAAAGCATCCCGGCACCGTAGCATGCCATAGAAACAGCAGCCAGAATATATACAGGCCGTTTAACTTTCTTATCACTATCTGCTAACCTGTCAGCCAGCAGAGCAGGAATAAACAATAAGATACCCGATAATGCTGCAAGACTTATCAGAATATTTGCCCCCGGCCAATGCTGTACTTTGAATAGTGTTCCAATTATAAAAAACATTCCAGCAAAAAATCCAGATATAAACAAGAAAAGTCTCTTTCTGTTATGGGTCTCTTTCCAGAGTGCACCCAGAGCTGACGGCATAAAAATAAATGCCAGGATAAGAGTTCCCAGAGTCAATAAGATACCAGCTAAAGGCCAATGCTGTATCTTGAACAATGCGGCAAAGCCAATCATTATCGTACCGACAATGCCTGATACTTTCATAGTGTTTTTCATTTTTCTGTATTTAGTGTCAACTGCAAATAATGTCTCCTCCTGAATCTCTTTTAGCCTGCGGGCACCCAGTTTCTGTTTGACCTTCTTGTAGGCTTCAGTAAATTCTGAATCATTTCCCATCTCATATTCCACATCGCAACAGACATGATCTATAAGCTCATCAAGGAGATGTGAAAAAGTAATCTCCTCTCTGCTAATGTCTTTTGCAATACGATCAATATGAAGTAAACTAAGTTCAGGCATGACTCAGACCGGGTTTTGATTCAATTATAAGTTTTAGAGATTCAATGAACTCGTTGAGCTCCTTCATCTTTTCAACAACAACAGATTGTCCTTTATCAGTAAGCGCATAATAAATTCGAATCCTGTTGTTATAGTTTTCTGAAGTTGTCACAAGAACGCCTTCACTCTCCAGCTTATGAAGAATCGGGTATAAAGCTCCATAAGTAAGTTTTATTTTACCCTCTGTCAGTTCTTCCACTTTACGGGTTATTGCATAGCCGTGAAGCTGACCCTCCTCTTTTAGTAATTTAAGGACGATCGTCTTTAATGATCCTCTTAAAAGTTCGGTAGATATCATATTTATTGTATATTTAAGTTTCTTATATATTGCAAATATAAAATATAATTAAATACAAAGGCAAATTTTTGGGGATTTTTTCAAAATAATTTTTGAATTTATTCAATTGTACTGAACGGTCGCGACCGTTCAGTACATATCATCGGATTAAATTCCAGTCCAATTTTCAGGATTTTTTTCAATATATTGTTTAATCATATTAAATGATCTGGCATTTCTGATAATATGATCATGAAATGATTTTTGCCAGTTAAAGGTTTTGCCACCTGCCAAATGAATTCGTTTTGATACCGTTGTTTTGTATGCCCCAATCAATTCAGGTAATGGTTTAATTTTGGGTCGGTCAATATTGTTTGCGAAATGGTCACCGGTATTGTGTAGGGAACAGTCGCCGGTATTGTGTAGGGAACAGTCGCCGGTATTGTGTAGGGAATAGTCGCCGGTATTGTGTAGGGAATAGTCGCCGGTATTGTGTAGGGAATAGTCGCCGGTATTGTGTAGGGAACGGTCGCGACCGTTCCCTACACATTCACAATTACAATAATAATTACAATCAATGTATATTATTCCGTGTACATGATTAGGCATAACAACAAACGAAACCAATCGAACATATGGATACCTGGTCCCTAACCAATCCCATTGTTCCGTTGCAATAGATCCATATGGTGATAAATGCATTGATTTATTTTCAATTGTTCCAAACGAATGGATTTTGCATTTCACACAAATTGTAATAAAATAATGACGGCTTTCTGAATAATCAAATCCAGATAACCTGTTTGGTTTTCTGTTATTCATCCCTGATAATTGAAAATATTAACTGGCCAGCGAGACCATAATGGATTAAAATTAAACAAATTACCCTTTCATCCAAAAAATTATTCAAAAAATATTTTGTGAATTAAAAATTATGTCATACCTTTGACCAATTGGTTAAACTATATAGTTTATCTGATTGGTTAAACCTTATGGTTAAATAACATGACTGAAAAAGACAGGCAGACTGAAGAAAAGATATTTGATGCGGCAACTATTGTCTTCGAAGAACAGGGACTTTCAGGAGCCAGGATGCAAAATATTGCCGATCATGCAGGTATTAATAAATCTTTGCTCCATTATTACTTCCGTACAAAAGATCACCTTTTCGATGCTGTTTTCACCAAACTGGCGAAGAAGATGTTCTCGAAATTCACTCCGATTTTCGAAAAAGATCTCACACTCGAAGATAAAATCCGCTTCTTTTTCAGGGAACATATAACCTTCATGCAGCATAATCCAAGACTACCCGCATTTATTATTAATGAAATAAACCATAATCCTCAAAGAATAAAGAATCTCCTGAAAAATATAGAATTCAGCGACATCTGGATTAAAATCCTTGAGCAACATAAAGACGAAATACAAAAATACAATATTACAGAAGAGACCATTCCGCAGATAATGACGACAATTGCTTCACTAAGTGTTTTCCCATTTGCTGCTAAGGGAATTATTGAAGCTATCTTTGAAAATTTTGGAATTGATTTCGATAAATATATTGAAGAAAGAAAAGAGTTTGCGGCCGAATTTATTATTAAAGCTATAACCAAATAGAAGTGCTTAAAGTGATCTAAAGTTAAGAGTGCCTAAAGTTTTATAATATAAATAAAAAGATACATGAAAAGGAAAGTTCTGATACTGATAATTATGATAATTTCCCGGGCATCAATGATACAGGCTCAGAAATTATTAACTCTCAAGGAATGCTATGATCTTGCAATTACTTCTAATGCCCTTTCTGGTGAAAAAGAGGCTTATTCTGAAATCTCTAAGCTGAAAGACAACAACCTCGCAAAAAATTGGCTGCCGACAATCGATGCCGGTGCTAACCTTGTATATAATTCCGAAGTGGTTGACATGAGCGGAGCTTTCGCCAATATCCCTATACCAGGGTTTACGGATGCGATTAAACCTCTTCCACACGAGCAGTATAGAATTACTGTCGATATTAATCAGGTCATCTATGATGGGGGTTCAATAAAAGGAGCCAGAGCTCTTGAGCAGGCTGGCCTGCATGTAAACGAAAAACAGACTGAAACAGACCTGTACAAAATACGCGGACAAGTAAATGGTTATTATTTTAATCTGCTCCTTCTTAACAGGCAGAAAAATCTTCTCAATAACTACCTTGAATTAATATACAAGAGAATATCAGCAATGCAGTCAGCTCTTAATAATGGAGTTATACTAAAATCAGATATTGATGTGCTCACATCTGAAAAGATTAGGCTTGAACAACAACTGGCCGAGAACGATATAAGGAAAAATACCCTTCTTAAAATATTATCCGACCTGATCGGTCAAGAGATAAATACCTCGACTGAATTTATACTTACTGATCAGGAAAGCGATCTGACAGATGAATTATTCAGGCCTGAACTTCAACTTTTCGAGCTCAGGAATGAACAGCTTAATGCAAGTATGAAATTGTTAGACAGCAGAAGAATGCCTAAAGCATTTGGATTTGCTACACTTGGTTATGGAAATCCTCCCGGCAACAACTTCTTTAAAGATGAATTTGCTCCATATTATGTAGTAGGAGCAGGTATAAAATGGAATATATTCGACTGGAATAAAGTAAAAAATGAGAAAAAGGTAATTACAACCCAGCGCGGGATAATTGAAAACAGGAAAACTGATCTGACAGACAACCTTAAAAGACAACTCGAATCAAAGAATGCAGAGATAGAAAGCCTTCAATCATTGATTATAACAGATAATGAATTGATAACACTCAGAAAAAGAATCACTGCATCTGCCGAGTCGCAATATGAAAATGGAACCATCACTGCAAGTGAATATCTTAATGAACTGAATTCAGAGAAACAAACAGTGATCAACAATGAAATTCATAAAATAAATCTTGCCATGGCTAGAATCGAATATCTGAACATAAGCGGAAAGGATATAAAATAGCCCCCTTAGTAGGCTTTGGGGTAGAAATCAGGGTCAAAAAAAAGAGATAAACTGAATACAAACACATAATAATAATATGAAAACCAGATCATTAATTATCATCGCAGCTATCCTTGTTGCAGGATGCAAAACCAAAACCGACCAGGCAGATGCTTTCGGGAACTTTGAGGCCACAGAGGTTGTGGTTTCAGCTGAAACCAGCGGACGGATACTCCAGATTGATGCAGAAGAGGGTACTCTAATAGATAAAGACGCTACTATTGCCCTAATCGACACAACCCTTTTTCATCTGCAAAAGGGTGAGATAGATGCCGGCATGAAAAGTGTAAAAACCCGGATTAACTCGATCAATGCTCAGAGCGAGATTCTTAATCAACAGATTGAGAATCTGAATGTTAATATAGACAGGATCAGAATAATGCTGAAGGATGATGCAGCAACACAAAAACAGTTGGATAATCTGACAGGACAGGTTGCAGTTATTCAAAAACAGATAGCTGCAAATAACACTCAGAGAGCATCTGTCTCTGCAGAACTATCTGTTTTTGAATCGAAAAAAGCAACCCTTAATGAACAGATAAACAGGAGCTGCGTAAAAAGTCCTCTTAAAGGGGCAGTAATCGAAAAATACTGTGAGGCAGGTGAGATGACAACTGCCGGCAGACCTCTGGTTAAAATTGCCGATCTCTCAGTTATTAAACTAAAAGTATATGTTAGTGGAGCACAAATAGGTGGGATAAAAATTGGCCAGCAATGTACTGTAAGAATAGATAACGGGGCAAAAGGATTTAATTCATTCCAAGGAACTATCAGCCATATCTCAGACAAGGCAGAGTTTACTCCAAAAATAATACAGACTAAAGAAGAACGGGTAACACTCGTCTATGCTGTGAACATTGCTGTAATAAATGATGGAACACTCAAATCAGGCATGCCCGGGGAAGCTATTTTTCCCGTAGTCAATAACTGATCGGATGCAAAAAGTAATTGAATCTATAGGCATCAGTAAAAGTTTCGGGGCTACAAAGGCTCTGAATGATATCTCATTTTCTGTAAATGAATCAGAGGTTTTTGGGTTTATTGGTCCCGACGGTGCAGGTAAAACAACTCTCTTCAGGCTCATCACAACTCTAATGCTGCCTAATGAAGGAGAGTTGAAAGTTTTTGGAATGGATTGCATAACCCATTATAAGGAGCTTAGGAAAAATATTGGCTACATGCCTGGGCGTTTCAGTCTGTATCAGGACCTGTCGGTTGAAGAGAACCTTAAATTTTATGCTACAGTATTCGGAACAACTATAGAAGAAAATTATGAATTGATCTCTGACATATATTCGCATATTGAGCCATATAAGAAAAGGCTTGCTGGAAATCTTTCCGGTGGAATGAAGCAAAAGCTGGCATTATCGTGTGCCCTTATTCATAAACCAAAACTACTGGTGCTGGATGAACCCACTACAGGAGTCGATGCTGTTTCAAGGTCGGAATTCTGGGATATGCTTGGGAAACTCCGTAAACACAATATAACTATTATTGTATCGACTCCCTATATGGATGAGGCAATGCGTTGCGACAAGGTAGCGTTAATACAGAGTGGAAAGATTCTTGCAATTGATGCTCCCCAGAAGATCAGGGATGGTTTCAACAGTAAACTGTTTGCTGTAAGATCTGCCGAAAAATACAGACTTATTAATGCCCTCAGAAACTATCAGGGAATATTAACGGCATATCCTTTTGGAGATTCTGTGCACGTTACATTTCTAAATGATAAGTTAGACAATTCTGTTAACGACTATCTTGTAAACGCAGGCATCAGCGATGTGATCATTGAAGAATGTGAAGCCGGTATTGAAGACAGGTTTCTGGAACTTATGGAAAAAGGCGACGGGAATCAGGTGTCAGGCATCAGAAAATAAAAACTATATAGAGCATAAATTGAAATTTATTTCAGGATAATTAAATGAGAGAAAAGATAATATCTGTTCATAATCTGGTTAAGAAGTTTGGCAGCTTTACAGCTAATGATAATCTCAATTTTGAGGTTTTCGAAGGGGAAATATTTGGATTCCTTGGAGCTAACGGAGCTGGAAAAACAACAGCTATCCGAATACTTTCAGGGCTATCCAAACCAACATCGGGAGAGGTTAGTGTGGCAGGATTTGATGCCTACAGACAGACTGAACAGATTAAAAAGAATATCGGTTACATGTGCCAAAAATTCTCACTTTATGAGGATCTTACCGTAAAAGAGAATATTGTACTGTATGGGGGAATTTACGGTATGAGTAAATCACTGATCAGGGAAAGACTTACTGAGCTTCTGGAAAAACTAAGGTTCCAGGAATATGAAAACAGGATAATTGCAGACCTTCCTCTCGGACTAAGACAAAAACTTGCATTCTCGGTTGCAATCCTGCACGAACCTAAAATAGTATTTCTTGATGAACCGACCGGAGGAGTGGATCCTATTACCAGGAGACAATTCTGGGAGATGATATACGAAACAGCAGAAAGAGGTATAACTGTTTTTGTAACAACACATTATATGGATGAAGCTGAATATTGCGACCGGATATCAATAATGAATGAGGGGAGAATCGTGGCTCTGGATACTCCATCAAAGCTTAAGAAGCAATATAATGCTGCTACAATAGAGGAGGTGTTTATTAAGATTGCACGACCGGTAAATTAAAAATATATATGAAACGATTCATTGGTTTTGTTAAAAAAGAGTTCCTTCATATTTTCAGGGACTACCGGACTCTGTTTATTTTATTCGGCATCCCGGCCGCCCAGATACTTATTTTTGGTTTTGCAGTAAGTACTGATATAAAAAATGCAGGAGTCGCAATTCTTGATATGTCAAATGACGAAATAACTCAACAGTTAACAGATAAAATAATTTCATCAGGGTTTTTCAAAAAAACCGAAAACCTACTTCATTATAACGATATTGACAGGGTCTTTAAGAAGGGAAAAACGAAGGCAGTAATCATTTTTGAAAAGGATTTCGGGGAAAAACTGGTCAGTGAAGGGAAGGCTTCTCTAAGCATAATTGCCGATGGCTCAGAACCTAACACCGCTACCCTTATAACAAATTACACCATGGCTATTGTTAATGATTTCACAGCAGATTTTGCAGGCCCGTCTATTAACAACTCTATTCGGATTAAACCCGAAGTCAAAATGTTCTATAACCCAAATCTGAAAAGCCATTTTATGTTTGTTCCGGGAGTAATCACTCTTATCTTAATACTTATTTGTGCCCTGATGACCTCAGTAACAATTACCCGAGAAAAAGAGTTCGGCACTATGGAGGTCTTATTGGTCTCGCCACTACGTCCAATCCAGATAATTCTTGGTAAGGTGATGCCATATTTCATCCTTTCGTTTATCAACGTCATTCTTATACTCGCATTGTCGTGGTTTGTATTCGGACTGCCGGTAAAAGGGAGTATAGTGCTTCTTCTGGCAGAGAGTATGCTCTATATTTTAATGAGTCTGACTCTTGGAATATTAATATCTACAGTATCAAGTAACATGCAACAGGCGATATTCATCTCGCTTATTGGACTAATGCTACCGACTGTATTGCTTTCTGGTTTTATCTTCCCAATTGAGAACATGCCAAAAATTTATGATTATGTAAGTATGATCTTACCTCCCAGATACTTTATTGTTATTATAAAAAATATAATGATTAAGGGAACAGGAATATTATTTATATGGAAAGAGACACTTATATTGATAGTAATGACCCTGCTTTTTATAGGATTAAGTGTGAAAAAGTTTAAGATAAGGCTGGAATAAGGAGAGGGGTAGATAGGGTGACTGGGAGAGCCTGCCCCGCTTCGGCGGGGGGTCAGGGGTGGGTTAATTAAATGTAAAAACAAATAAATGAGAACAATATTATACCTGATAAGAAAAGAATTTATTCAGATCTTCCGAAATAAATTTATTTCAAAAGCAATTTTTGCTGTTCCTGTTATTCAGATGCTGTTATTGGTACCGGCAATAACTTTTGAGATAAAGAATGTAAATCTCACTATAATTGATAAGGATATGACCTCTGAATCAAGAAGTTTAATAAATAAACTTGAAGGTTCTACATTTTTCAAACTCTCTTTCTCAACATTTTCAGAAAGTGAAGCTAACAATCTGCTCCATCGCAACAAATGCAGTGCAATAATTCAAATACCATCAGGCTTTGGAAAAGATATCGGAACCGGGAAACCGGCTGAACTCCTGGCAACTATTGATGCTATAAATGGTTCAACAGCCCAGTTAACATGGGCATACCTCAATGGGGTTATCCGTGATTATAATATAGATATCATCACAAATAATATCAGTACTAATCCGGTTGCTCCTATGCCACAGATACAGATTACAAACAGGTACTGGTATAATGAATTGTTAAACTACAATTACTACATGCTGCCGGGCATACTTGTGATACTGGTTACAGCAATAGGTTTCCTCCTGGCAGGATTAAATATGGTAAGGGAGAAAGAGGTAGGGACTATTGAACAGATTAACGTCACCCCGGTCAGAAAATACCATTTTATCATTGCCAAGATGGTTCCTTTTCTGTTAATAGGACTTATTGATCTCGCTCTTGGATTAGTGATCGGGAAGCTGGCATTTAATATCCCATTTGAAGGAAGTATTCTTCTGATGTTCCTGGGTGCTACTATTTTCCTTATAGCTGTTCTGGGAATGGCTCTGTTTATTTCAACCTTTTCCGGAACGCAGCAACAATACATGTTTGTGGCTTTCTTCTGCATGATAATCTTTATCCTTATGAGCGGTATCTTCACGCCTTACGAAAGTATGCCAATGTGGGCACAGAACTTCAACCTGATCAATCCTGTCGCCTACCTGATGAGGATAAACAGGATGGTAATGCTGAAAGGTTCCGGAATCTCTGACATCAGCAGGGAACTCTATTCCCTGGGAATACTTGCAATAGGTTTTTCAGTTCTTGCAGTAAGGCGATATAGAAAAACTGCATAATCCATTGATTTTTTTGTTACACAGAGAGGACGTCATTATTAATCCTATAATACTCTATTTTAGGTTAACAATATTCACATATAAAACTAAATACGTATACCTATGAGTATAATGTCATCTACCTGTCCAATAGGGTTAGAGTTTTCTGTTGGATAATTCATCCACTCCTCCAACGTTTTAATGAATATATCCCTCTGGGAAGTCATATCCATTTCCTGATTGGTCAAAAGCATTTGTCTGAATCTGGTCTTCATGAATTTCCTACCCCAGAACCTCCCGCTAAAAACCTGATTAGTTCTCCATTAGTAATATAGTCGCCTTAACTGGCCAGTGGTCAGAGATGAAAACACCTTTCTCCTTCTTAACTACAGTACTGTAATTCAGTACTTTCATTCCACGTTTAACGAAAATATAATCAATTCTTCTACTTCCCGGCTTATCAGAGAAACCATTGAACGTATGAATAGGGCCTGATGGTCTTTTTTCAGAAATAACATAAGAGTCTTTTATCAACGGAACACTTTCATCAGGTCCTGTTAATATTGCATAACCCATGCTGGTTGGAGGCATGTTGAAATCGCCTGTTATTATGAAGGGGAATCCGCTTGCTATTTTGTTAACTTCTTTAAGTAGGATTTTTGAACTCTCTATTCTTGCAGAATCAGAATCATGGGCAAAATGTGTATTGAAATAGAAAAAATGCTTATGGCTATTCTTATCGACAAGTTCCATCCATGTTACTATCCGCGGGAGAGAAGCTCCCCATCCTTTTGATCCGGGGGTGTCAGGCGTATCAGAAAGCCAGAAAGTTATTGTACGCACCAGGTCAAACCTCTCCTTCCTGAAAAACACCGGGTTCATCTCTCCTCCCTTTGCACCATCATCACGACCAACTCCGGTTGATGTATACTCAGTCAGAACGGAATCCAGAGCTTCAAACTGACTCAACAACACTTCCTGCATACCCAGAATATCCGGTTTTTCACTTTTTATGAAATTATAAACCTGCCGTGCCCTGTTGGGCCATGCATTGACACTATCCTGCGGGGTGTCGTACCTGACATTAAATGTCATTATTTTAATCGCGTTTTTTTCTGAATCGCGTGAACACCCGGCAAAAACACAGAAAAATATGATAATAAAATAACTAAAGTGCTTTTTCATTATTCATTATTTTTTATCAAAGATAATCATCTGAATTTAAATAATCATCATAACCTGACTGTAGCTTCACAGAATCTTATCGGCAAGGTCATATAGCAATTATTTATATATTTGTAAAATTGTTTAAATCCGTGGATCCATATCGCATTTTAATAAATTTATGTGCCAGAAAAATATTAATCATCGTTTACCAAAATATTATAACTGATGCCTGATGTTATAAAGCTTTTGCCCGATTCGGTGGCCAACCAGATTGCTGCAGGAGAAGTTATACAAAGGCCGGCTTCTGTTGTAAAGGAACTGATGGAAAATTCAGTTGATGCCGGAGGAAAGAACATCAGGGTAATAATAAAAGACTCAGGGAAAACATTAATACAGGTAATTGATGATGGAGCAGGCATGTCTGAGACCGATGCGAGATTATCGTTTGAGAGGCATGCAACATCAAAAATAACTACGGCCCAGGATCTTTTTACTATTTCAACAAAAGGATTTCGTGGCGAGGCCCTGGCTTCCATTGCTGCTGTAGCGATGGTTGAACTTAAAACGCGCAGGGACGAGAGCGATACTGGAATAATAGTAGTAATTAATGGTTCTAAGGTTGAAGCACAGGAACCTTGCAGCTGCCCGACAGGATCCAGTTTTTCGGTTAAAAACCTTTTCTATAACATCCCGGCCCGGCGCAAATTTCTTAAATCGGATAATACTGAGATTAGACACATAATCAATGAATTTCAGAAGATTGTATTAGCTCATCCCGATATTCGTTTCTTCCTCCATCATAATGAAAGTGAGATTTACAATCTTGCGGCAGGCAACTTACGACAACGTATAATAGGAGTTTTCGGCAAACAGATTAACCAGGAGCTCATTACCCTTGAAACGCAGACTAGCCTGATAACCGTAAAAGGTTTTATCGGGAAACCGGAGAATGCAAGGCGAACTTACGGTGAACAATTCTTTTTTGTAAACAACCGCTTTATGAAACATCCTTATTTCCATAAAGCAGTTGTTGAGGCTTATCAAAATATCCTTCCTGTAGAAGCTATACCATCATATTTCATCTTTATGAAGGCTGATCCCGCTTCTATCGATATAAATATTCATCCTACCAAGACCGAGATCAAGTTCGAAGATGAGAGATCAATATGGCAAATACTTATGGCTTCCGTGCGGGAAGCCCTTGGCCGATTTAATATAATACCTTCACTCAATTTTGAAAATGAAGCTCTCGTAGATATCCCTGTCAGAAACTCTTCAAATTATATTCCAGAACAGCCTAATATTGAAATCAATACACAATATAATCCCTTTAACGGGGAAAATCGGTCATATGACAGGCCTGGTATCGTTGAGCAGTTTGAGAGAGAAAACGTTGCAAATTGGGAAAAGCTCTATTCAAATATGGAAAGGGAGAATGAAAATCCAGTACAATTTGAAAAGATAGCAGATTCTCAAAGGAAGTTCTTCCAGATAAAATTTAAATATATTGTCTGCCCTGTAAAGTCCGGACTAATGCTGATTGACCAGAAGAGGGCACATGAAAGAGTTCTGTACGAAAGGTTTCTGGATGGACTCAGCAACAACCGTGCTGTAAGTCAGATTGATATGTTCCCAGTTACAGCAGAAATAAATCCAGCAGATAAATTTATTCTTAAAGAAATCGAAGGGGAACTGGAACTGCTTGGATTCAAAATTCACCATTCCGGCAAGAATAAAATTACAATTAACGGCCGACCCTCTGGTAGCGGCTCTTCCAACCCACTTGAGATACTGGAAATTTTACTGGAGGATTATAAAAACACCCAGACTGACCCTTCAACAGGGGCAAAAGAGAAGGTTGCAGCAGCGATGGCAGTAGCGTCAGCTATTCCATATGGGAAAACGTTAATCCAAAGCGAAATGGAGGATCTTTTCGATACATTGTTTGCATGCCAATCACCAAATTATTCGCCAAAAGGAAAGCCTGTAATAAGCATTATAACACTTGAAGAAATTGATAAAAAATTTAACTAATAAGTGGTGACAAATTGTCGGATTGAAGAATAATTAGAGCTTTGGCCCGACAATTGAGGTTATATAAACTGCTTTTAAAAATTGATATATGAACGGATTCGGCAGAGGTTTTTTCGGGTTACCCCCGGTAGTAAAGAATATCATTCTTATAAATGTGTTAATGCTTCTGGCAGATTATGTTGCAAAAAGCGTTTTTGGTATGGACCTGAACATGATCCTTGGACTATATTTCCCAAAATCAGAACATTTCATGCCATTGCAGATTATTACCCACATGTTTATGCATGGTGGAATATGGCATCTTTTTTTTAATATGTATGCTTTATATATTTTCGGGCAGGTACTTGAAAATGTGTGGGGTCCAAAACGATTTTTCATATACTACATGGTTTGTGGAATCGGTGCTGCCTTCATTCATGAGTCAGTCATTTTATTCCAGTACAATAAACTGATGAACATAATAAGTCCTGAACAGCTACAATTGGTTCTTAATGAAGGTACAACATATTTCAGCCAAGGGAAAGTTTTTACCGATATAACCATGAAGAGCCTTCAACTACTTCTTAATGTGCCTACCGTGGGCGCTTCCGGAGCAGTCTTTGGCATTTTGTTAGCTTTCGGAGTCCTTTTTCCAAACACACAACTCATGCTTCTTATCCCTCCTATACCTATCAAAGCTAAATACTTTGTTCTTATATATGGCGCCATTGAACTCTATCTTGCTGTAACACAACCTGGCAGTAATATTGCACATGCAGCTCATCTGGGTGGTATGTTATTCGGCTACATTTTGATCAGATATTGGAGAAAAACTACAAACACATTGTATTAATGAGCATCTGGGACGATATAAAAAAGACTTTCAGAAACGGAAATAACCTTTCCAGGTTAATATATGTAAATATCGCAGTATTTATTTTGATTACTATTGTGGCTGTAATAGGTTTTCTGATTAATAATCCGGTAATTTCTTCGACATCCCTGGACCTGTTTTCAGTTCCCGCTTCTTTTAAATCTCTTTTACTAAGGCCCTGGACACTAATTACATACATGTTCGTACATAAAGACATATTACACATCCTGTTTAATATGTTATGGTTATACTGGTTCGGCAAGATCTTCCTTGAATACCTTGATCAAAGAAAACTTGTATCAGTTTATCTGCTTGGGGGTATAAGTGGTGCCATAGTCTACATTTTGTCATTCAATATTTTCCCTGCTTTTACAGGCGTTGTAGCTGAATCTATTGCAATCGGTGCCTCAGCTTCAGTAATGGCAATTGTTATTGCTATTGCTGTCTATGTTCCTGATTATACCGTTCAGCTATTATTATTAGGAAGAATAAAGATCAAGTATATGGCTCTTGCTATTTTTGTCCTCACTTCAGTCATGGATTTTTCAGTGAATTCAGGTGGAAAACTTGCTCATATAGGAGGAGCACTTTTGGGATATCTGTATTCAATTAACCTAAAACAAGGTCGAGATATAGGTAAAGGCTTCAATAAGATAATTGATTTTTTAGTGACACTCTTTAAGCCAAAACCAAAACTCAAAGTCACACACAGAAAAGCAGCAACTGACTATGAATACAATAAAATAAAAACTGAACACCAGTCCAGAATTAATAGTATTCTTGACAAAATATCAAAGGGAGGATATGACAGTCTGACAAAAGAAGAAAAAGAGACCCTTTTTAATGAAAGTCAGAAGAAGAATTAACCTTAAGAATCTGTCCATTAATACATTATTTAGACAGGCTTATCAAAAAATCATAATCCCGTTACAGTTTTTCTCCAGATACTGGTAAATTCGTAACCACATAAAAAGTTATTTGAAAAAAGTCCTTTATAAGATTCTATTGGTTGTAAATGCATTTTTTGCTTTTACATTGCTAATGTCATACCTGGCAGTGCATATCAATCCTGAGGATTTTGCTCTTCCAGCCTTTTTTGGCCTTGCCTATCCCTATCTTCTGCTAATAAATATCATACTTGTTATTATTTGGGCTGCGTTATTAAAATTTGAAGCTCTTATATCAGTGGTGGTAATTGCTATCGGATTTACACACTTTTCTAATTATATAAACATCCGGAAGCCTGCAGGAAATAAGGCAGATACATTCAGTGTATTAAGCTACAATGTTCGGTTGTTCAATTACTTTGAGAATAGAAACAATACCAACTCCGAGAAAAAAGTAATGGGATTTATTAAGGCTCAAAAACCCGATATTATTTGTCTTCAGGAATTTTTTATTATTGGTAATCAATCTGAGAAAGAGGCAGAAATCAAAAATGCTCTTGGAGGAAGATATTATTCCCATATTAAAGTTATTGGCACCGGGAAAAACAGGTTGTATGGGATTGCCACATTCAGCAAATATCCAATTATAAGAAGAGGAGAAATTATTCATCCTAAATCTTCGAGTCTTTCAATATATTCTGATATTCTGATCATGAAAGACACCTTCAGAATTTATAATAATCATTTACAATCATTCAGGCTTAAGAGGATGGAACGTTCATTCATCGAGGAAATAGTCGTGACGGATGAGAAAGAGACAATGAACACGATTATGAGTCTTTCTATTAGCCTTAAGAAAGGATTCGTTCGTAGAGCTCAGCAGTCCCAGGCTGTGAAAGAGCATATCAACCGGTCTCCTTACCCGGTTATTATCAGTGGTGATTTTAACGACACACCGGTATCATATTCATACAGAAAGATTCGTAAAGGGCTTAATGATTCTTTCGTCAATTCAGGATATGGAGCGGGATTTACATATAAAGGAAACTATCCTCCTAACAGGATTGATTACATACTATATGACAATGCTCTGATTAACAACTATTTTGAGATAGTTAAGGTGAGGTATTCCGACCATTATCCTATCATTGCATATTTCAGGGAAAAGGATTAAAAGGGAAGTTTTCTGAAATCTACGTTACCACCGGAGATTATCAATCCTATCTTTTTCCCCCTGAAAACATCAGGATTTTCTTTTAATATAGCCAGCGCCGTTGCCGATGATGGCTCAATAATTATCTTCATCCGCTCCCAAACCAATAACATACAATCAATAATTGAGTCTTCACTGGCTGTATAAATCTTATCTACGTTCCTTTGAATTACTGAAAATGTTAATTCACTGAGAGATGTAAGCAATCCGTCTGCAACTGTTATTGGTTTAACAGAAGGAGTGAGAATCCCTGTTAAGAATGATATATATGCATCATTAGCATTAAGTGGTTCTGCTCCAATAACCTGAATGCCACTGTCTATCTCTTTTACACAAGTTGAAGTTCCGCTCATTAAGCCTCCTCCCCCTATTGGTGCAATAATCATCTCCAGATCAGTTTTTTCATTAAGCAGCTCGAGTGCTGCAGTTCCCTGTCCACATATCACATTAAAATTATCATATGGATGTACCAGAATAGCACCCGATTTTTCCATTATCCTCCGGGTAGTCTCTTCACGGTCCTCCAATGTAGGTTTACAATACGTGATCTCAGCTCCATACCCGGTAACTGCTCTCTTTTTTACACATGGAGCATTCTCGGGCATCACAATATTTGCTTTGACTCCATTTATTCGCGCTGCAAGTGCAAGTGCTGCTGCGTGATTGCCTGATGAATGGGTAACTACACCTCGGCTCTTTTCCTCAGGGGTCAATGACAGAACAGCGTTCATAGCTCCCCTGAATTTGAATGCCCCTACTTTCTGAAAATTCTCGCACTTGAAAAACAGATCACAATTAAAGAGCTCATTTAATTGTTGCGAACTCAATACAGGAGTCTGGTGGACGAAAGGCTTTATCGCAGAGTAAGCAGCCTTAATATCTTTAATGTGAGGTAAAATCATTTCTAATATTGTTTTCTTAGCTTAGAAAATAAAGGTAAGAAAAATAGCTAAGAGTTTTTATAATGCTCTTGTTCAATAACAGCTCGTTGATAAGAAAATAGTATCCCCGGAAAATTCATATTAAAAAATTTTATTAATTTAATGTCGAAAATAATTTATCCGCTGTTTGCTCATCTCATTATCTAATAACCATTTAATATGGAAGATGAAACATATCTCAGTTTAATCATTTTTCTGTTTACTATTTAATCCTTTAAAAACTTCACTATGAAAAAAGTTCTAAAAATCATCTTATATCTCTTTGGTGGGATTCTTGGATTGATCATCCTTGTAGTTTTAATTGCTGCATTATGGATTTCTATTTCAGGAAATATTGCTGCAAAAAAGAGCATTAAGCTAGCTGGACCTGAAGTACAGACAATAACATTCGATGGTTTTACCTTCAGGGACTTAAACAAGAATGGAAAACTTGACATGTATGAAGACACTCGGCAACCCCGTGCAAATAGGATAAATGACCTTCTCTCACAAATGAGCCTGGAAGAGAAAGCCGGAACCATGTTCATTCCACCGATTGGTATGAAGAAAGACGGTAACATATCTGAAAAACCCTCATTAAATGACATCTTTTCCTTTATGAGCAAAGGCACTTCAAACATGCTTTTTGTAAAAAAGATGAATCATTTTAATATTTTCTCAGGGACTGGTAAGAAACAGATGGCCGAATGGTATAACCGTTTACAAAAACTTGCAGAACGCACACGACTTGGAATTCCAGTGTCTATAGCTTCCGACCCGAGGAATCACTTCAGCAATAATCCCCTTGCCGGAGCCCTTTCAGGGGATTTTTCCCTGTTTCCGGAACCTCTGGGACTGGCTGCAATCGGTGATTCGTTAGTCACAGCCCGATTTGCAGATATTGCAAGGCAGGAATACACCGCTGTAGGTATCCGTATCGCTCTTCACCCTATGGTTGACCTTGCCACTGAACCACGCTGGGGCAGGATAAACGGCACATTCGGAGAGGATGCTACTCTCGTTTCGAAGCTAGGATATGCTTATATAAAAGGTTTCCAGGGAGACAGCCTTGGCTCTGCCAGCGTAGCCTGCATGACCAAACATTTTTCAGGTGGCGGGCCTCAGAAAGAAGGGATAGATCCACATTTCCCTATTGCAAAGGGACAAATATATCCCGGAAATAATTTTGATTACCACCTGATTCCGTTTGAGGCTGCATTAAAGGCCGGGACAGCTGAAATTATGCCATATTATGGGATTCCTATGGATCAAACCGGTGAAAACGTGGGGTTCAGCTTTAATAAAGAGATGATAATCGGTTTATTACGGAACAAGCTTCACTTCGATGGGGTTGTTTGTACCGATTGGGGTTTGATTACCGATATTAAAATTATGGGCTTCATGATACTTCCTGCAAGAGCACATGGTATGAAAAGCGCTTCCCATGAGGAAAGAATGCTTAAAATTATTGATGCCGGAGTTGATCAGTTTGGAGGCGAAATGTTACCTGAGATGCTTGTTAAGCTTGTAAAAGATGGCGAAGTAACCGAAGCAAGGCTGGACACTTCGGTTCGACGACTCCTACGTGTAAAATTCCAATTGGGCTTATTTGATAACCCTTTTGTAGATGTTGCTAATGCGGAAAAGATAGTAGGAAATCCCGAATTTAGAGCATACGGTGAATTAGCCCAGAGGAAATCTATCGTGTTATTAAAAAATGACACAACAGAAAGTGGCGCTGTGCTTCCATTAAAAGAGGGGATAAAAATCTTTATTGAAAATGTTGATCCCGTTATAGCTGGGAAATATGGCATCGTTGTTAAAAAACAGGAGCAAGCTGATGTGGTAATAATTCGTATTAAAACTCCTACACAACACCTGGAAGGATCCGGACCCTTAGGCATGCTTTTCGGATCAGGTGATCTGGATTTCAAGGATAAGGACAAAGCAGAAATTCTTGAGATACTCAACCAAATGCCTACTATTGTTGACATATATATGGACAGGCCTGCTGTGATACCTGAAATTGCTTCAGCCAGCAAGGGTCTTTTTGCTGATTTTGGCGCCAACGACGAAGCATTTCTGGATGTGGTATTCGGCAGGTTCAATCCACAAGGGTCACTCCCTGTAGAAATGCCATCATTAATGAAAGCAGTTCGAAATCAGAAAGAGGATATGCCCTATGATTCGGAAGATCCATTATTCCCGTTTGGATTTGGCCTTCAATATAACAAATAAGTTATTTTAGCTCGATCGTGATTCACCAAAAAAAGCTGCCTCCAGAGGGGCAGCTTTTCTATTTATTCATTTTTACTATTGACTAAAAAAGACTGTAAGCTACTGTAACACCAGCAAGCACAACTGAAACCATCGACATCAGTTTAATAAGAATATTAAGGGCTGGTCCTGAAGTATCTTTGAAAGGATCACCGACCGTATCACCTACAACACTGGCTCTATGGCACTCACTTCCTTTTCCACCATAGTTACCTCTTTCAATAAATTTCTTTGCGTTATCCCATGCGCCACCTGAATTATTGAGCATACTTGCAAGGGTGAAGCCCGTTGTCATAGCTCCAACAAGAAGTCCGATAATACCGGCAACACCGAAGAGCAATCCAACCAAAAATGGCACCGCGATAGCGATTAAAGAGGGAACCATCATCTCTTTTTGTGCGCCGGCTGTAGATATTGCTACACATTTTGCATATTCAGGTTTTCCTGTACCTTCCATGATACCAGGAATTTCGCGGAACTGGCGTCGTACCTCATCAACCATTTTACCAGCAGCTCTTCCCACTGCTTTCATGCTCATGGCACTGAAAACAAATGCCATCATAGCACCAATAAAAACACCTCCAAGAAGAACTGGATTGAAAAGTGACAGATCATATGCAGTAACGAAATCCTTGATCCCCGCAGTAGTAATATAAACAGCAGTCTGTCCGTCCTGAACTGCCGGGACGATATTATGATAGAATAATGTATCACCAATCTGCTTAAATCCTTCAGGTGCTTTATCGGCTAATTTACCAAGCCAAAGCCTTACTTCTTCCATATATGCAGCCATAAGGGCAAGAGCGGTAAGCGCAGCTGAACCTATGGCAAATCCTTTTCCGGTAGCAGCAGTTGTATTACCAAGACCATCAAGAGCATCTGTTCTCTCTCTTACTTCTGCAGGCAATTCAGCCATTTCAGCATTTCCACCAGCATTGTCAGCTATAGGTCCAAAAGCATCAGTTGCCAATGTGATACCAAGCGTTGAAAGCATCCCTACTGCAGCAAATCCAATGCCATATACACCCATTGCAAAATCGTTAAAACCTCCTGCAAAGCTAAATGCAGCTATAATACCTGCTACAATTGTTAGAACTGGCACCCAGGTAGAGAACATGCCAACAGCCATACCTTCAATTATTAATGTAGCTGGTCCTTGTTGTGATTGTTTTGCAATTCCCTGTGTGGGTTTATACCCATCAGATGTAAAATATTCTGTTGATTGGCCAATGATAACTCCTGCCAGCAAGCCAGAAATAACAGCACCAAAAACACCCCATGTTATCCAACCGGTATATGCCATAACAGCAAGAGCAACTAGAATTAATGCTGAACTTCCTCCTGTTCCCAACAATAGAGCATTTAGCAGGTTTTTAGGTGTGGCAGATTCTTTAGCTCTAACCATATAAACACCTGCAATAGAAAGCAGAATTCCGACAGCCGAAACAATCATTGGAGCTAAAATAGCTTTTATTTGTAAATCGCCTGAGATTACAGGAAGAGCTGCGCCAAGAGCTGCAGTTGCCAGGATTGAACCAGCATAGGATTCATAAAGGTCAGCTCCCATTCCGGCTACATCACCTACATTGTCACCAACATTGTCCGCAATGGTTGCAGGGTTGCGTGGGTCATCTTCCGGTATACCAGCTTCAACCTTACCAACCAGATCAGCACCTACGTCGGCAGCTTTTGTAAAGATACCACCACCAACACGTGCAAAAAGTGCCTGTGTTGATGCACCCATACCAAATGTAAGCATGGTGGCAGTAATTTCTATAAGTTTCTCATGTTCAGTAATCCCTGCATTAACAAAATTAAGTCCTAAAAACCTTAATCCAACATCCATATGCTCGGGAGTGAAAACTACATTGTTAAGCAAAATAAACCAGATAGCTATATCCAGCAATCCAAAGCCGACAACAACAAGGCCCATTACAGCTCCACTCCTCAATGCTACCTGCAAACCTTTATTCAACGATTTTGAAGAAGCCCAGGCTGTTCTTGCGGAAGCATGTGTTGCTGTCTTCATACCAAGGTAACCACAAAGACCGGAGAAAAACCCTCCTGTAAGAAAGGCAATCGGCACAAATGGGTTCTGAACACCCATATATGCAAGTATGGAAAGCAAAATAACAAGGATAATAAAAACCTTTCCAACCACTTTGTATTGTCGGGTAATATAAGCCATAGCTCCTTCTCTTACGTAGGCAGCAATCTCCTTCATCCTATCAGTCCCTTCTGACTGAATGATCATACCTCTATAAAATATCCAGGCAAATAGAAGTGCGAGAAGAGCTGAAATAGGAACAATCCAAAAAATACTACTAATCATGATATTGTATTTTAAATTAAAAAATTGATGGTTATGAAATGAAAAAAAATCACCGCTACAAAACTATATTAGTTTTTTGTTATTGCAAACGAAAAATGAGTCTTCTTGTAATTGTTTTTATTAAGTATCGAATTCAAGTATAATTTAATAAAAATTCTCATGATTTATTTTATTACTTTTACCGGAAATTGGCAATCATGATTTCCATCAACACCAGTTTGATAGATAAAACATGGGATGACATGTCTCTGCTCAATAATACTATTGTACAGTCTGAAATTTTCAATACTATTGAGTTACTCGACAAAGGGCTTATAAGAGTTGCAGAACCAGGCGATACAGGATGGATAGTTAACCAATGGATTAAAAAAGCTGTAATTCTATATTTTCCACTAATGAAAATGGAGACTTTTGAAGTGGGTCCTCTTGAATTTCATGATAAGATACCCCTGAAAAAAAATTACAGTTCGCTGGGGATAAGGGTGGTACCTCACGCAATTGCCAGGTATGGATCCTTCCTGGCTCGGGGAGTTATTCTTATGCCATCGTATGTTAATATTGGAGCACGTATCGATGAGGGTACTATGATTGATACCTGGGCTACAGTCGGCTCATGTGCACAGATCGGGAAAAATGTCCATCTCAGCGGAGGAGTAGGTATAGGGGGAGTACTTGAACCGGTACAAGCAGCTCCGGTGATAGTTGAGGATAATTGTTTTATTGGATCAAGATGTATTGTTGTTGAAGGAGCACACATTGGAAGAGAAGCAGTATTGGGTGCAAACGTAGTAATAACAAACAGCACAAAAATAATTGATGTCACCTCTGAAAACAAAACTGAATATAAGGGCTTTGTTCCACCCCGATCAGTAGTTATCCCGGGATCATATTTAAAAAAATTCCCGGCAGGAGATTTCAGTGTCCCCTGTGCTCTGATTATCGGAACACGAAAAGAATCAACAGATAAAAAAATTTCGCTAAATGAAGCCCTCAGGGAATATGACATACCGGTATAATATTTGTAGTAGAGTGATATTAATATCAGGTTAATAAAATACTTCATTTTGATAATTGTTAATTATTGATTTTATGTTAATTTTGAACGCAATCCTAATTGAAGCTAATGTATGCCTAAAATATCTGCAGTTATTATAACCTATAATGAAGAAAAATTTATTGATAAATGTCTTGCCTCAATAGAAGGGATTGCTGATGAAATCATTGTAGTTGATTCATTCTCAACAGATGGAACGGAGGATGTTTGCAAAAAATATAATGCCAGGTTTGTGAAACACAAGTTCGACGGATTCCGTGATCAGAAGAATTACGCTCTTAAGCTTGCTTCCTATAATAATATATTATCACTCGATGCCGATGAAGCTCTGAGCGACAGACTTAAAGAGTCGATACTCGCTATAAAAGATAATTGGAAATATGACGGTTACCTGTTTAACAGGCGATCTAACTATTGTGGAAAATGGATCAGATTTTCGGAATGGTACCCTGACAGGCAGCTAAGACTTTTTTATTCTGACCATGGAAGATGGGGGGAGCTTAATCTACATGAGAAATTCATAATGTCAAATGGAGCCAAAGTTGGAAAGTTAAGAGGGGATCTTCTCCATTGGCCTTTTATCTCACTTCAGGATCATCTTGATAAAATGAGCAAGTATTCTGTTCTCGGTGCTGAAGAATTTCATAAAGCAGGAAAAAAAGCCAATGTCTTCACACCATATATACATCTCGTCTGGGGTTTTATAAGATCATATATTATAAAAGGTGGTATGTTTGATGGGCATAATGGTTTTTTAATCTGCTCCTTATATGCTAAATCCACTTTCAGCAAATACAAGAGGCTAAGGTACCTCAATAAGAACGGAGTTCAGCGATAATTTTTATTGAATGGGTTTCGAGGGAGATATCAAAGAAGCTTTGACTACATTAAGAGAAGGTGGTATTATTCTCTATCCTACTGACACAATATGGGGCCTTGGTTGTGATGCTACCAACCCATCTGCTGTAGAAAAAATATTCAGAATAAAATCAAGAAGCGAAAGTAAAAGCCTCATTATCCTTGTCAATGGCGAACAAATGATTGAACAGTATGTGCAAGACATTCCCGAAATAACGTATGAGCTTACCGCGATTTCCGATAAACCACTGACTATAATCTACCCTACCGGGAAGAATCTGGCTGATGGAATTTGCAGTAAGGATGGTTCAATAGGAATAAGGATTTGCCATGATAAATTCTGTCATGAACTGATAAGCCGGTTTAAAAAGCCTATTGTCTCAACCTCCGCCAATTTCACCGGGAAACCAGCATCTGAAAAATTTTCTGTTATTGATAAATCTCTTAAAGAATCTGTAGATTATATTGTAAAACATCGCCAAAACGATAAATGTAATCATGCTGCTTCACAGATCATTAGAGTTGAAATAAACGGTATAATTAAAATAATAAGGGAATAATTTAATTTGATCTTACCCGTCCGGAGCCTGAAACTCTTGCGTCAACCCTTGGGCTTCCCATATAATTTACACTGCCACTACCTGAGACAGATGCTTTAAGCGATTCTGTTACGTAGCAACTACAATTTCCACTACCGGAAATTGAAATTTCCAGTGTGGCAATTTTTGCTGCTTCTCCACTATAACTTCCTGACCCGCTGATTGAAAGGTCTGCCCTGCTAATATTACCGTTACCTCCCAGAATGATATCTCCTGAACCTGAGATACTGCAATTCATATTTGAGACTTCCACATCTGAGGCGAATAATTTCCCGCTTCCACTGACACTCAAACTCAGGTCATCGCTCTTTACAGCATCTTTGATCTCGGCTTTACCTGATCCTGAAACAGCTAATCCCTTTACCTCAGGCATTGTAATGTAAACCGTTAGCTTTTCATTCATATTCCGCCTCCAGTTTGATTTTTTAATTACAAGTTTACCTCCTGAGACATTAGTTTCAATATTCTCAAGTAAAGATTGTTCTCCTTCAAGAACAACTTTAAACTCTTTACCAAGATTAATATAGAGATTGCCCGACACTCCAAAATTAACTTTTGTGAAGCCTGCCAAATCTCTGGTCTCCTTAACAACTGATTTACTTATAGACAAACAGGTTGTCACCGCTATTCCAAAAACAAATACTAATAAGATAATTCCCCTTTTCATAGTGTTATGAGTTAGTTAAACTTAATGAAATACTTCCTAATGACATATTTTTTTCAAAAAGGCTGCACTAAACTGAAATTATTTTGTCAGTTTATCTCGGTCAACCCATCAGGGATATCCATTACAATAATCTTATTTTTTTTATCGATACTAACTATTAAATGATCATGAAATGGGATCAGGATTTCTTTATTGTCTGTGGAAATTACATTCAGAAGCAATTGACCTGGGTTTTGAATTATTTCTGTTATTGATCCTAGTAATTTATCTCCACTCAATAAAACTTTATATTCTTTAAGGCTCTCTATTTCTTCTGACTGGTTATTATGTAGAATATTGGATGTTAAATAGATGTTACAACCGGTAAATTCTCTTATTTTTTCAACTGAGTCATATCCTTCAAATTTCAGTTTTAGAATATCGGCTCCGCTATATTCCGAATATGATATAAAAAAAGGAACCTGTCTTCCCTCAACTTCAAGAAAGACTGATTCCATCCGGGGTATATTTTCAGAAAAGATTTTCTCTAACTTAACTATTACGGCACCCTCAAAGCCGCTGACTTTTGTGATTCGTCCGAGGAATATGTTGCTTTTATAGGCCATTGGATCGTCGATCCCAATACCACTCCATTATTCCTGAGGCTTATCCTCTGCAACAGGTTCTGAAGCTGTCTCCTCTGCAATCGGAGGCTGGATTGGCTCTTCGGTCGGTGGTACCTCTTCAACAGCTACTACTTCTTCGACCGGTGCTGCCTCTTCAACTGGTGCTATCTCTTCGGCTGGTTCTGTATCTTCAATCTGAGTAGTATCATCTGTTTGGGCTGTATCTTCCTCACGTATAGCAGCTACAGTCTGTGCTAATGCTTTTGCTTCAATGTCTGCTTTTCTCTTTGCAAGTTTTGCAGCTCTTGCTTCATTAATCCCTTTTTCAACAGTGAGCCGCTGTCCAAGTTCATCATCCTGAGATTTCTCAAGATTTGATTCCTTGGTTTCGATTTTTTCTTCGTTCTGCTTCACCCATTCTTCAAATCGTCTTGCGGCCTCAACTTCATCAAATGCCCCCTTTTTAACACCTTCAAGAAGATGCTTTTTAAGAAGAACACCTTTATAGGACAGGATAGCTCTACAAGTATCTGTAGGTATTGCGCCATTTTGCAGCCAACCCAACGCTTTATCGAAATCGAGTTCGATAGTTGCCGGATTAGTAACCGGATTATATGATCCGATCTTTTCAATATATCTGCCATCTCGTGGCGATCTGCTATCTGCAACCACAACGTGGTAGAAGGCCAGTTTCTTACGGCCTTTTCTAGCTAATCTGATTTTAACTGCCATTAATTCTTACGCTTAATTATTTAACCTGTTTTAAAATTGTGGCTGCAAAGATATAATATTTATTAATACTAACAGAAATCCTAAACACAATTTTATCCATTTTCCAGGAATAGTACGCCCACTTTGAATCGTTGAAGCTACGAGAGGGCAAATATCAGGATCGAAGAATCCGTAATGCCTTGAATTATTGATATCTGAATTTTCAGTATGGGGAATATAAAAAGAGGCTCAATTTTGAAGAGAGCCTCTTTTTATAATCATCACCATATTAAGGTGTTAAGCAGACAGCAAACACCATATTAAGCTATTCTAGTATATGTCCCAGAATAGCTTTGTAGATACTAAATCGCCTCCGATAGCAGCTGAACCAGCATTATAGTTTGCCAGATTCAGATTATCCTCATTATATGGATATGGCATTCTCATTGGAATATCATCAATAGTCTTATTCCGTGCAATATTAAAGATAGGAGAATCTAACCTGCGCCATTCTGCCCAACCTTCCAATCCCCTGTTATACAAGGCTATCCACTTTTGTAATCCAATTTTTTTCCTGAAATCACCTGCTGTGCTTCCTGTTGAATAGCCGATCTCCGTTTGTGAAAGATAGGTTGATGCTTCTGCATTAGTGCCTCCCCATGCTAAAATACTCTGGGTAACGGCATCATTATAATGCGAAACTTCAGATCCGCCACCAACATCATATCCTCGAGCAGCAGCTTCAGCTAACAGAAACTCAACCTCAACATAATCGAGGAGTATGGCTGGGTAATCCGGTTCTTTTATTTCCGAAGCAAAATGGGAACATTGCCCGAATACATTTCTGTAGCCATAATTGCCACCAATATACTCACCATCCACAGTTGTGAAATAATAAGATCTCCTGGGGTCATTTATTGCGTTCATAGTATCAATAATAGTATTTGAAGCAACAAAGTCCCGGCGTCCTTGCTGAATAATGTAATTGTAGACAGAATTTACATGAGGAGTAATGCCAAAATAGACAAGTACTGCCGACTCAGACTGATCTGTAAAGACCCCCCTTGAAATTGCTGCCTCTGCAGCACTTTCTGATAAAGCAGGACTTACATCAGCAATTCTCATTGCCAGCCGAATCTGCAATGAGTTTGCAAAACGGGACCATGAATCAACATCGCCATTATACATCACATCAGCCTCACCAATTGATGGATGCGTGTTATCGAGTGCTGCAGCATCAGCTGTCAGTCGTGAAATAAGATCTGCATAAATTGTGGCAGCATCATCATATGCCGGAGTAGGGTTATCTCTTCCTGAAAGGGCTTCTGTGTAAGGAATATCTCCATTGCAATCTACCAAAACATGGTAAGCATATACTTCCATGATATCAATTATTGCTTTCTGATTTGCTTTTACCTGAGTTGTTAGGGAAATGTCAAGGTCAATCAGTCTTCTGGCTTCTTTGAAATCCAGCAAAACATCACGATAGAGAGTTTCCCACATTTCATCAGGAAGACCTCTGTCATAAAAATTCCACTGACTTTCTCCATAATAGGTGGTTTGTGAATTATACTGTGCCAGTAGTCTTGAGATGTTCTGGTTCTGGTCAATACTGTTCACCTGTTCCACCAATTGTACCTGGGCCATAGTAAATATTGATGATGCAGGTACAACAGCAGCCATCTTAGGATTCAAATTATCAGGAAGTTCACACGAAAACAGCCCTCCGGATAATAACAATATTATAATATATTTATATATTTTCATAGCTCTTAATTTTATACTTTTTAATTAAAATGCAAGTTTAAGATCAATCCCGTATGTCCGGGCTGTAGGATAGGTTCCATTTTCAATACCCTGCTGATTTCCTGCACTCAGGGCAGCTTCAGGATCAAAATGATTAGTGTTCTTATGTATGATCCATAAGTTACGTCCGACAATTGAGAGAGAAGCATTCCTTATGAAGGTCTTCGACAGGAGAGTTTGTGGTATGCTATACGATAGTGCCAATTCGCGCAATTTGACATATGAAGCATCCAGAATATATCTTGCAGTTGGAGAGGCATCATAGTCGAAAGCGGTACCCCATTCGTTACATTCCTGATATGTGGTATTAGGTGTACCATCTTCATGAACCGTATTCTCGAAAAGGTATCCTCCCCCTTCACTTACAGGGTCACGTTTTGGATTTCCTTTATCGTTGAGACCTGCAGTCTCTTCATAAAGACCGGTGGCTAAACCATGCTTCGTGTTAACTGAGAATATATCTCCGCCCTGTTGAATATCAATTAACCCACTGATTGAAAATGCCTTATATCTAAGAGTATTTTTAATACCAGCATTCCAATCAGGATTAATGTTGCCAATCACCTCATCCTCAGCACTTTTTAAATAAAAGCCATCCTCATTAACTACCTTTTTCCAATCAAGATAGACAAAATTTGTCCCTTTTATTGTCCCATAAGGTTCACCTTCTGTGGCATTTACTGACACATCCCATGCCTGGAAAATAAGGATATTATCAATATCGTCACCCAGGCTGACTACCTCATTTTTGTTTTTAAACCAGTTAAAATCGATATCCCATGAGAAGTCTCTTGTCTGAACAGGCACAGCATTTAAAGAAAGTTCATACCCCATGTTCTGAATCTCTCCTGCATTGATATACATGGCCTTGTAACCTGATCCTCTTGAGACTTCAATCGGCATAATCTGATCGAAGGTGTTGTTCTTATAATATGAAAAATCTACTCCGAAACGATTGTTCATGAAGCGTGCTTCCAGACCGGCTTCAATACTCTTAGTTCTTTCAGGTAAAAGATCAGGATTGTATAATGCCGGTTGGATATTTGTGTTGTAAAAATTATTCTGCAAAGAGAATAATCCCAGGCTACCCCATGGCTTTCCACTTATGTATGAAGGCTTTGTATTATATGCAGGCGCATCAGCACCAACCTCTGCATAATTAACCCGTACTTTAAGGAATGAGATAAAACCCAGATCTTTTAATCCACCCAATTCTGAGAGAATAAAACTTGTTGATATTGAGGGGTAGAAGTAAGAGTTGTTTTCTGCCGGCAAGGTAGATGATATATCGTACCGGGCTGTAACATCAACAAAGACGAACCTTTTATAGCCTGTTGAAAAGCTACCATAATAGCTGTTTATTTTCTGTAAAATTTCAGCCTCTTCATTAAAAATAGGAGCGATTGAATTATCCAGTGAAAAATAATTTGGGATTGAGAGTCCTCCTACAGTACTAGCAAGTAAAGATTTGATTGTATTTGATCTGGTGCTGCTTCCTATCAATCCGTTTATTGATATATCACCAAGCTCTTTATTGAACCTGACCATAATATCTGCATTAAATTCATTAAAAGTACGGAGGTACTTTGTATAATCAGGGAGATTGGCTGCAGATGCACTACCAATAGCAATTCTTCTCTCCTGGTATTCAGAGTAAAAGTCATTAGCAATCCTTCCTTCGATGGTTGCCCAATCATAAAGGTTATAGCTAAGTTTTCCATAACCGAAAAATCTGTCACGGCCATCATTATTATAACATTCATAACGAAGCCAGTTTGGATTGTTGGCATACCAGACCCTTAATGGCGCATCCGGTGAAGGGAGATCTTCGTAGTTCCAGGATCTGTGAGATCCATCTACCGGAGATTTATAATTGTTAAGCAGTCTCTCGACATCAACATTCGTCTGAAACCATTGTGCAAATACCTGCATGGGATTATCTGCATCATATCCTGTTCCATATCGGCCCACAGCATTAAGGTTAATATAATTTGCATTGGCCATAATAGTAAGTTTGCTAGACAAATCATATGACCCTGTTAAGTTTAATGTATTTCTCTTTACAGAGCTGTTCGCCATAAGACCCTTCTCATCAACATTTGTATATGAAAGCCTGAACGATCCAAGGTCATTCCCCCCGTCGAAAGCTATGTTATTGGTATACTTTACACCGGTTTTAAATAATGCTTCAATACTATGTTCCGGGAATACCCATGGTCTCTTCTCCCCATGATTCGGAGCTAAAGGGTCTAATGCATCCCAATGGACAACCATCAGGTTTGGATCAAATTTTGCCCCCCATGAGGCATCATCAAAAAACGGGACGACAAGATCATCTTCACCATCACCATCAATATCGCTTAGCAGAAAATATCCACTGGGGTCATCATAATATGCTCCATAAGAACCTCCGTATTCTTTCTGATACTTTGGAAGTGTGGCATTATCAATTTTGCTAACCACAACACTCGAGTTTAGTGTTACTCCAAGCCCCCTGTTTCTTTCGCCTCTTTTTGTTGTAACCAGAACAACACCATTTGCTGCCCTCGATCCATAAAGGGCACTTGCTGCAGCTCCCTTTAATACAGATATTGACTCAATATCGTCAGGATTTATATCCATGGCAGCATTTCCATAGTCAAAACCACCTCCTCCGACCTTTTGAAGTTCAGTGTTAGTAATACTATTGTCGATAGGTATCCCGTCGACAACAAACAAGGCCTGGTTATTTCCTAATAATGAAGCATTCCCACGGATCACAATATTCGCCGATCCACCCATAGTATTTGGCTGTTTAATTGCAACACCAGAAATTTTCCCGGACATTGAAGAAACAAAGTTGGTCTCCCGAGCAGTATTAAGCTCCTCGCCTCCGATCTGCTGAACAGAATAGCCGAGGCTTTTCTTTTCACGCGAGATACCAAGGGCAGTAACTACAACTTCGCTCAAACCGAGTAATTCTGATTCCAGGACAACATCAATTTCAGTTTGTCCGGAAATCTCAACCTCCTGTGTTTTCAATCCCACATAGGAGAAAACAAGAGTTGTGACTTCTGAAGGAACTACCAAAGAGTATTTACCATTTATATCGGTAGTTATACCAATGGTTGTTCCTTTGATTTGTACTGTAGCTCCGATAACGGGTTGTCCGTCTTCAAGTCCGGTTACAGTACCACTAATTGCTCTTTGCTGGGCACTTGCCGAAAGCAAAAACCCGCAAAAAACAAAAATTAGTAAGAGAAGTTTTCTCATAATTATTAGTTTAGGTTAGTAATAAAATGTAGAGGAATTCTTATGATTCCTTTTTACAGTTTCGTAAAGTGTTAGTGTCACAGTTAACAAAAGAATCGATTTACTTTCTTAAAAATTATTTCAATCAACAGATTGCAGACTTGGATTGACAAATGTCTGTTTAGAAGCTACGAGCTATTTTGAATTAACTAACAGATTGCTGTTTTGGATTGTCATTTGGCAATATAGATGCTACAAAGAATTTTTTAAAACCTATCCCTGAACTCACCCAATCATAAACCAATTTTGCCTATTTTTGTAACCTGATCAATTTGAATATTTTAATTCCACACATGACACCATTCGCACATATACATGTTCATACTCAATACTCTATCCTCGATGGAGCTTCCAGTATACCCCACCTTATTAACAGGGTGAAAGCACTGGGGATGGAAGCAATTGCAATTACCGATCATGGTAATATGTTTGGAGTGAAAGAATTCCATAACTACGCTACCAAAAAAAGTATAAAACCTGTTATCGGTTGCGAAATTTATGTCGCGAAAAGATCAATTGAAGATGTAAGTGGAAAAGAGGACCGTTCAGGGAATCACCTTATTCTTCTGGCCAAAAACCTCACAGGATATAAGAACCTGATTAAACTAGTTTCAATTGCCTGGATCAAAGGATTTTACTATAAACCACGGATTGACAAGGAATTATTATCAAAATATAAAGAAGGTCTTATAGCTTCTTCAGCCTGCCTGGCCGGAGAGATTCAGGAGGAGATACTTAACGGTACACAATCCGGTGCTGAGAATGCCCTTAAAAGCTACCTTGATATTTTTGGTGATGACTTTTACCTGGAGATACAGAGGCACGAAACGTATGATCCGGGAGCTGACCGTTCAGCTTTTCCACTTCAACAGAAAGTTATTGAAGCTTTTAAAAAACTGTCAGTCAAATATAATGTAAAATTGATTGCCTCAAATGATGTCCATTTTATCAATGCCGAAGATGCTGAAGCCCACGACAGGCTTATATGTATCAATACAGCAAAAGATATTGATGATCCTAACAGGTTAAGATACTCAAAGCAGGAATATCTTAAGAGTGAAGAAGAGATGCGTGCCATCTTCATCGATGTTCCCGAAGCAATCGATAATTTATCGGGACTCATTAAAAAGATTGAGAAATATAAACTCGACCATAACCCGATTATGCCCGAGTTTGAACTACCAGAGGGTTATACCGACAAAGATGAATATCTTAGGCTTCTGACTTTCAAAGGGGCAGAGAAGAGGTGGGGCACATTGACAAAAGAACAGACCGAAAGGCTTGATTTTGAATTGGCTATGATTGCCAAGATGGGATTTCCCGGATACTTTCTTATTGTTCAGGACTTTCTTCGTGCAGCCAGGGAGATGGGGGTCTCTGTTGGTCCGGGAAGAGGTTCTGCTGCAGGTTCCGCAGTAGCCTATTGCCTGAGAATAACAGATATCGATCCTATAAAATATGGACTGCTGTTCGAACGTTTTCTGAATCTCGATCGTATTTCAATGCCTGATATTGATATCGATTTTGATGAAGATGGAAGAGAATCCGTTTTGAAATATGTTGTTGATAAATATGGTCATGATAAGGTTGCTCATATAATCACTTTTGGATCAATGGCCGCCAAAATGGCCATCAGGGATGTTGCCAGAGTACAGAAACTCCCATTACCCGATGCCGACAGACTAGCCAAGCTGGTTCCGGAGAGGCCGGGCATAACACTCTCAGCAGCCTATGCAGAGGTGCCTGAACTCGCTAAGGAGAGAGATTCTTCGAATAAGCTTATAGCACAGACACTAAAATATGCCGAAGTACTTGAAGGATCAGTAAGGCAGACAGGAGTTCATGCATGTGGTATTATTATTGGGAAAGACTCTCTCGACAATTATATACCACTTTGTACTGCAAAAGATACTAATCTCTATGCAACACAGTACGATGGGAATCACGTTGAATCGGTTGGTCTGCTTAAGATGGATTTCCTTGGCCTGAAAACACTCTCAATTATCAAAGATGCGCTTGACAATATTAAAAAATCGAGAGGAATAGAGATAGACATCGATAATCTTCCTCTTGATGACAAGAAAACTTTTGAATTATTCAGTAACGGTGAAACAACAGGGATCTTCCAGTTCGAATCGACCGGAATGAAGAGATACCTTAGAGATCTGGAACCTAACCGCCTGGAAGACCTGATAGCTATGAATGCTCTTTACCGGCCAGGACCAATGGAATATATCCCAAAGTTCATCAGGAGGAAGCACGGAACTGAAAAGATTGACTATCCAATACCTGTAATGGAGAAATATCTGGATGATACTTACGGGATTACGGTTTATCAGGAGCAGGTGATGTTATTATCGCA
The DNA here is from genome assembly GCA_035530515.1 of Bacteroidales bacterium. Taxonomy (GTDB): domain Bacteria; phylum Bacteroidota; class Bacteroidia; order Bacteroidales; family VadinHA17; genus LD21. The sequence goes on from DATKUO010000212.1 coordinate 34,850, forward strand.
GGAGTTGGCAGGATTTTCAAAAGGGGAAGCCGACTCTCTGAGGAAAGCGATGGGTAAAAAGAAACGCTCCATCATGGACGAGATGAAAGTTAAATTTCAGGAGGGTTGCACCAGGAATGGTTATGATGAACCCATCGTAAATAAGATATGGTCCGACTGGGAAGCTTTTGCCCAATATGCTTTCAACAAATCGCATTCTACATGTTACGCACTTATTGCTTTCCAGACAGGGTACCTGAAAGCTAACTTTCCTGCAGAATATATGGCAGCTGTTCTAAGCCGTAACTTCAATGATATCAAAAAGATCACAACCTTTATGGATGAGACCCGCAGGATGGGTATGGAGGTGTTAGGCCCGGACGTTAATGAGAGTAATGTTAAATTTACAGTTAATAAGGATGGAAATATCAGGTTTGGCCTAGGTGCAATTAAAGGAGTAGGAGAAAGTGCTGTTCTTCAGCTGATCGAAGAGAGAGAAAAGAATGGTCTTTATAAAGATATTTATGCCCTTGTTGAAAGAGTAAACCTCAACTCGCTAAATAAGAAAAACCTTGAAGCAATGGCAGTTGCAGGGGCATTTGATTGTTTTCCGGAAATTATCAGGGCCCAGTATTTTTCGCTCGACACAAAAGGATCAAGTTATATTGAGAGTCTTATCAGATATGGGAACAATGCCAGAAGCGTGAAAAAGTCAAACCAGCAATCTCTTTTCGGTGAAACAGGCGGATTCGATATGGTAAAACCCGAACCGACCCCATCCCCTGACTGGCCGAAACTGGAAAAGCTCAACAGGGAAAAAGAGGTAATTGGAATCTATCTCTCCTCGCATCCTCTCGATGATTTCAAACTGGAGATAAATACTTTTGCAACAGCCACCCTTGCCGATCTTCAAAACCTTCGTGAATACCTCGACAGAGATGTTGTTGTGGCCGGTATGGTAACGGAGACAAAGAATGGAATCGGAAAAAATGGCAAGCCATATGGCTCCTTTACACTTCAGGATTATTCCGATTCATTCCGGTTTATTATGTTTGACAAAGATTATATTGAAAACAGTAAGTTCTTTACTACTGGCTATTACCTTTTAATTAAAGGAAGGGTACAAAGACGAAAGTATAGAGAAGATGAACTTGAATTTAGAATTAAAACAATAAATCTTTTATCAAGTGTAAAGGATGAACTTATCAAGTCAGTTACCTTGAAAATAGACCCTGAAAATATCAACAACGAGATGATTAATGAGCTCAAGGAACTAATTCATGAAAATAAAGGTGAAACAGAACTAAAATTCTTGTTCCTGGATCCTGACGACAAGATATCACTCCCTATGTTTTCAAGGACTTTACGTATCAGGTTGAATAACGAATTAATATTATATCTCGACGATCATCCCGGTATTGATTTTAAAGTTAATTAGCTATCTTTGCGGCGGATACTTATATTAAATTTTAAAAATATTAATTATTATGGCATTAGAGGTAAATGACAGTAATTTCGATGAAGTTGTAATTAAATCCGACAAACTTGTTCTTGTTGATTTCTGGGCTGAATGGTGCGGCCCGTGCAGAATGGTTTCTCCCATCCTTGAAGAGATCTCAAATGAGTATGCAGGAAAAGCCCTTGTCGCAAAATGTGATGTGGATAGCAGCCCTGGTGTTGCTTCTAAATATAGCATCAGGAACATCCCAACCATTCTTTTCTTCAAAGATGGCAAAATTGCCGATAAGCAGGTTGGTGCTGTACCAAAGAGCAACTTTGTTAATAAGCTAAATGCTCTCATTTAATAGTTTGAAATAATAATATTGGCCGTTCGGTTTATCTGTAACGGCTTTTTTTTATAACCCTATATGACAATATGTGTATTTGCCTCGTCCAGCAGCCGCATCAACAGTGAGTATGCAGTTGCCGCCTCGAACCTGGGTCTATTGCTTGCCCGGGCAAAAATGGAGGTAGTATTTGGAGGTGGAGGTATTGGACTGATGGGCAAACTTGCTGATGCGGTTCTTGAGAATGGAGGTACTATCACAGGTGTTATACCTTCTTTTATGAAAGATGAGGGATGGGATCATTCTGATGTGAGTGAAATGATAGTAACACCTGATATGAGTGAAAGGAAAAAACGCTTGTTTGAAATGGCCGATGCTGTTGTAGCATTGCCAGGCGGAGTTGGGACACTTGAAGAATTAACGGAAGCCATAACCCTCAAACAGCTTGGACTCTTTAAAGGACCCATTATTATCCTTAATACACTGAATTTCTATAAATCATTTATTGATTTTCTTGAAAATATGATATCAGGTCAATTTCTCAGATATGAACATAAAGGAATGTGGAAAATAGTTGATACTCCTGAAGAAGTACTGGCGCATCTATCAAAAAAAGAGAGTTGGATTAACGATCCCCGAAGGATTGCAAAAATCTAAACTTCAGGTATTTTCGTCCCGATAAACAATATATCATCAATCTGGTTAAGATCTCCCTTCCATTCCATTATTTCCCTTTCAAGCCTTTCTTTCTGCTCATTAACAGGTAAATGATAAATCTCTGATAAGAGTTTCTTAACATTTCCGGATTTATATTTTTTTACTTCAGAAGATCCAAATTGATCAGCATAACCATCTGAACACATATATAACATATCTCCGGGTTGAATTTCTATGATCTGATTAGTAAAGCTCTTCTTCTCATCCATTGTTGTCATTCCTATTGGGAATCGATCTCCTTTATAAACAAAAACTTCTCCTTTCCTGACAATGTACAATGGATTATAAGCTCCTGCAAATTCGAGTGTAAGGGTCTTTTTATTAAAAGCAATAAGAGCAATATCCATACCATCGTTAATAGCTTTTTCATGCCTCTGCAGAAGCGATTTCATAACTTCAATATTTAGCTGGTCGATAATTGCAGAGGGTCGCGTAAGCCCATATTCCCTTACAACCTTATTCAGGGAGTTATGCCCGATAATTGACATAAATGCCCCAGGGACACCATGCCCTGTACAGTCAACAGCTGCAATGAACTGCCAGTCTCCATTACCATACATCCAATAGAAGTCACCGCTAACTATATCTTTTGGCAGGAACAGGACAAATGTATCCTTAAATGTATCCTCCTTTGGCAACATAGCTCGTTGTATCCGCTCTGCATACCTAATACTTGCTGTTATATCTCTGTTCTTTTCCTCGATTTCCATGCTTTTCTGAACTACCTCTGCTGTCCTTTCTTCAACCTTCTGCTCAAGAACAACTTTCTCTTTTACAAGGTTTTGTTCCCTGATATGAATATACATAACAACTAAGACAACAATTAGAACTAATGAGGTGAGTATGAACCACCATGACAGATAAAACGGAGGTTTAATAATAAAATGAAAAGTTACCGGTTCACTGTTCCAGATGCCCTGGCTATTATTTGCAATTACCTTGAATGTATATTTTCCGGGAGGCAGGGCTGAATATATTGCCCGGGTCTGGTCAGTTACCGGTTGCCAGCTGTCGTCAGCACCCTCAAGCATCACCTTATATCGCACAACATCAGGATTCGTAAGGCAAATGCTGTAATAATCGAATAATACAGACCTCTCATTATATTTAAGCTTCATACCAGTAGCCATCTCACGGGGTTCATAGTTTACCCTCATACCCATGATATGTGTTAAAGGCTCAAGCTCTACTGTGGATGTTTTTTCCGGGTTTAGTTCTATAGCTCCATTTGCAGTACCAAACCACAAATCTCCGTCAGAGCTTTTATATACTGCGTTAGGCAGGGCTTCGATTCCGGTAAACCCGTTTCTTTCATTATAAGAAAATATTCGTTCGCTTTCCGGGAAATACCTGTTCAATCCATTATTTGTACCTATATAAATACTACCATCTGAACCAACAGTCAGAAGATTAATAACATTTGAAAGGAGCCCGTCATCCTGAGTTACAGTTGAAATAATTGAATCGTTCTTAAATGCTATCAGCCCCTCACCTGTTCCAATCCATAAAACACCCTTATTATCCATAACTAATGCCTTAGGTATTATCCCGGCAAGAGCGGAAACCTTTTTAAAAACTTTTTTTAAGGCATTATATTTAATAAGTCCCGGCTTATCTCCCCTTTGTTCAGTTCCAATCCACATATCCCCGTTTGGATCGCAATAAAGGGTGGTTATTATGTCAACTATTAAGCTATCCATGCCGTTGTATCTATGGAAATTCTGCTCGTTAATAGTTCCTTTAACAACGCCCAAATCAGTTCCAATCCAAAGATTATTCTGCCTGTCAATTTCCAAAGCCTTAACCTGGTCAATTGTTGGTGGAATTGAGTTGATATAAGGTTGGGCTTCAAATTTAGAACTCTTCATGTTATAAAGGATCACCCCTCCTCCGTTTGCTCCGATCCATAAATTTCCATCCCTGTCCTCTCTGAAAAATCTAATGTTTTCGTGAATCGAGTTCTCAGCCTGATTATAGATAAGAGGTTTTTTGCCTGATCCCGGATAGTAGCGCGAGATACCTGCATTTGTTCCGAACCATACTGCTCCTGATTTATCCTGAAAAATTGCATTAACATTCGGATCGGGAAGTATCTCTTTTTCATTAATTGTTACAAATGCACCACCTTTAAATATTGTGAGCCCGTTATTCTGATCAGCAATCAGAATATTGCCTTCTACATCTTCAATAATATCATATATTCTTGAAGCTTTCAGCCCGTTCTCTTCATTAAACTTACGAAGGTCGTTTCCCTCAAATACGGCTATTCCCCCTTCCCATGTACCTACCCATATTCGTCCCTTACTGTCTTCAGTTAAGCATGTCACAAAATTACTTTTTATCCCCGCTTTTGGGAGATCAATAAACTCCATCCTGCTCTGTGACATGATGTATTTATATATACCGCCATTATGAGTTCCGAACCAGATATTACCTTCTTTGTCATCTAACAGACATGTTGAGCTAAAATAGGTAGTCATATGAGGCATACGGTAGTTTTCGAACTTCATGTCCTCCTGGTTATATCGCCTTAAGCCTATATCTGCAATACATATAAATGTACCATCCCGAAGGACACTTGCTCTGGAAACCCGGTCACTCAGTCCATCCTTCCCTGCGAACTGCTTTGACTTAATATGCTTAATATCAATTACTGGGAAATCAGCAAGAATGGCTCCCTCATTATAAGATGTGAACCATATTTTATTATTGATCTGTGCAATACTTGTAATATCTCCTGTTAACTCTATAGAATCGAAGGCAGCCTTCTCAAAACTGTTTCCATTGTAACGGGATATTCCTCCGTTCAGATGACCGAACCAGATATAACCCAGGGAGTCCTCAATTATACATCTGACTCCACCGGCAGCAAGATTATTTCGTGATGTGAAGTTTTCAAATTTCTTCCCATCGAATCGTGAGACACCATTTGCCGTTCCAAGCCAGATAAAATCTTTTGAGTCCTGAAGAAGGGTGTAAACTTTCTGTTCACTCAGCCCTTGTTTAATACTATAATTATCAAAAAAATAGCTCTGCGCCCTTCCCGGTAAAATTATAACGGGGAATAAAAATGTAAGCCAGACAAAAAATTTCATCCGGTGCTTAATAATATTTATGATTGACATATAATTACTATTTTGTAATAAAGAAGAATGTTCCGTGCATGTCTTCCAGCCCCTGAATATTACCAAATTTTGGTTTCTGACCGCTATCAGTCGTAACAGCAGAAGTAACGTATTTAACAATAGTCTCAATAGGAATGCAGGCATTCTTGTTGTTCATCAGTGTATTTGCAAATGTTGCAGTGAATTTCGAATCATCAACAGCAAGTTCATATCCTGCAGATGAGAATACCTGTGCTGACTTAAGGCCAGCTACTTGTGCATTATCACACGATGGTGCCTCGCCGGCAGAGCGCATCGCAGTATAAAATCCTGGTCCCGATTCACATGCATCAGAAACCACAAGAGTATGTACCACAGCATCTGCATAACCCTGTAATCCGGCTTTCAGAGCATTGATATTAAAATATGTAAATTCATCATCTCTTTTTGCATCTACCGGAATCCAGTAACCAATCTCATTAATAAATTTACCATGACCGGCATACCATACCATTAACGATTTAACCTGATTCTTCTTGACAAGGTCGCGTAGTTCAATATTAAAATATCTCTCCATCTCGGATTTTGTCATATCTTTCATATGAATTATGTTATGAATCTGGTAATTAGCAAGAGCTCGTCGAATTGTACTGACATCCTTAATGGGCCCGTCGAGACTGGGAAAAGTTTCGTAGCTTGAATTCTCAATAAATACAACCCAGGTTCTTCCCATCGGGTTGTTTGCAGCAATTTCTGAACCCTGCCTGTTGAGAGTAAATTCCTTTTCCTGTCGGTTCCCATAAATGTCTTCCACAGTTACGGTAAACTTATTAATATTTGATATATCGAGAATTGCTGTAAATCCCGGATTAAATTCATCCCGTCTGTAACTTGCTGTAATATCGCCAATAGTAATGGATTTTATCTGACTTTCATCAGTAATCTTACCCTGTATAGCAATATTTGGTGTTGGCGAATCAAGAAAAACCTGTCCGTCTTCAGATGTATAAGGTGCATAAATACTGATCTTTGGTGGTGTAATCTCGGTCCTGTTAATAGGATAACTAAGGACCTTCTCATTGTCATATTCATCAGTGGCGATTAATGTAATTTTATCAATACCGCTAACATCAATATTTGATAAAAACTCATATTCACCATCCTTTTCTGCTATGGTAACAGGTCCGTTATTAATTGAAAATGATTTAATCATACTCTTATCAATTATCTTACCGGTTATCAGAATAGCAGCTTTGTCTCCCCTTATTTCAACAACATCACCCACAGGTGCCGGACTAACAATTGTTATCACCGGAGCTACTGCTTCCCTGTTCAATTCATAGAGCCTCTCTTTGGCTCCGTCAAGGAGCTCCCTGGCCTCCATATTATACTTTGAAAGTTCTGTTATCTTATTGTAGTCCTCCATAGCCTTTTCATAGTTCATAATCTCCTCATAAGACTTGGCTCTTGCAAAGTATGCTTTAGGGTTATCTGGGTTCAGGGAGATATACTTAGAAAAATCATTTATTGCATTTGTATGCTGATTGAATTCCTGGTAACATTGGCCTCTGGAAAGATAAAACGACGGATTAGCAGGATCGATCAGAATGTTTTTGGAAATATCATTTATAGCATTTGGATAATCCAGATTCTTCTTATAAACCTCGCTCCTCACTAGATATGCCTCAGTGTTTCGATCATCATTTTTAATTACTTCATTACACTGGTTCATAGCTTCCTGAGGGTCAGTAGAGAGAAGAAGCCTTGCCAGTTCAAGCCTTGGTTGAGATAATTTCTTGTCTTTTGAAATTGACTTTTCCAACTCCCTTTTACCAAGTATGTCGTTATTTAAACTTCTATAAATGACTCCCCGGTAATAATAGTTCATTGGGGTATCCTTTATGATTATAGCTGTATCTGATACCTTGAGGGCCTGATCGTACATCTTAAGTCCAATTAAAGTGAGAACCTTCTCCGGATAAACATCTTTATTGCGTTTATCAATTCCGGAAGCACGGTTAAGAACCCTGAGCGCTTCTTCATATTTACCCATTTTATTACAAACCTCTCCAAGGCTTATATATGCATCAGCATTCCTTGTATCAAATACTATTGCCTTTTCATAATCGGTTTTAGCCTCACTGTATTTTAATCCCATCTTGTAAGCCTGACCACGTGCAATATAATAATCTGCATTGTTGGGTTCAAGGTCAATCGCACTTGTAAACTGTACAACAGCGTCATCATATCTAAGGTTTTCAACAAACTCTTTGCCTGCCTTATAATATTTCTTTCCATTCTGCCCTAAAGCACATATTGAAACCAGGGCCATCATGGTTGCCATAAAAAATAGTTTCTTCTTCATAATCATAAAACTTAAGTGTTCATTGTTATCAACTACCAAAATTACAAATATTTATTTTAATTATCAATCTTAAAGATATTCTAATCCTGACCTTTCAAATATGTTTCAAGGCAACTACCACTGAAAATTGTTCGCGATAATAACATCCCCTCTATATTTGGTGCATCTACTCCTCCTTTAAAATATGTTTCCCCGGTAAAAATTCTTGCCTCATCCCATAACCCTGTTTTAATAAAATGATTCAGCACTATGGCTCCTCCTTCTACAAACACTGACTGAATCCCTTCACGATACAGGTAGTCAACAACCTGGAATGAAGAAGGTACCTTATCATCTAATTTCACCTTTACAGCATCTGCTAAATTTACATCGTCATTATATGTGAATACAATAAGTGTTCCATTTGAATCATTTCCAACCAATTCATTATTGAGATTCCCTGAACCCGAAAGGATAATTCTTATCGGATCAGGTCCGGTCCATCCTCTAACATTAAGCCTTGGTTTATCTGCCTTAACTGTTCCGGCGCCCACAAGAATAGCCTGTTCCGATGCTCTCCATTTATGTACCAGTATTCTCTCAGGCTTTCCGGTTATCCAGTATGGTTCAATTTTATGATCTTCAGATCTTCTAATATCTAAATATCTATCTGCACTTTGTGCCCATTTAAGAGTAATATAAGGCCTTTTCTTCTCATGAAATGTAAAAAAACGCCTGTTAAGCATCCTGCATTCCTCCTCAACCACTCCTGTAATAACCTCACAACCTGCATTTCTAAGTCTTAGCAAACCTGCTCCCGATACCTTCTCACTTGTATCACCTGTTCCTATAACTACACAGGGGATAGAGTTAGCAATTATAAGATCTGCACAGGGCGGTGTCTTTCCAAAATGTGAACATGGCTCAAGATTTACATAAATCGTTGATTGTCTGAGCTTTGTTTTGTCTTGAACAGAATTGATTGCATTAACCTCTGCATGAGGGGCACCTGCTTTCAGATGAAATCCCTCTCCTACAATTTTCCCATCGAATACAATCACTGATCCTACTAATGGGTTCGGATAAGTCAGCCCTTCAGCTTTGCTGGCCAGCTCAAGGCATCTTCTCATGAATTTTATATCATCTGCTTCTGTCATTTAGATGAAAATGCTAAATTTGACTTATGGGTGTTAATATACAAACAATAAAAGATATCAGGTTTTTTCTTGCCAGGGAACTTGAAGAAACCTATCAGAAACAGGAAATAAATGCCCTGGCGAATATAATAATTGAGACTGTTATCGGTGTCACAAAGTTGCATGGACTTTATATGACTGAACAACCGATAAAAAGAGATCAGGCAGCAAAAATTATTGATATCTGCAATGAACTTAAAACCGGAAAACCTGTTCAGTATATCCTTGGAAAGACCATTTTTTATGATTGTATCATCAAAGTAACCAGTGCAACATTGATCCCTCGTCCGGAAACAGAAGATCTTGTTGATCTTATAATAAATGAAAACAGATCCATACAGGGAAATATACTTGATATTGGAACGGGATCGGGCTGTATAGCAATTTCCCTTGCAAAAAATCTTCCCAGAGCAGTAATTACTGGTATAGATATCTCTGAGGATGCCTTAGTTGTAGCTAAGGAAAATGCCCTAATAAATAATGTGCCCGTTTCATTTATAAAAGGAGATATTTTCAATTTCTATTTTGAGAAGTATAATAATACAGATATTATTGTAAGCAATCCCCCCTATGTCCGCAATATAGAAAAGCAGCTAATGAACAAAAATGTTCTTGATTTTGAGCCACATATGTCACTCTTTGTAACTGATAAAGATCCACTTGTATATTACAAGGCCATATTAAAAGTTTCTGAAAAAATTCTGAAAAGCGGTGGACGTCTCTATTTTGAAATTAATGAAGTCATGGGGAGATCAATGGTTCAGCTTCTGGAGGCATCAGGATATTCGGAGATTGAAATAGTTTTGGATATTAATAGTAAAGAGAGAATAATAAAAGGGACCAAAAATGGCTGAAAATGCACTGTACAAGAGAGCCCTTTTTAAAGCAATGGCTCACTGTTCCCGTCGGGAATCCTGTATTGATGATATACGTAATAAGCTCACTAACCGGGGTATCGGAAACAATGATGCAAACAAAATAATAAGCAGGCTTCAAAAGGAAAACTTTATCAATGAGACCCGCTATGCAACTGCTTTCGTAAGGGATAAATTCAATTATAACAAGTGGGGTAAAATAAAAATTTCCGCTCACCTCAGGAAAAAGAACATTCCAGGTGATGTTATTAAAACAGCACTTGATTCAATTGATGATGAGGCTTATAAAAAATTACTTGAAAACCTTATTAAAGGTCATAAAAGATCGGTTAAAGCCAAAACCCAATATGAGCTGAAAGCAAAGCTCCTGCGATACGGGTTGTCAAAAGGATTCGAAAGCACTCTGTTGTATGATCTGCTGAATGACCTTGAGGATTGAAAATATCAAAGAATTAGTCCCCTTTTTAAAGGAGGATGGTGGCGCAGCGACCAGGGGGCATTACACCTGATGCAGAACTCCAGAAACAATATTCGCAATAAATGGCCAGAAAGCAATCAGAAATATAAGACCGGAGCCGATATAATCAATAATTATCAGTTGTTTACGGGTATTGGGGTTCCTAAGATAGAAAATTGAAAATGCCACTCTTAAAACAAGTTGTAGAGCAAAGAAAAGGAATACTCTCATTCCATATGGATTCCATTGATATGCTTCATCGATCCTCCCTCTTACTATTAAAGAAAAACTATGGGATAATCCACATGAGAAACAGGGTTCCCCGGTAAGTTTTTCATGTAAACAGGCAACAGGATAATTGTTCTCTTCAGGTGAAAAAATACCGGAGTAGGCTATTATCAGCAAAATTACTCCGGCAAAAAATATATTGATAAAAAGGTAAGGTTCATTTCTGATCCTTACCCAAAGGGACTGTATTGATCTACTCTTCCTTTTGTAAAGTATCATCCTTCTGTGTGTTTTCTCCTTCCAGATCTTCCAGCTTTTGCTCAAGATCTCCTTTATTTGAATTGGTGTTTATTTCCACCATATTCCCATCACTCTCCACCTTAATTGAGATATTTGCATCCTCAATATCCTTAATCACATTTTCCTGTACGTCATTAATAATATTTTGAATATTTCCAGGCCATTTGTCAGCTTCCTTTGCTAACTTACCAGCTACAAATACCTGGGAAAGGGATATCAGCGAGGCGATAATAGCTATTATCAAACCGGCAAATAACACCCCACGGGGCGAATCGTTTCTTGCAGCCTGAGAAAGCCCAACAGAGGCTAGAACAATTGCAATTATCCCGGGGATAATTGCAATCAGGCCCACACAGGGTATAACTGAAAGGACAAATGTAATTATTGCTGTAATAAGAGCAGCAATTCCCAAATTTTGTCCTGCGTTGTTTTTTGCATCTTCCATGATATTAATAGTATTTGTTATTATTCATTCCTTGTAAGGATGTTAACCATATCTTGTTCTAAAGACGTCATTGGATTTTCAATGATGCGTCCGGCTTCATTATTTTTTTTAAAAAAAATAAATGCTGGTACTCTCTGAATATCCAGATTGGTATATTCCCCTATCGGGGATAATTTGCCATTATCAACTCCTATAAATGTAACTTTCTCTAATGAAAACTGCCATAAGTCAAGAATTTTCATATAAATAAAATATAGTGATGTTCTGCTGCAATTTACTATTTTTTTTTAATCAATTGTATGAAGCAAGATCTTAAGTATCTGTTTCGCAGCATTTGCCACAGAAGTTCCAGGACCAAATATTGCTGCAACTCCTGCATCATAAAGATACTGGTAATCCTGAGGAGGTATTACTCCCCCTGCAATTACAAGAATATCTTCTCTTCCAAGTTTCTTAAGCTCACTAATAACCTGAGGAACAAGTGTTTTATGGCCAGCAGCAAGACTTGAAACGCCCAATATATGAACATCATTCTCCACTGCCTGTTTTGCAGCTTCCGAAGGTGTCTGGAAAAGGGGTCCTATATCGACATCAAATCCAATATCAGCATAACCGGTTGATACAACTTTTGCACCGCGATCGTGGCCATCCTGGCCCATCTTGGCGATCATTATCCTTGGTTGACGCCCCTCTTTCTCAGCAAATATGGACGCCATCTCCTGGGCTTCAATAAAGTCATTATCTGACTTATATTCTGATGAATATACACCTGAAATTGTTTGTATCACTGCTTTATACCTCCCAACTATTTTTTCACATGCTAAAGATATTTCTCCCAGACTGGCACGTTTTGAGGCAGCTTCCACAGCTAATTCAAGAAGGTTGCCCTCACCTGTCTGAACACATTTAGTGATTGCATCAAGAGCAATCTGGCATTCTGATTCATTTCTCTCAGACCGGAGCTTAGCCAGTCTTCTAATTTGCGATTCCCGTACTGTTGAATTATCCACTTCGAGAGTTTCGAGCGGGTCTTCTTTTTCAAGCCTGTATTTATTCGTTCCTAATATTGTCTGAACTCCTGAATCGATCCTGGCCTGTGCTCTTGCTGCTGCCTCTTCGATCCTCATCTTCGGCACACCTGATTCAACTGCTTTTGCCATTCCTCCAAGGCTCTCGATCTCTGTAATATGTTCCCATGCACGCTTAGCAATCTCATGTGTAAGGTTTTCAACATAGTATGATCCTGCCCAGGGATCTATTGCCCTGCATATCTGCGTCTCTTCCTGAATATACAACTGAGTATTTCTGGCTATTCGGGCAGAAAAATCAGTTGGCAGGGCAATTGCCTCATCAAGAGCATTTGTATGAAGGCTCTGTGTATGGCCAAGTGCAGCAGCCATTGCTTCAATGCATGTTCTTCCGACATTATTGTACGGATCCTGTTCAGTCAGGCTCCATCCGGATGTTTGACAGTGTGCTCTGAGAATCAGGGACTTAGAATTCTTAGGATTAAACCTGCTGACAATTTTTGCCCACAACATTCGTGCTGCCCTGAGCTTGGCAATCTCCATGAAATGGTTTATACCGATTGCCCAGAAGAATGAGAGCCGGGGAGCAAAAGCATCAATATCAAGTCCGGCGTTAACTCCGGTTCTAAGGTATTCCAGTCCGTCAGCAAGAGTATAAGCAAGTTCTATATCACAGGTTGCACCTGCCTCCTGCATATGATAACCCGAAATACTTATTGAATTGAATTTTGGCATCCGGGCAGACGTATACTGGAAAATATCCGCAATAATCTTCATTGAAAAGTCAAGTGGGTATATATATGTATTCCTTACCATGAACTCTTTTAGTATATCATTCTGGATAGTGCCGTTCAGCTCATCAAGGCTGGCCCCCTGTTCCAGTGCAGTTACAATATAAAAAGCCATAATAGGCAGTACCGCTCCGTTCATTGTCATCGACACAGACATCTTATTTAGTGGTATCTGGTCAAAGAGCAATTTCATATCAAGAACTGAATCAACAGCGACACCTGCTTTGCCAACATCACCTGTTACCCGCTCATGATCTGAATCATATCCCCTGTGTGTTGCCAGATCAAAAGCAACCGATAATCCTTTTTGTCCGGCTGCAAGGTTACGCCTGTAAAATGCATTTGACTCTTCAGCTGTAGAGAACCCTGCATATTGTCGTATGGTCCATGGTATCATTACATACATGCCTGAATAGGGTCCTCGCAGAAAGGGAGGCAAGCCGGCAGCATAATTCAGATGCTCCATGCCTTCAATATCCTCTTTAGTATAAACACTCTTTATCGGGATCCTTTCAGATGTTACCCAATTTTTTTTCAAGTCATTCTCCTCATCCCATTCACGAAAACTCTTTTTTGTGATTGAATTTGTTTTTAGGTCACTATATATGAATTTTGGTCTCATGATATCCTATTTTTCAAATCAAAGGTTTATCCCTAGTCGTGTATTTAGTCTGCCTATCGTCTCCGGCACATTGGAATGGACATTAATGAACATGTCAAGCCCTTTTGATTTCAACTCATCAATACTAGCCGGAGTGCCTGCAACAACAAGAATAACTTTGCTCTTCAACCTTCTGTAAATATCTGGTGCAAAAAGTAAATACTCCTCATCCGAACTGCATATCACAACAATATCAGCTTCTTCTTCAAGTGCCGATTCAACACCTTCATCAATAGTGTCAAACCCATTATTATCAATAATATGATACCCTGCACATCCGAAGAAATTTGCAGAGAATTGTGATCTTGCCTTCCTCATGGCCAGGTCACCAACAGGAAACAAGAAAACAGATGGTCTCTTTGGAGATTTGTCCACAGCAATTCTCAATTTGTCATACTCCTCCGATCCTCTGAAAAGGAGAATCGGATCAACAAAAAGATCCTCCTCATAAGACATTTTACCAAACAACCGATTTAAATCAACAGAATTAGAAACAGCTTCTTCGGTATTTGGGAATTTATTTGTGCCAAGTAGGACTTTTTTCCGGATGGCTAATTGATTTTTACGCTTGGCTGCTGATTCTGAAATTTTTTTCTGGATAAATCCTGATTTCAGAGTTTCAAGATACCCCCCTTGATCTTCAATTTCAAGGAACAATTTCCATGAGCTATCTGCTATTATATTAGTGAGATTCTCAATATAATAGGATCCGGCTGCCGGATCGGCCACCTTATCGAAGTATGATTCTTCTTTAAGTATAAGTTGCTGGTTACGCGCAATTCTTTCGGAGAATTCATCAGGTTGCCTGAAAGATGTGTCGAATGGTTGAACAGTAAGAGAATCTGTTCCGCCAAGGATAGCTGACATTGCTTCAGTCTGAGTCCTTAACATATTAACATAAGGATCATATACTGTTTTATTCCATTCCGTTGTAACACAATGGATTTCCATATTAACAACCTTACTCATTTCAGTATTAAAACCATGAGTAACAACTGACCAAAGAAGGCGGGCAGCCCTTAGCTTTGCAATCTCCATAAAATAGTTCGAACCTATTCCAAAACTGAACCGGATTTTTGATGTTGCAATTTCAGCACTAAGGCCCCTTTCAGTAAGCTGCACCAGATATTCTTTCCCACTCGAAATGGTAAAGGCCAATTCCTGCACTATATCGGCACCTGCATTACTGAAGTTTGATGCATTCAGATGAACCGTTTTAAGATTTGGCAAAGCTGATGAAGATCCGGTTAAGGAAGCCAGATAATCAAATCCAGACTCAACAGGAACACATAGCTTACCATTGATCATTAACCTGCTGATCGGATCAACCTCTATTGCTCCTCTTACCTCACCCTGATCCAATCCTCTTCCAATTACAATTTTCTTAATAAGATCAAGTATCTCTTTAGCTTTCCCATTACAGAGAAAATTTAGCTCAATGTTTTCAATGTGAATATTATTAAGAAGAGTATTAAAGTTTTTTTCATTTACAGATTCCGGATCAGCAATAATAAACCCCAGAGAATCAACACCTTTCATTAAAATGGTCAATGCTTTATGGTTAGCCCCGGAATAATTAACTACTTCAATATTCTGCCTGACATGCCAATTGTTATTTTTTGTTTTTGTGCCTCTTACATAAGGAAATTCACCGGGTAAACCATTGATAAACATTAATTCTTCAATATCTTCCATGCGATAAAAAGGATTCACTTCAAACCCCTCATCTGTTTTCCAGACAAGCTTCTCAGTAAAATCAGCTCCTCTCAGGTCTGTATGAATCTTATCCATCCACTCCTTTGTGGTTACCGGTGGGAAATGACTAAATAATTTTTCCTTCTTCACCATAAATTTTCACGTTAAAATGATGATGCAAATTAAATGATTTACCCTTCATCATATTATGAAATTTATCATATTCAGTTGTTGTAAGATGTGAGACTATTTGCCACCAAACTCCATCAGGTATGACTTAATGAATGGATTCAGATCCCCATCAAGAACGGCCTGTACATTACCTGTCTCGTGGTTTGTCCGGAGATCCTTAATCATTTTATAAGGATGAAGCACATAAGATCTTATCTGTGATCCCCATTCAATTTTTTTCTTCTCCCCTTCAATCTTTGCCTGATCTTCTCTTCTCTTCTGAAGTTCAATCTCATAAAGCTGTGATTTAAGGATCTTCATCGCATTCTCCTTATTATTGAGCTGAGATCGTGTCTCCTGATTCTCGATTACCAGACCGGAAGGATGATGCCTTAGTCTTACAGCTGTCTCAACCTTATTAACATTCTGTCCCCCTGCCCCGCTTGACCTGAATGTATCCCATGTTATATCTGCAGGGTTGATATCAATCTCAATATTGTCATCGACGAGAGGGGAAATAAAGACCGATGCAAATGTCGTCTGCCGTTTTCCCTGTGCATTAAACGGAGATATCCTTACCAGACGATGAACTCCATTTTCGCTTTTCAGATACCCATAAGCCTGTTCACCTTCAATCTCTAAAATCACCGATTTTATACCAACCTCATCCCCAGGTTGATAATCAAGTTCTTTAACCTTATAGCCATTTCTTTCTGCCCATCGGAGATACATCCTCATAAGCATTACAGCCCAATCGTTGCTTTCAGTACCACCAGCTCCTGAATTTATCTTCAATATTGCTCCCAGCTGATCTTCCTCCTTCTGCAACATATTACGTACCTCAATATCCTCTATCATTGATAAACATTTACTGTACTGATCATCAACATCTTCTTCAGTTGCTTCCCCCTCTCTGAAAAAGTCATTTAGCACAACCAGATCATCAAATGCACTGTTTATCCTTTCAAAACCTGTTGTCCAGGTTTTTAGCTGCGAAATTGTCTTTAAAAGTTCCTCTGCTATTTTAGGATCATTCCATAAGCCAGGTTGTTGAGAAATATCCTCTTTTTCTGCAATAAGTTTCAGTTTGCTTTCAATGTCAAAGATACCTCCTTAACGCATCGCGGCGTCCCGATAAATCTCTTATCTGTTCATTAGTTATCATTATTTATGTTTTGGACAAATTTAGTCTTTTATCGCACAACAGATAAAATTAGGGTAAAAAGTTACTATGTTCTTTTGTGAACTGACTGAATTTAATCCACTCTTTTGCCTTTGTTTGCTTATAGTTGGCTATTCCGCAAAATGTATTATTATACACTTCATTCATATCGTTAGGATTATAACAAGTCAGGTTCAATGGAGTCGGACGGACACCCTGAACAATATCTAAGGATATTTATAATCATATTCTTTTATCCATTTAAACCGAATAGTTTCAAATATCTTTGGTATCATTTACAAGTAAAATTATTCTATATTTATTGCCGAAATATTTGAATGGAAGAAAAGAGCAGAATGGATGACTCAGAATATGCCCTGGCCGCCACCAGGTAAACGGATTGATTTTACATATTCTTCGAAAGAGACCTCCCCTCTTACAGATGGGATATCAGTTTTAAGAACTGATGGGTAACAATTAAACAATATGATACGACTAATTATATGGAGTAAGCCACATGCAAGGTACATTTTTGCTGCATGGATTCTTACAATATTAGGTGTCTCTTCAATACCATCAGTGCCAACATTGCAAATACAGATTGCTCATACAGATATCAGGCTTGACTACCTGATTCATTTTTGCGAATATGGTATTCTGGCATTAATGGCCTTTCTATCATTTACTAACAATGAGTTTAAAATAAGTTCCCGAAAATTATTTATCATAACCATAAGCCTGATATCATTTGCTGTTCTTGATGAGGTCCATCAAAAGCTTATTCCGGGAAGAGCCTTTAATATGAAAGACATTATGAGTAATATATCAGGAATAGTTGGAGCCCTGGTCTTCAGTATAGTAGTATTCAGGAAAATAATGCAGAGATATAAGAAGCCAGATTAAGATTATCTGAAATTACGCTTTTTTGTTGCATGCAGAAATAACTCTGTGACCCTCACTGAAAACTCTATGGTTATCTGTGAGGGTTCTCAATCATAATACAATTGGAGATGAACATCGTAATATCTACACCGGAAGTGTTTCATCAATAGACCCGGAAACCAGAAAAAGAGCCTGTTCCAGTACCAACTCCAAAGCCATTATCGATACCTATTCTAATTCCCACTTTTACATTATCTCCAGCAAGTAGTTTCATTGTAATTGATCTTGTCAAAGATGATCCCATACTAATGTTTGAATTTAAAATCTCATACAAAACATCATTTACAAAAATTTTCAATGTCTTAGAATCACCTGAAGTTCCAGCAATATATCCTACAACAAATGTATATATTCCATCAACAGGAGCTGTAAAAATACCTGTTGAACCATTAAATCCGGAACCATCATTGTAACCAATATTAGATGTAATGAAATCATAGTCTGTAGAAATCGTAAGGTTATCATCTTCATCCTCTTTACTCGCTCTAAAAGCAATAATACTTCCAAGA
This sequence comes from Bacteroidales bacterium, assembly GCA_035530515.1. Classification (GTDB taxonomy): domain Bacteria; phylum Bacteroidota; class Bacteroidia; order Bacteroidales; family VadinHA17; genus LD21. Next base: position 53,241 of record DATKUO010000212.1, read on the forward strand.
GTAACGGGGTCACCGTTTGTAATGGAAAGTGTTTTATCAGATTCGTTATATGATAATTGCTGGCTATCTGTATTATCTAAATAAGGTGCAAGATTAACTTCCGTTGGAGTAGTTTTATTTGTTATGGTAAGCTTGTTGGCTACAAGATTCAGATCCTGAATTTCATTCAACGGATCTGCATCCGCATCATTTTTTAGTTCGGTGAGATTAATTCCACCTGCATTGCCTGAAACACTGAGAATCCTATCCTCCGAATTCCATGACAGAGCCTGGCTATCGGTATTATCAAGGTACCTGGAAAGATCCCATTCAGTTGCAAGGGTATTATTTGTGATCTTCAGTTTGTCAGAACTTATTGTCAGGTCCTGTAATTCGTTTTTCGGATCGCCATCGGCTTCAATAGTTGCAAGCAATACCGAGTTCCCTCTTGAGATTCCAAGATAGTTACCCTCAGGACTGTTAGTTATAGTAAGATTTTGAAGAAGACTAGTGAGAGGCACTGAATTTCCACCACTTATGGCAAGGTTGCTCTGATCAAATGAGATTGTTTGATCATCGGAAGCAGGATCACCGGGGTCGCCCTTAAGACCAGTGTTACCTTGTGGTCCTGCAGGACCTGGCTCAAGCGATTTCTGAGCATAAAGAGCGTAGGGTACAGCCATAAATTGCATTGTCCCCATATCTATAAAATCATTATCAAATTTTACTTCTACTTTGACATAATGATAAGCCTCGCTCCATCTTATCTGAGAAAGTTCCCCATAAATTTTATTCCCTGTTGGTGTACCATTCCCTATGATCATGGTAAAAACACCATATCTCGATGTGGTAACAGATTGCAACTCCTGAAAAACCACATCTCCAAGAGGATCCCCGATGATTATTGAAAACCTTACATTTATTTTAGTGTTTACTATTTCCTTTCCAAAATTATCTCTTGCAACAGCCTGGTAGGATATCCCAAATGGAACAGATTGCCCGAAGCTGATTGAACATACAGATAAGAAAACTAATAATGCAAGATATCTTTTGGATTTTCTCTGTCTCATAATAATCAGTTTTACATTTTCTCAATTTTAAATGATCTGTTAATTAATCCATCCATACTTATTACCCTCACATAATATAGACCCCTTTTTAATTGATCAACATCAAACCTCTGAATATAATAATAACTATCTGTAAAATCTATTGTGGTCGAACTAACTATTGTCCCTGTGATTTTAATAATATCAATCTTGAATTTCCTGGTGACATCACCAAAAAGTTTAATATTTATAAAATCTGTTGCAGGATTCGGGTAAACTTCAACTCCATTACCTTCAGGAATTTCTTCTTGTGAAATCGCAATGGCTGGTTGTTGAAATCCCTGCGTTAATACATAACCTGAACAACTTATAATCTCAATTGCGGTTTCGCCTATTGTTTGTGAATAACTTAATGAATTGGAACTGGCTAAACCGGCTGCTGGTACAAGCACCTCATGCGACAAATGTTGGGAAATAACATTAGCCCACGATAAAACTAATAAGATGATTAAAATTTTTATTCTTTTAAACATTTTATATTTGGTATGTGGTTCAAAAATAAATAATTTTTTGACAAAACAATTATTTTTGTTGATAAATGTGTTAATAACTTACACTAAATTTTTCTGTCTTAATAAAATATTTGTTTTATCTTATGGCCCCTCCTTTTGTCTGGTAATCTTTTTATTCTTTTATAGTACTGATTTAGAAACCATTCATGCTTAAATCATTCCTGTATCATAATCTTATTGAGGCCGGATGTGATGAAGCCGGTAGGGGTTGTCTTGCAGGTCCTGTTTTTGCAGCGGCAGTCATTCTCCCAAAGAATTTCAAACATCCTGTCTTAAACGATTCTAAAAAACTTACTGCAAAACAAAGGGTTCTTTTAAAAGATGAGATAATAAATTCGGCTATGGCATGGAAAGTGGCATCCGTTGATAATGAAACAATTGATGAAATGAACATTCTCAGAGCTTCAATAAAAGCAATGCATATTGCCATTGAAGGTCTTGATAAAGAACCACAATTCCTGCTCATCGATGGTAATAGATTCTTCCCTTATAAATCTATAAGGCATAAGACAATAATTAAAGGAGATGGAAAATTTTTCTCAATAGCTGCAGCTTCAGTTCTTGCCAAAACATTTCGTGATGAATTTATGGAAAAGATTCATAATGAGTTCCCTGAATATGGATGGAAAAGAAATAAAGGGTATCCTACAACTATCCATAAAGCTGCAATAAAAAAGTATGGAATAACACCATATCACAGAAAATCATTCAGACTATTCGATTTACAGATGAAAATTGATTTTTGATTAGCCTTTTAGACTTTTAGAATTAACTTTGTCGGCTAATTAAAACCATCTAAATAAGAATTATCAGTATGAAAAAATTGTTTCTAATCTTACTAATCTTTGTTTTCAGCTTTGGCTTCAAAGCGAAAGCTGATGAGGGTATGTGGTTGCTACCACTTATCGAAAAATTAAATATTGGTACAATGACTGAAATGGGACTGAAGCTCTCCGCTGAAGACATTTACAGTCTGAATAAAGCAAGCCTGAAAGATGCCATTATTATTTTTGGAGGAGGATGCACCGGTGAGATTGTTTCCCCACAGGGTCTTATACTAACAAATCACCACTGCGGATATGGCTCCATACAATCTCATAGTACCGTTGAGCATGATTACCTCCATGATGGATTCTGGGCAATGTCGAAAGAAGAAGAGTTACCCAATCCAAACCTTGCAGTTACATTTCTTTTAAGCATTGAAGATGTAACCGATCAGGTTCTGGCAAATGTTAATAAGGATATGAGCGAAGCCGAACGCAGTAAAGCTGTAAATGAAGCACGACAGATTATTCAGAAAAAAGCTGGTGAAGGAAATAACTACAGAGCACAAGTTAGTAGCTTTTATGGAGGAAATTATTTTTATCTTATGGTATATGAGAGATATAATGATGTACGCTTTGTTGGAGCGCCACCATCATCAATTGGTAAATTCGGTTCTGATACCGACAACTGGGAATGGCCTCGTCATACCGGCGACTTCAGCGTGTTCAGGGTCTATTCAGGACCGGATGGAAAACCAGCACCCTATTCTAAAGAAAACATCCCTTTAAAACCCAAACATTATCTTCCTGTATCAATAAAAGATCTAAACAAAGGTGACTTTGCAATGATCCTGGGATATCCCGGAAGGACCAACAGAGATATGACCTCTTTTGAAATAAATGAACTGCTTCAAATAACACATCCCAACAGAATAAAAATCCGTGGTATTAAACAGGGCATATGGATGAAAGACATGCAGGCTGACAAGAAGGTAAATATTCAATATTCCTCAAAATATTTTGGTTCTTCAAACTATTGGAAATATTCAATTGGACAAAAGGCCGGACTCGAAAGGCTTAATGTAAAAGCAAAGAAAGAAGAAATTGAAGACCAGTTTAATAAATGGGTAACTGGCACTCCTGAACGTAAAGCAGAATATGGTGAAGCACTTAATATGATCAGGACTTCTATTGAAGGCCGGGCCGAATATGTTAACGCACAACAATATTTGAATGAGTGCATCCAGGGCTGTGAACTTATTGGCTTTAATAGAATGTCATCATCTCTTGTTCAGGCGCTTAAAGAAGGAGACAGCCAGAAAATAAGTGATATTACTGACAGGATAAAAAATAGAGTAAGTGCCATATACAAAAATTATAACCCCTCTACCGATCAGAAATCTATGAAAGCAATGCTGAAACTTTACAGAGCTGACGTACCTGCAAAGTTCCATCCTGATTTTTATTCAAATGTGGCTGACAAAAAGTTTAAAGGTGATATTGACAAATTTGTAGATAATATGTTTGCTAAGTCGATTTTTTCAAGTGAAGCAAAACTGAATGGTTTCCTCAACAAGCCTCTTCTTAAAACACTCGAAAACGATCCGGTTTATGTGACAGCTGTTTCAATTAATAAGATTTCGTCACTGTTGTCAAAAGAGTCCAGCCAGTTTGATGAGAACCTTTCTACTGGAAAGAGGCTATGGGTAGCTGCTTTAATGGAAATGGCTCCGGAGAAAACCCGGTATCCTGATGCAAACTCAACCATGCGCCTCTCTTATGCAACCATTCAGGACTATGATCCCAGAGATGCAGTTACTTATAAATATTTTACTACACTTCAGGGTGTTGTGGATAAATATAAGCCTGGTGATTATGAATTTGATCTTCCTCAACGACTTATTGATCTGAATAATAGAAAAGAATATGGAAGATATGGTTCAGCAAAAGGCTACATGCCAGTCTGTTTCCTTACAACCAATGATATTACAGGAGGTAACTCAGGCAGTCCTGTTATGAATGCCAATGGCGAACTTATTGGCCTTGCTTTTGATGGCAACTGGGAAGCTATGAGTGGAGATATTGACTTTGAACCTGAACTTCAGAGAACAATCGTTGTCGATATACGCTATGTACTCTGGGTAATAGATATCTATGCAGGAGCAAAACATCTTGTTGATGAGATGACTGTAGTGCAGTAAATTTAGAGTTATGAATATAAGTTTTATAGAGATAGTCGCATCATTTATGGTTCTGTTTGCCATTATTGATATCCCTGGGTCAATCCCTATAATCCTTGATATTAAAGCCAAAACCGATGATATTAAACCGGGAAAAACCTCGCTGGTGGCATTTGGTATATTTATGGCTTTTTTGTTTATTGGAAGCCCCCTGCTCAGGGTTTTTGGTATAGATGTATCTTCCTTCGCAATTGCAGGTTCCTTCATTATCTTTCTGATAGGTTTTGAGATGGTTCTTGGAATTGAACTTTTCAAGCACGAGTCCTCAAGTGGGGGATCGATTGTTCCCATTGCCTTTCCTCTTATCGCAGGTGCAGGATCAATAACAACCATACTCTCATTAAAGGCTGAATATCAATCTGTTAATATCTTAATTGCCCTTGTCCTGAACATAATAATTGTCTACTTTGTACTCCGACTGACATCTGTTTTTGAGAGGGTCCTCGGCAATGCCGGATTACAAATCCTTAAGAAAGTGTTTGGAATTATTCTTTTATCAATTGCAATAAAACTCTTTATCTCCAACACAGGTATTATTCTGCCTCATGCCAGGTGAAATTACAATATATACCGACGGAGCCGCTAGCGGAAATCCCGGACCGGGAGGCTATGGCGTAGTTCTAATGTCAGGTAAACATCGGCTTGAAAAATCAGAAGGTTTCATACTTACAACAAATAACCGGATGGAACTTATGGCTGTAATAGTTGGCCTGGAAGCCTTGAAAATACCTGGCAGTAAAGTTGCCATTTACACCGATTCAAAATATGTCGCAGATTCAGTCGAAAAAGGCTGGGTCTTTCAATGGGAAACAAAAGGTTTCAAAAAGAAAAAAAATCCTGATTTGTGGATCAGGTTTCTTAAAATATATCGTAAGCACATTGTTAGATTTATCTGGATAAAAGGACATGCGAATATTACTGAGAATGAGATATGTGACCGGCTGGCTGTTGAAGCATATTCGAATGGCTCTCTTCATCAAGATACCGGCTATATACCTGATGACGTGAATAATACTCTATGGAATTAAAAAGACTTTCTCTTTCCGGAATCCCGATTATTGTTGAGTGGTATCATGATGATGAAGATATTGACATGAAAGAAGCTGGTTCAGATCTTGCTTTTCTTGCCGAGATGGATTTTACTTATATTTCAAAATAAAGTAATGGCTGATGAGGGGACAAAAAGAACTTTACGAGTTATTAGAAAAGCTGGCCATCAATTTTGAATATCACGAACATCCTCCATTAGCAACGATCGAAGACGCTAAGATCCACTGGAAAGATTACAAATCAGGAAGATGTAAAAACATTTTTTTTCGCAATCATAAAGGAGACCGACACTATCTGGTCATACTGGAACATTTAAGACAACTAAATATTAAAGACCTTGAGAAAAGGCTAAGACAGGGGAAACTGACTTTTGCTTCCGATAAGCGCCTTAAGAAACACCTTGGTGTCGAGCCGGGTTCTGTATCACCTTTTGGACTTATTAATGACAAAGAGAATCATGTTCATCTGTTTATTGATGAAAAACTGAATGAATTTGACCGCCTCGCCTTTCATCCTAATAATAACACTGCTTCACTGGTTATTTCAAAATCAGATTTTATTAAATTTCTGGAGTATACCGGCAATACATTTGAATTTATCAGACTTTATGAATAAAAGTATTAGCCTGAACAGGGAAAATTTTCACCCCTAACCACATCTGAGCAGGCTAAAAATCTTCTGTTTACAATCAGTTTTACCAAAAATCTTATTTAGAAATAGTAAAAATAAATCATTTTTGCATCAAATTCCTTTATTGTTCGTCCTTCTACTGAAACCTAAAATAAATAAAACCCTACATGAAAAGATCCCTAATTGCCATCTTTATAATATTTTGTATTCAGCCTTCTGTTTTTGGGCAGGAAACCATTAAAAAGCAGTACAAGGCAACTCGTATATCAATAGTCCCAGTTATAAATGGGATTCTTGAGGAGGATATCTGGAATGAAGGTGAATGGATTGATGACTTTACACAGCATGAACCATATAACGGGAGAAGCACAACTCAGAAAACTGAATTCAAAATTCTTTTCGATGATGATAACCTCTATGTTGCAATAAAAGCTTTTGATACAAGTCCCGACAGTATTGTTAACCGTTTAACCAGGCGTGATGAGGTAGATGGAGACCTGGTTGCAATAATTCTGGATAGTTTTCATGATCTGCGTACTGGATTTACTTTCGGCGTTAGTTCGGCTGGAGTTAAGTACGACATCATGTTTACCAACGATGGGCAAAATGAAGATGAATCATGGGATCCCAACTGGTGGGTTAAAACATCTATTAACGGTGAGGGATGGATTGCTGAAATGAAGATCCCATTCAGTCAGGTGAGGTTTGAAAAAAATTCAGGAGATGTCTGGGGTCTTGAAATAGCAAGGATTATATACAGGAATAATGAAACTGACTTCTGGGAACATATTCCCAAAGATGCCCCCGGGATAGTCCATCTTTTTGGAGAATTATCTGGTCTGGAACAAATTAAACCAAGAAAAATTTTCGATATTACTCCTTATTCTGTTGCTAAAACTGAAACTTTTCAGGCCGATCCTGAAAATCCTTTCCTCTCAAAAGGTAGACTATCTAAGCTTAATGGTGGTATTGATGCCAAGATCGGTGTTACCAATAATATGACGATGGACCTTTCTATCAATCCTGATTTTGGTCAGGTTGAAGCTGACCCATCTCAGGTAAACCTTTCAGCTTATGAGACTTTCTTTAGGGAAAAACGCCCATTCTTTATTGAAGGAAATAACATAACAAACTTTGGCCTTGGAATTGGCGACGGAGATGTAGGAAACGACAACCTGTTCTATTCAAGACGTATAGGTCGCAGACCTCAGGGCTACCCCGACCTTCAGGATGGATGGAGTGCTGATGTTCCAATTCAATCTACAATACTAGGATCAGCCAAGCTGACAGGGAAAACAAAAAACGGACTCTCTCTTGGCTTTGTTGAAGCTGTAACAGCTGAAGAAAAAGCAGAAATTGATACTGTAGGCGGAAGAATGTATGAAACAGTAGAACCTCTTACAAATTACTTCATTGGAAGGGTACAAAAAGATTTTAAGGATGGAAATACTCTCCTGGGCGGTATATTTACAAGCACCAACCGTGATCTTGATGTTAATCTCAGTAATTTTATGCACAAGTCAGCCTATACGGGAGGTGCTGACTTCACACAGTACTTCAAGGAAAAAAGCTGGATGTTCAATATAAATGCTGCTTTCAGCCTTGTTGAAGGATCAAAAAAGGCACTTGAAAATACGCAAAGGTCTTCTGCCAGATATTTCCAACGCCCTGATAATGATTATGTTGTTCTTGACACAAACAGAACATCACTTGCAGGGTCTGGTGGAAGGATGCAGATAATGAAACTCAATGGCCACTGGAATATGGGTGTTCTAACATTATGGAAAACACCCGGATTTGAAACGAACGATCTGGGGTACATTCAAGAAGCCGACCAGATTTTATCAGTTCTATTTACCAGTTATAATCAGTGGGAACCAAAAGGAATTTACAGAAGATATGATATCAATGCAGATGTTTTTACCGTCAATAATTTTGGAGGTGACTGGGTTGCCAGGGGATTTGAATGGAATGCTTCAATGGGGTTAAAAAACTACTGGAACATTTGGACCGGAGGTAACTTTAACAGCACTTCTCTTTCAACGGGGATGCTTCGGGGCGGACCAATGATGAAGCTACCCGGAAGCACTAATGCCCGCCTTGGATTCTCGACAGATAATCGTAAAAAACTTGTCTTTGAGGTTTATACCAATGGATCAAAGGGATATGAAAATTACTCAAGAAGCTTTAATACCGGAGTAGATATCTCTTATAAGCCTACTAATTATCTTGTATTTACCGTTAGCCCGGGTTTCAGTAAATCATATTCAGAACTTCAATATGTGGATCAGCTGGACCATAATAACCAGGACAGGTATGTTTTTGCCAGTATCGACAGGAAAACTATTAGCACATCATTCAGAGTAAATCTGAATCTGAGCCCTAACCTTACATTTCAATATTGGGGACAACCATTTGTGGCTACAGGAAAATATTTCGACCATAAATTTATTGTTGAACCAATGGCAGAGAAATATAGTAATCGCTTCCAGACATATACTACCGAACAGATCAGCCTCATTGATGATCAATACAATGTTGATGAAAATTTAGATGGAACAACTGACTACAGCTTTGGGAAAAGAGATTTTAATGTTCAGGAGTTTCTATCAAATCTTGTTGTAAGATGGGAATATAACCCCGGGTCATCGTTATATCTTGTTTGGAGCCAGACAAGAAGTAGCTATAATGGATCAGGAAAACTCGACCTTATAAATGATCTGGGCGATCTTTTTGATACAGGCGACAATAAACCACATAATGTTTTTCTTATTAAATTCAGCTATCGGTTTGGATTAAAGTAGGGTATCTTCCAATCCGTTATTAGGGATAAGCCATGGCATGTTCTTTTTTTTCAATCAATGGCACAACCTTAATTTGCAGATCATTGGATTTTTTCTTCCTTTGAGACTGATAACCAACTACTTATTGATGAATATTTTGCAGGAACAATAAAGGAATCATCATTTGAAAGTGAGGTAAGAAAATGGAAAAATTATTTCACCGATTATAAACCTCTTCTCAATTTTGCAAAAGATAGCGGATTGATGTTTGTAGCATCCAATATACCACGCCGGTATGCTTCGGTTGTTGCATCCGGAGGATTTGAAGGGCTTCAGAAACTTTCTCCGGAAGCATTAAAATATATAGCTCCTCTTCCTGTTAAATATGATCCTGAACTTCCCTGTTATAAAGATATGCTATCGATGGAGGGTGGACCAATGGGCCATTCAAATGAAAATCTTCCAAAAGCCCAGGCTATAAAGGATGCAACAATGGCTATATCCATTGTCAACTGTCGTAAAAAAGGCCAATCGGTCATTCATTACAATGGAAGCTATCATTCCGACCGACACATGGGAATAATCTGGTATCTGAATAAATATGACCCGTCAATTAAAGTTGCCACTATCACTACTGTCCTTCAGGACGATATTGATAAAATGGATGAAGAGAGTAATGGAATGGCTGATTTTGTAATAGTTGTACCTTCATCGATGACCAGAACCTATTAGTCAGGTGCAATGGAGTAACGGCGTAACGGCGTAGCGGTGCAATGGCGTAACGGAGTAACGGCACAATGGAAAAAAAGGAGGACTTATACGACACCACCAATTCCAATCATCACTTGCCTTATGCCGGATGCCCGACGCCTGACACCTGATGCCGGTATGGTTCACAATACCAGTACATTTCAAAATTGAGACCAGGTAATTATTTTGAATCTGATAGCTTTTGTATCTCTGAATATAATGCTTTAAAGCAGTCGGCTGGTGTGTTCGTATCGGTTTCAGGTTTCCTTCCGCTATTAGCCAGGTGATCGCGGATTGTCCTCTTTTGGCTGGGGGGCGGCAATGCAAAAACCACGAATAGGTAAGGCATCGCCGTAATTAATGTTTACCCCGGCAGGAACCTGTGAGAAGCCAATGCAGCTTATTGCTGATAAAATTACTACAAGAATATGTTTCATAAGAGTTGAATTTAATAAATTTCTCTTCTATTAATCTTGGTTACCATCCCTTTGCTTTCTTAATGTTGTTTTTGGTGCCCTTTCTTTAATAATTAATCTGGCATCCTGAAGTTTTCTGCCTAAAATATCATCTTTTGCAATCTCCTCAATATCTTTCTCAAGTCCTAGTACAAAAAGCACTTTAACATAAGCCCCAATGCTTACATTTGGATATCCTTTTTCTATTGATACCAAGGTAGGTCTGCTTATATTTGCTCTCTCTGATACCTGTTCTGTACTATACTTCCTTCTCAGCCTTGCAAGTTTAATGTTCTCACCAAGCCTTAAGATTGCTTTTTGTGCTTTAGGTAATAATATTGAATATCTTGTTCCCATAACATAAACTATAATTTACAAATATAAACTATTTTGTAATATATATTTAACATTATAAAAACATATTAAATAATTTATAATTGAGCTAACGTATGAAATTTTTGTTATTCCTCTGCTTGCTCATTCGTGAGTTCAAGACTACATTTTTATTCGTTACACATGAAAATAAGTCTCAAAATAAGGAAGGAAAACAATGTGAGATAGCAAAAGAACCTGGATTAAGTACTGCAACAATTAGTCGAGGGATAAAGAAGTACAAAGAATGTACATTATACGACACTTCAAAGGTTGGAGATATTGGATAGGATGGGGATGATTTTTCATGCGTTCAGGGAGCTTATTTACATGGGTTGATAATTACAAATTAACTTTATTTTTATTCAGTAATAGAATTAAGCAACATACTAAAATTACCGCATCAATTACAAACATGAAGGACAGCATAGTATCCCAATTTTTAATACCAACTACAAAAAATCCAGTTCCCAATCCTACAAGTGGGAAGATAATCCCTAATAAAGAGGAAAGCCTGATCTTCATAAGAAGCAGAACCCCAATTGCAAAATAAATAATACCAAAAACCAACATTGGAAGTGAATTGGGATCGGAAGGAGTCTTAATTATTGGAAGGATATGCAATACCCCAGTAAGTAATAACAGACCAGCGGCAAGATAACGGATTGCTTTCAATTGATTAATTGTTTTCATAAGGTTAGATTATTACAATATAAAACAGAAGTCAAATTGTTAAGCAAAGGTAAACTCTATTCAAGCCAAAGTCAAATTTATTTTGGCAGATCACCATGGTTTTCTTCATGGTAGGTAATTTTCCATGTTTTGTCAGCTTGTTTTTTCCATACCAGAAGTGCTACACCCTTTGCAAGTGCTGAATAATTATCCTGATTCCAGTCAAAGGTGAATAGCCCTTCTATAAAAACCATATCCTTTGAAACGGATGATACACTCACATAAGTGTTAAAGTTTTTTGCATACTGACATACAATTTTCCAACCATTGGTAATCGAGTCTTTACCACAGAATTTTGTTTGGTTAGAAATTACAACTGCATCGTCTGCATAAATACTCATTACTTTGTTTATGTCGCCTGAACTCCAGGCAGTTTTAGCAACTGTAGTCAATGAATCTACTAGAGCCTGATTCTTGCTAGTATCAGGTTTTTGTGTGCAGGCTGTGATGAATAACATCGCAGTGAACAGAAGAAAAATGCTTTTTGTTTTCATAATCAATAAATTAGGTTTAATAAA
>DATKUO010000213.1:0-40116 GCA_035530515.1 Bacteroidales bacterium
AGGTGGGGATGAACGCAAAGAAGGCAGAGGAGGATTGACCGATTATAAGACTCTTGGCTTTGTTTCTAACGACTATGAGCGTGCCGGTAGTCGAACTGTAGAATATGCCAATAACGATTATGCTGTCTCTGTTGTTGCAAAGAGTTTGGGGAAAATGGATTTGTATAAGAAATATAGAAGACGAGCATCAAATTGGGAGAATCTTTGGAATTCGAAAATTGAAAGTCTTGGTGCCAAAGGTTTTATTTGGCCTAGATTTAAGGATAAAACATGGGAAAGTCAGAATAATTTCACAACATTAAAAGCAGGATCGTGGCCCGACTTCTTTTATGAATCCAATTCTTGGGAGCTCTCTTTTTATGTCCCTCAAGATGTAAAAAAATTAATTGAAAAGTGCGGCGGGGTAGAGGCATTTGATAGCCGTTTAGATACTTTCTTTACTCATTCCGTAAAAAACAAAGATGCACAACTGGGATTATTTCAAGTCGCTAACGAACCTGGATTTTTAGTACCTAACCTTTATAATTACATTAACAAACCAGACAAGTCTGCAGCCTTAGTTCGTAAAATATTGGCAAAGTTCTACAATACAAGTCGCTCAGGAATTCCGGGTAATGACGATTCAGGGTCAATGTCATCATGGTTTATTTTCCAGGCTTTGGGATTTTATCCAAATACCGGACAAGATGTTTACTTGGTCTCCAGCCCCATTTTTAAAGAAGTTACCATTCATTTGGAAAACGGAAATAATTTATTCATAAAAGCACAAGATGCAAGTCCCGAAAATATTTATATCCAATCGGCTACACTTAATGGGAAGCCGCTTAATCAATGCTGGTTTAAGCACACGGAAATTATGAATGGAGGAACACTTTCGTTTATAATGGGAAACAAACCTTCAGGTTGGAGTAGTAGTGGTCAGTTGCCTCCTTCAATATCGGATGACAATTAAAAACTAAAGCTACACCCTAATCTTATGAAAACAAATTATGTATTTCTCATCTTCGCTTTGAAAGGGGAAAATTTCTACGGTTTAAATATTGTCGATTATAGTAAGAACATCCCCTCTGGAGATCAAAAAATGTCAACCTGCAACATCAGGGATTTCAGCGCCGTAGGCTACGGTGCGACCAATGACACCTCCGGTATCCTGAAAGCCATCAATACTTGTGCGGCGGGGGTCGGCGGAGATGTAGTCTTGATGCACTCCGAGGTTGGAGTTGCTGGTGCCTCATCAGTAGGACTAATTAATAAATATAAAGGGGAATTTGATGCCCTGCCTGCCAACCAAGATAATCCGCTCTGGAACCGGTTTAACTGGTGGATAGAATGGAATGATTATCTAAAAGAGCATCAAGCAAAAGTGCCGGTAACATTAGACGAATATGTGACATGGAGTCAGGATCGTCAAACAAAGGGATTGACCATTGCATTGAAAGCCAGCAAAATGCGTTTCCCAACTTGTGGTGGGTTCATTATCCAGATGGGACACGACAGTTATCCTTGCACTGCGAATACCTCTATTATTGATTTTGATGGAAATCCAAAACCGGCAGCATATGAATTAAGTAAAATCTGGAAGACTGACTATACAGGCAATTAAATTCAACAAACGGCAAATGCTGAAATATGTTGGAATTTTTATGTACCCAACGGCACAAAAAGACATTTACTCTGAAATTGTTTAAAAGAAAATTACCATGAAATCAAAAAATTTAGTATTGTTTTTTATTATCTTTTTAACGCACTGCACCACACCTGTTGTGAACAATCCTCAATGGTCAGATAAGATAAACGTAGTGCTTGAAAATACAAAACTACTTGAATATGATCGGAGCAATCGTCTTCCACTTTACCTTTGGCCAACAATTGATCCGGGAGCACTCGATAATAAATCAGCGGAGATTCTTGTTCAGGAACTTGATAAACGCGGTATAGGGATTGTCAGTTCATGGAATCGGAAAGACATGGACATGAGTATTTCGCAAGGTATCATAATTGCTAAAGCTCAGAAATACCTTGGACAAAGGATAAATATTGACGCCACCTCACTACTATATGGATTTTATAATGGCAATGAAAACACTGCTCATGTTGATGAAAACGGGAATGAATTTTTTGATAATAGTTTTGGCAGCAATAGCAAAATGGGTTGCCCTTTTGCAATTGATTCTCGGAAAAATGAGATTCGTGAGCGGATTGAATTTTTTTTAAAAAGATACAAGGAAGAAGGTCTTTCAATAGATTTCATTTTTGCTGATTGGGAGATCGACGGTCCCATTGAAGTTAACAATGCTTATGAATCATCAAAGAAATGTGCAAGATGTTGCTTACATTTAGGAGAAAACTTCGGGTTCGATGAATTTCAAAAGACTATGAGGGAAATGCGGTCTTATCTTCAATATTATGCATATAGTTCACCGGTTCTTTCATCTTTCCCCGATGCTTTGGTTGGTAATTACGCAGTTTATCCAAATGATGGATACCGTTATTGGTACGATTATTTTGAATTTTTTAATGATGTCCATCCGCATAAAACAGATCAGAAAGCTACTTATAGAAAATGGTATAATGATTTCCCTTTAACTGGATATACATTTGCCATGCCTGTAGTTTATCCATGGTGGGAGATATTTACTTGGTATGATTTCGAAAACTTCGATTACAGGTGGTTCTATAATATGTTATTAAATGCCAGTAATGTCGGAAAGAGTACCCCACATAATATTCCCATTATCAGTTTTGTGCATTGTAATACCTTATTTGTCGGGGCAAAATCAAATCCAAACATAATTCAGATGAGTAAGAATACATATCAGGAGATGTTATGGCACATGTTGTTAAGGGGAACAGATACCTTTTTTATGTACAGCTTTAAGAATGAATTTCCTGAAGAAACTCGCTTGGTTCATGAAGTTTATGCCGCTGCACAGAAATATGGTAAATTTCTTGATTACGGCATACCTATTACATATGATGTCCCCAACAAACCAGGAACAGTGATTTCTGGACTTGCATTGGATGACAGTGTCCTTATACGTCGGACTGATTTTGATGCAAACCACGGACCGGTTCAAATATTGGCTGGAACAAAGCTTATAACAGTGAAATATATGCCAGGAATTTGCGATGTTATAGGTTTAAATTAGGAAGGTATATGATTATAGCATGTTTATAATCATATGAAATTTAAGTATTTATGGCATTATCTAATAGTAACAGACGATCAACTTTCATGGAAAGTTTTACTTGGTAACAACAGTACTAATATTTGGGTTTTAAAGGATTATAATGACCTATAATGAAAAACGTCCTCATGCGAGTATTGATTATCTTACACCTGAAAAGGCCCATAACCATGAAGGAATAATAAATAAGCGCTGGAAACAATATTCTAAACGAAAAAAAACAAAAGAACAAATACTAATTTGATAATATTAAACTATCATTGTTTTGTATTGTAAAGGAAATTTAGGATTAACTAAATTAATATGTAAAGTGAAACCAGGATTACTAACCAAATGTGTAAGGTTTTTCTAGGACGAGACACTTCCCGTGTATACAAGCTAATCTGCAGCTGGAGAAAAAAAGGAGGGTTTTCAATCTCCCTGGATACCTTTAGAGAGCAATTGGGAATTGATTCCAAGTATAAGTATTATAACGACATCAAAAAACATATCCTGGTTCCTGTTCAGGAAGAACTTTTTGAAAAGGCTGACTGTTGGTTTAATTGCAACTCGGAGGATTTTATAACAAAACAAGGAAATACGGTCACTCATTTAAACTTTAAGGTGATCACTCCTGAATTAATCAAAGAGGATAGCGAGAAAAAAGATTATGTTTTTCACCTTCTCAGGACTCACTTTAAATTCGAAGATAGACATATAGCACAGATTGAGCCAATCTTCAACGGTGCCACAACTAGTGAGATATTACTGAAAATCATGCAATTAAGCGAGTTTGTTTCTAAAGATACTTCTAAAATTACCGATGCAACAGGCTATATTTTGAAATCTTTACTTAATGAATTTGAAAATCCTTTGAGGTTTTAGTTATAATTTTCTCCGAGTCATATATGGGTTATTATAATTTTCTACGAGTTCATGTTATATATTTCTCTGAGTTCTGTTATATATTCCTCCGAATACTGTTATATTTTTCTCCGACTCAAAATGCGCAATCTCCTTATTGTAGACCGTTCTAACATCTCCACAAACTATCCAAATGATTAATCAAATCTTAATCAAACAACTTTTTAAAGGTATTTTTAAGGATAAAAATGAATTTCTTTGCAATACAATGACATTTTGTCAGGGAAAAATGAAATTTGAAAGGAAAATCAGTTAAATCAAACTATAAACATAGGGGCGGGACCTAAAATGTTATAATTTTCTCCGAGTTCTTTTATTATTAAATATTCACTGTTATATATTTCTCCGAGTTCTCTTCTATATAACAAAGTATCAACCATTTACAAAACGCATTTATTTTTCAGTTTTTTCACAAACTACTATACAGCTGATCTCCTTGACAAAAAAGCCCTCTCAATCATTCCACAATTCAATAAATATGCTCTGTGCTTGTCAACCTCTAAAATAAAGCATTCTACAGGAGATATCTTTTACTAAAAAGTACTATTGAAATTATCCGCTTTATTAACTCATTATTATCTAATGACTTATAAATCATAATACTTTTGTGCTTCGCATAGTTTATTCATTTTTAAGAAGTTTTTAAGGGAAAAAACATTGATTAAGAATTTTTTCAAATACAAAATAGGTGTTAATCACTACCATTCCGGCACAAAAGCCCAATCCGGAATGATTGATTAAACATTTTTGCTCCCTTGCAAAAATGAAGAAAAGAATATGACGGCACTATTTACATGGTACCGAAGCGATCAGCGCCAGATCCTGAATAGATATCAACCAATTTTTGACAGCAAATAATTATTAATATCGGAGCTGTTAATCTTCTTAACGTAATGATTATGAGTGCAAAAAGTTTGAAAATAGTTGTTAAAATATTTGTATGTTATCGTATATGGTTGTATCTTTAAGTAAGTTATTTGACTGATATACAGTGTTTTTTGCTCCACGTGGAACCGTATATGATAATTTAATTTAGAAGGTGAGTCACACCGAAAAAACTGTTTATTTTTATGAACTTTATTAATGCAAAATTTAAAAGCAAATGCGCTGAGACCGGCCGGGCAATTGAAAAGGGCGAAAACTGTTTATATGACAGGGTAAATAAAAAAGTTTACTGCAGATCCTCAAAAAAATTCCTGGCAGAGCAGGAAACAGAAAACACCAGCTCTTTTATTGAGTCTCAGGAGAACGCCTATTTTGATAATTTTTGCCTGGCAAACAACATTTAATTTAACCTAAAAGGTGAGTCACACCGTAATAACTGTACAAAAAATGGAAACAAAAGAAAACAAAAAATCAGAAAGAAGATCCTTAAACGATGAATTTTTAGGATTCCGGGGATCTGAAAATTATTACAGACATTCAGACCTCTTTTCAAAATTCGTTTTAACTGACGGGGTAAAGCATATAACTGATAAAATAGGACTGTGCTGGTTTTTAGACACGGTTTTATCTTATCAGGGTGAAAGGGTGGTTAAGGCTATAAAGTTTCAAATTTGGACCCTTGAGAGGCTTGCAGAGGGAGAAAACGCCGGGCAGTGGAAGGTTGTCATGTATTTAGATAAAACGCCTGTTATAACGCAGCTTTTTGGTTCAATTTCGTTAACAGATGATTACGAGGAAAATTTTGACGTTTTTAAAATCTACCTGGCCGATAATGTTTTGTTCCTTCCATCAGAAAACTGAACGGGCGGCTGGCCATTAATGTTTTTGAACATGGGACGATAAAAACCTTAAATTTGTTGAAACATTGGAAATAGATATGAAAGGGGTAATTTTTAGAAACGACTGGCACCTGCTTGGACTAAAACAGATTGATAGCCTATTTAATGAGCTTTTTAGTGATGTTGCTATTCAGCCCAGCATTGAAATTGTCAATCGTTTAAAAGCGCTTGAGGTTTGTTCCCTTGAGATACTGGAGGACCGCAGCAGCTCCACCGTTTACCGCATCCGGCAGACTGATGAAGTCTTTCATATCTTCCAGCCCGGCGGCGATCTCTTTCGCTACACTACAGAGGATTATTACCTGAGGGAACCAATTGATGAACTGGTAAAAGAATATATCAAGAAAGCCCCGGTTTTTAAAATAGAAAAAGTTAGCGACCATAGGGACGTTATCCATCATTTAAAACCTCCAAAATTTCGTGCCCTGTTTGTTGATCGGACCTTTGATAAGGTAGAATGGATCGACCAACCCCCGGAAGATATTTCTCAAATCCCAAAGCTTATGCGAAAAATGGGTGCTTTTTATGCTTCATTTTATAGAAAATAATTTATTATGGCACAAAGAATCTTTAATACAAATTTGACAGGGGAGGAGAGGAGGCGGATCGGGGAGCTCGTTAAAACGCTGCGCACCAATTCAGGAATAAGCCAAAGGGACCTGGCTTTTAAGACCGGCCTTTCCCCGGCACGGATCACCCAGATCGAGAAAGGGACCCTGGACTACCGGATAGACACGCTGATTGTTATCCTGGATCACTTTAGCAGAAAAATTAGTTTTATGTAACAACACTTTTTAGACCCTTCCTACTGCCAAACACAACTTGTCCCGATTTATAGGGATGCTTTTTTGCCTGGCGTGGAATAAGTTCATATACGAAATTATCTTAACTTTGAAATTAAGAGTTCACTTTTATGAAAGCTTTTAATTTATATAGTGATGAAAAACTGATGCAGGAAATCAGGGCAGACAACATGTTTGCTTTTGATGCACTATATGGAAAGTATTGTAAAAGAGTATATAAATTTGGTTATTCTATTCTTAAATCCAGGGAAGAGGCAGAGAACCTTACTCAGGATGTTTTCCTAAATTTATGGGAAAATTGCCACAAAGTAGAGAAAGACTCTTCAATTAAATCCTATATATTCACAATAGCTTATAACTCAGCTATTTCTATTATCCGCAAGAAAGCCAGGGAATCTGAGTTTGTTGAATATTTGAAGTCTGTTCAAGAAATAAACGTGGAGCCTGTCGATGTGGTACTTGAATATAATGAGCTAACAAATAAGCTTGATGAAATAATAAATACATTACCTAAGCGTCAAAAAGAGGTTTACCTGTTGCACAAAGTTGAAGCTCTGAAATATAATGAAATTGCAGAACGGCTACATATTTCTGTAAATACTATAGAAAACCATATGTCGCGAGCTCTTAGAACTATCCGTGAAAAACTGGGCAATTACTCTCTGATTGCCATACTTTTCGTGTTTCTTTTTGTTTGATTGTTTGATCGTTCGATAGTTCAAATGTTCGATTACTGATTACTTCTTACTACTTACTTTTCCTCACCCCTTCACCCTCTTCAACTCTTTCAACTATAAATAATGAAAAATATTTTTCATTAGTAAGTAGTGGTAAAAACAATCTTCTGCGTCTTACTATTAAAAGCTTTCAATAATTAAATTGCAGATATTTGTTTTTCTTAGGTTAGGGTTTGGTTAGTAGGTTAACATGGGTAATGAAGCGCTTCCGGTATATTATCGGAAGTGCTCGTTATTCAAAAAATAAGTAGGAATAGAATATGAATATAGAATTATTAGAAAAGTATTGTAAAAATGCTTGCACGGAGGAAGAGTTGAGTTCTGTTTTAGTATGGTTCGAAACATCTGCAAGAACATCTGAGGGTAAGTCCATTTTATATAAGATTTGGGAAGAAATACCTGATGAAGACGTCAATGACAAAATAAATTTTAATCAATTGCTTGGAAGGATACATCATGAAATTAATCTGACTCAAACGAAAAATCTTTTGGAGGAAGCAGATCAGGATCTTATCAGACACAAAAGGAGGAAAAAATTAATACAAATCTTTACAAGGGCAGCAGCAATACTTTTGTTCCCTGTACTTGGGTTTGGATTATATATGTCTGCTAAATATCAATCAGCAAGGGAAGGCCAGATTTCAGTTAGTCAGGCATATAATGAGGTCTTCTCTTCAGTTGATGCAATCACAAAAGTCACTCTGCCTGATGGTTCAAGTATCTGGCTTAATCATAGCAGCTCATTAAAGTATCCTGCAATGTTCCAGGGGGATAGTCGCGGTGTTGAACTTAGTGGGGAAGGGTATTTTGAAGTATTTCACAATCCTGATAAACCTTTTATTGTAACAGCTGGAGCAATTGATATTAAAGCTCTTGGAACAACATTTAATGTGATGGCTTATCCTGATGAGGACAAAATTGAGACTTCACTAATCAATGGATGTGTTGAGTTAAAAAGAACGGGGTTAAATGGAAGGTCATCTACAGTTTTGAAAATGAAACCAACTGATCTGGCTATTTTTCAGAAAAATAATAATAAATTCTTAGTACGTACTATCAGTGACGACAGATATTTTTCGTGGAAAGAGGGTAAACTTGTATTTAATAAGGAACCAATTAGTGAAGTGGCCAAAAAGTTAAGCAGATGGTTTAATATTGAGATTCAGATTAGAGATACTAAACTACTTGAGCTTACCTATACAGGTACTTTTGTTGATGAAACCCTTCCTCAGGTGATGGAGCTTATAGCCATGGTATCACCGGTCAGTTATACAATTTCAGGCCGGAAAGAAATCAGTTCAGGAACTTTTTCCAAAAGAGTGGTCATCATAAACTATAAAAATAAATAATTATTAACACATTAACCATTAACCATTAACCATTAATTTATTGCTTATGAAACACAACATAATTATGAAAAAAAGCGGGATAGTGTTTGCGCACAATCCCGCCAGACTAAGTACCAGAATTCTGTAAAAAACCTTTGTAAACTTAATCCATTCAAATCTATGAAAAAATTTCGAGATTATTATGGAAGGATTCTGTTAAGTTTCCTTCCAAAAAAAACATTCAGAGTCATGAAACTAACCCTATTTTTATCACTGTTTACAGTTATTCAACTCTGGGCAACTGAAACCTATTCACAATTGACGCATCTTACCCTAAAGCTTGATGATGTCACGATCTCTGAAGCGCTGAAAGAGATTGAAAATCAGAGCGAGTTCTTTTTCCTCTATAGTCCAAAGCTAATAGATGTTGAAAGAAGAGTGAATATTGATGCGGAGAATGAAACCATTAGGGACATTTTAGCCGGCATCTTTAATGAGAATGTGAAATTTGCTGCTTATGACAGGCAGGTTATTCTCACTCCAAATGAACAATCTGATGTCCTTTCAGACTTTCAACAGCAAAAACAAATAACAGGCACTGTTACGGATGCCGATGGTGCAGGTGTACCTGGAGTGAGCGTTGTTGTGAAAGGAACAACTACAGGTACAAACACTAATGTTGAGGGTAAATTTAGCATTAATGCTGCAAACGATGCTACCCTCGTTTTTTCATTTATCGGCTATATCACACAGGAGGCAGCTGTTGGCAGTCGCGCTTCAATTGACATAACACTTGCTGAGGAGGTGCAACAGCTGGGTGAGGTTGTCGTAACCGCTCTCGGTATCGAGAGAAGCCAGAAAGCGCTACAGTCTTCTATCACCAAGGTCCCGGGTATAAGCCTTACAGGAGCCCGTGAACAGAACCTTGGATCTTCAATGGAGGGACGTGTTGCGGGAGTTAATGTAAGTAAGTCCTCATCAGGACCTTCCGGATCAGCCCGCGTAATTATCAGAGGTAACAAATCAATCGGCGGCAACAACCAGCCGTTGTATGTTGTTGATGGTATTCCGATGGATAACAGCCAGTTTGGCAGTGTAGGTAGATACGGTGGTACTGATGAGGGTGATGGTCTTACCAGTATAAACCCTGAAGACATTGAATCAGTCACTATCCTTAAGGGAGCTGCAGCTGCTGCTCTTTATGGTTCAAGAGGTGGTTATGGTGTTATCAACATAACAACCAAAAAAGGTACACTGAAGAAAGGACTTGAAATGCAATTAAACTCCAACTTTGTATTCGATAAGGTTTACAGGCTTGATGACCTGCAGAGAGTGTATGGTCCTGGTGGTTTAACAAAAAATCCTGCTGACCCGGACGGGCCAATGATTTATACGAAACCTGTAGACCAGAATCAGGCATATAGCTGGGGAGCCGACAATATGTGGGGACCAAAAATGGACGGTTCACAGGTTATCCAGTTCGACGGTGTAATGCGGCCTTACTCTTATGCAGGCGATAACTGGGAACGTTTCTATGAGACAGGATCCACCTGGACCAATAGCTTTGCTATTGCGGGAGGTGGAGACAACCTAGCTTTAAGGTTCTCTTTTTCCGATATGGACCAGAAATCCATCATTCCCAATTCAGGTTTTCAAAAGAAGAACCTCAGTCTCTCAACTAATGGCAAAGTTGGCAAAAAAGTGACTTTCAATGCCAAGGTGCTGTATTCAAATGAAAAAACGAAAAACAGGTCAAGGCTCGGAGACACACCCGGAAATCCTGCTTATGCTATCTGGGGTTTAGCCAGCACTGTTAATGTTATGGATCTTTATGGCGACCCGAAAAAGCCGGGAGCAATTCCTGAAGATGTTACAACTCCTGACCTTAAGATGCCAGGTGAAGAATACGCGCAGTCTAGCAATATCTTTAATCAGAACCCATGGTGGTCAGCATACCAGGACGCGAATGAAGATATCAGGGACAGGATTATTACCTCAGGAAACATAAGATACGATATTACAGACTGGCTGTACGTCCAGGGTGAGGTAGGTATGGACTGGTACACGAGGAATAGCAATTTACTTAGTCCGCAGGGTCAAGGAAATAGACGTGGTGGCAATAAGAGAGAGGAATCGAACTTTGTAAGTGAGATCAACCAGTCATGGATGCTTGGCGCTGATAAGGAATTTGGCAAAATAAGAGTGAATGGCTTTGTGGGAGGAAACAAGATGTTAAAGGAAACAGAAAGAATACGTGCTAGCGGTGAAGGCTTCAACGTTCCTTTCTTTACATCGGTGAACAATACCATATCACGGAGTTTTAGCTACGGTTATAGTAAGGAATGTATCAACTCACTTTACGGGTCTGCTGAAATAAGTTATGGAGGTTACCTTTATATTACTGCTACAGGCAGGAATGACTGGTTTTCGGTGCTGAATCCAGCGAACAACAGCAAATTCTATCCATCAGTTGGTGGTAGCTTTGTATTTTCCGATGCTTTCAGCAATATACCCGACTGGCTCAGTTTTGGTAAGTTAAGGGCAGCCTGGGGACAGGTGGCAACTGCAAACGTGGGTGCATATGCTGTAAATCCGGCCTATACACTTATAGGACAGGGACATCTTAATATCCCAATGGGAACATTCGCATTCGGTAATACTATTCCAAACCCGAACCTGACCCCAGCTTTGTCATCTGAGATTGAAGTTGGTACAGAGTTGATGTTCCTGAAGGGAAGGGCTGGTATTGAATTTACTTATTATTCCCAGAAAACGACTGATGATATTTTGTCAGCAACAATTTCGAACGCTTCAAGCTTCAGTTCAACATCTGTTAACGTTGGGGAACTTAGAAACAAAGGTATTGAGATCTTACTCACGGGTACTCCGTTACAGGGTAAGATCACATGGGATGTATCTCTGAACATTTCAAGTAATAAGAATTTGGTGGTTGAACTGAGCAAAGGTGTAACCCGTGTCTTTGTTGAAGAGCCCCGTACATTCACTGCTGCTGTATATCAGGTTAAGGGATACCCGTTTGGTATGATCCTCGGATATAAACAAGTAACAGACCCTGCTACTGGTAAAAAAGTTTATGATGCCAACGGCTACCCTGTCAGATCAGCTGTCTATGAGATACTTGGCAATGGTGTTGCAAAACTGACCGGTGGTTTCAGTAACACACTGTCCTGGAAACGCATCAGCCTTGATGTTCTTATTGACTTCAAATCCGGAGGCGATATCTACTCCGGAACAAATGTATACCTGACCCGCATGGGTTTGCATAAGCAAACACTTGCTTACCGCGAAGGTGGAATGCCGATTGAAGGAGTTATTCAGAAAGGTACGGCAACAGACGGCAGTCCTATTTATGAACCGTTATCTATAACTCTTAACCAGGAACAGACATATAACTATTGGCGTAACCTTGCCAGTCGTGCCCAGGAGAACTTCATATATGATGCTTCATTTATCAAGCTGAGACAGGTTTCTATCGAATACAGCCTGCCTCCTGCCATAATGGCTAAATTGCCACTCGCCAATATAGCTGTTTCGTTTGTAGGAAGAAACCTTGCGATCATTTACAAGAATACAGAGAACATTGATCCTGAATCAACCTATACAAACAGTGGCATGCAGGGTATTGATCAATTTCCCCTACCCGGAACGCGCAGCTATGGTTTTAACGTAAGGTTAACTTTCTAACCTAAAAAAATGAAAAAAATGAAATATATATTAAAACTGACTTTAAGTACGCTGTTTATTTTTGTGATGGCAGCGGGATGCGATACTGACGAGCTGCACAAGGTGAACCTCAATCCGAATGCAGTGAACGAGATCAACATGAACTATTTCTTTACCGCAGCAGAGCTTGGCATAGCATCTCACGGATCTCAAGGTGATGCTACCTTATTCGACTGGAGAACCAATGTTCGAGTTGGTATATATGCAATACAACATGCTGCATCCACAGGATCGTATCCAGGTGAGAAGTATTTTGATTCTGACATGGAAGCACTTAGTCTCCCATACACGCTTTTTTACATGGATGCTTTAAAGAGGACTGCCGAGATACTCACACAGACGGGTGAAGGCGGATTTATGGAAGGAAGGCTTGTTAATACGCGCGAGGCTTCAAGAATTATCAGGGTATTTGAATTTCACCGTCTTACCGACTGGTTTGGAAGTGTTCCCTATTCAGAAGCCAACAAGGGATTAGAAGGAGTTTTCCAGCCAAAGTTTGACAAGCAGAAAGACATTTATGTAGATATGCTTAAGGAGCTTGATGAGGCATGCGCTGGATTTAATGCATCAGATTTTGATTATGCAGGATTCAAGGCTGCAGACTTTATCTTCAATGGCGATATTGCAAAATGGAAGAAGTTTGGCTATTCACTCATGCTTAGGCTTGCCATGAGGGTGTCAAATGTAGATGCAGCAATGGCTAATACTTATGTAACAAAGGCTGTTGCAGGCGGAACAATGGCCAGTAATGATGATAATGTATGGGTAGGAATGGCACTTGGACCAAGTGAATATACGAATCAGAATGGTCTATCACGCACTTTTTATCCCGGTGACGGTAGTCAGTGGGCTACAGCCTTTCTTAGCAGTACGCTTATTGACCAGCTTAAAGGGACCGATAAGGCAAGCACGGCTGATGATGATCCAAGACTTACTATTTTTACAAATGGTCCTATGATATGGTCAGCAAATAATCTTGGTGTGTTCAGAGATCCTAATCCGCTTAACTGGATAGGACTTCCTCCAGGATTGAATGGCGCAGATGTCAATAACATTTTTGGAGGCGGTAACCCTGTTAATAATTACGATATCTTTTGCTGTGTAAACCCTAAAATGTTTCAGGATGATGAGCCTTATCAGATCATGAATGCTGCCGAATCAGAGTTCCTCAAGGCTGAAGCTCTTGTAAGAGGGATAGGCTCAGGGATCACGGGTACCGCGCAGTCGCATTATGAGGCCGGCGTTAAGCTTGCAATGCAGCTTTATGTTGTATATGATGCTTCATTAGTTGTAACAGATGAACAGGTAAACACGTACCTTACTCAATATCCATATAATGAAGCAACTGCTCTGGAGCAGATCGGCACACAGATGTGGCTGAGCAAGTATATGATGTGGATAGATTTATGGTCTGATTGGAGAAGAACCGGTTTCCCAGTTCTTGTTCCAACTAATTATCCTGGTAATGCAACAGGAGGAACAATACCAAGGAAACTGTTGATTCCTCCCCTGGAAGCTGCCGGAAATCCGAATTATGAATCTGGAGCAACAATGCCTGATAGAATGACTACCAGAGTATGGTGGGATGAAGGCGCTGAATAATTAATTCAGACTTTAATAAATCATTAATCGAGAATGATATATTTGTTTCAAATAACGCGACCAACGGCGAAAAAAATAGTTTTTCGAGGTGCCCTAAATATATAGTCCTCTATAACCGATCATTTATTATTATTATTAAACCGATAGATTTATGAAAACTTCAAGACGTGATTTTATTCTGAAAAGCACCGTGGCTGCCTCCGGATTAGCTCTGCTGCCGGCGTCTGCTGTGCTTGCATCAAAAAAAGAGAAGAATAAGCCGGAAGGCCCGGTCATTGTGGATCCTAAAAAAGCCCTTACAGGTACCTTTGTGACCCTTGGGCGTAAGCATAATTGGTCTCAGACTCAATGGGACAGTCAATTCCAGGAAATGAATGACATCGGGATGGACACGGCTATAGTTCAGTTCGCAGCAGTTGATGGCGTTGCATGGTTTGATACTTCCGCAAGCCACATTAAAACCATATACCCGAATGTTATTCCAATGCTTCTTGCTGCAGCAGAAAAAAAAGAGATGTCTGTTCACTTAGGCCTCGATTTCAGCAAAGAATACTGGAAGAATGCGACCAACAAAGAATGGTTGCAGTTGCACGCTGACAGGGCCAATGCAGTTGCAACTGAACTTAGTACACAATTCGGAGATAATCCTGCTTTAAAAGGTTGGTATATTTCACATGAGCCTTCGGCAGGTGCTTATCACTCAAAGGAACTTTTAGTATTGCTTAAAGATAATCTTATCAACAGGATATCTGATTATTTACATACGCTTGACTCCAGGCCTGTATCTATATCACCCTTTTGGAACTCCACATCAACTTCACCTGAACAGCTCAAAGACTTTATGGCTGGACTAGGCAAGACTAATTTGCAGATAATAATGTTACAGGATGGTGTTGGAGTTAATCATGTAACTCTTGATAAAGTTGGTCAGTACTATATGGAAGCTGACAGGGGCCTATTTGAAAATACGGGTTATAAAGGAGAGTTTTGGACCGACATTGAAACTTTCAGTTTTGCTCCCCAGGGGCCACCAACTATGGACAGGCTTAAAATACAACTTCGGGAAGAGATGGCAACTCCCCATATATCAAAAGCAGTATGCTTTATATACTATGGTAATATGAGCGCTGACTCATCAAAGGACTATGCGGCAAAGTTTAGAAATGAATACATTCGCTTTATTAAAAGCATGGAATAATTTAAAATAGTTCGTTAAACTATTAAGCTGCCATAGTGGCGTATAGTATAAGTTCTTTGACATAGTTCTGATTTTTGGCAGAGTATGGGTAAATGCCGAACACATCAAAAAAACGGTTTAGCAATAAAGTGTTGTGATTCATTGTTTTAATATCAGACATTGAGAACGCATCTCTTTGTTGCTTTGGTATGCTCAACCAATGGATTGCCTTGGCAATGTTAATAGAAGTCAGAGAAGCATTAAACTGGAAGTGTAATTTGTTTTCACTTCTGGCCTGTGAGTCATTGAGTCCTGTGTGTTGTTTTCCATCACGGTAAAGGAACTCGATCTGGAAAACGGCTCTGATAATAGAGCAACAAAGCTTTGGTGGGATAAAAAACATGCAAACTAAACTATAGATATTCAGAGTATTGAAATTAAATGTGAATTCTTTTCTTTCAATACTCTGTTTTTCCTTCTGAAAATTATAAGCCTATAGGTAAACTTAAGCTTATTTCTCCTTTCATAAATATTTATTCCGTAAAAAAATCGAAATGGAAAAACAAAAATATTCACGACGTAATTTTATAAAACTTAACTCTTTAACCAGCCTGGGAGTACTTACAATAGGTAGTTCATTGGGTTGTAAAAAAGGGGTTATATCATCACAAAATGCAAAGTCTTCTCAGGAGAAGATCAGTACTATTGCCGGAATAAGTCTTGAACAACTCAGTGTCAAATACAGAACAGAACTCTTCGACAATTTCATCCCAAACATGGATAAGTATGCTGTTGACCATGAATACGGAGGAGTTATGTGCTCTCTGGATGTAAGGTCAGGAGAACTTGCAAACAAAAATAAAACTGCCTGGTTTGTTGGCAGGGGAATGTGGGTTTATTCTTTCCTGTACAATAACCTGGATAAGAATCCCCGTTATCTGGAGATAGCGGAAAAGTCAAAAGACCTTCTTCTGAAACTTCAGCCAACGGACAAAAGTTTCTGGCCGGCAAGGTTCACAAGGGAAGGGAATCCTCTTTCAGGTCCCGGTGATATATACGGAAGTCTTTTTGTTGCAGAGGGTCTGTTTGAGTATGCCAAAGCTTCAGGAGAAAAAAAGTACAGAGATCTTGCGAAAGAAATCATATTTGATTGTGTCGAAAGATATGACCGGCCCGATTACAATTATGACATAACCTATCTCAGGGGAGCACCATCAATTCAGGGTCCCAGGGTATTGGGCCATTGGATGATCTTTTTGAGTTTATCCACGCAGATGCTTAAACATGAACCTGACCCGGATATGGAAAAGCTTGCTGCACGGAGTGTGGATGCAATTATGAACCATCATGTCAATAAAGACTATGGTCTGACAAACGAGTACATTAATCACGATTTCAGCTTACCGGATAATGAGTATGCACAATTTTCTGTAATAGGACACGGACTTGAAACACTTGCCTTCGTGATGTTCGAAGCAGCACGTACAGGGGATACAGGGTTATTCAATACTGCAGAGGCCGTCTTTAAAAGACATGTGGATGTTGCTACTGATGCCCTGTATGGCGGATATTTCAACTCACTCCAGCATGTGAATAATTATACATGGTCTGTAAGAAAATCTCTCTGGTGCCAGCAGGAAGTCCTGAACGGAACCCTCTTTTTAATTGAGCATAAAGGTGATGAATGGGCACAACGGCATTTTGAAAGAACCGATAAATACATTTATGAAAAGTTCTTCAATAAAAACAATAAATTCTGGCATTCGGGAGGTGACAGGAAAATGGCTGATCCAAACCTGAGCCTTTTAGAGCATTATCACCATGCCCGTCAGCTCATGCTGGGAATTCTTTCTATAGAACGAATGATTAAAAGGGGAGGAATTATATCAGGTTTGTTTGCTTAGACGACTAAATATTCCGATTGATACGCGGAACTTTTCACTGCGGATCCAAATGCACTATAGCATAAGTTCTAAAGTAGGAAAGTAGGGTATTAGGAAACAGTAAGTTTGAGATAATCGATTGTACCAATTACAGCAGGAGTGTAGAGAACTTCAAGATATTGGCAAATAAATTAATTAAAATAGATTAAAATCAACGTGCTATTAAGCTTTATTAAACCATAAATTCAATTAAAGAAAGTATCATGAATGATATATCAAGAAGGAAATTTATAAAGAATACAGGTACGATGGCTACTGGATTCACTATTATATCCAGTAATGTACTGGGTAAAACGTTAGGTTATACTGCACCGAGCGATACATTAAATATAGCCGGCGTTGGGATTGGAGGAGTTGGAAGGCGTAACCTTGCAAATATGAAATCCGAGAATATAATAGCCTTGTGTGATGTGGATTGGCATTATGCAGAGAAGACTTTTAATGATTATCCAGATGCCAAACGATTTAAGGATTGGCGTGAAATGTTTGATGAATTGGGAAAATCCATCGATGCTGTAATGGTTGCCACGCCAGACCATACCCACGCGGGAGTAACTGCTCATGCTATTACTCTTGAGAAACATGTTTATACACAAAAGCCGTTGACCCATTCTGTGTACGAATCTCGGCTGCTTACAAAATTGGCTAAGAAGTATAAAGTTGCGACTCAAATGGGAAATCAAGGTAATTCATTTGATTGGTGCCGACAAATTGCAGAATGGATTCAAACAGGAATCATAGGTGATGTTTATGAAGTTCATTGTTGGACCGATCGTCCAATTTGGCCACAAGGATTGGCAGAACCTAAAGGAGGAATGAAAATTCCAAAAACTTTGGATTGGGATTTATGGATTGGGCCAGCAAAAAAGCGCCCATATGACCAAGCATATGTACCATGGAACTGGCGTGGATTTTGGGATTTTGGAACAGGAGCATTAGGTGATATGGCATGTCATATTATGGATCCTCTGTATTGGGCATTGGACTTAGAGTATCCTATTAGTGTTTCTGCCAGCTCCACATTAGCTAACCTTTATTCTCCTCCACAGGCACAAATTGTAACATACACTTTTCCTGAACGACTTTCTAAAGCAAATGTAAAAATGCCTAAGGTCAAAGTTTATTGGTACGACGGAGGATTGTTGCCGGATCGTCCCGAAGAATTAAAAGATGGCGAAATGATGGGAGATTCTAATGGCGGTATCATTTTTGTTGGTACAAAAGGGAAAATAATGACAGGCTGTTATGGAATGAATCCAACCTTATTACCAAAATCGGCGATGGCACATTTTAAACAACCTGAACCCAGCATCCCACGGATTAAAGGAGGCAATGGTGATATATGGAAAACCAATGCACACGAGCAAGATTGGATAAGAGCTTGTAAAGAATCTCCTGAAAACAGAATAGAATCCTCTTCTAACTTTCAATTTTCAGGTCCATTTAGTGAAATGGTGGTCATGGGAGTTTTGGCAGTAAGATTATCCGGACTGCAGGGATTGCATAGAGAGTTGATGTGGGATGGGAATAGGATGGAGTTTACTAATATAGCTGCAAATGATAAAATTAAAATTGTAACGGTCGATAATTATGCAGTCATTGATGGAGATCCCCGCTTTGATAGAAGATTTGCTGAATTTAATGCAAGGGAAATGGCAGATGAATGGATTAACCATACATATGAAAATGGGTTTAGTTTACCTGACATGCCAAATAATTAGGATTTTTACCAATTAAAAATAAAAACAAACCGTATGAAAATTACAAACAAAATATTGTTTTTCATGATGATTTCACTTTGGTGTGCATGTGGTTCATCAAACTCTCGGACAACGGCTGAAAAGCATGATTGGAAACTATGCATGCAATCGTATACTTTCCATTTGTTTACAGTGACAGAAGCATTGGAAAAAACTCATGAATTAGGAATTAAATATATCGAGATTTTTCCAGGACAAAAACTTGGGGGAGATTTTGGTGATGATAAATTCGATTATAATCTTAGTGCAGAGAATCGTGAGAAGATAAAAGAATTTGCGGTATCAAAGGGAATAAAGATTGTATCTACAGGAGTGCTTGTTCCCGAAACAAATGAATGGGAAAAGATTTTTTCATTTGCAAAAGATATGGAAATGGAGTATATCAGTGCAGAACCTGCTCATGAAGATTGGAATTTAGTAGAAGACTTAGCTGAGAAATACAATATTAAAGTTGCTGTTCATAATCATCCAAGTGAAAAATCATATTGGAAACCTGAAATTCTTTTGAATGATATCAAAGATAGAAGTAAATTGTTAGGATCATGTTGTGATGTAGGTCATTATAAAAGGATGGGTTTAGAACCAATCGCCTGCTTAAAAGAATTAGAAGGGAGAATCATCGCTTTTCATTTTAAAGACATTGCACCGAAAGATCCTGATGGGCAACTTGAAGATGTTGTTTGGGGGCAAGGGATATTAAATGTAAAGGGGATAATGGAAGAACTAAAGAGACAGAACTTTAAAGGTTATTTCACTGTTGAGTACGAAGCAAATTGGGAGAATAATATTCCTGAGATAAAGAAATCGATTGAATATTTTAATCAAGTTGTTGATGAAATATTCAAACTTAGTCGGTCACAACTATAAATTTATATTATATGACTATCGGTTATGATTAATAATGTTTTGATAATTTGTAGTAACACAGGCGATTAACAATCTGTCAAATACTTGATCGCCAAAATTTCTTCGATTCACTTTGTAACAGAACTCATCCAAGTAATCTTGTGCGTATTTCGAAGATATCATGTGATGAACTCCTAGTAATGTACGTTTAGCATTACTTATCATTGTATGAACCTAGGGCAGTACCTTTCCAGCATCTTTTGGTTTTATAGTCAGCGGTATATGACACCAAATCTGTTCTTTTATCTTTGAGTAACTTCTATAATTATCAGTTTTTACAACAGTATCATATTTAATATTTTCCGAGACTTTATCGCCAACTGTTTTTCCTTTAAGATTATCAACAACGAGCATCTTTACATATCTGAACTTTGTTGGTTTATTGTACTTCTTCAAATTCCCAAAATCGTGAACAGTTGAAGCCATTACCATTACTGTGGATTGTTTCTGACTACCCCGTCCTCGTTTCTTGGGTGCAGCCTTTTCATCTTCATCTTTTTCTGTATCAACGCTTTCAAAAAAACCTTCATCTAACTCGACAATTTTATCCAATTGGTATTTACTGTCCCTGGATCCCATCGTTTTCCTGAGCTTCTGCATCATATACCATATTGGTTCGTAAAATTTATGCCCAATTTGTCTTTGCATTTCCAAAGCAGAAAAGGTCTTTTTAGTACTTGTTAATAGATGAATCGCTATAAACCAATGTCTAAATGGGAGGTTACTTGCTTGCATCACTGTTCCGCTTCTTAATGTAGTCCTTGTTTTACATTTCTTACATTGGTACTGTTCTAATGCCTGCAACCAATAATGATCGTTGCTTCCACATTTCCTACAAATGACACCCTGCGTATCTCTAAATTCCTTAAATTTGATCCTGCATGAGGATTCATCCGGAAATGACTCAATAAATTTGATTAGATTCATGGCAAATATTTTCCTATAATATAATCATTTAGTTATCATTCCCGACACTCATATTATATTATTATGAGTTCTTCACGCAGAGATCTCATAAAGACTGCAACTGTACTGGCTGCAGGAAGCGATTTACCTCTCAATGCATTATCAAAAGCGAGGTTAGGCATCTCTCCCAACGATAAGATACAAGTCAGCCTTATTGTAGCAAACCAAATGTGTGTAAGGTTTTTCTAGGACGAGACACCATGTATTCGCAGTGTAATGTGACCACTGGATCGCGGATTAAATTGACCACCCCCTTTTATCTCTTCCTTCAGTAATTTTTATCATGGTCGTTAGTTTGCCAAAACTGCTTAATTTTTATAACTTGGAGTTCAATAATATTAATTAGTCTTTTAATTTTACAATACTGTTGAAAATCAATCCTTAATAGTATAAAATGAATGATCTAGATTCTTATAAAAGTTTTTACGATATATATATTGACGAATTCTTGCAGCATTTTTTTTCATTAATAGTCATTATGTAAATTTTATCCACTTAGAAATATAGATATGGGGGGAAATAAAATTTCAATATTTTTCAAGCCCTTTCGTAGATTTAATGGATTAGTACTATTGAATGTTTCAGGACTGGCGCTCGGACTAGCTAGTGTTATATTCATTGCTATTTGGATCAGTCATGAACTCAGTTATGACAGGTATTTTAACAATGCTGCCAGGATATACCGGGTTGAATCACTGTTAAATTTTTCAGGCACTCCGTTCGTTTGGACAGTTGCTCCAGCTCCGGTGGCAGAATCAATTCTAAATGACTTTCCGGAAGTTGAGGATGCTGTAAAACTGAAATCAGGTTACCAGGATGTGGTGAAAGTTGATGACAAGTTGTATACCGCTAAAAATCTTTATTATACTACCAATTCATATTTCAATATTTTCTCAACAAAAATAATCTCAGGTGATCCTTCCAGTTTGCTTGTAGGTCCCGTAAAAGTGGTTATATCAAGGCATATAGCAGAGATTTTATTTGATGAAAAAGATCCTGTTGGAAAATCCATCTTGCTGAACAATGTGGATCTTTTGACTGTCTCAGGTGTTATAGAGAACTCTCCCTCAAATACACATTTGAAAGTTGATTACCTGATATCATTTTCATTACTGCAAAAAGGAGACAATAAGTTTGATAGTTGGAACCAGTTTGATTATATTACTTACATTTTGCTGAAAGAACAGACTGATGCAGAACAGTTCAATAATAAGATCTCAGGTTATTTGAAGACAAAAAGCAAGGATGTATCTGCAACGCTTTTCCTTAATCCCCTTACCAGGCTTTACCTGTACCGTGATCCGGGATTTGAATCCGTAATCTACCCTTCGTCCGACAAAGGACCAATAACCAGAGTTACATTGTTCGCTGTTATCGGGCTTGTGCTTCTGTTGATTGCCTGTATCAACTTTATTAACCTGTCAACCGCCTTTGCTGCACAGAGGGCCAAAGAAATAGGCATCAGGAAGGTAAATGGGGCAAGCAAGGCTAATCTTGTTATACAGCTGTTTGGAGAATCACTTTTACAGACCTTTTTGGCAACTATCGCTGCTTTAATTATAGTTATTCTCATGCTACCTGTTTTTATCAAAGTCAGCGGATTGGAACTTGATCTGGCAGACCTGTTTTCATTCAGATATGTAAGTATCTATCTTGCTTTGGCATTCATTACCGGACTAATAGCCGGTATGTATCCCGCACTTATACTTTCCTCTTTTAATCCGGTGAAGGTGATCAAACCATTGCCGGAGGATACTGTACAAGGTTCCGGTTTGAGGAAAATACTGGTTGTAACACAGTTTGTGCTATCGATTATTTTTATTTTCTGCATCCTTGTCATGAACAGACAAATAAGTTATATGCGGCACAGTGATCTTGGTTTTAATAAAGACGGGGTAATGGTTATCTATCCTCAAATCAAACCCGATAAGGTAGATGTAATTGCGGCTCAGATTGAGGAAATACCCGGTGTAAATAAGGTTGCCCTTGGAGGCAATGTTCCTGTGAATATGGGCAACTTCAGTACATTAAAAAAATGGGATGGGAATATCTCAGGGAAATCTTTAAAATTTCATCTGATGCAGGTAGATGACAGGTACCTGGATCTTTTTGATATTAAGCTCACTGACGGAAATAAATTTAATACCAGTTCAACTGGTAATGAAGTAATTATTAATGAAACAGCAGTAAAGAAGATGGAAATGGAAGAGCCGCTTGGTAAATTTATATGGTTGGGTGATGTCAGGTATACAATTATAGGTGTTGTTAAAGATTTCCATTTTCACAAACTGAAAGATGAGATTCTTCCTGTTTTTATTTATAAAAATAAGGATTGGTGGATGAAAAGGATTTTTGTGAAGCTTGAACCTGGAAATCATTTTAAGATTGTCGATAATATTGTTGATCTCATAAATAAGAGTACTCCAGGATTTCCTGCAAGCTATATATTCCTCGATCAGGAGGTTGACAGATATTATGATGAGGAAAAAAGATTAAGTGCGCTTATCAATGCAGCTACTTTTCTTAGCATTGTCATATCATGTATAGGACTTTTCAGCCTTACTGCCTTTACAATCCGAAGAAAACGTAAGGAGATAGGTGTAAGGAAAGCTTTTGGGGCAACTGCAACCAGTGTTTTATTTATGCTTCAAATGGATTTTGGTAAACTTGTATTATTAGCTTCAGTTATTGCATTACCGGCAGGATACTATATTATTAAACAATGGTTGCATTCCTACGCATATCACGTTGAGCTAAATCCATTTTATTTTTTGACAACAGTTCTCCTTATTGTCATAATTGCAGTATTAACATTAGTATTTCATACTCTCAGGGCTGCTAATCTGAATCCGGCTCAGTCGCTTAAATATGAATAGAATACAGAAGTATATTGAAATGCAATGACTAATAGTATGAGATTGAAGAAGACAACTGTTTGTAATATTTTAATTTATCTTTTATCTGATAATTATGGTGGTCAACATATCCGGAAAGACTTTTTCATCCTGATCCCCAAAGGATGGAAAGCACAGCCTGACACTGTTTTTCCTCCTGAAAGGACGAGAACCATGTCAGCACACGAAATGGCTCATGAATTCGTTTACCAAATTAATCCTGCTGTAAACGGGTGGGTTACAGAAGGTATCGCAAAGTTTGAAGAAACAGCAGTTTTCAATGAGCAGATCAGGAAAGCAGGATTTACATGGGGAATCGGAAATACGATTAAGGAAGGCAAAGGTCCTAAGTTCAGTGAATTAATTTCCGTAAAGAAAATAACATCTTCATCTATGGGCCTGGATTATTTATTTGCGGCCACTTTTTTTGATTTCGCATCTACAAACTATGAGTATAAGAGTATAGTTGAATTCATTATCTCAAATAACTTTAATTCTTTATTCGAAAAATCGGAGAATATGATTTGGAAGAAATGGGGTCAATTTCTTAACTTAAAATATTACTAGTTCTATAATTCTTAAATTTTATATGATGAAAAAAATCCTGAAATCCATAAGTCTGATTCTATTGGGAATAATGATTCTATCTCAAACTAATTTAGCTCAAAGAGAATCCGCACATGATTCTATTAATCCCCCAGTATTCCCTATAATATCTGGACTTCATACCTTGTCCATTCATGTAAGAGATACAATTACTCACGATTCTGTTTATAATTTTTTAACAGGCAAATTAATGCTTCCCATATATTATGCTCCTGAAAAGTATGGTCATCAAAAATATGCCGGAGTATACGCTGGGAATATGGTATTAGAACCTTGCGGTCCTTTTCCCGATATTAATTACGCTAACGATAATTTCAGATCCATTTTCTTTGGAATTAATTTTGAGGTTTATAAATCTTTAGCTGCAGGCGAACAGAAGCTTAATAACCGTGGCTTTACGCGTCAGGTTAACAAAGGCTCCATCTACATCAGAGATAGCAT
This sequence comes from Bacteroidales bacterium, assembly GCA_035530515.1. Lineage (GTDB taxonomy): Bacteria > Bacteroidota > Bacteroidia > Bacteroidales > VadinHA17 > LD21. Next base: position 24,783 of record DATKUO010000213.1, read on the forward strand.
TTTATGTAATGAAAACGTCTTTTTGGCTCTGTATGAAGTGACAGATAAGGGAAAAAGGGATTCACTTCAAAATACAATGATTACCAATGGAAAAAACAACCCCGGCATTGAATACATCAAAGAAATATTTATTGCTTACAATGAGGAAGTTAACTTACAGAGATGGAAAGAATTTCTCTATCCTTTGGAATTCGCGAATAAAGGTATATGTCAAATTAATGATTCACTTACTATATATTTTACCAGAGGAAATATCAACGAAGTGAAGGGGATCACATTTAAGGTAAAATCTTTAGCTAAGGCAAAACAATATTTTAAGAACAATAACCTTTTAGTATTCGCTTCTGGTGAAAAAATCAATTTGAGCTCAACTCAAACCTTTGGTTTATTAATATATTTTACCGACGAGGAATGAGAGTATTTTTATAATTTTCACTACCTGGTATAAATGAAAACTTTGTGCCATTTGCCTGGACAAATGCAAAAGCCTCACCAGCCCTTATCAGACGGCAACAGATTTTTCTGCCAGCCGTTGGCAAACATTTAAAGGAACAATCATGAAGAAAATTCTTATAACCATATTAGCATTTAATTGCTCATTGGCATTTTCCCAGTATTCCGAATCAGATAAAAGGTTTATTTTGGAAACATTTGCTGAACTTTACGAATTATGTACCATAGATGACAGCCAAATGTGGGGAATTAATCTTGACCTTCCATGTATGTTTATCGACAAAGAAACCAGGATGATTATAGCAAATAAACCAGATAAAGAGGGTTTACTTGTCAGGGAAGGGAAAATCTATTCTGGTATTTATTCAGAGAATAAAGCTTTGGGTAGTTCATTTACTGTATATGGCGGGACAGTTTATGCATACGTGACACATCCTTTCCTATTTCCGGAATCTTATCTAAAAGTGCAGCTGATGCATGAAATCTTTCATATTATACAAGATAGCTTGAAATTAAATCCACCTCAATTATTTTTCAAAAATGCTCATTTAGATGATATTAATGCTCGGATATACATGAAGCTGGAATGGTTAGCATTAGAAAAAGCACTCACTGCCAATAGCGCAGAAGAGAAGAAAGAGCACATTGCCTATGCACTGAAGTTCAGGTCCAAACGCAGGTCAATGTTTGAAAATGAATCTAAGGAAGAGAATTATTTTGAGTTGAGCGAAGGAATGGCAGAATATACAGGGCATCTTATAACCAGTAAAACATTTGATGATTATATTAACAGTATACACTATACAGCAAAGACCATAATACCGCTCGATTATTATGCAACTACTTTTGCCTACTATTCTGGTTGCCTCTATGGAGGCTTATTATATACCTATGATAAATACTGGAATAAAACATTAAATCTATCTGATGACCTTGGCGAGATCTTACTTCATAAGAGTGGAATTTTCGAATTAGATACTTTGATATACAATGATTTCATTGATATAAATTATAACATTGCTGATATCAAAAGAGAAGAAATTGAGAAAAGAGATAAAAAAGAAAAGTTAATATTAGATTATAAACATAAATTTCTAGTGGATACCGTACTGATTCTTAAACTTGAAAAATGGGAAATGCAGATGTTTCCAACTGGAATTATGCCATTAGATTCGTTGGGTATGGTACATCAGAAAATAAATCTATTTGATAACTGGGGTAAATTAACGGTTAGTGATGGTGGATGTTTATTAAATGGAAATGAAGCATCGGTTCCGGCTAAAAATATTAAATCAGAAAGAAAAAGAATTTATACTGAAAATTGGGAATTAATTATTGATGATAATTGGACCATTGAAATTAATAATGGCAATTATATACTTCAGAAAAAATAAAACGCATGAAAATTCTGTATAAGCCAAATATCTCTATAATCGGGGCAGCACATATACTTATTTGCCAGGCAACTTGCCAGCCTGCCTGAATGACATGCTACTTATTATAACTGTTTTCAGATTACTCTACTATTAAACCTATTAGTTAGGGAGTATCATTTGAAAATGCAAGAATTACTACCACCCATTTCTCTATCATCTTCAGTTATTAAAGAATGAATCATATTAATATTTGAGGTCCATCTATATCTATTTAGCTTCGCTCTTCACAAATCAAACCAGATTATGATAGAGCTTAATTTTGTAGCTATTGGAAAGATACCAGGAGAAGCGATCTTTATTCATAAGGATGATACAATACACCTTGATAATCCGTACATCTGTTACGGTACTACTTATACCACCTTTTGATATTGATGCGATCCCCAGTACTCTATTTGTCATAGTTAATCGCATGACCTTAAATTCTTTATAATGTTCTGTTGAATCCAGGTCCCAAGTTTCCATAAATATGTCAAATGCCTCCTTTGAACATTTAACCTGTAGTCTCTCTGAAGCTTTGACCTTAGTCCTATAGACAAGTCTCACTTCAGATATTGTTGTCTGTTGTGTTTTCATATTAACATGATTAGTGAATGAACAGAAATGACAAGCTGGATTAACAAATCCTATGGGGGAACGAATATTTTCCTTAATTAGTGGTACCTTTAGAAAGTCTTTTATGTATATAAAATAAGCCAAAATCTCTCTTTTAAATGCGGCAATTAAAAATCATCGAGCAGGTTACCAACAGGGAGAGTCCATCCATGGACAAATACCTGCGCGAAGTAGCCATGTTTAAGCTGATTACTCCAGAAGAAGAGGTTGATCTTGCCAGAAGGATACACAAGGGGGACTTGGGAGCACGGGATTGTTTGGTAAATGCAAATCTCAGATTTGTTATATCTGTTTCAAAGCAGTATCAGAACCGGGGGTTGAGTCTTCCCGATTTGATCAATGAGGGAAATCTTGGATTGATCGAAGCAGCACAACGATTTGACGAAACGAGAGGTTTTAAGTTTATTTCCTATGCCGTTTGGTGGATAAGGCAATCTATTATACTGGCTGTGGCAGGATCCACAAGAATTGTACGGCTCCCACTAAACAGAATAAATCATATTAATAAATTAAAAAGGAGCAATGCTGAACTGGAACAAAAGTACGAAAGAGAACCAACTTTCCTTGAGATTACACAGTCATTAGAGCTAACACCTACTGACGTGGCAATAGCCTTAAAAAACGATGGGTGGAATATTTCATTGGATGCCCCGTTTGTAAAAGGTGAAGAGGGGAACATGTATGACGTTTTATTAAGCGAAGATGCTTCCAGCCCTGATAAAGAATTACTGACGGATTCACTAAGGAAAGAAATTGATAGAGCTCTTAATACCTTAACACGAAGAGAAGCTGATATTATCAGATTATATTTTGGAGTAAACGGTATACAAGAGCATACACTCGGGGAAATTGGTGAGGAACTTAATCTATCAAGAGAAAGGATCAGACAGATCAAAGAAAAGGCGATCAGAAGATTAAAGTGTACTACGAGATGTAGAATATTAAAAACCTACCTGGGTTAGCTGACTGGTTTCTTAGGAAGAATATATAGATCACTGAATTTTATTATTTCAATTTGAAAAAATACTTTCTTATTTGCCTTTTACCATAATAAGGTACCTCAATCTTATCCAAAACTTTTAGACCTAATTTCTTAAATAATAAGTAAAGTGAGCGTTTTGTAAAAGGTTTATAAATTTGACAATTTATATCAAAGTTTTTAAGAGCATTGATTTCAGTTTTAACCAATTCTTTGATGTTAGTATTGGGATTGGGGAAATGTTCGATAACATAAATTGATTTTGCCACTCTTCGTGCTTCAATTAATACAGATTCAGGATCTTCACAATGGTGTAATGTTTCATTTAATACGGAAACATCAAATTCTAAATTATCAAATGGTAAATTCGTGCCATCATAAATCACAAACGGCAACTTTTTTCTTTTTCTGATATCGACAACATCTACTGTATTATATCTAACCTTAGGATAAATCTCAGCAATAATATGGATAGGTATTGATGTTCCGGTTCCAATATCAAGTACAGAATCAATACCTTCTATATAAGGTCTGAATAATTCAATGAGGTCAAATATTATATCTTCTAATGATTTATTCACAACCATAAGTCGTATTAAAAGTGTACTTAAAGTTACATTAAATTAGAGAAATCATTTTTACATATTGATTTAACTAAAAAAGATATGCCATTAATTGATTCTTCTATTGGTCGGATTCAGAATGGGTGGCTGTTAGTATTTTTGATTCTTTGTATGAATTTCAAAACTATTTAAGACTGAAGGAAGAACCACCTGAGAAGTTTATATTGTTAGTAAAACGCATTACATCTATCAAAACTGATGCGATTACCTTAAAAAGGATGATAAAAAATAATAATGAAAATATTCTAAACATGTTTGGAGATGATTATGAAAAAAGGTTAGCCCCTGATTATTTTGAAAAACGCCGCAAAGAACTTTTAGGATTAAAATATAAAATATAATTTATCTAATCAACGGTTTCCTAATATTGTACTATTCAATAAACTCTTTTCCTGAACTTATCTAGATTTATCAACGAATCCATCAACATGAACTGAACAAAATAGTGTAATGCGTTGATTTTTAATTATCTGGGGTAAATAGTCTTGGTGCTAATGGGACTATACAACTTTTTTGAAATTGTTTTGATCAAAAAGAAATAAATCCTATATTTGATATGCTGTATTGAACGTGTAAAAACTATAATATATAAAGATACAAGGCGACATTTTCTATTATTTCCTGCCTAACAGGATTGTATTGCAGACATTGACTTTCACAATTCATTTCAATCAAGTGTCGCCTTTCTTTTACTTTTTAGGTAAGGATAATTTAAACAGAGAGACGGTACGCCACTAATTCTTATCCCTAGGTGGAAATGCAGGGAGGAAATAATCAGTACAGCCTTTTAGTTTATAATAAGTGAACGATTCTTTGGTAATTGAAGTCATTAGTGCCAATATCATGCTGAAAAATAATTTCATATTTTATAAAAATGTGTAACTTTAGAAATGTGTTTATTGTTTGGGTCTATGTCTGTCAACAAATATTTTTTATAAAAGATAATACCTTGAGTAAAAGTCAGCAAATAATTTCTCCAACAAATAACACTCCAGAGGTCATCCTTGACATGAAAGGGATTATTAAAATTACAGGTCGGCTAATTCCTGAAAATGCCGAGGACTTTTTTATCCCAATAAATGAATGGATAAATGAATATTTTTGTAATCCTGCTAAAATTACCAGTGTAGATATTTGTCTTGAATATATTAACAGTGTCGGTACTAAGTACTTACTTGATTTAATTCATAAAATTACACATATTCATCTCAAGAAAAATAAGAAAAAGTTCATAATTAACTGGTACTATAATGATGATGATGAAGATATACTCGAAAAAGGGACATTATTTTCTTCAAACTTAGATGTACCTTTTAACTTTATTAAAATAATCTGATAATTCTCCATTTCAGCACACTTGTGAGGGAGCAATTGGGGAAATTAAAATTTGAATTTAAGAAAATCTCTAAATTTCCTACTTCCTACGAATCCTATTTCCTATTTTCTTTTGCAGAAGGTTTCGTCCCATCCCAGATTTCTCTGGTAAAACTTGGGATGGGATGTCAAAATAACCTCAAACCATACATTATTATCAGCAAATCCGTCAACAACCGTTAATTACATTACCATGGAGTACTGATTTTCAATGCTTTGAAACCAAGGGTTCAGGTGCTATACAAATGCTATTAAATTGATAAACTGATAGGTTCTGTATCGATTTAGAATTAAATATAATGCCATTTAGATTAATTTTCTTCATCAATTCGTAATTTTAAGCGTATGTAATAATTCCATATGCAATAAACTTAAAAAAACTATTATGAAAAAGATTTATTTGTTTCTCATGTTAATTGTATTTACTACTGTATTTACATTTTCGCAAAGTGTCACTACAAAGGTATTTACAATTTTCACTTCCGCTGGTTGTGGCTGTACAGGTTCTGGAGGTCCTCCCAAGACTTTTACAACGCATGAACAGGTCGTTAGTGCGCTTCAAAAAGCATGTAGTGGAGTTGATTTCATTGTATGGCAAGGTACACGCTCCGATGCATATGATGAAATACAAAAAAATAAAGGTAATTATGATGGAATGCTGATCATCGGAGAGATGAGTGGAGACTTTAGACTGGCTTTCACCGGATTACCTACAATAGTTGTACTTAATCTCTGGGAGTTCCCAAGTGGCCATCCCTGGAACCTTTTTGCCACTGGGAAAGTACCTGAAGGGAGTTTGCTTGAGGGAGGCACTGACTACAAAGATGTGAAAATCCTAAACGCTCAGCTTGATCGAAGGAATACTTGTGCTCCAGCAGTGAGAGAATCAATGTTTAACGATCTTGTGAATAAAGTTAAACTCATTCAGACTATAAGTGAACTGAAGGAGACTCGGATTTTAATGGTGACTAATGAGGTAAATGATAATATTGCATCAGTAAATTATAGGGGAGACATCAAGGAAACGTTCCCCGAGTATCATAATCTGCGTTATATTCAAACTTTAAAGGAATTATTTGGCGTTGAGATTGTTCGGGTAGAAGCCGCGGAATTCCACGAAGCGTGTGGGAAAGTTAATACCAAGGAAGCAGAAAAAATCGCAGATCAATGGATCGAGGGTGCGCAAAAGGTAGAAGTGGCCAGAGCTGAGATAGTAAAATGTGCCAAGGGGTATCTTGCTCATGATGCGTTAAGAGAAAAATATAATTGCAATGCAGTGTCAACTCATATCAGGTCGGTCGGCACAGGTGGTCTTAAAGACCGGTATAATCCCACATTAGGTTTGGAGCTTGGATTTAAATCGAGAGGAATAATGGCTGTTTGTCAGAATTATCCGGACTTATTGATCAGTGAGATTTTGGCATATAAAATGACTGGTGCGCTAAGTATGATGGGTGATGTTATGTATGATATTGATAACTCCACAGAAATTGTTCTTCATTGTGGCATCCCGATTAATCCATGGGGTGGTGATCGCAGACTTTTCAAAGTTCCTTATAATATAAGACCTCATGCAGAAAGCCCTGTAAGAGACAAACCTAATGAACCTGGTGCCTCTACCGGTATGACAGCGGAATGGCCTGCAGGTGAGCCGGTTACTATATGGGAGATGCATTCTCTTAACAAGACAATAAGGTTGCACACAGGTGAAGTGGTTAATGGTCATTCTATGTATACCGGTGGGGAAGACATTTATACTATAATGTGTACGGCAAAGGTAATTGCCAAGGTAGATGTTAAAAAAATACGGGATCAATATATGCCTAATCTATATGGAATTCATACCATTGCAACGATTGGTGACTTAAGACTGCAACTTAAAGACCTGGCTGTTTTGATGGGCTTTAAAACTGAAGAATCAGATAGATAGCTTGAGTAGTAAAACATATTTGTTATTAGCTAAAAAGAATAACATAACTGTGATACTTCAATATTAAGTAGACGATTTTAAACATATTTTAATGTGCATTTTAATTTCTCATATGGTGTTATACCTTCAAAAGTACAAAAGCCGGACAATCTGACCACATTTGGCCGGTCAGATTAACATTAACAGATATAACTATATAACAGGCACATATCTCCGACATTTGGTGATCAATATAATCCGGCTAACTATGATCAAGGTTACTTTCTTTTCATTTAAGGTGAGAAAATGAAAAAATTAAAAAGTCTGAATTAAGAAAATCTCTAGATTTCCTACGAATCCTACATCCTATTTCTCTTGAAGAAGGTTTTGTCCCATTTCAATCAAATGGCATTTATGGCACGAACGGCACAGATTAATTGTTTTTCATGCCGCTTGTGCCATGTAATAAATTAAAAAATGAATGCAGACAGATCAAGTTTCAGTATGCCCGGCTTCTGCACACAAGCTCAAAATTGAGGCAATTTTTTATGTAGATGCGTATGTATTTGATTACGTGCGCGTTATAAAATCCATCAACGAATCCGTCAACAAGAAATTCAAAACCCCTTGCAGATCGCTGATCTTTAAGGGGTTATGATTTGAGGTTGTGGCACCACCAAGAATAGAACAAATTAAAAGGTAGAGAGGTTGGCATATTACGATGTAGAAGAAATGTACTATTTATTGCAGCCACTAGGCGATGTGTATCTTGCTTCCGTTGGTCGCTTGTCTTGATATCCCGTTTTTCGGATTTTCATGACAGAGCAAAGCTACAGACATCCCGCGTCAGCTGGAAAGACAACCTGCAGAGTGTAAAGACTGCAAGACAAAGTATTATGTATTACAGGCGACAGATGATAAATTTAGGGCAGCAGGTTTCCTTATTATTATTTTTTAATCACTCTTCCAGGCTATTTTGGAAGGAAATAATTACCTAACTTTATCTGAAATGGTGTGGATTATCTAATAGTATTAATCAATTTAATCCTTTTGACTATGATAGAAGAAATAAAAGCTAATGAGCTAAATACAAGCCGGTTCATTAATGAGAAAGTAAAGGAAATAGCTGACACCGTAGGAAACGGTATAGCTATTAACGCCCTCTCTGGAGGCGTCGATTCATCAACTGTCACAATGCTGGGACATAAAGCACTTGGGAAGCATCTTAAGACTGTCTTTATCCAAAATGGTCTTATGAGAGAGGGAGAACCTGAAATGGTTGCCGGTTTTTTCCAGAAACTCGGCATCACAGTCGAAATAATCGATGCAAAGAAAGAGTTCCTTTCTGCTCTCAAAGGAATAACAGATCCTGAGAAAAAAAGGGAAGCGATTACTCAAGCTTTCTACCGGGAAGTATTCGGCCGTATTGTAAAAGAGAGCGGAGCAAAATTTCTTCTCCAGGGGACAATCCTTACCGATATCGATGAAACCGTTGCTGGTATCAAAAGGCAACATAATGTATTTGCCCAGCTTGGGATTGATCCGCAGGAAGCTTTTGGATACCAGATCATTGAGCCCCTGATTCGGCTGCGTAAAGACGGAGTCAGGATGACTGGCAAAGCCCTTGGACTTCCAACTGAGTTGTTTGATAGAATCCCTTTCCCGGGACCGGCACTTGCTGCACGTATAATCGGCGAAGTAACTTCTGAACGGCTCGAAACAGTACGGAAAGCAACCGCTGTTGTGGAACGGATGCTTAATAATAGGGGTGCTTTCCAGTATATGGCGATACTTCACGAAGACAGAGTAACAGGCATCCGTGATGGTAAACGCGATTTCGGTCAACAGATCGAAGTCCGTTGCTGGGACAGTATCGATGCCCGGGTAGCCACACCGACAAATCTGACCTTCGATATTCTTGAAAAGCTTGCTGCTGCCGTAATCAGAGAAGTGCCTGGCATAGTCAGTGTCACCTACAATATTGCAACAAAGCCCCCTTCCACGATTGAAGCAGTCTGAAGCCGCAAAGTAAAATCACAATATCAATACATAGTGAGCATGCAATTATTTTACCAACAGATTACTCTGTATATCGGAGATAGGTACTAACTAGCACTGGGATTTGCACCTATAAGTTCATATACTTAAAAAAATATTGACTTGTATCCAAATAGTTCATACCTTTTTTAATGCATAATTTTATTATCATACAGACAACCAATACTATATTCTTATGAAAGCACTTAGCTTGATAGCATGGATTTCCGCTGCAATTGCAGCTGTTATTATCTTACTTGCATGTATTTCTCTTTTAATAGGAAAAGGAATTTTGGGTTTTAATCATGCTGTGAATTTTTTCCAGGCCGCAAACAGCTTCCTCCTGTTGGCCATCGCTCTGTTTGTCGTGACTAAAAAATGCGAATGTAAAAACGATAAGTAACTAACACCGGAATTTGCACCTTAGTATTAAAGTTCAATAAGACTAATTTACAAAAAATCGACCAATATTGTGCTTGTAATGCGCTGACTATGAGCACGCTGTAAAAACCGTCAACAATTCCGTCAACAAGAAATTTAAAGACCCCTGCAAATCATTGATCTACAGGGGTCTGCGTTTGAAGGTTGTGGTGCCACCAGCCCCACATGCGTTTTTATGTGGCTTACTGAATGCTCGATAAAACGGCCGTTTGAGTATTCATTTAATGTAGCCACAAATAAAGCAGTATCAATATACTGATAAGATAATCACTAGATTGCATGTTGTTGATTTAGAAGATCCTAAGAAATTAAGTCTTGCAAAAAAAGCGTCAACGAAATCGTCAACAAGGTATCAGTGATGAGATTAGATCCATATCATATAAGATATTCAAATTGGATCTAAGAAGTAAAAAAAATCTACTTTAAAATAGTATCTCCTGATTGTATAGATAAGTTTAAATTTTGAACTTTTGCTTTCATCCAAGGACAATCCTCCTTTATTTCACAATTTTTGCATCCTACTAGTTTGGAAATTAAAGGAATAACAACAAACCCGATCAGACTAAATGCAATTGTTAAAATAAGTGTCTGATTAGTATAACGGGTTATCAATAAATATATAGCTATTGAAAATGGAATAAACCAATTTGGAAATACAATCACAAGGTTTTTTTTGAAGACTTTTATAAATGACTTATCCTGTCGTTTTTTAAATAATTTAGCTGAAATTACACCATATCCACATGGACAGGCTAAAGTACCATAATGATAACAATAAGGACATATTCTTGCCCAGAAAAAAACAACACTGAATAATGAATAGGCAACAAAAATTACGGTTCCAATCGTTGAAACCTGATAGACAATGATAGCGCCAAGAATAAATAGGATTAAAGTTGGAATATTATCTAAAAGAACTAACCATAATGGAATTTCTTTTTTATTACAGGGAGATTCCATATCATTGCTCATTTCATTTGATTGGGCTAAGTCCAATTTTGTTGTAGAAATATTATCTTTTTCCATTAATGTTTTGATTTATTATTTTCTAAACCGGCCATTTACTATAGCAAAAACACTGTCAGCAAATCTTACATGGATATTACCATGTGTTAATATTAAACCAAAAGCAGTCCTTTATAAAATCTGTTTGATTGAAATTTATACAATAAACTATATTAATCTCAAGGCGATTGATAATCATGAAATAAACTTTTGAATAATAAATTTTGTTAGAAAGTAATTACTTTATCGCTCTCTACTACCCAGTTAGTAAGTTCTGCCATAGTACTAATTTCAGTTCCTTCAATGAGTTGAACGGTTTTTAACCCTCTGGTTTCAGCACAACTACCACAAATTTTGACTTTGGCTCCTTTGGAAATAATGAGTTTCAACATTCTTTCAATATTGTAGTATCCATTTGGAGTGTTTTGATTTGCAATTGCACAATTTGCAGCATCTGCCATTAGAAAAATTCTGACTTCTGCTTCTTCATGATCTTTGCCAAGCTGTATAGCTAATCTTAAGGCATTATAGGCTTTTTCTGTTCCATAGGGAGCGTCATTTATCAAAATAAGGAACTTTTGTGTCATAGAGATCAGAATTAAATTGTAGTTAAAATTTTTATCAAAAAATATATAGATATTAATTATGTTGTGTGTGGTCTGTATGTGTCTGATTTAATATAATTTGCAAAATTTACCAAATATTCCATCAACATTCAAATAAAATCCAGTAAATAATAGAACTAGCAGAATTTATTGTATAAGCTTGTGGTGCCTCACTCTCATCATTAGCCCTAATGAAGATTGCCTATTACCAGGTAAAATGGTCATTTATGTATTCATTTACACGACAACAAAATTGACATATCAATATTTGAACAGTATAATAAAGAATTTGCATGTGATTGATTTAAAGGGTGCTAAAAATAATATTTTAAGAAAAAAGCGTCAACGAAAACGTCATCAATGTATCTTACTATCTTCTATGCTGATATCTGACCTGTGTTTCAAGTGCTTTCATAATGTCTCCTTTCTTAAAGTAAATATGTATCCCAAGTTTAGAATATGGAAGTATTCCTTCCTTTTGATACTTATGTAGTGTTACAAGTGATATCTTCAGTAAGTCTGCAACTTCCCTTCTGGAAAGTAACACATTATAATCTTTTTCCTTTTCTTTCTGTGTAAGAATCTCCTTCAACTCTTCTGTAAAAGCTTCTTTGATCAGGGAGACTAGCTCTTCATGATCATAATTTGTAACTAGAAATTTTTCAGGCATCTGAAATTGGCTTTAAATTATAAAGTTCTATTGATCGACAAGAATTACGTGTCCTAATTCCGGTGGAATACTTCTTAACAGATCTTCTTTTATAGCATCAGGCATATTCTTTCCAAAAATAATTTCTTTAAAAGCTTCTGGAGGCAATTGCTTCTTTCTCTGGTTTATTGACAATGGATCTTTTGAAAAGATATGTGTGCGATATTCCTTTTCAAATTCCCATTCTCTTAATTTGGAAAAGATTTGAAGTTGATGTTGTTCTTCAAATGTGTTTTTAGGGGTCGGATAGATTACGGGAAGAGTATCATAATAAATTACTTGACCTCCTCCTCCAAGATGTTGAAACATTATATTTGATTTATACCCGACACAAAATCCTTTAAAATCATTTGCATAAATAAACCACATAAAATTATTATCAGGAATTTCAGTCAAACTAAGAACTCCAAACCTGTCGAAAAAATCATTCAAAAATTCTTGTTGTACTCTCATGACATTTTCTCTATGACCTCGATACCAATCTTTTAAGAATTTTCTTCTTTGTTGTCTACACCAATTTGGATTATCCGCTTTAATTTTTTGTTCAACTTCTATATAGCTTAAAAGATCATATCTTATAGGAATTTTGCAATCATTTTGATCTGTAAATGAATTTGGTGATGCAAAAAAGACTTCCCTATTAGTAATAATAGTTTTATGATTAGGATCAGTCCAGTTTCTGTATTTATAGACAATTGGCGGAAATACCATTTCCGTGAAGTTTTTTTCTTCAATTTTAGTAACTTCTATTGCCTTCCCGTTGCCCATTCTTAATTAAATATTTCATGTAACTTATTATAGGTAACCTTATTAAAATCATACTTATCAGATTGCAGAATATCAGGATTAATTGATAGAAATCTATTCGTACAATCTATAAGCCATTCTTCATTCTTATAAGCACAGGAGTCACAATTTGGATAGATAGCCATATCGTCATCACGTTTATCACAAAATTCATTTAAATAAATCCTCGCATACTCATTGTATATAGCGTTAAATCTTTCCATGATATTCTGGACATAATATTTTTGATCAATCTTTTCATAGAACCAATCCTTAAAGTGAATGACATTTGCATTAATATGTACTTGAGGTAGAATATGATGATATTTATTATCATTCGAATAATCCAATCACTTAACAATGCTAAGATAATTTTACCTCCTAATAAAATACACTGGCCTGATAAAGAAAGGCTTGATAGGAGATATATGGATTTTCTAAAAGCAGGATGAGATCGATATTGTGCATGTCACAAAATCCATCACCGTTTTCATAGCCAATAATTAATTATAAAATAAAAAGGAGGTAACAATGGCTTTTAAAACAGTATTTATAGCACATGCACCTGATGCAGATCCTGAGAAGCATCATAATCTGATAGAAACAGGTAAATACAAGCTTTATACTTATGTTGTAAAAACACAGAAAGAAGCGATTAAAGTTTGTAAAGATCTTTATGAGAAAGAAAAAATTGAGTCGGTACTGCTTTGTCCAGACTTTACTCATAAAGATGTAGCCGAAATCTTCGAAGCACTCGAAAGTAAAGTTGCTGTTTGTGTTTCTCGAGGTGATGGTCCCAGCAGCAAAATTACCGCTCCTGTTTTGCAAAGAGAATTTTTTGGCAAATGATTCATTGAAATTATGATCTTTTAAACCTAGTAATTGATTTTGATTTCGTATTTACTTGACTATGAGTGCGTTGAAAAATCCGTCACCAACTCCGTCACCAAGAAATTTAAAGACCCCTGCAAATCATTGATCTACAGGGGTCTGCGATAGAGGTTGCGTTGCTATACACCCACATACGTTTTTATTTGGTCTTTGTTATTTAATATTTGTCGCTATTTCAATCTCTGAAAATAATTCTGCTTTCTTTATTAAATCAATGTTGTGTTTCTCTTTCAGATATTTATCAAAAAAATTCAGTAGAGATTATTCAACTTCATAAAAATCTCAAATCCTGCTAGATCAATGATCTGCTGAACTTTCTTTGAGAAGTGATTTTGATTGATATTCAATGAGATTTAGTATCTTTATGATAGTTAAATATTTTGTTTTTTATTATGTAGTATCCCAACATCTAATTTATATCACTGGCAATTTGAAAAAAATAGTTTTACTGCTGTTGTTTTTAAATATCGCTTTTAATTGTTTTGCACAGACAGTACAGGATTCTATTGTTTTTAGAGAAAAGGATTCTCTTGTTCTTGTTGTTTTATATGATTCTACAGGCGGACCTAATTGGACAAAAAAAACAAATTGGCTGGGTTCTGAGCCAATATCGAAATGGTATGGTGTAACTGTTACAAATAACAGGGTTACAATAATTGATCTGTCTGGAAATAATTTAATTCGCACCCCGCCAAAAGAAATTGGCAATTTGGCTAATCTTGAAATTTTAAAATTAGGGACTAACCTGCTTTCAGGGTCAATACCATCTGAAATTGGTAATTTGACTCATCTTAATAGTTTATCATTAAATAATAATCATTTTACAGGGACAATACCACCAGAAATATATAATCTGACTTATCTTGTTGAATTAGATTTGAGTGCTAATCAACTTACAGGGGCTATTCCTCCTGAAATTGAAAATCTGACTAATCTTACCAGGTTAAGTTTGACTGCTAATCAACTTACAGAATCTATTCCGCCTAAAATTGGAAATTTGATCAACCTTACTTATTTAAATTTATCTCGTAATAAACTTAGTGGCTCAATTCCGCCGGAAATAGGAAGACTGACTAATCTTAAACTTTTAAATTTTGGGACCAATCAGATTACAGGCAGTATTCCATCTGAAATAAGATACCTGACTGGACTAGGGGATTTAATTTTATCAGGTAATCAGATTACAGGCGCAATTCCACAAGAAATAAGCAATCTGAAGAATCTAACTAGTCTATTATTGAACAAAAACAATCTGAATGGCACCGTTCCGTTAGGAATCTGGAATCTTAATAAGCTTTCTACCTTAAATTTTGATAAAAACCAGCTTAGCGGCACAATTCCATCAGAAATAAAAAAATTGTCAAATCTTAAAGGATTATATTTAAGTAATAATATGTTTAGTGGTACTATTCCATCAGAAATTTGGAATATGACTAAACTCCAATATTTGAACTTAAATAACAATAAATTT
>DATKUO010000214.1:0-2591 GCA_035530515.1 Bacteroidales bacterium
ATCCAAATTCAATTTTATCCATATTCCATGCCTTACGACTTATCTCCATAAACGAATCATGAAGGAACTTCTCGCTTATCTCTTCCCAGTCGTCAACAAAAAGTATCGGCAGATCAGTATAGAAATTAGTATTTATACCTCTTGTTACTATTGGTATTGTATTCATATACAAGCACTCCCATAAACGATGTGTATCTATTCCGTTACCGTCCGGGCAGACAACAAAAGGATGGTTATATACGTTATCTATGTAGTTATCAAATCCCTGTCCGTTGCGTCCCATGTGCATGGTTGCCCATCTCGTACCCCGGAATAAATCATAAGGCTTCTGTCTGGCTTTAGGATTGGTCTTTACGTTGTGATTTATATAGACCATATTCTTGTATTTCTTCGGTTTTTTTAACTTATTCTCCATTATTCCCCGCTTATCCTTGAGCCAAAAATCATTCTCTATGCCTATCGGGATCGAAAAGACGTTTTTGTTGACAATGTTTACATTTGTTGTGTACCAAGTAACACCCGCAGGCGGAACTAAATCAGCCGGAGTGTCGGCATTATGGCTTATTAGTGTGACTGATTTGTTCAGCTTTTCAAAAAACTGGTCAACATAAAATGTATGAGTATAGACAATATCACCGTCTTGAAGCTGTGACCAGTCAAGGGTGTTTCGTAAATAACGATAGTCACTCGGAGGGAAATTATTAATAGCATCCCGATATGGGTGTCCGGTATAAAGTCTTGCCGGAGCATAATGCCATTTCGCTATCCCTTTGAATTTATTACCTTGGATAAAATTCATTGTAGTTCCATTTTAGTACATTCAGGATATTTCTCTTGAAACTCCTTAATATGAAGTTTTAGTGCTTCGTTTAAAGAACCTTTATCAACTTCTTTACGAATCATAACACAAGTCCCCGTCCTGTTTGTAGTAAGGACATAGCTGTTAAAACCCTCTTTATTTATCAGATGATAGTTATTGGTCTGCATCCCAATGTCATCACAATCATGGTACATAATTATATCAAACTTACCCCGGAGAGTATTTATCGAGATAACCCTGCAAGACGGAACATGATCGACAAATAAAAGATTAGGCTTCAAATCAGGGATAATAAGACTTTCATAATAATCCACAAATTGCTTATCCTGTTCTCCTGTAAGATCATTTATAAAATCACAATCATGCACTTCGCCTAAGTCGTGATAAATGACATCTATGCCAAATTCGTTTTTAATGTGTTCAATCCAATCAATATCATTCTCAATAAACATAGCCTCCCTATCCATAAACAAAGGAGTTGAAAAAATGCCACAACCAAGCTCTAATACAAATTTAGGATCATACAGATCGAGTATTGCCTTAATTAGTGGCTGGTGTGTTGCCCATTCAAATCCCTGTGCTATAAACATGATATTTTCATAAATCTTTAGTAATCAAATGTTCTGACCTGTAAATGTTATTACGCTTCAGCCTATCGCACAGCCGTTTGGTTCTGTCATAAAGCCCCTGATCAAAATTGAAAGCCTTTTTGTCATAGTGATATTGATGAAAAACAAATGGATCGTCAATAAAGTCAATTCGGAGTTTAAGCGTCTTGATCTGATGAACCAGGTAGTTATCTTCAAATCCCAAGCCGTTACCAAACCTCTCATCAAAACCATTTATCTTGCGGAGATTCCCCGGCGTTATAGCACAGCAAAAATGTAGTGCTTCTGGGCGGTATTTAGAGTGATTGTACCATGCTGAATCACCATTGCATACTGCCGTTCTGTTATCGAAATCTCTGAAATCAATGCCCTGATCTTTCCCCAGTGAATAACAGGCAAAAGAAAGATAGTTATCATCAGCAATACAATCCCGGACACATCCTACAATATCTCCCATGTGGTAACATTCGGGATTCTGGATGATAACCGCTTCAGGATTTTTCTTTAGTGCTTCAGCAAACCCTATATTAAAATTAATGCCGGGATTGATCCAATGTTTCCCTTTTATCTCGATAATAGTAACGTCAAACGGTAGTTCGGGCAGATTAATAGGCTCAGAATCATTCACAATAAAAAGTTCAATATCTCTGTAATCCATGAATGATTCAAGAGTTTTAAGAAACTGCTCTTCCCTATTGTGATATGCCATTACTACTGCTATGAGCTTAGCCATTCCTGATTTTCTCTTTTTAGATGCCAGTTAACTGTTTTTTCTAACGATTCATCAAACGGGACAGGGAAATTATATCCTGCATCCTCCAGCCTATACCCGTCCATGCCATATCTTAAATCATATCCCGGCCTGCTTGAATTAACGTCAATCAGTTGATACGATAATGGAATTTTCATGATCTCAGCGATTTTCTCAGCCAGATCTAGGTTACTGAGTTCGGTTTTGCCGACAATATTAATCCTTTCCGGCCTATCATAATCGGGAAATAACCTGGCAGGGAAATTATTTAAAATGAATAGTATCGCATCGGCAAAATTTCTGGCATGAAGATAAAACCTAGTTCCTATTTCCCCATCTTGCGAATGAATATCAATCATCTCCCTGTACAGGATCTTCATTCGCAAGATGGGGAAATAGGAACTAGGTTTTA
>DATKUO010000215.1:0-22535 GCA_035530515.1 Bacteroidales bacterium
TCTGGTTCTTTATTCGGGGATTATGTGGTACTGTTTTACCACAGTGACGGCAGGTGATTGTTATCGACATGATTGAAATATTCCATTCAATCGAAAATGTAACGATTTATTAAGGAATTTTATCAGTGGTAGTGGTTTTTAACGGTAGGTGGTAGCGGTTTTATCCCCCGTTAAAATGCTGAACTTCGTTGCATTTTGTTTTACGGTTGAAAACAATCTGTCTAACAGCTTACCAATGCCCTGTGCCTGAATGTATTTTGAAACTACGGTCAACCCCGTGTAACTCGTTAGTCGAAATATCTTTATTCTCAATAGCCCGTCTAATTCTGTAAGTTAATAAGAATAGCCTCTCACATATTTTGTCTATTAGTTCATCATTTTCTTTATGGATCGGGAACATACCTCTGATTTTGATGTAGAGTTCATCTTTACTTCGCCAATCATCTATTGACCATAATAGATGTGGATTATTTAAGAATTCTTTATTCCAGGGCACATTGTACTTGTTTCTTAGATAAGCCGGAGCCCCGCGGCTATTTATAGCCTTTCCATCGAATGGACAAACCCATTTTTTGAAATTTGGTTTTCTTTTGTACTCATTAAAAATTGTCATAATTAAAATTAAAGTGCATAATAAATAACAAAATAAGAACAAATATATAAAAAAATTAATATACTACCAAACCCACAGAAATTTTTAAAACTCGATTTATAAATTCGATCATTGTTTTAATTTGAATTTCATTGTGCTTTTTCTTCACTAAATATGATTCATAAGCATTAATTGCGGAGTGATCGAGCCAATCTATTAACTTTATAAGTTCGTCTTGTGCTTCTGCCCATTTGAGAAACTCTAGACCCATCTTCATATCTTCTGAGAAACCATAAGGGAGTATTTTCTCAAGATCATTAATAAGATTTGAAGCAGCCTTGTAATATATATGAAATGAAACCTGCTGCAATTTCCATGGATCAAGGATTTCAAAAAACTCAGAATTTGTTTTTACTATAGCATTGTATATTATGTCTCTAAAGTATTTGTCAATTGGATTGAAAATGTACTCACTATAGTTCCGGTATCTGTCATTTAAACCCTTCAACTGGAAGTCTTTCCCAAGGTGTTTTACTTCATATTCCACAACTTTCTTGATGAGGGACTCTTCATATTTTCGATGTTCATTATCTTCTTTGCTAAAAAAGGCTTCTTCAAGGTTGGTATAACTTTGGCGGTGAAAACTACGGAATTGAGTGTTTCTCCTATTATAGGTGACCTGAATATAAAGTGGATACCTTCCGCTTCCTGAAAACATTGGATGTGATAAATCAGGTTTTACGTTTTTATTAAGAAAAAAGGCCACTGTAATTTTCCCAGTTCTATTCATGATGGCAAAACTAATAAATATTGTTCGTATAAAAAAACATTATGAGCATTATTAAGAACAAATATTATAATACAACAAATAAAGTGGAAGTATTATGTATTTAATACAGAGTAAAATCTTCTCCAGAGATTCTTAATTTCATTGTTAACCATTTCTTCATACATGTAACTAGGTACATCTGAAGTAAAACTTAAGTGAACTTCAAGAAGTTGGATAATATTCTTAAGCTGCCGATTTTTAATTGGTTGTTTCTTAAGATGTTTCTTAGGAAATCACTTAAGAAGTGGTACTGTACTGACATAATTAATAAGATGTTTGCTATGATTCTAATAAATCTTCGTAAGAGGTTTCTTAAGAAACCAAATTTATATCAAATAATCGATCTTAAGAAAGATCTTAGGAAACGGTCTACCAATCTATAAATAATATAACTGTAACTTAAGATGTTACTTAAGAAGTTAGATTGACAATAAATTTTTAAAATTGATAGAAAGGATTTTTACTATTATTTCTTAAGAAGTTTCTTAAGAAATAGGGATTCGAACCTCTTCTCCAATATCTTGATAATGACTTACTTACAGGCTCCTGAAATTTGTGTTCACCTATTGGTTCACCTGAGTAAATTAATTGTCCAAAGAACTTATTTTATCAAAGTTAAACGACTTTATCGAAATAAACAAACCATTAATCTAATATATTTCTTAAGGTAGTAGGTTCAACAATCAAATAACGGTAGTACTATCTAAAAATAGCTTAAAGACTTCTTTTCTATATGAAATAATGACGTACCTTGTTTGACTATTTTGGCACATTGGTCAAGTTGTCTGAAGGCTGTTTTGAAGCATCAGAATTCGATTCCTGATTGGAATGCCTAATTAAAACGTAATCAGCAATATACCATTTTGCTCTGGTTTCAGGTGGTTATTTTGAGCGTTTTTTCCAGCCTTTCGTTCTAATTGTTTTAAAAGGTAAAAGGGGTAAAATAATGCAAAACAAAGGTAAATTTCATCAATGACAACCCACCATATCTTATTTTCTTTATAAAAAAGTATTACTATGGAATTTGCATTTATACCTTTCGCTTTAGTTTTATTAGCCAGTATTTTTCAGGGATCATTTGGCCTTGGTATGAAATTTATGTCTCCCCTTAAGTGGGAAGCCTGGTGGTTGGTTCATGCTACAGTGGCCATGTTAATTTTCCCATTGGTTTGGGCCTTGTTGGTAGTACCCGATTTATTTGGAGTAATTGCCGCTGCTCCTTCACAAGCCATCTGGATCGGGATGCTTTTTGGTTTTCTCTGGGGTATTGGAGGAATCATGTTTGGTAAAAGTATCCCTTATATAGGTATTTCACTTACCTATGGAATTGTAATGGGGATATGCTCTGCTGTTGGCAGTCTGATTCCATTCTTTCAATTAGAAGACGCTACCAGCTTGCCTGCATTCCCATATGTCATCGCAGGTGTTCTTATTATGATTGTTGGTGTAGCAATTACTGCCTATGCAGGCATACAACGAGATAAAATCACACAAAAAGATAAGGAAGGAACAATAAACCTAAAGTTAGGATTAACCATTGCTATTTTAAGTGGTGTGTTGTCGGCCCTGTTAAATGTTGGTTTTGTGAATGCACAGCGGGTAGGCCAGACTGCAGAAGCAGCTGGTGTTATAGCACGCAATAGCAGCCTGGCAATTTGGGTTGTTGTGCTGATTGGTGCTTATGTCATGAATGCAGGATACGCCATTTTATTACTTTTCAAGAACAAAACCTGGAATTCTTTTTCAGTCGCAAAATCAAGTAAAGCTTATGCCTGGGCAATTGCTGCAGGTTTATTTTGGTTTGGAGCATTGGGTATATATGGTCAGGGTGCTACATTAATGGGAAATATGGGACCGGTAATTGGCTGGCCAATATTACTCGGGGTTTCACTTATTGTGAGCAATATTTGGGCTTATATTAATAAGGAGTGGAAAGGAGCATCAAAACCTTTTGCCTGGTTGCTGGCTGGTCTTTTAATACTTATCGTTGCAACTATTGTTTTGGGCTATTCCAATGGTGTTGTATAAATAAAGAATCAACCATCATTTTTTTAATAAATTTTTTGTAAATGAAAATAAAATCGATCGAAAGTTACATACTTTCAGATAAATTAAACAAAAGCTTTTATTTTTCTCAATGGGAATATTCTGAAAGGCGAATATGTATAGTGAAAGTGACAAGCGATACTGGACATATTGGCTGGGGCGAAGGATATGGGCCCGCTAAAGTAATTCGTGCCGGTATTAATCATTTATCACAATTTATTATCGGCTTGAATCCGCTAGAGACAGAGACAATCTGGAGTACCATGTATCGTCGTACATTAGACTATGCACGAAGAGGCATTCTTGTTTCGGCAATTAGTGCCATTGATGTGGCCCTTTGGGATTTAAAGGGAAAAATATTGGAGCAACCGGTTCATTTGTTGCTTGGGGGAAAGAAACGCGATAGCGTTATTCCTTATGCATCAGGGATGTACTTTACCAACGAGGGGAAGTTATGTGATAAGTTAACTGACGAGGCCAGACTATATGTCGATCTTGGCTTTAAAGCCGTTAAAATGAAGGTTGGCCTCAGTATTGAGGAGGATATCGAACATGTAAATATAGTACGTAAAGCAATAGGACCCAACATTGATCTGATGATTGATGCGAATCATGCCTATAACTTAAGAGAGGCGGTTCATCTGGCAAAAGCCCTGGAATCCTGTAATATTTATTGGTTCGAGGAACCTATTTCACCGGAATATTACGAGCAATATGCTGAATTAAGAACAAAAACCACCATCCCAATAGCCGGAGGTGAGTGCGAATACCTTCGTTTTGGATTTCAAACTTTAATGCAATCCAAATCTGTCGATATTATTCAACCCGATATTTGTGCTACTGGTGGCATTACCGAAACGAAAAGGATTGCTACCATAGCTTCGGTATATGGTGTCGAAGTGGTTCCGCATACCTGGGGTACAGGAATCGCCATTTCAGCAGCCTTACACTTTTTATGCAATTTGGATGTCTTGCCTGGACGTTTGCGGGCACCATTAAATTATATTGAATACGACCGTTCAGAAAACGGACTCCGTGAAGAACTTACTAGTAGTGAAATGGTAATAGAAAACGGGGAGATTAAAATCAGCGATAAACCAGGATTGGGTTTTGAATTAAATGAAGTGGCATTGCTTAAATACACACTAAAAGAATAGTTATGAAATTCGGATATAAAAAATTATACATCGACGGAGAATTGCTTGATGCAGTTTCCGGTGAAAGAAAACAGGTTATATGTCCTGGCACCGAAGAAGCAGTAGCCGAAATTGCCTGGGGAGGTAAAAAGGATGGTGAACTTGCTTTGGAAGCAGCCCAGGCTGCCTTCAAAAAGTGGTCCAAGATGAGTATAAACACCCGCAAAATGTGGATGGATAAGCTACGCGATGCAGTCATTAAACGCGAGCATGAAATACGTGAATCGGTGATGTACGAAATGGGAAAAACCTACAATCAGGCGTTGGAAGATTACGAAACTGTGGTTAATGCCCTTGAATGGTATCCGCAGGAAATGTTGCATCGCAGAGATGAGATCATCCCAGATCCTGATGGGACTCATGCTCATCAAATCATCGCAAAACCTGCAGGTGTGGCAATTGGGTATCTGGCATGGAATTTCCCGCTGCTGAATTTCGGATTTAAACTTGGGCCGGCACTGGCAGCAGGGTGCACTCTCATTTTGAAACCTTCGGCAAATGCACCGCTTTCGGCATATTTAATTGGTGAGATTTTGGAAAGCATTAACTTCCCCAAAGGGGTTGTAAATATATTAGCGGGCTCTAACGAAGAACTTGCCCTGACATTATCTTCGAGCAAAATCCCACGTGTAATTACTATGATTGGTTCCTCAGTTTCTGGAAGAATGGCAATGCAACAAGCTGCTACTTCAATAAAACATTTCAGTATGGAACTTGGAGGGAATGCTCCTGCAATTGTTTTTAACGATGCAAACCTAAGCCAGTCTGTCAATGATATGGCAGCATTAAAATTTGGAAACTGTGGTCAGATTTGTGTTTCTCCTAACCGGATTTTTGTACATAAAAGTATTTATAAAGAGTTTGTTGGACTGTTTGTAAAAAAGGCTGGAAACCTTCAGCTGGGTTTTGGCAACGACTCTAAAATTGACATGGGGCCATTGGTCGACAAGCGTTCGCGTGACAGAATAATGAAGTTAGCTGAAACCACAATAGCAGAAGGTGCCAGGCTGGAATGCGGAGGTAAGATCCCAAAAGATAAAGAGAAAGGGTTTTTTTATGAACCGACTGTTTTTTCCGGAGTTACGCACAAAATGACAATTTTCAGAGAAGAGATTTTTGGTCCCCTTGCAGCCATTTATTCTTTCGAAGAAGAAGATGAAGTTTTAGATTTAGCCAATGATTGTGAAGTTGGGTTGTCGAGCTACATATACACCAACGATGTAAATCGTATTCAAAAGTTTTCAGCCGGGCTGGAAGTCGGAGAGGTTCATATAAATGGATTTAAATATGCAATTTATCTGCCTCATGGAGGAGTAAAAGAAAGTGGTTTGGGGCATGATTGTTCTTACCTGTCTTTAGATGATTATCTGGAAAAGAAACGCATTACAATAAGAGTTTAAAATATGCAACCTGTTGCTCAACGGGCTATGGCGCCTGGCATAATTAAAAAAATAGATGATACCGGTGTTGTAGCGGTGCTGATCATTGATGATTTAAATCACGCAGTTCCTGTAGCGAGAGCACTTTTATCAGGAGGGGTCAATGCCATCGAACTGACACTTCGCACACCGGTGGCCATTGATGCGGCACTGAAAATTAAAAAGGAAGTTCCGGAAATGATCCTCGGTATTGGTACTGTATTAACAGTTGATCAGGTCAAAGCAGTTGCCGATGTCGGCGCCGATTTTGCGGTAGCGCCGGGTTGTAATCCCAGGATAATTGCCGAAGCCTATAAACATGGTTTGTCTTTTGCTCCAGGAATTATGACTCCTACTGACATTGAAATAGCTGTTGAACAAGGGTGCAGGGTGCTGAAATATTTTCCTGCTGAAACATCAGGAGGACTGCATCATCTGGAAAATATAGTAGCTCCCTATCAATATTTAGGATTAAAATTTATTCCGCTTGGAGGGTGCAACATGAACAATGCCCGCTCTTATCTCGAATCGCCGTTAATTACAGCTATTGGTGGTTCATGGATTGCGAAACGCCCGCTTATTCAAGGTGAAAATTGGGATGAAATTACAGCTAATGCCAGGGAAATAAGTGATCTGATCACAGAAATCAAAAACTGAAAGACAAAGCCAGGTTTTAATAGATTAATACTATTAAGATCTATTGTACTGAATCGTATATTGAATTGAAAATGAAACCAGTTGTAACATTTGGTGAAATAATGGGACGTATGGCCGCTCCTGAAAATTTGCGTTTGCGTCAAACGCGTAACCTGGAAGTGACTTATGCCGGTGCGGAAGCAAGTGTTGCTGCTTCTATTTGCAATTTTGGAGGATCGGCCCGGTTTGTAACTGCTCTTCCGAAACATGCTTTGGCCGATGCTACAATGGATTCGGTTCGCGCTGTGGGTATCGATACCCAATATGTATTGCGCACCGATAAAGGTCGTTTGGGTTTATATTTTCTTGAAACAGGAGCGAATCAACGTCCGAGTAATGTAATTTACGACCGCGAAGATTCCGTAATTGCAAATACACCTGCTGATCAGTACAACTGGGAAGCCATTTTTAAAGATGCTCAATGGTTGCACCTGAGTGGAATTACTCCGGCTTTGTCGAAAAATGCTGCCGAAGCTACCCTTAAAGCTGCTCAAAAAGCCAAGGAAGAAGGGGTATCGGTTTCTATCGATTTGAACTTCCGTGGGAAATTGTGGAAATGGAATTCACTGAAATCGTCTCGTGCTCTGGCACAGGAAACCATGCGTAGTATTCTGCCTTACATTGATGTTGTTATTGCAAACGAGGAAGATTGCCACGACGTATTAGGAATTAAAGCAGGTAATACCGATGTGCATTCAGGTTTGCTCGATACATCGCGTTACCCTGAGGTAGCAAAACAGGTTGTTCAACAATTCCCGAATGTAAGCAAGGCAGCTATTACTTTACGCGAAAGCTATTCAGCTTCGCATAATAACTGGGGAGCTATGCTGTATGATGCCAAATCCGAAAAGGCTTATTTTGCACCTCTCAATGCCGATGGCAATTATCAATCGTACGAAATTAAAAACATTGTCGACCGCGTTGGTGGTGGCGACTCATTTGCAGGCGGATTGATATTTGCAATGATTACACCTGAATTGAGTGATCCTCAAACTGCATTGAAGTTTGCTGTTGCCGCTTCATGTCTTAAACATTCAATTAAAGGTGATTTTAACTACTCAACCCGTGACGAAGTTGAAGCTCTGATGAGCGGTTCTGCTTCTGGGAGAGTGGTGCGATAGAATAATCAAATGAAAAATAAACTCATATTTATCGGATTGTTTCTTTTTTCAATCGTGAAGGTTGTTTTGGCTCAAAACAATTGGGAAAACAAGCATGTTTTCGAGAAAAATAAAATGGAGGCTCGGGTCCCTTCATATTCCTTCAAAAATGCAACTGATGCCTTGAACGGAAACCGGGAGTTATCGCGTATGATTTCGTTAAACGGAATTTGGAAATTCAACTTTGTTGAAAAAGTCGAAAACCGGCCAACAGATTTTATAGCAAGTGATTTTGCAGGCAATGGATGGGATGATATTGAAGTCCCGTCGAACTGGGAACTAAAAGGCTATGGACAGCCTATCTACAGCAATATCATCTATCCGTTTACTCCAAATATTCTTGATACAACTATAAAATTTGATTGGAAGGGCCCGCAACCACCTCGTCCACCTAAAATCTACCGCGATAATCCTGTGGGAAGTTATTTTCGTGATTTTATAATTCCTGAAGACTGGAAAGATCTGTCTGTGATTATTCATTTCGGAGGAGTTACCTCAGCATTTTACATTTGGGTAAATGGCAGGGAAGTAGGTTATAGTCAGGGAAGCTGTCTGGCTGCCGAGTTCGATATTACCAACTACATAATAAAACCCGGGAATAACCGTGTTGCAGTGCAGGTTTTCCGTTGGAGCGATGGCAGCTATCTGGAAGACCAGGATATGTGGCGATTGAGTGGAATCCATAGGGATGTTATGCTTTTGGCTCAACCCAAAATTGCATTGAACGATTTTTATGTAAAAAACAAACTCGATGAAAATTTTCAGGATGCCAAACTGGAAATCAGGCCAAAAGTTTGGGTCATGAAAGATGCGGATAAGCTAGATGGATGGAAAGTAACTGCTCAACTTTTTGATGCTAATAATGCTCCTGTGTTCAGCAGTGGATTATCAGCATCGGTAAAAGCTATATACGAAGAACAATGGCCTCCGCGCGATGTGCCAAAATTTGCATTCATGGAAGCCAAAATCCGGTGCCCGCACAAGTGGTCAGGCGAAGATCCCTATTTATACAAATTGGTTCTTTCAGTTATCAATCCTGAAGGAGAGGTGGTTGAAGCCCGAAGTCAGCAGATTGGATTCCGGAAAGTTGAATTCAGTAAAAAGAATGAACTTTTAATTAATGGGAGAGTTGTTAAAATCATGGGTGTTAATCGTCACGATCATAATATGATTAATGGCAAGGCGCTTACCCACGATGATATGCGGAAAGATGTGGAATTGTTGAAGCAATTCAATTTTAATGCAGTACGCACTTCCCATTATCCCAATGATCCGTATTTTCTCGAATTATGCAACGAATATGGCATCTATGTACTTGATGAGGCAAATATCGAATGTCATCATCTGGGAAGTTTTATTCCCTTCACACCATCATGGACTGCTCCGGTACTAAGCCGTGTTTTCCGTATGGTAGAACGTGATAAAAACAATCCATGCATTATTGGTTGGTCGCTTGGCAATGAATCTGGTACCGGACCTGCATTTGCTGCGGCCTCCGCTTGGGTAAAAGAATACGATCCTTCAAGGTTTATTCATTATGAAGGAGCACAGGGTGATCCTAATGATCCGCAATATATAGTGGATGCAGGTTACGCAGTTAATTCATGGCCTGTTTATGCCAATCCTGATGATCCCAATTATGTAGATGTTGTAAGTCGGATGTACCCCGATCTCAGCGCCTTGATTGGTATGTCGGAAAGTGCCCATATTACCCGTCCGATTATAATGTGCGAATATCTGCATGCCATGGGAAATTCCATTGGCGGCCTTCACGATTACTGGACTGAAATCAGGAAAAGACCCAATTTAATTGGTGGTTTTATCTGGGATATGATTGATCAGGGCATATTGAAAACTCATGAAAGCGGGAAGAGATTCTTCGCTTACGGCGGTGATTTTGGTGATATTCCAAACGATGAAAACTTCTGTCTGAACGGAGTATTTGCAGCCGACCGAACCCCAAACCCGCATGCATGGGAATGCAGGCACGAATTTCAACCGGTAGCTTTTGAACCTTTTGATGTAAAAAATGGGAAAGTCAGGATTATCAATAGATTTGTTTTTTCAAACCTGAATAAATACGAGATTCGTTGGGAACTTGCTGAAAACAGTACGACTATACAATCAGGAATTTTACCAGATCAGGATATTGCTGCAGGTGAATCTTCAGTTATTAAGATCCCATATAAAGCCGTTCAGTTTAAAGCTGAAGCCGAATACTGGCTGCGATTAAGTCTCCACGAAAAATCCGACCGGTTGTGGTGCAAAAAAGGTTTTGAATTAGCCAAGGATCAGCTGTTAATGAAAAAATGTGAACCGTTAAAACCTTATGTGTCTGCGTCAAACGAAAAGCTTGCTGTTAACGAAACACAAGAAGGAATTGAGATTAACGGGAAAGGTTTTTCAGTTTTTGTTTCGAAAACAAACGGTGAATTGACATCCTATAAGTTGAATAATATTGAACAACTGATGGCTCCGCTAAAATCAAACTTCACCCGACCGGCAATCGATAACGATGTTAGGGGAGATAATAGTAAATATGTTGACAATTCGATGATGGTTTGGGGAAAATTGCCCAATGCACTTCAAGTTAATTCCGCAAAAGTTGATCATGATAGTGATTCGTTGGCAAAAGTGATTGTCAGCCAAACAACTGGTGGATTTAATCTGCAAACAATTTATTCAATATATAGCGATGGTAAAATTGGTGTTCAATTCGATTTGGATATGGACAAATCATTGCCCGACCTAATCCGTTTTGGAGTGACAATGGGGATATCTGGGTCTTTGGTTAATACAACATATTATGGAAATGGCCCTTGGGAAACATATTGTGATCGGAAACTGGGTGCATATGTCGATGAGTTTTCTTTTAAAACCGATGATATATTTTATAATTATGTTGCTCCTCAGGAAAATGGTAACCGGACTGATACACGTTGGGTAAAATTTTCCTCAGGATCAGGCAAAAAGCTACAAGGTTTAATTTTTACAGGTATGCCAACTTTCAGCTTTTCTGTATGGCCTTATTCTGCAGAAAATATAGATAAGGCAAAGCATACTTACGACCTTGTTGCTCAAGGATTCTATACCTTGAACATTGATGCGGCTCAGGCTCCTGTTGGCGGAACATTGGAACATTGGTTAACAAAATATCTTCTCAAACCGGGCAAATACAGCATTCAATTTATGTTTGGCCCTTTAACAAAATAGATAAACTTTAATAATTTAACGTATGAAATATCAATTTAGTCACATCGGAATACCTACAAGCGAAGAAAAACAATGGGATGGTTTTTATGCACCCGGAAAGATTCATTTTACCGATTTCGCAAACGACGAATTTGGTATTGAGTGGATCAAGTGCGATGCCGACAGCCCTATGCCGGAAATGTTTCAAACAGTGGCTCATGTAGCTTATCTTGTTGAAAATATAGAGAGGGCATTGGCCGGAAAGAATATTCTTGTCGAAACTTTTTCTCCCGGAAAAGGTGTCCGGGTAGCATTTATCGTCCATAATGGATCTCCTGTTGAATTTATGGAAATATCAGAATAAATAGTGCAAATATCATTCAGTCGAAAACATATTCTTAAAGAATTTTCTTATTAAACCAGTGAAGTACCATTTCTAATTTATGTATATTAAGAAAAGTGGTAGTCTTTCAAGGTTAGTTGTTTAGTTGGTTAGTTTTAAGCCCATCATTTTACCGGAATTTGATGGGCTTTTTTTTCGGCATAATAGTATAAATTGAACTTCCAGATGATCTGAATTAGATTAATACAAAACTAATGGTAAGGATATTCTTTAATGAAATTGTACTGAGTTTATAGATGTCAGCTTATACAGAGAATTTTGAAAAGCTATATGTTATATCCTATCATTTGGTTATATTTGTATACTATGAAGTTAATCTTAAAAAATACAGAAAGCTTCGTAAATGAGCGAATAAATATCACCAAAAAAGAAATTCCATGTCTGGATTCTTCATGGCATTATCATGCACAATATGAACTCTTATATATCTCTAAAAGTTTCGGAATTCGATTTGTCGGAGACAATGTTTCTCATTTCTTTCCCGGAGAATTGGTTTTAGTTGGTCCTTATTTGCCTCACCTGTGGCGAAACGATCCTTCTTATTATAAAGAGAACGATTCAAATAGGGTTGAAACTATTGTCGTTAAATTCACCAGGAATTTTATGGGTGAAGGGACATTTAACTATCCCGAATTTTCAGGAATTAATAATATGCTTGAACAATCAAAATTTGGAATAAGCTTTAATAAAAGATCAAGTGAAAGCCTTAACGATGAGTTAATTGGAATTATTGATCTATCTCCGGCAGAACAATCGATAAAACTTCTTGAGATATTATTTAGGCTGTCAAAAGCTGATAACAAAAAGGTATTATCATTTACCGATATGCGCCAGTATACAACAGAAAATTCCCATCGTATTGACGCCGTTTTGAAGTATATTTCTGACAACTATTCCAGTGAAATTAGTCTAAACGATGTTTCCGATATTTCCTGTATGACTACCAATTCTTTTTGCCGATTCTTTAAAAAGTTTACTAACAAGTCATTTATCAAGTTTTTAAACGAGGTGCGTATACGCAATGCTGCACGCTTGCTGGCACAAGAAGATTTACCTATATCTGAAATTTGTGATATGGTCGGATACAAATCAATTACTAACTTTAATAAGCAGTTCAAACAAATAACGGGTAGCACCCCCAAAGGCTATCGATTTATTATCTAATCTCTTAATGATTGGTTCCCCAAAGCTCTGTTTCGGATTAAATTAACATAGATTCCTGATGATGCCTCATTAGTTGTGATGGTTTCTATTTATCCATCTCATATAGATAATAATAAAACGCAAAAAGGGGTAAAATATTGCAATAACAGGATAAATTTCACCAATAATGTCCCCTTAGATTCAATTTAATTTATAAATGGAATAATTGTTAATAAATGCTAAATCATTAATTCTGAATGAACCAATGCAAAGAAACACTTTATAGCTACTTTTTATGACAAGGGCCAGTTTAACGTGTTTGATTTTGTGGTGAAGCCTATACAGCCAAGTTTTATATAAACAAATGAATTGTGGACTCAATGCAGTTTAAATTATAGAAAATGGCAACAAGATCTAATTTTTAATTAAAAGCAGGAAAGTGATGCAACTACTCTCCTGCAAAAAATTGATAAACGATAACTACTCTATATATTTACCTAACACGCTAAAATTATGAAAAAAATTCGAAAATTCAAGGCAACGCCTGATTTCCCGGAATTAGATAACTTTGCCTTTAAGAAAATCCTTAAGATTCTGCAACTTTCAGCTTTTTGCTTTATCCTGAGCATATTTCAGGTTATGGCATCAGAAGGTACTGAACTTTCGTTTGACAATGAAAATGAAAAACCTGAAAGTATTTCAGGAACAGTAGATCAGCAAAAAACCATCTCAGGAACTATCCGCGACGAAAAAGGTAACCCTTTACCAGGAGTAAGTGTTGTGATTAAAGGAACAACCCAGGGTACTTCCACAGATATAAATGGACAATTTTCGTTAGCTGGTGTGACGGATGATGCTACGCTGGTAATTTCGTTTATAGGGATGAAAACACAGGAAATCCTTATTGGAAATCAAACAAAGATCGATGTGGTATTGGAGGAGGAGGCAATAGGACTCAAAGAGGTTGTTGTTACGGGTTATACAACCAGAGCAAAAGGTGAACTTACCGGTTCGATAAGTACAATTAGTTCAGCAACAATTGAAAAGTCATCCAATAAAGACTTAGCCAAGTCATTAGAGGGTAGAGTTCCTGGCTTAATTGTAAACGACAGGGGAGGTTACCCCGGAGATGGTGAAATGACTCTTTTAATCAGAGGAAAATCAACTTTAAATAACAACTCACCATTAGTCCTCATTGATGGAATTACAGCCGGTGATTTCTCCAATTTGGCACCACAGGATATAGAATCGTTAACCGTTTTAAAAGATGGCGCAGCAGCAATTTATGGTGCACGGGCAGCAAACGGCGTAATTTTAATTACCACTAAAAGGGGAAAAACAGGTAAGCCTGTTTTTAATTTGACTTCATCATATGCTCTTTCAACATTTGCTTCATTTCCTAAGTTAATGTCATCAGAACAGCACGCAATATATGAGAATGAAATTGCAGACAGAAAAGGACTTGCTCCTCGTTTTACCCAGGAGGAAATTGATAAATTTGCTGCAGGTACCGATCCTGTAAAATATCCAAATACTAACTTCGCTGAGTTAACATTTGCTGATTATTCGCCGGAATCGAGGACATCAATTTCAGTTACAGGTGGAACTGACAATGTAAACTACTTCGTTAGTGGTGATTATACTAATCAGAAGGGTATATACGAATCAGGGGCTTTAGGTTTTAAACAATTTCAGCTTCGTTCAAATTTAGACATAAAACTTCGCAAAGATTTTAACTTAGGAGTTGATTTATCCGGAAGATTTGGTGTTAATAATGAGCCAGGTGTTAATGCTGGTTACATTTATAAACACATTTATGCTGACGAACCTACTCAAGTTGGTATTTATCCTAATGGTTTGGTAGCCTGGGGTGGTGAGAGTGGTGCAAATCCATATATTATGTCGAGCAATGAGTCAGGTTTTTTAAAAAAGGGTAATAATGATTTAAGAGGAAAACTCTCATTCGACTGGAAACTGGATAAATTAACAAAAGGCTTAAGCGTTAATGGTTTTGCCGGTTACAGAAGAATGAGTTCTGATACAAAATCCTGGTACACACCCTGGACCTATTATACTTACGTTGAAGGTACTGATGAATATGTACCATCAACTGGTTATACTCAGAGCGGTCCTAGCGCCATATTGCGTGAAACCTTTTGGAAATATGATGAGTTAATGTTAAATGCTGTGGCTCATTACGACAGGACTTTTAATGATCACACTATTAAGAGTTTTGTTGGGTATGAACAAATGACTTCACAAGATCATACATTCTGGGCTGAGAGAAAAGATTTCCCATCTAAAGATCACCCTGAATTATTTGCAGGTAGTGATGAAGGGCAATCATCGAGCGGCACTTCTAATGAGTGGGGCAGAGTAAATTATTTTGGTTCTCTTTCCTATGATTATATGAAAAAATATTTTCTCGACCTTACTGTACGTCGTGACGGTTCCAGTAATTTTGGTCCGGGGAAAAGATTTGGTATATTTCCACAAGTTGGTGTTTCATGGTCAATCGCAGATGAGCCATTTTTGGATTTCACCAATAACTGGTTAGATGCTTTTAAAATCAGGGCATCATGGGCAATAATGGGTAACGACCGTATTGGTGCATTCCAATACTTAACTCGTTATAATTATGGTAGTTCAAACGCAAATGCAGCTCAACCTAATTATTATATTTTTGGAGTCACGGGTGTAAAATATAACGGATATGCAAGCGCCAATGTTCCTAACCCTGACATTACCTGGGAAACTGCCGATATGAAAAATCTTGGTGTAAACTTTGTAATATTAAAGAATAAGCTATCAGGTGGCATCAACTATTTCTACCAAAAAAGAGAGGACATCTTAATTACCAGAAATGCTTCTATCCCAGACGCTGTTGGAATTACTTTACCTGCCGAAAATCTGGGCAAAGTAGATAATTACGGATGGGAATTTGAATTAGCATGGAATCATAAAATCGGAGAAGTAGGATATAATATAGGGATGAACTTTACACTGGCTAAAAACGAAGTAGTTTATTTAGATGAGGCTGCTGATGTTCCTGAATTGATGAAAAGAGAAGGGCATCCAATGGATGCATATATAGTATATCCAACCTTTGGTATATTCCATGACTCCCTTCAGGTTGCTACAACAACAGCAACGAAACCCGGGACTGTTGAAGGTGAACCTGCTTATATTGACACAGATGGTAACGGTATAATTAACGCAAACGACAGAATTCGAACCTTTTCATCTAATATTCCTGAAGTTCAGTATGGCATCTTTGGCAGTGTCAGCTATAAAGGTTTTGATCTTAGTTTCTTACTGCAAGGGCAGGCTAAAGCTGAAATGGTAGTATTCTTCGATCAGCAGGGAGCAAAGCCTGAATATGTATATACAGAGAGGTGGACTCCGGAGAACCGTGATTCAAGATATCCACGAGCTTTTGGATTATTAGACACATATAGCGGAGCCCAAAGTGTTGCTTCTGACGGTAATAATGAATTTGCTGATTTATGGTTACACAATGCTTCTTACTTAAAATTAAAAGAAGTTGAATTAAGGTATACATTAACTAAAGAGAAAATTAAAGTTGGTAATTTAAAACTATTTGTCAGAGGTAGTAATTTATTTACCATGTTCTCGGAGGTTAATAAATTAGGTTTGGATCCTGAAGCAACTGGTTATGATAACTTTAGACTAGGTACTTATACATCTCTAAAATCATATACTTTTGGTCTTAACCTTACTTTTTAATTAGTTAAAATTAATAGTTTGGTTTATTAAGGACTGATTTATATTAATTTATAAAAAATAAAGAAATGAAAAATATAAAATTAAGATTAATACTAATTGTATTTACTCTTTTAGCAACAGTCAGTTGCGAGAAGGTTTTAGATACCGAAGCAAAAGATGCTTTCGCGGAAGATCTGATTTACAGCGATCCGGACCAGCTGGTAAAATTGGTTTATACT
This sequence comes from Bacteroidales bacterium, assembly GCA_035530515.1. GTDB lineage: Bacteria > Bacteroidota > Bacteroidia > Bacteroidales > VadinHA17 > LD21. The sequence continues at coordinate 16,641 of DATKUO010000215.1, forward strand.
GCTTACAATAGTACTGAGGGTTGGGCAATTAACCGCTATGACTGGTGGGGTAGAAGATTTAATAATGAAGGTGCTGCATTTGAAGCAAGGTATAATTTTAAAAATACTGATTATTACAGGATAATAGCTGGCTGGACCTCGAGCAATCCTAGTGGTGCTTTTAAAAATAAGTGGGGTGACTATTGGGATTATGTACGATCAATCAATGAGTTCCTTGACAGAATTGACGATTGTGAAGCCATGCAGGTAAATCCGGACAGAGTCAATATACTTAAAGCCGAAATGAAATTTTTAAGAGCTAATGTTTATTTCAAGCTTATTAGTTATTTTGGAGGTGTGCCTATTATGGAACATGCTTTAGGACTAAAAGATGACTTTAATTTAGTTCGGGATAGTTATGAGGATTGTGTCGATTTTATTGTAAATGAGTTAGATGAAGCAGCAGCTGTACTTCCGGAATCCCGTCCTGATAAAGAGTTTGGGAGAGCTACAAAACTTTCGGCTTTGGCCGTGAAGTCGCGTACATTATTGTATGCGGCAAGTAAACTGCACGATCCTGCCTTTGCACCCAGTAACGATCCGTTATATATTTATACCAAATCATCAAAATGGCAGGATGCCGCCGATGCAGCTAAAGCAATTGTTGATTTAGTAGGTGCACGTGATTTAATTGCTACGGCTAATGCGAAAGCTTATCAGGAATTATTCTTGAAGCCAAATGCGGATATATTGTTTGCAAGACCTTATAGCTCTGTATATTTTGAATTTGGTGACGATGCGACTACTTTGTGGGATCAGACGCAATCGCCTAATGGATATGGTGGTTGGGGCATATCCACACCAAACCTACTTTTTACTATGCAATTCAATATGGCTGATGGAACAGGTACTGCCGGTGCCTCTTTTGACCCTGCGAAACCGAACGATAACAGGGAGGTGAGGTTTTATGCCGATCTTCTTTACAACGGAGCCCAGTTCAGGGCGCGCGATGTTCAATACTATCTGTCTGTGAATCCTACAGCCTATCCTAATGGTTTGGATTCTCCTAAAGGGGAAGGTAATCCACTTCATTCTTCAGCAACAGGATATAATATGAGAAAATTCCAGGATGAAAATGTTCCTGTGGCAGGAGGTATTTCACCGCAACGTCCATATATACACTATCGTTTAGCTGAAATTTATTTGAATTATGCTGAGGCTCTATACCATTTAAGTGATGAAGTGACAGCACGTGAATTTTTAAATAAAGTTTCAAAAAGAGCGCTTCAACCTGACATTACTGCAACTGGTACAGCTCTTCTGGAAGCTATTAAACGAGAACGCAGAGTTGAACTTTGTTTTGAAGGACACAATTTCTTTGACGAAAGAAGATGGATGGAAGTAGCTCATTTAGGTTTTGCTGAAAAAGGTCATAAATGGACAAAAGCTGCCGATGGAACTGTATCATTCGTGGAATACTTGATTGCAACAAGACCCTGGTGGGATAAAATGTACTATTTGCCTATTCCAAATACTGAGGTTGAAAAGGCTTCATCAATCCTGCAAAACTATGGCTATTAGTTATTTATGCGAATCAAGTGTTTAATAAATATTATTTAACTAAGTATCTGGAACCATGCATAAAGATCCATTGATTATCAAGCGATTTGGTGTTTCTTATGCATGATTTCAGATAGTCATATAATAATTTATTGAAGAAGCAGAATTTATGATAAATCAATATTTGCATTAACATTAATGAAATTATTAAATTATAAAAAGATGAGAAAGAAAATAAATTTGTTGATCCATTTGTTTATCATTGGATTGCTTATAACAACTATAAACAGTTGTAAAAAAGATGAACCTCTTATTATAAAAGAAGTAGTTATTACATGGGCAAATCCGGCAGACATTATTGTAGGAATGCCATTGATAGCTACCCAACTAAACGCCACAGCCAATGTACCAGGTACATTTGTCTATACACCTCCTATTGGAACAGTTTTACTTCTGGGGGCAAATCAAGATTTAACAGCTGAATTTACACCAAGAGATGCCAAAAATTATAAAACCACAACAAAAACGGTAATAATTAATGTAATTGACAAACTGATTCCGGTAATTACATGGCCAACTCCGGCAGACATTTCTTTAGGAATAGCATTGAGCGCTTCCCAACTCAATGCAACGGCCGATGTACCAGGTACATTTGTTTATACACCTCCTGCCGGAACTGTTTTACCTCTGGGGGCAGATCAAGTACTAAGAGTTGATTTTACACCAACTCCCATAACTCACCAGGCCACATCTAAGACTGTATTTATTAATGTAAATCAAAAACAAAATCCGGTAATTACATGGCCAACTCCGGCAGACATTTATTATCCAACACCTTTGGGCGCTACTCAACTCAACGCCACAACCACTGTACCGGGCACATTTGTTTATACACCTGCAAGTGGAACAGTATTAAATTTGGGAAATGGACAATCTTTGAGAGTTGACTTTACACCCGATGATCTTTCAAATTACAATGCTGTATATAGCACTGTAAATATTAACGTATTACAACTTACAGTAACTGATTTTGACGGAAATGTTTATAATACTGTTGTAATAGGCTCACTAATCTGGACAAAAGAAAACCTGAAAGTAACCCATTACCGCAACGGTGATCCGATACCCAATGTAACCGACAATGCTGCTTGGGCTGCCTTATCATCCGGAGCTTATTGCTCTTACAATAATTTGCCAGAAAATTTTGCTACTTATGGAGCTTTATACAATTGGTGGGCAGTAACGGACAGCCGCAACATTGCCCCTATAGGCTGGCATGCTGCTACAGATGACGATTATCAAGCATTAGCAGACGCTTATGGTGGAAATGCTGCTGCAGGTCCAAGCTTGAAAGAAGCAGGAACTACACATTGGGCTGATCCCAATAACGGGACTGACGCGAGCGGTTTTACAGCGCTTGGTTCTGGTGTCCGCGGTGATGATGGCTCGTTCAGCGGTTTTAATACCTATGGACAATTTTGGACCACTTTGGAGGATGCTTCAAACGCAGCCAAAGCATGGATGCGCAGCCTAAGCAATGGGACCTCGATCAATTTCCCTCGCAACTCAAATCCTAAGTTACGTGGTCGTAATGTCCGCCTCGTAAAAGATTAGGTTAATCATGTATTTGAAACTTTGATTATTTGGGGACAAGGAGACTTGTCTCCAAATTTTCTTTTTATGAAAACTGTATTTTTAACAATAAAAGAGATTTTTACAGGTGTTTTAATACTTTTATTGAAACTCATATTTTATGATTAAAATAAAGTTATTTTTAATATTAACTATTTGGGTTTGCATATTTTCCATTTTGAGTATTCAACCTGTAATGGCACAGCAGTATCCATTTACAGATCCAACAAATACAGGTAATTGGATTTTGAACACAGAGGTGAGTGACGAATTTGAGACCTCTCCGCTTGATGAAGTAAAATGGCTTATTCAAGGCACAGGTGGTGTCTGGATGTCAAACTTTCATGGCAGGGCCCCTTCGCAGTTTTCTTTAAACAACGTCAGGGTTGAAACCGGAAAACTTATGCTTCAAACAAGATGGGAACCGAATTATCCTTTCAATCCAACTGTTGATAAAAACGGTGTTAAATACGAGAATTTCACAACATCAGCAGTTATTTCCAAAAAACAATTTCTCTATGGCTACATGGAGATAAAGGCTAAAACAGCTAACGTATCTATTCAAAGTTCTTTCTGGATGACAGGCCAAAATTCGGAATTAGATGTGTATGAAAATAATGGGAATCCATCCCTGCCGGGCAAAGAACATCTTAAAACAGAGTTTTGGTCTTCCATTCATAACTGGGCGACTGGAGGAAATTCTGTCTGGACCAACAGGAGTCAACTTCCCTTCATGCTTGCCGGAGGTTTTCATGTATATGGCTGCGAGTGGACAGAAGATTACGCAAAGTTTTATGCCGATGGCATATTATATGCAACTGCAACAAAAGCACAATTAGGCTCTAACTGGGTATTGACAAACCCGCTATGGATTTGGGTTGACAATGAAACATTTACATGGCAGGGAGTACCTGCAGAATCCGACTTGCCCGCTGATTATGAAATCGAATATATCAGGGTATGGCAGCATGCTTTAGTCTTAGTAACAGATGTTACAGTATCACCAACCTCAGCATCATTAATAGTTGGGGAAACAGCAAGCCTAACCGCTACAGTTTTACCTGCTGACGCTGCCGATAAAACGGTTACATGGAGCTCAGGCAATGAATCTGTAGCTACCGTAAATACAAGTGGTGTGGTAACAGCTGTTTCTGCAGGTTCGGCAACTATAACCGTTACAACCAATGATGGCAATAAAACTGCATTTTGTTCTGTAACAGTAATACCTGCCACGGGTATATCACCTTTAAGCGGTAACGAGGAGGCAGAAAAGATAAATCTTTATCCAAATCCCTATGCCAGTGGTGAGCTGACTATTGAAATACCTGATAAACCTGAAGTGTCATTGGATATTTTCGATTTATATGGGAAAGCAGTGTTTTCAAATAATTATAATGGGCAATCCACGATCAAAGTAAACCCTTCTAAATTGGGACTTAACATGGGTCTATACATTGTAAAGGTTCAGGGTAATAATAAATCCTTTTTTGGGAAATTGGTTGTTGAATAGTTGGTTAAAATCATTGCTTTTAAAATGAGCTGGTTTGTTGAACTCATAAAGGTGTAAAATATAACCGAAGTGGAAATCTTTGAGGCGAATAACTCCAGAGCCTATTCCACACTTTCCTCTGGTCTGAAATATATTAATTGTAATAGAATTGTATTTGAGTGAAAAAATAAATTCCATATTATGATAAGGTTTAGTTTACCTATATTAATTATTTTTGCCGTCAGTTCAAATTGCTATAGCCAAAGTCCTATTTCGCACCCTAATACAACCTGGAAGTATAATACTGGATTTTCTGATGAATTTAATAATGGAACTCTTGACTATATCAAGTGGAATTCAAATGTTGGTGATTGGGGTACATGGTCTTGGGAGCCGGGAAACGCATTTTTAAAAGATACGGTATTGGCACTTCGGATGCAGCAAAAGACACATAACAGAGGGGGCATAACATATTATTTTAACTCGGGTATTCTGCAAAATAAAAGAACAATAACCTATGGATATTTTGAGGCAAAAATAAAGGCCTCTGATAAATGGCCGGGAACTTGCCCCGCCTTTTGGTTATACAGTGTTGGACAACCTACACCTACCGAAGAAGAAGGTGTTCAATACGGCGAAATTGATGCCGTTGAGATTTTTCAAATTGTTGGTGAACTGAAAACCCTTGAAATGAATTTGCATGCAAGAGTAATAAAGAATGGTTCATTAACTTGGGTAAGGCCGGGAACAGGTTATGCTGATATCTGCAGAAACACCTGGGTTGCCCCCTGGGATCCGAGAGAAGAGTATCATACCTATGGTGTATTAAATCGGTTAGATTCAATTTTTTGGTATGTTGATGGAATTCAACGTGGAAGTAAGAAAAATCTTTACTGGCATTTGCCAATGTATATTACCGTTTCTATGGGATTAAGAAATCCTTATGAAAAATACATCAATGGAGTCAGGACTGTAATGCCTTACCCTGATACAAATCCAGAACCCGGATTTCCAACAGAAATGTACTGCGATTACGTAAGGACCTGGGATACTCCACCACAATTGTATGCGGAGAAGGAAAAATATCAGAATGCCGAGTTTCTGGTGGATACCGAATTGAAGTTTGAATGCCGCTATTTTGCAGGGAACGGCAAAACGGTGCTGGCAAATGAATGGAATGGGGTCACTTGTAAGCTTCAGGAAATAAAACCGGATGGAAGCGTGGTTACAGAAAT
>DATKUO010000216.1:0-7755 GCA_035530515.1 Bacteroidales bacterium
TGTGCTCTTGAATGTAAATAGATGTGAAGAAACATTCCAATGTTAAAGCGGCACTTCAAAGGGAGCATCCTGGTAGCAATATTAAGAGGTACACCATCAATATAGATAATGAACAAACGATTCAGTCCAACTTCCACGTTGGCCATAACAGCCAGTGGGGCTAAAAAATGTTGGCAGAATTGACGATAAGCAACCCATGGCTTATCGGTTGGATAAAGCTCAAATGACAGCGAATCAATAAATATCGGCTTACCATTTTTAAACTGAATATTATACGCACTCGCATCCTTAAGACTCATTCCATATTCTAAAGCAATTTTCTGTATCTTTAATGTCAGAAGAGCTGCATCTTTCAACATATCAAATGCCCATTCATAAGGATAAGAAATGAACTTTACTCGTTCCGGTTTTAATACCTTGTAGGGATCAGCAAGGTCAAACTGAGATGGATCAACCTCTTCGAATGGTACTATCAAACCAAGACCGATCAATTTATCATATAGTCCAGAAGATATGAAATGATTATAGCTTGATTTGTAGGATTGGTTAACTGCCCGAAAAAATTCTCCGCCAAACTCAAACATATAACCATCAGGATCCCTGAATGAGCTTTCAATCCTTTTCATTCTTTTCTTCTGGCTTTTTTTTTCCAAAGAATCGATATAATAGAATTTTAATTTGAAGCTTCATCTTCTTGAAAAAAAATATAATTCCAAAAACAGCGGCAATCAGGAACTGAATAAGTAAACTGCCCGTCCCAGGGTCAAGATACAGTAATATACATAGAATTTGCGTCAATAATATTTTGTTTGAGAAGCCAAATTAATATCAAAATTGAAATTAGTCACTGATAAATAGGCAAATTACCCATGTAAATTGTTTTTCTGAGATAAATCTTTATAGAGAAAAGCTTCGATATATTATCGGATATTAAAATAGAAAAATCTGACAATATATGACGGGAACATTCGTACTATCCCCATAAGATATAGTAAAGTATGTAAATATGCCAGTAACTTAAGCTTCCAATTAATATTCATTCTTTTTAGAATGATATTTTGACTTAGAGCTTGAAGTTCAAAATTGAAACATGTTTAAAAACAAAGTATGAATGATATATAATATTATTGTCAGACAATATATTTATTATAAACCATTTTAATTCCATCATCTAAACTTACCGTCTCTTTCCAACCAAGACTATTGATCTTTGAAACATCAAGCAGTTTACGAGAAGTGCCATCAGGTTTGGTATTATCCCATTCTATTTGTCCAGTGAAACCAATAATTGTTTTTATTACGTGTGCCAAATCCAGAATTGTAAGATCCTTTCCTGTACCAATATTGATGTGAGTATTCTTGGGCTGAGACCTTAGGGCTGAGGGCGGAAAGCCCAGAGCAGAGGGCTCAGAGCTCAGAGCTATTAGATCCTTGAAATCGATGTTATTCATTATAAAGACACAGGCATCTGCTACATCATCAACGTGTAAGAATTCCCGGTAAGGGGTTCCGGTTCCCCAGAGAGTAATCGAAACCGGGTGTGCAGTATGCGGTTTGTTGTTTGCGGAATAAGGGAAAGAGTATTTTATTCCAAACTTTGAAAGTTTATCTATAATCTCAGCTTCAGTTGAATTGTCATTTAATTCATCTATTGGGTATTTCTTTAAGTCTCTTCTAATCGAATCCCAATCGTGATTTTCCAGACACTTTCCTAAATGCATTTTTCTGATCAGGGCTGGAAGTACGTGTGAAGTTTCAAGGTTATAGTTATCGTTCGGACCATACAGATTTGTTGGCATTACTGAAATAAAGTTAGTGCCATATTGCAGATTATAAGCCTCACACGTTTTGATGCCTGATATTTTAGCTATAGCATATGGTTCGTTGGAATATTCAAGCTCGCCTGTCAGTAAATATTCCTCTTTTATTGGCTGTGGACAATTTTTAGGATAAATGCAGGAGCTGCCAAGGAATAATAATTTTTTCACACCATAAACATAACTATGATGTATTATATTGTTCTGTATCATAGTGTTCTCAAAAATAAACTGTGCTCTGTATGAGTTGTTTGCCAGTATCCCTCCTACTTTCGCTGCTGCCAGGATAACATATTCAGGTTTTTCTTTTTCAAAAAAATCAGCGACAATCTGCTGATTCGTTAAATCATAAAGAGGGAATGGGCTATACACCAGATTAGTATAACCATTTGCACTCAGGTTCCTTTTAATTGCACTGCCAACCATTCCATTATGACCGGCTATGTATATTTTGGAGGATTTATTCATGAAAACTTGATTGATTGTTGGATTGCTATGGCGGTATGGAGTTATTATGATAAAACTCTTCTAGCGCGAATTTGTAATTCGTGCTTGATGTATAACAAATTACAACGATCTTTTCTTAGCCTTATCAAAATCTGATTTAACCATAATCTTCACCAACTCTTTAAAAGTGGTTTTTGGCTCCCATCCAAGTATCTCTTTAGCCTTGGCAGGATTGCCAATTAGAATATCAACTTCTGTAGGACGAAAATAACGTGGATCAATACTAACAACTTCTTTGCCAGAGGATTTCAAAATACCTACTTCATTGACCCCGTTCCCTCTCCAAATAATCTCTTCTCCTAATACTTTAAAGGTTTCTTCAACAAATTCCCTAATTGAATGTGTTTCGTTGGTCGCCAGAACAAAATCATCTGGTTCATCAGCCTGTAATATTCGCCACATGCCCTCAACAAACTCCGGAGCATAACCCCAGTCTCTTTTTGAGTCAAGATTCCCAAGGAGGAGTTTATCCTGTTGCCCCAGAATTATTTTTGAAGCAGCAACGGTAATTTTTCTGGTCACAAATGTTTTTCCCCGTCTCTCGCTTTCATGGTTAAACAATATACCATTGCTTGCAAATACATTATATGCTTCACGATAATTTACTACAACCCAATATGCATACAACTTTGCAGCGGCATAGGGACTTCTAGGGTAGAATGGGGTTTTTTCAGTCTGAGGTATTTCCTGCGCTTTACCGTATAATTCGGAGGTAGATGCCTGATAAAACTTTGCTTTAAGTCCTACCTCTTTTATAGCATCTAAAAACCTCAGAGTACCTACACCATCAACTTCAGCTGTATATTCCGGCACTTCAAATGAAACCTGAACATGAGACTGAGCTCCCAGGTTATAGATTTCAGTCGGCCGGATCTTTTCCAATAATCTGTTTAGATTACTGGAATCTGTCAGATCACCATAATGAAGGAAAAAACTTTTGTTCAGATAATCAAGATTATTATAGATGTGGTCTATTCTAAATGTATTGAAGGAACTTGCCCTCCTGATCATTCCATGTACTTCATAGCCTTTATCAAGTAATAATTCAGTCAGATAGGAACCATCCTGTCCTGTAATTCCTGTTATTAATGCAACTTTTTTCATTTAATTTATTGCCGTAATAAATTTGCTCAAATCCAATAATCCTTTACTCTGATCTTGACTTTGATCGCGTTCGGAATTTCCTTTTCACTAATCAAGATGAGGTACCCTCCACCTCCAGCACCAGAGAGTTTCCATGCCTTTGCATAATCCCTGTACTGATCTATGACTTTTTCAATTTTTTCATTCAACATTAACGGGAACATCCTGATCTGAGCCTGGAATGAATCCATAAATCCTGATGAAAATAGGTCTACATCTCTTTGCTTCAGTCCTTCCCAAGCCTTTTCAGCAGCTGAAGTCAGTCTGGTTACGTTATCTTTGGAGATATTTGTCTTGTTAAGCACTACAAAATCAGCTGGTCTTGGCCAGAGAGTAACCATATACAGTCTCTCTTCAAACCATTTTATCGTAGCAAGGTCTGAAATAGTCTCAAACTTTGAAGGCCAGTATTCTCCCTTCTGATAGAAGAACCTGTTAATTCCAGGCATTGTTATGCCAATTGAGTCCTGTGAGCCGCTTACATCTTTAGTGCCAGGATCATTATCATACCTGAAAAGTATTTTTGCAAGCTTTTCCGGATTTTCCATAGGTAACTGATAAGCCCACAGTTCTATTGCCTTTTTACGTGTGGAGGTAGCCATACCGGATCTTTCATTAAATTCAATTGTAGGTTCAATTGATGCAGTTATTGCCCACCCTGGATGGTATTTTGAAACATAAGGCTGATCAATCCATGTACCGGCAAGGTCTATCCTATAAGGAATTGGTGTCTCCTTTCTCAGGGATGTAGTTGATCTGACAGGAAGGTTGGCATGTGGAATTCTCTTCAGCACCTTATATTCAATACCTATTTCTTTACAGATCTGCTCTTTTTCAGGTGTATGCCCATCCTCATTCACAATAAATACATCAGGTTTCATAATTTTCATATCCTCAAGAAAATCAAGAATTCCTTTACCTGAATTAATTTTAACTGAATGAACGCATGATAGGGCCTCAAGCATATATTTCCTCTCCTCCTCCGAATTAATTGTTTTACGGCCTTTGAGGTTAAAGATAGTCTGATCAGATCCCAGTCCTACATAAACATATCCATATTGAGATGCTTCTTTAAGAAAAGCAACGTGCCCGGAATGAAGTAGATCAAAACATCCGCTTACAAAGACTTTTCTGTGCTTAGCCATAAAAAATATAGCAATATGGTTAGTAAGTTTTAATGAACATTATGAAGTGCTGAATAGTCACTAACATAACCTGGCACAATGTCCATCATTGATTCAATAACTTCAGTACCGGTTTTATTGTAAATATCGGCAAGGGTATCATTTATCATGGGAATAATACACGCAAAATCTGCATCTGCTACCTTGGCAATACTAATCTTAGGGTTATGAGTAAGTAACTGTTGTTCTGAATCTGCAAATAGTTCTTCGTAAAGCTTTTCTCCCGGCCTGAGTCCAATAACTTTAATATCAATATCTTCATAAGGGACAAGACCAGAGAGTTGAATGAGTTTGATTGCTATATCCATTATCTTAATCGGGTTCCCCATATCGAAAATAAATATTTCCCCGCCCTTTCCCATAAATCCAGCCTCAAGTACAAGCTGACAAGCTTCAGGTATGGTCATAAAATATCTGGAAATGTCCGGATGGGTTATCGTTATCGGTCCTCCATCAGCAATTTGGTTCTTAAATAATGGTATCACAGAGCCATTTGAACCAAGAACATTTCCAAACCGGGTTGTGATAAACTTTGTTTTAATATCAGATTTTATGGCCTGTGCATGAACAAGTAACTCACACACCTTTTTAGTAGCTCCCATGACATTCGTCGGATTTACCGCCTTATCTGAAGATACCATAACAAACTTTTCAGCATTGTATTTTATTGCAAGGTCTGAAACAACCTTTGTCCCACCTACATTTATCCTGAATGATTCATGCGGATTTGCTTCCATTACAGGCACATGCTTGTAAGCTGCAGCATGAAAGATTATTTCAGGATGGTATCTTCTGAAAACAAACTCCATCTTGAGTTCATTTGTAATATCACCAATAATTATTTTGAAATTAGCATCTGGATATCTTTCCTGTAGTTCGATATTAAGAAAAAAGGATGGGGTTTCAGCCTGGTCAACCAGAATGAGTCTTTTATACTCAAATTTCATTAGCTGTCTTACAATCTCAGAACCAATTGAACCAGCAGCACCAGTTACTAAAATTACTTTTCCTCTCAATCCTTCCTGTATTCTCTTAAGGTCCAGTTTAATTGGATCTCTTCCCAACAGGTCCTCAAATTTAACCTTTTTAATATTTTTTACTTCAAGCTGTCCATTTAGCCAGGTATCTAATGATGGCGTTTCAAGTATCTCGCAACCAAGATCAATCACAGATTCAATAACCTCTCTCTTCCTGGAAGGAGCAATTTTATTTATTGAAATGATAAAAGCTTTGATATCTTCCTTTACAATAAATTCCTTCGTCAGAATCTTTCTTGAAAAAACAGGATATCCATTTACTTTCTTTCCCTGTAATTTTTTATCATCGTCAATAAAACATTTAATCCTGTATAGTCCCTTTGGATCACCATCAATAACACGTCTGACAGTCATTCCCATATCGCCTGAACCATAGATGATGACATTTTTCTTGCCTTGTGAAGTGGATGATGCAAACTGATAAAAGATTTTAACAAAAACACGAAAAAGAAACATAAAGAAAACGACAGCTCCATTGTGAATAATGAGAATTGAAAGAGGTATGTTAAATAACTGCTGCCATTCATTTTTCCTGCTCAGGAGGGTAATCAAGATCAATATAATAACCGCAGAAAAATCGGATAAAATGATCTTGTATGTGTCATTTATTGTTGTGTGTCTGATCATTCCATGGTATGATTTAAATACCAGCATAAAAAATGCATAAACTACAAGCACTATTAATGCCTGCCTGAAAACCGTTGAAAGTTCAAACATATAGTTCTCAAAATTGAACCTCAACATATATGCAATCAGGAAAGAAAAGTACACAACCGACATATCAATCAGCAGAACCATCCATCTCGGAAGTGAGTGATTTTTAAAAACCTCTAAGATCCTGTCTTTGAGTGTCTGTATCATTATAATAGTATCTGAAGCGAAATTAGTTAATATTTATTAAACAAAACATAAGTTAAAAGTAAAAAGGCAAAAGGTAAAAGTTTTATAATCATGACTTTGCTTTTATGATAATAGTTGCAAGTATTTTACCTAATTCTTCACTTTCAACAACAAGTGGATTTATATTAGCTGTAAGAGGAAATAACTCTCTGATAATTCTCAACCAATAATTTGATTCTCTCATTTCCTTGAGTGCGATACTTACTTTGTTCAAAAAATCTGCTCTTGAGGATGCGGCCTGAGATTCTTCGTAATTTGCTCCACTCGAGGTAGCGGATTTTGATAATTGGTATTTGATAACATCTATTTCCTTACCTGCTTGTAATGAACTCAACATTCTTAATACTTCAATTGCAAATCTGAATAACCGATCCTTTAAATCATTTTCTTTTAAAATTATCACTACCTCTTTTTACTTTTTACTTTTTACTTTTTACTTTCCCCCAGGCCATGCTTTCGCCCCGTCAGTCACATATATTAAATATTATATGTGATTGAATAACAATAACTTAACAATTAATTTATAACGGATGTTACAAATTATTCCAGTACCATTCCACCGCTTCCTCCAATCCTTGCTCAACAGTATGAGTAGGATTATACCCAAGCTTCATTTTTGCCTTTTCTATTGAAGCGAGGGAGTGTGGTATATCACCTGCTCTGAAAGGGCCATACTCAGGTTCGATTGAAGCAATATTTTTATCATAACAGGAAGTTTTTGCCCTTATCATACTAAATAACTGATTAAGAGTAGTGCGCTCTCCATGTGCTACGTTATATATCTGATTCAAATCAGAGTCTTCTTCAACAATAGCTGCAAGATGATTTACCTGCAGAACATTGTCAATATAGGTGAAATCACGCGATACAGATCCATCTCCATTTATTTTGGGTCGCTGAAGTTGCATCAAAGACTTGACAAATTTAGGTATAACAGCTGCATAAGCTCCGTAAGTGTCCTGACGCCTTCCAAAAACATTGAAATACCTTAAACCAATTACTTCAATACCGTATGTTTTTGCAAAAATATCTGCATAGAGTTCATTAACATACTTTGTAATCGCGTAGGGTGAAAGAGGTGATCCAATTTTATCTTCAACCTTTGGAAGATCAGGATGATCACCGTAAGTTGAAGAACTGGCAGCATAAATGAACCTCTTCACTCCT
>DATKUO010000217.1:0-70579 GCA_035530515.1 Bacteroidales bacterium
TTAGGGAATGGCTGAAGAATTTTGCAAAATAATCAATATCGTTATCCAAAGCTGTTTTGAAAAGTAAATGAGATAAACTACTGATTAGCAATCTTGTTTATAAGTATGCTTTGGATAACGATTTACTTTGGATAAGAAAAACGATCAATCAGGTTCCAGGCTTTGCTCAACGATGTACCCCCTTTAAAAACAGTATAAGGTGCAATTTCAGTTTGAAATACTACTTGCAGTGTGCGGACTACCCACCAATCTTTTTCGGCAGCAGCAGCCAACGGCAGACCTGCCCGTTTTGCTGTTTCTTCGAAAATATTTCGTCTGTTTTGTTCAGTAAGTTTAAACCATTCCTGTATAGCTGCTTTATTCATTAGTTATTTGTTTTAGTACAGGCTTCATGATTTCACGTATCCATGCAGGTGCAAGCCTAATGTCGTGCTCCAGTCGTGTTGGTTTCTCTTTTTTTAACAATTCTTGAATTTTGATTATTTCCTCTGCTGTTGCTTTGTCTTTGCCAATGGTACGTAATGCCTGTATTACCAATCCGCTTATTTCTCCTACTGAAGCTACATTTTTTGGTACTGTTTTTTTAAAAGAGATAACTCGATTGCCAATTTTAATTTTTCGTTGAGCTCCATCGGTGAGGTAAACTACATTCATCGGAACCTGCGTTGATAGTCCAAGACGGTTAAGGGCAAAGATTCCTGTTGGAATAATCCTGGCCTTATCTCTTTTGGCTATTGCCCTGGCTATTTCTTCAATCCCGGGTATTACTTTGCCTACAATACTATCTATTTGCGGGCGAACATAGATGCCCGTTGCCACGCGCTCCAGTTCACCGGCTTTAACCAATCTTGCAAGGGCTTGCCGAACAGCTTCCGGTGTTCCGAAAGCGATAAAACTATCATTAAAAAACAGCACACCCCTCCCTGCTTTCCTGATTCTGTTAAGTATTTGTATTTCAATGTTTAAAATCATTGCTTGTTTGTGTTCTTGTCACAAATATAGTAAATATGTGTGACAAACAATAGTCTGGATTCTACTTATTTTGTATAATTCATAGTTTTAGATATCATTTAATTGCATGATAAACTGCAATATCACTTAAAAGCGTGATAAATCAACTTATCACATTATTACCATTAGTATCAATATCTTCATTTACATCAACATTAACCCTCTTCCTCCCACTCAACAGATCGCCCATTAAGCCCTGCTTTATGGCTTGCAGCTTTTGCAGGTAGTTTTGTTCGGATTTGAGTTTATCGTCAATGGTTTTTATTCGTTTTACAATCCCAAGTTGTTCATTAATGTCTTTTGGAATTCTAAGACTAACATTTTCAATTGCATCGATAGTTAAACCATATCTTGTGCTACCATTTGCTCTTATTGCAAATTGGCTATTTATTTCCTGTATCTGTAATTGCAACATCAAATACTCACCATTCAATTTGGACAAATCTTTACTTCGTAGAATACACAAGTGATAACCACAAATTAAATTTTCAACTTTTTCTATTAATACAGTTGGGACAGCAATATCATCAGGTGTTTCTGAATCTTTTGTAATGATTACATCTTGTGATTTCAATGAGAATCTTTGCATCTCGGAAGCATTCACTGAACCATCACTAAATGAAATACCTTTCGTCATATATCTATTGTTATAAACATCCATGTAATTGCACAACAATATTTTTATTTCATTTTCATAGATATGCTTATCAACATTACTCATGATTGGGTCAATACAATCATTTATTAGCAATTCATCCCACTCCTTTGGCATTATCCCCAATTTACCAGCTTTATACAACTCCGGCGCATCTTCGTATTTGGGGCGGAGTTTCCAAACCAATTTTTCCACTATATCACCGTTCTCACTTTTCACTTTTACCTTTTCACTTTTCACTCCTCTTGTAAAGAGGTCGTGCAGCATGCCTTGTTTTATGGCTTTGTATTTGGCTATGGCTACCTGTGTTTTTTCTATAACCGAATCACTGGTGGAGAGGATGCGGGCTATTTGGCGTTGTTCTGTGAGGTCTGAATGATGTCTAAGATAAATTTTTTCAAACTCTGTTTTATTTACAATGGGTACAGCAGTTATTCCAGCTAACTTTATCAGTTCATTTATGTTTTCTTTTATTAAATAGTAACAATATTTTGGGTCAAAGTTATCATTGAAAATAATTGTATTTATTTGCTGATTTGAAATTCCTCTTCTTTTAGCTAATGCGATTTTCCCTATGCTTGCAATACAAGTTACCATCAAAGAATTTTCTTGAACAATTCTATCATTTGATAAAGCAACTTCGTTTAATTTTCTTTCAGTAACTGAACAGTAAACATCTTCTTTAAAATCGGCTGGAGTGTAAAATGGAACTTCCCCATTCCATAATTCTCTATCACTGGTTGCAGGAGTGTATCCAGTTATCACTCTACCAAAATATTTTATTTGGGTTTCTTTCCATTCACTCATACCCAAGCTCCGTTAAAAAGGTATTCAACAATACGGTTTCTTTTTCCCTCTCGCTTAAAATGGTGTGCAGGGGCGTAGTGTATTTGTCCCAAAGGTTTTCAACTGCCTGTAATAAATTCCGTTGGTGGGTTTGCAGGTAGCCGTTTATGGTTTGGTGCAGGGTACGATGCCAGCGGGTTAAGATCAGCTCTTTAGCTTCATCGGGCAATATTCGCTCGCGTGCCGTATCGACCAGGTTTTGTTTTTTGTCTTTGATCTCCCTTATCACCTTTTTGCATTGTTTCAATTCTTCTTCCAGCCTGTTATGGTTGGCGAAGCGTTTTTCATCTGTAACTATCTGTTCATCCAATTGCTTAATTTCAGTTTTCAGTTTTTCACTATTCACTTTTAACTCTTCACTATTCACTGCTCCTGCTTTAATCCGTATCAGCAAATTCCTGTATTCCTTATCCGCCTCTTTGCGTTCACCCCTCAGCGCTTTAATCCCCTCCTTGTGTTCTTTCAGCTCCTCTTTCGGCCAAACCTCATAATCATCTTCGTTCCAAACGCCTTCTTCCAGTTCATTCACCTCTGCAAACAGGGCTTCCAGTTCTTCTTTTCGGGCTTCATTCCCATGCAGTTCCTTAAGTACTTCCGGGAACTGGCTTTCCAGTATTTCATCGTCGGGTATCAGTTCGGCATTCCATCCGCTGGCAGCCACGCTTTTCAGATCGGTATTCAACTGGCTCCAATAGGAAGCCAATGCACCACGGCTTTGGTAATTGTCCAATACCGCTTTTTGTCCGGTTTTGAGTGCAG
Organism: Bacteroidales bacterium; assembly: GCA_035530515.1. Lineage (GTDB taxonomy): Bacteria > Bacteroidota > Bacteroidia > Bacteroidales > VadinHA17 > LD21. The sequence goes on from DATKUO010000217.1 coordinate 3,272, forward strand.
CAATGGCCGTTGTAAAACTCTCGGAAAACTTACGGTAAAGTTCAAACACATTTTTATTCCTGGGCAGGGCTTCAAAATCGGGTACTACAGCAGTCCACCATTCGTTTAGTTGGCTAGTATATTGATTTTGAGTTGCTTTTATGATTTCGCTTTCGTCAAACAGCGTTTTTATATCCTCTTTTTGAGCAATGACACCGGTAAATTTCAGATAGCCTCCTTTCAGTGTTGTAAAAAGTTTATCATTCAAACCCGGATAGCTGGCAAACTTTTCCGACAATGCTTTCACTTCACTTTCGGGGATCCCGCCATGAAGATGTGCATGTACATCGTGAGGTTCGGCAGGTGGGGCATTATCAACAAACCTGCGGATGTTAAGGTTGTATTCTTCGGCAGCCAGTTCCTCTCTGGTTACCTGTCTGCTGTATTTGGGAATCTCTTTTTTGAGACGATAGACAAAGGCTATTTTTTCAATGTCTTCGGGTCGCAGCTTGTTCTGGTTCTTCTCCTCCTTGTATTCACGGTCGGCATTGATAAAAAGCACTTTATCGCGCTTGTATGCATCATTTTTGTTTATCACAATTACACTAGCCGGAATGCCTGTGCCATAAAACAGGGCCTGTGGCAAACCAATCACAGCTTCCAGGTATCCACGTTTAATCAACCACTCGCGGAACTTGCGTTCATCGCCACCACGGAAAAGTACACCATGCGGCATCACCACTGCCATTCGTCCGGCATTGTTGATGCTTGCCACCATGTGCTGAACAAACATAAAATCGGCTTTGCCTTTGTTGGGCATCCAGAAGTTAAAGCGTTCTTTAAACTTCATGCCTGTCGTAGTGTAGTTCTGTGAGAAAGGAGGATTGGCAATTACTATATCAAAGGTTTTCAGTTCACCATTCGCTTCGATGTGCAATGGGTTCATCAGGGTGTCTCCATTCACAATTTTACTGTCGTAAATAGAGTGGAAAAGCATATTCATTTTACTCAGGCTCCATACAGTTCCGCTTTTTTCCTGTCCGTAAAGCGATAAGTTTCTAGCAGAACCATAGCGACTCTCTACATAATTTTTGCTTTCGATGAGCATACCCCCACTTCCCACTGTCGGGTCATAAACTTCAGAATCCTGTTCAGGTTCCAGAATATTTACCAATAGCCTCACTACATCATTTGGGGTATAGAATTCTCCGGCCTTTTTCCCGGCGCTGTCGGCAAAATATTTAATGAGGTATTCGTATGCAGCTCCCATCAGATCGGGAAACTCCAGATTGTCATCTGTCAGATTCTTTTTGTTGAATTCACGGATCAGTTCGCGTAAATCTTCATCGGTAATCTGTTTGTTGTTTTTACCAATGCTGCGATTGAAGTTTATTGATTTTAATACTCCCTCCAATTTATCGAGGTTATGGTCTTCGAGGGCAGCCAGAGCAATATTCAGATGGTCGCCAATTTCTCCCTGAAGATCTTTGATGTAGTTTATTTTGTTGCCGTTTTCATCTACCTCGGGGTCCCCATCCAGCTTTCTCCAACGAGCAGTAAGTGGAACAAAGAAGTCATACTCCGGCGCATTCTGTCGTTCCAGCTCACTGTAAATCAAAGCCGGTTCTTCAATTTTTCGTTTTTCAACAAGATTTTTCTTTCTATTATCCCGGTGTACCTCAAACTGATCGTTGACCCGTTTCAGAAACAACATGGCAATGATGTATTCCTTGTACTCCGAAGCATCCATGTTGCCCCTCAAGCTCTCGCATGCCTCTTCGAGGAAAGTTTCTAACCGGGAAAGTGATAATTTTTGTTTTGCCATTAATTCAAGTCCATATTAATTATTAAAACTCAAATTTAACAATTTGGAACTGTTCTTTCGGAATAATTACCTGCAACTTTAAATTGATTTCAAAGGTGTTCGTGGTCTACTATTGTTCAGGTTGGTTCTTTTGCATTAAAATAAAAAAATCATACTCATTGAAAATTTAAAAATAGAAGCAATATCCTTCAATGATTTATCCAGCCAGATGTATTGCATCCAAATATACATAACTGTTTAAACAAAAAGAAACATGTAGATGATTTATCTCCTGATCAGAATATTCCTTCTTCATATATAGATTTATGTTGCTCTTATAAAGAGTCATTCGTAATATGTTGGCTAGTGGTTACTTTTGATGAGCTCAAGGAGAAGAGATGGGGCAAAGCAATTGATAAGGGGAAAACGTATGGCTTAACGCTTCATTGATTTCACATAGTGCTGCAACCGCAGCATTTTTGTTTTTCTTGCCCTGGTAACCAGTGGAGGGGATCCCTGGGGATACGCCATACCATCTGAATATGAGTACATTATATATTATAATACGATTTTTCTTCCATTGTCTGAGGAAAATATATAAAAGCCAGTTATATAAGTGTTTTTCACAGAATAGGCATCTTTGTAAATACTTTTCACAAGATTTAAATGGTTTTCACTGACTATTCTTATTGTTGAATCCCAATTATTTGATTACCTCCTCCTGTGCATTTCAAGGGACAAAACTCTTTATTCTTAGATTGAAATATTTTTCCCATTTTGACTTCTTGCTGGAAAATATTTATCATTTCCATTGAAATATAGACATTAGCTGGAAAATAATTGCTGTTCAAATTATTTGTTTTGGAAATTAATTTCCGACATTTGCGTCTTACTGGAAAATATTATCTATTTTTACAACAAAATGACCTTATAATGGAAAATATTTTACCTATTCACCTGCAGGAGATAATCTTTGGTTCCTCAGATTCGAAAATCTCAAAACAAATTTCCAAACTTGAAAAAGGTGGTAGAATAAGAAAGATTGCCCCACGTATATATTCTTCTAACCTTACAGAACCAATTGAAAAAATAATAAAGAGAAACCTTTTTCTGATACTTGGAAATCTTTATCCGGGAGCATTGCTGAGCCATCGTTCAGCATTTGAATTTCAGCCTACAGAAGAAGGACATATTTTTTTAACATACTCCTATACCAAGAAGGTTAATTTGCCAGGAATAATTCTTCGGTTTCTTTCTGGCCAAAAACCTATTAAAGGCGATAATGCGATATCAGGGGAGTTGTATGCTTCTCAAAAGGCAAGGGCATTTTTAGAGAATCTGCAACCATCTAAAAATATAAGTGGCAGTTCAAAATGTCTGACACTGGTTCAAATTGAGGGTAAATTAGAGCAAATCATCAGGGTAAATGGTGAAGATGAAATAAACAAAGTCAGAGATAAAACAAGAGAAATTGCAGCAGAACTCAGAATGGAGAAGGAGTTCGAACGATTAAATAAAATAATAAGTGCCTTGCTTTCGACTCATTCATCAAAAATACTATCCTCTCCGATTGCTGTTGCAAGAGCTTTTGGTTTTCCTTATGATCCGGGCAGGATGAAAATGTTTGAAGAGCTTTTCCGTGAACTGAAATCAAACGAATTTAAGAACAGACCTGACAAAAATATATCTGCTAAGTCCTTTCGTAATTTTGCTTTTTTTGAGAGTTATTTTTCTAATTACATTGAAGGAACTGTTTTTGAAGTAGATGAAGCAAAAAAGATTATTGAAACAAATAAACCATTATCCGCCAGGAATGAGGACAGCCATGATGTATTAGGTACTTTTTATATTGTTTCCAATATCAAGGAAATGTCAGTAACGCCCCAATCTCCTGACGAGTTTCTAAATATTCTTGTTTACCGGCATAAAATTCTTCTAAGCGCAAGACCAGAAAAAAATCCTGGTCTTTTTAAAGACAAAAACAATTTTGCAGGAAATACCTCCTTTGTAGATTTCAATCTGGTAAAGGGGACATTAATACAATGTTATGATTTTTACAAAGCCTTGGAACATCCGTTCCCAAAAGCCACTTTCATGATGTTTATTTTAAGTGAAGTACATCCATTTCTTGATGGGAACGGGAGAATTGCCAGAATAATGATGAATGCAGAGTTGACTTCTGCGAGTCAGTCAAAGATTATTATACCAACCGTTTTCAGGGATGACTACTTTGGCACATTAAGAAAATTAACAAGACGTGGAGATTGTGAACCATACATCAAAATGTTGCAGAGGGCGCATGAATTCAGTGAAAATATTATCGGAGATAACCTGAATGAAATGCAGGAGTATCTTAAACAATGTAATGCATTCTCAGAACATACTGAAGCCAGATTGAAGATTATTCCAAGGTAATTCTGCTAATAATGGAGATCTGATTTAAGAATTCTACCTCTGTAGCTGTGGATAATATCAAGTGATGAACAGTCATAATTTCTTTGGCCTGGCAAAAGGCAATTTGCAGATCAGATTAAAATCAAACAAAGGACAGTAAACTTACTTTAGTAGAAAAGCCAGTGCCCTTGACCATAGTTGACCGGACCATATTGGCCACCAAAAGCCGGAGTTAAGTACTTGTTGTCTAGTTATGTATGGTAATTGCAATCTAACCGGCTAAATGTGGTCAATGCGCCCGGCTTTTGCAATCAGGCTTCGTATGTGCCATTAATCTATTTTACCAAGTATCATAATTTAATTTTTTTCACCGTATTAAAATACGGCTTTTACTACGGTGATGTTACAACCAGCAAAATCAATGTTATACGATGTAAGTGATGAAGCTAGTAGTTAATAGCTGTTAAGATTGCTCTCCTGACCTTGTTCAAACATATTACATCGATCTTAGTTAAACCTTGGTGATCGATTTATTTTGCTTCGTATCTCAGACTTTCATATCTTTATCATATTGAACGACTAACATGGCAAGTCTCATACCAGGATACGAATATGACATCTTCATCAGCTACCGCCAGAAAGACAACAAAGGCGACAGGTGGGTTAGTGAGTTTGTTGATGCCCTGAAGGATGAACTGGAATCTACATTTAAAGAAGAAATAAGTGTCTATTTCGATGAAAATCCACACGACCGTCTGCAGGATACACATAATGTTGATAAGAGCCTCGAAGACAAATTGAAGTGTCTCATATTTATACCCATTATTTCACAGACTTATTGTGATCCCGGATGTTATGCCTGGCAGTATGAGTTTTTAGCTTTTAACAGATTGGCCGAAAAAGACCAACTTGGCAAAGCATACCATAAAACCATGCTGTATAAAAAAGAAAAGAAGTTATACAAGAGAGCAGAAAAGGACTTTCCTGATAACATTTTTCTAATCTACCGGCAGTTTATTTTGTCATTAGCAGAAGGGGATTCAATTGAGGCAAACAAATATTTTAGTAGATGTAATAATCTCTATTAATACTATAATACCTGGTCAGATGCAGAAATAAACAGTATTTTAGCTGCTGGTTATATTGAAGCAGGAAATCTAACAGAAGCAGAGAGATATTATCATGAAGCCCTCTCATTAGAACCTGAAAATCCGGAACATATAAATAGTCTTGCTTATTTTTTAATAGACAAAGATCGTAACATTAATGAGGGTTTGGATCTTATTGACAAGGCATTAGTATTGAGTCCTGATAATTATAATTATTTACATACGAAAGGATGGGGATTATATAAGCAGGGCAAATATGAAGAAGCACTGGCTATGCTTGAAAAAAGCTGGAATTTAAAACCAATATACGATCACGATATATATCTTCATCTCGAAGAAGCAAAAAAGGCAATTGCCGGTCAGCAATAGAATTAATTTAATAAAAAGACTTTTGTTTTTCTATCTTTCTTATAAAACTAAACGATGTACTATGAAAAAGCATTTGATTTTATCATTTTTTTGTGTCTTACTGATCCACTCTGCTCTTTCACAGGAGGGTATGTGGATGCTGAATCAGCTCGAACAACTGGACCTGGCAAAGAAAGGGCTTAATATCCCTATTGAAGACATATATAACCCCAATAAACCTTGTCTTGCCAATGCCATCCTCCAGCTTGGAGGAGGCTCCGCATCTTTCGTATCACCTGAAGGACTTGTGGTGACAAATCACCATGTTGCCTTTGCAGCACTTCAGAGGGCTTCCAGCGTATCCAGCGATTACCTGACAAACGGTTTCCTGGCCAAAGATCGCTCTGCTGAGATCCAGGCACCCGGTTACCAGGCAAGACTCATGCTCCAGATGACAGATGTCACCGATGATGTGATTGCAGCAACAAAAAATATCATCGATCCTGTTGAAAAAGATAAAAAAGTAAATGCTTTCATTGCAGAGATGACCGAAACTGTTAGCACCGAGGGAGGTGATCAGCAGGCAGTGATCGTTCCGATGTACAACGGTAAGCAGTACATCATGTACACATATAAAGTATTCAGGGATATTCGAATTGTATATTCCCCACCATCATCCATTGGCAATTACGGGGGCGAGACCGATAATTGGATGTGGCCCAGACACACAGGGGACTTCTCCTTCATGAGGGTGTATGTCAGTCCAGAGGGACAAGGGAGCGAATACAGTGCTGAAAACATACCATACAAACCAAAAGTATGGTTGAAGGTGGCACAGGGAAATCTGAATGACAGTGATTTTAGCTTCATCATTGGCTATCCTGGTTCAACTACCCGATATCGTTCATCAAACTCGGTTTATTGGAACCTCAATTACAACTATCCTTTCTCAATTAACAACTTCAGGGAGATCATTTCGTTGTCAGAAGAGGTCACAAAAAACGATCCGGCCGGGAAACTTAAAGTAGCAAATCTGACCAAAGGGCTTGCTAATGCAATGAAAAACTATCAGGGTAATGTCGATGGAATGAATCGAACACACTTTCTGCAGGAAAAGATAGATTTTGAAAAAGAATTTCTGATCTGGGCAAATAGTACGCCTGAGAGAAAAGCAAAATATGCTGATATCCTGTCGAAGGTAAAAGCACAATATGATGTGATCGAAAAGACAAAAGACAGGGATCTGGTATTCGGCCTCCTCCAGGGGCTATCAGGAACTTTACTTAATGTGGCCGGCCAGATTTACTATGTAGCGCGTGAGATGGACAAACCTGTTGAAGAGAGGCAACCCGGCATGGCAGAGGAAGCCCTGAAAGATTTCGCGGAAAATTTGACATTCTCATACAACGACTACTATGAAACAGCAGATAAGGCGATGCTCCTGCGTGCTTTGAAGATGGCTGCAGCGCTGCCTGAGGACCAGCAGATCACCGGACTTGATTACATCCTCAAAGGTTCGGGGAAGACACCTGAACAATGGGTGGACAATGCTTATAGTATGACAAAATTAAAAGATCTCTCCTACGCCAAAAGCCTGATCGGAAAACCTGCAGCTGATATTAAAAAGACAGGAGATCCTTTTATCCGACTGGCAATGAACATCTTCCCAATGTCGGAGGAGATAGATAATAGAAGTAATGTCTTTGCAGCTAATGTTACCTCTCTGCGGAAAGATTACATTGATGCTTTGTATGAATGGAAAGGAACCACCATGTATCCCGACGCCAACAGCACTATCCGGTTCACATGGGGACCAGTCAAGGGATATAAGCCCAGGGATGGCGTCTGGTACTTTCCATTAACCTCTCTACAGGGTGTGTTGGAAAAAAACACCGGGAAAGAACCTTTTGATGCTCCAGCAGGATTAGTCACATTGGAGAAAAACAGAGATTTCGGTCAATGGTCCGATCCGGAACTTAATGATGTTCCTGTTGCCTTTCTGAACCAGTGCGATATTACAGGGGGGAACAGCGGAAGCCCCGTGATGAATGCAAAGGGTGAGATTATCGGTGTGGCATTTGACGGAAATTATGAAGCGATGATAAGCGACTGGCAGTACGATTATGACCTTCAACGCTGCATTGCAGTGGATATCAGGTACGTCATGTTTATTACTGAAAAATTTGGTAATGCCGGTTTCCTTCTTGATGAAATGGGTGTAAAGAGATGATTACATAAACTATACCTGGAACACAATATTTTTATTTCAGTAATAAAATATCACGACATGGATCCGAAAAAAATTAGCCGCAGAAAATTTATAAGAAATTCCGCTCTGTCAGCTACTGCACTTACTGTTGCAGGTAATCTTTCATTTGCAGTGAAACCATCTCCTCCGAAAAATATGTTGCCTCGCTGGAAAGGCTTCAACCTGCTTGATTATTTTTCTCCATCGCCACCCGGAAATCCCGAGGCAAACAGGTCAACTGAGGATGATTTCAAATGGATGGCAGACTGGGGTTTTGATTTTGTTAGACTACCAATGGCGTATCCACGGTATCTTTCATTTGACCACTCGAAAGATATTACCAAAGATGAAATATATCAAACCGACCCTAAAGTACTGGAAGAAATCGATAAACTGATTCTTACTGCCAACAAATACGGATTGCATGTAAGTCTAAACCTTCATCGTGCGCCAGGGTATTGCATAAATGCAGGCTTTCACGAACCATATAATCTATGGAAAGACAAAGAGGCCCAGGATGCTTTTAATTTTCACTGGGGTATGTGGGCTGATCGTTATAAAAATATCTCTTCAGAAAAATTAAGTTTCGATCTTCTAAATGAACCTGCCTACATTGAAGATATGAACGATCAGTTTGCCAAAAAAGGCCCTGTTCCCGGTGATATGTACCGTCTGGTGGCAGAGGGTGCTTCGAAAGCCATCAGGGCCGCAACTCCTGACCGATTGATAATTGCAGACGGGAACGGTGGAGGGAACAGTGTAATTCCTGAAATTACTGATCTTAATATCGCTCAGAGTTGTCGTGGCTACTGGCCAGGAGTCATCTCTCATTACCAGGCTCCCTGGGTCTGGAAGGATCCTTCGCAGGCACCAACCCCTGTGTGGCCGGGCACAATCGATGGGAAATACTATGGAAGGGAACAACTGGAAGAATTTTATAAACCATGGATCAGCCTGTTAGAGAAAGGAGTCGGTGTTCATTGTGGGGAATGTGGATGCTGGAAAAAAACACCTCATGACATTTTTCTTGCCTGGTTCGGGGATGTGATTGACATACTAACACAAAACGGAATAGGTTATGCTCTATGGAATTTCAGGGGCGATTTTGGAATAATGGATTCAGGCCGCTCCGATGTAAATTATACTGACTGGTACGGACATAAATTAGATAGCAAACTGCTTGAACTTCTGAAAAAGTATTAACAAGAAGAGCTCAGGGCTCAGGGCTAATAGTCTTACTACTGCCTACTGCCTACTGCCTACTGCCTACTGCCTACCTACTTACAGGCCATTACTCCTTTGAAATATCCTATCGATTCAGCTATACCTACGAGAGGATCTTTCATGTCTTTTTCAAACTCAAGGCTACAGGTTCCACTATATTCAATTTTACGAAGTGTAGCAACTACCTTTGGAATATCAATTATCCCTCTTCCCATCTCAACAGTATTACCCTCTTTTGCTGCTTTGTCAACATCCTTAACATGAATATCATAGATCCGTTTACCATATCTTTCAATGTCAACTGAAGGATCCTGACCATCTCTGGTTGTATGCCCGATATCGAGACAAATACCTATCCGAGAATCAAAATTTTTAATATGGTTCCATATATCTGTAGCATTTGGAAATAATGGGTTGTCGGGACCATGATTATGGATTGCCAGTTTGATATCAAATGTTTTAATCTTCTTCTCAACATAAGGAAGAAGCTCATATTCAGGCGCTCCGACTATCACTTTAACCCCTGCCATTTTTGCATATTCAAATGCCTGCTCAACAGAGGCCTCTGTTTTCATATATATAACACCCAGAGTGTAAACATCAATTCCGGCTTTTTTAAACTTATCTAAAATCGCATTTATCTGTTCCTGGGTACTGTTTAAAGGCAAATGAAAGTCTTTCAGAGAGATTTTAGTTACACCAATTTTCTTCATCATTTCTATTGTCTGTTCAACGGTGAATTCCCTGAATGTATATCCGGCCATTCCAAAAGTGAATGTATTCGCTCTTTTTTCGATTAAACCTGAAACGGGAACAGAGGCAAATACCGATGATACTCCTGCTGCAAGGATACCTGTACCTGCTAGTTTAAAAAACTGACGACGTGACTTCATAATTTTCTTTATATTTAATTGAATTAAATAGAATTAGCTTCATGATTATTTCAGGCACTTAACCTGTTTTCTGACAACCATATTGTTATCCAGTAGCCTGCTGTTATAAGTTTGAATGATAGCTTTCAGTTTATCCTCCATTTGTTTCTCCAGTTCCGGTTCTTTTCCTATAAGACTATTTTCAAGAAACAAATCCTTTTTATAGTTAAATAGTCCAACCGGCTTATTATCTACCATTTCCAGTATATTGTCTTTCATATAAAGATTATAGGTACTTCCGTTAGTATTGAATGCAAATGATTCATAGGAATCGTCTAACAGGTTATTTCCAAAAGCAATGTAGTCTTCATCATAATTAAGATAATTTAAGATAGTTGGCATTATATCGATCTGTTGTGCAATTCGATTCTTATAACCCTTTAGATCAATTCCAGGTTTAAAAAATATTATCGGCACAGAGTATGCACCAAAATTATTCTGAAATTCCTTATGAACTGATTCATTTGTATGATCGGCTGTAATAACAAAAAGTGTGTTCTTAAACCATTGACTAGCAGACATTTGATGAAATAATTCCTTAAGTGCAAAATCAGAATACCCAACAACCTCAAGAATAGGAGCCGGACCTTTTTTAAATTTACCTATATATTTTTCGGGTACTTTAAACGGATGATGCGAGGAAACTGAAAATATTGCTGTAATGAAGGGTTGTTTAAATGTATTCATTTTTTCTCCAAAAAATTTGAAAAAGGGTTCATCCCATACACCCCACATACCATCAAAATCAGCTTTTTCCGGATACTGATCTAACCCGAAATAGTCATCAAATCCTGCCATTTTTGTAAATGAGTCAAATCCCATTGACCCATTTGGTGCTCCATGAAAAAAGGCAGAATAATATCCTTTCTTTTTAAGAAGGTGAGGTAATCCGTTGATCAGATTATTAGCGTAGTGAGAAATTATGTAAGGAGTTTCCAGTGATGGCACAGAAGCAAGAATTGAAGGGATTGCATCAATTGATTTTTTCCCGTTAGCAATTGAAACATCAAAAGTAAGACTCACTTTAATCAGAGAATCAATGAAAGGGGTATAACCCTCATATTTCCCTCCTTCAAGTTCCGGGTTCAGAGACCCAATATATTCCCTTGCAAAGCTCTCAAGAATTATTACAACCACATTATCATTCGTAAAAGGCTTCGTCCCGATTGGAGTATAATGAGGATTATATAATGCAGTAAGTTTTTCATTATCAAAGAACTTGTAGTTTACCAGGGTTTTTTTACCGAATGTTCTTAATATGCTGAAAGGAGTATTCAATACAATGGCTACATCACGCGGTGTTTCTACATAGCGGGTAGCATTGCTTATAGTTATAGGACGAGTTGAATGTTTATATCCACCCCTTGCGGCACCAACAACAAGAGCAATAACAAGAGGTATCATCAAAATATTTATCGTATAATAGCTTATTTTGTTACCAGGAAAAGGTCTTTCAGTTTTTACCTTATTATAGAGATAAACCATCAGAAACCACAATAAAATTGTGAACAAGGTAGCAGGCCAATAATCGAAAAGGAACCTGAAGAATAACTTACCCAGATTGGATTCATTTTCAAATGTTTTAAACACATCTGCTGTTGCTCTTTTATCAACAAACTTGTAATAAACAAAATCCATCCCGTTCATCGCAATTGCGATTCCATTTGTAACGAAAAACAGATATTTCATTATTTTCTGAAAAACATCAGAATAGCGAAATTCGAGAGGTATTATATGTAAAAAGATAAACAGGATATTAATATAAACCACAGCTGAAATATCGAATGCAAGACCTCCTTGTAAAATAGTAAAGAATTGACTTAAGGATACTCCCGGAAACATCTTATAGTTAAATAAAAAGAAACCAATTCTGCATAATGAGAAGAGGAGCATAATGAGTAAGATCCTATATGCCAGAACTACAAAGACATTTCTGGAGAATAACCAGTTTTTCATTATTACCTAATATATTTTAAACTAAAACGCCAGGTCCGATTCAAATATTATTTTCGGGAACCTGGCGCGTAGTGCTCAAGTTAATAATTCTAATCTTTCTCTATATCTTTCAGTAATTCTTTAACATCGGAATTATTAAAATCTTTCATGAAACTATTAGCAGCTTTCTTTGCTCCAAGGCCAATCAACATAAAAAGAACAAAAAGTGCCACCAGTATATATGATACAACTTTAGTGGTTCCTGGATTTGATTTTAGCGCTTCAACAAGTCCATTGTATAAAAGCCATAACATAAATATGTTAACTGCGAGCCCGATTATTACTCCCAGATAAAGATTAAGTCCACCGGCAAAACCTAAAAGTGAACTTATAGGCATTATGACCATTAAAGATGCTGTTACTCTTACATTAGCCTCAAAATCAGTGTTCCCTTTACAAATTGCAGATAAGATAAGTAAAATCACACCACCAATAAATAATCCGATTATTGAGCCAATGATTGCCCAAATAAAAACCATAATCCCGATAGCGCCACCAAATAAGCCACCAGTTACTGCACCGATATTAAGAAGGCTCCAAATAAATGAGAATACACCAGAAATCGCACCATAGATTAGTGCCTTAATTAAAGGTTCAGCCATACCTCCCGATGTTTTCATGGTTGAGAAGTAAGACTTCGGATTTACAAGGACATCTTTTGATTCCTTAATAAATAGATTAAAATCAAATGTTCCGTTACTCATAGTTAAATTGATTAAAAGGTTTATTATTTAACAACCTGAAATTTATAAATTCAAGATTCTAAGTTAAAACATATTTTCTTAAAATTCTAAAAATACAATAAAAATAGTAATCCTGATTATTCAAGATAAGTATATCCGTACAGACCAGAACGGTAATTTGAAAGAAACTCTTTACCCTCCTCAAGTGTGATAATTCCGGCCTTAACTGAAGATGTTACCCAGGTTTCTACAGTTCGTACCATCTTTTTAGAATTGTACTGCACATAATCCAGCACCTCGGCAACTGTCTCCCCATCAATTACCTGATCAATCTTATAACCTTTATCATCAACTGAAACATGAACAGCATTAGTATCTCCAAACAAGTTGTGCAGATCACCCAGTATCTCCTGATACGCACCTACCAGGAATACACCCAAATAATATGCCTCTTTTCCTTTTAAAGAGTGAAGCGGAATATGGTGTGATGAATTGCGGGTTGAAATAAAGTTATCGATCTTACCGTCAGAATCGCAAGTCATATCCTGAATTGTAGCGTTTCGTAATGGCTCCTCATTAAGTCTGTGAATGGGCATAATCGGGAAGATCTGATCTATAGCCCATGCATCAGGAAGTGATTGGAATAATGAGAAATTACAGAAATATTTATCGGATAAAATCTTCGATATCTGTTGCAACTCATCCGGGATATGTTTTGTAGTACTGGCCATCTGTGTTATTTTTCGTGCAATGGACCAGAATAGCCGTTCAATCTGAGCTCTTGTTTTCAAATCAACAAGCCCAAAACTAAATCTATCAAGAGCTTCTTCACGGATCTGCTGAGCATCATGCCATGTCTCTAGCATTCTTGCCTGATTAATTTTATCCCATAATAAGTAAAGTTCTTTTACAAGCTCATGGTCATTTTCATTAATAAGATCTTCGGGGTCCCATGAAGGGAGGGTTGTGGTTTCAAGAACTTCAAATATAAGAACGGAATGATGGGCAGTTAGTGACCGGCCAGACTCAGTAATTACATTTGGATGAGGGATATTATTTTTATTACTAGCATCAACAAATGTGCTTACGGAATCATTTACATACTCCTGGATAGAATAATTAACACTGCTTTCACTATTTGATGAGCCCGTGCCATCGTAGTCTACTCCCAGGCCACCTCCAATATCTACAAATTCAACATTAAAGCCCAACTTACGCAGCTCAACATAAAACTGAGAGGCCTCACGCAAGGCTATCTTAATCCTCCGTATCTTAGTAACCTGACTTCCGATATGAAAATGTATAAGTCTGATACAATCCTTCATTTTGTTTTTCTCTACAAAATCGACTGCCTCAAGTAACTCACTTGAAGTTAAGCCAAATTTGCTGATATCTCCTCCTGAATCCTCCCATTTGCCGCTTCCCACACTTGCAAGTTTAATACGGATACCAAGATTTGGCTTAACCTTCAACCGTTTTGCAATAGTAGTAATAAGCTTAAGCTCATTGAGCTTTTCAACAACTAGAAAAATTCTTTTACCCATCTTCTGAGCTAAAAGTGCTAGCTCAATATAATCTTCATCCTTATATCCATTGCATATAATAAGTGATTCGGGATCCGTATTGATAGCAATTACAGCATGAAGCTCAGGCTTGGAACCTGCTTCAAGACCAATATTGAATTTTTTCCCATGACTGACTATCTCCTCAACAACAGGTCTCATCTGATTAACTTTAATCGGGTAAATTATGAAACCCTTACCATTGAACCCATACTCCTCAGATGCCGATTTAAAGCACTTGGAAATACTTAAAATACGATCATCCAGTATATCAGGAAACCTTACCAGAAGCGGTGTAGAGACATCTGTTAGAATCAGTTCATCCAGCAGATCTTTCAGATCGACTGATACCCCTTTCTTTTGAGGAGTAACAGTTACATTCCCTTTCTCATTAATTGAAAAGTAATCAACACCCCAACCGTTTATATTATATAATTCAGCTGAATCATCAACTCGCCATTTTCTCATGATCAGTTTATTTCCCTGGTTAATCAGTCCGCAAAGGTCAGAAAAAATTGAATTCTTTACAATGGTATTAAATTAACTGGAATTTATAGTATAAATATTGATACAGATTACAATCAGTCTCAACATTTATATAGATTTGTATTGTTTATAAAACTATAATTGATGAAAGGATTGCCTTTTAATAAGATGGTTAAAGACAGATTCCAACCTGTCTTTATAATAATGATGTTATTATTCATTCTTATAACATCTGATTTATCTTTCCTTAAGAATGCGGAAGAAAAAGGTTTTTCATTTAGAGAGAATGACAGTGTCAAAGCCGGACTTCTGATTTTTAAGGATCATGGATATAACTGGATAAGACTCAGGCTATTCCATACTCCTACTCAACTGCCAAATAATCTTGATTATACCCTTGCCTTTGCAAAAGAGGCAAAGGAAAATGGATTCAAAATTCAAATTCTTTTTAATAACTGATTTTTTTGTTTTTGTAACTACTTGCGTTATATTGCAATAATATTTATATTTGATTTAAGTATTATCTTAATAATTTTAAGTATCCAGCCATAAATATTAATATTATGTATGAAAGTGTGAAAAACAATGACGCTCTTGGAGCAGTGAACCGTGGTGTGCCTTGTGAATCAGGATTATGTACACTTTGTGATTCAGCTTGTAGAGGAAAATGTGAGACATGGCTTTCATGTATGGAAGGAAGAAAAATGCTATATCCACGGAGGTTCGGATATTCAACTGCAGGCGGAAACAATGTATCTTCTGTGGGAACGGGGTATCATGCCCTTCGAATTCAGGGTTATGCATTCGGATCTTCCGGTATTCAGAACAACCTTACCGATAATCCCGATGACTGTATCTTTCCCAATGTTAATATTGAGACTGAGTTTGGAAATGAAATAAAAACCAAATGCAGGATTCCGGTAATGACCGGGGCTCTTGGATCGACATTTATTGCAGCACGTTACTGGCCTTCTTTTGCAGTTGGAGCTGCATTGACAGGTATTCCTATTGTTGTAGGTGAAAATGTTGTCGGAGTAGATAAAAAATCAGAAATAAAAAATGGTAAAACAACAAAATCTCCGGAACTGGACAGAAGAATAGAGTATTTCCTGCGTTATTATGATGGTCATGGCGCAATGATTGTACAGATGAATGTTGAAGATACAAGAAATGGGGTTGCTGAGTACCTGATTGAAAAATATGGAAATGATGTGATTATTGAGCTAAAATGGGGACAGGGAGCAAAAGATATTGGAGGTGAAATACAGGTAACTGACCTTGAATATGCTCAGTTCCTGAAAGCCCGGGGATACATTGTTGATCCGGATCCCACTGATCCGGTGGTCATAAGAGGTTATGAAAACAGAGCTGTAACTTCATTTGCCAGGCATAGCCGCTTAGGCTCAACAAATAAACATTCTGTGGAAGAGACTCATGAAGATTTTCTGAATTCTGTTCAACACCTGAGAAAGATCGGTTTTAAAAGAATAACTCTGAAAACAGGAGCATATGGGATGGAAACCCTTGCAATGGCAATTAAATTCTCAGCTGATGCCCGGCTTGATTTACTGACTATCGATGGTGCAGGAGGAGGTACCGGAATGAGCCCATGGAATATGATGCAGCATTGGGGAATACCATCTTTGGCTTTACATGCAAAAGCTTATGAATATTGCCAGATACTTGATAAAAGAGGAGTTAAAGTCCCTGACATTTCATTAGCCGGAGGATTTGCCCGTGAAGATCATTTATTCAAAGCCCTTTCACTTGTTGCCCCTTATACAAAGCTTATTTGCTTAGGAAGAGCTCCAATGATTGCCGGTTTCCTTGGAAGCAATATTGAAGGAGTATTTTACCCCGACAGGAAAGCGGATATTAACGGACACTGGGATGCATTACCACCCTCAGTGACTGAATATGGAAAATATCCTGAAGAAATATTTGCAGAATGGGAAACTATAAAGAACAGAGTAGGTGCAGATGAAATGAAGAATATACCTCTGGGTGCTATTGCGCTATGTGGCTATGCTGATAAACTTGCATGTGGATTGCAGCAATTTATGGCAGGAGTAAGAAAGTTCGATATATCTGAACTCAGTAGAGATGATTTGATTACGGCTAACCGTGAAACTGAAGAATTAACAGGTATCCCTTTTATGACTGACGCACTTGACGAAAAAGCTAAAGCAATTTTGAATTCTTAATAGATACAGACTGCAATATGTACCGGAAGATTCTGTAAATTGTATATTACAATGAAGAAATTGTTTTCAAATCAGTTCTATCCAAAACTTTATACACTGGGTAGGGATAATATCCCATTCCCCATTGCGGTAACAGATAACGATCAAAAAAGTTCCATGTCATCATACCATCATTTGATTGTGGTTCCAAAAGGTATGCTGCAACATTCGCGAGTGGTTGATCTGTTCTGACTACTATTGTTCCTGCTGGAAAATCAATAGTTTCTCTCAGATATTTACCCTTAATTGTATTTGTATAATGACCCTGGTTTAAACGCTCAGAACCAATTAATTCGCTGATATTAAATTTCTCCACCTCAATTTCAGCATCATTTTTCAGCTTCTCAAATTTAATACCATGTAAATTTAAAAGATCAATAATTGCCGGATCTTTTATTGTGATAAGATACGCAAATGGGAATTTAACACTCTTACTTGGGTAATAATCAATATAATATGGCACTTCAACATCCTTTTGCCTATCGCTTTTATTATAGTTTTTTCTGCCATTTGGCCCTTTTGTAACATCGACCTCAAATGTCTTTATCGTAACCTTTGCCGGAACTGGTTTAACTGAGTATTCAATTGCAAACGAATCAGTTACAGCAGGATTAGTCCCTCGTTTAATCGTTTTGTTATCAACTTCATGCAAGAGGTTTTTTATTTCTACCCTATGAGTTGATGCATAATCGAGTAAAGAATGGATCAGAAAATAACAGCCAAGAACCCTCGATCTGAAATCAGCATAAACATAATTTTCATTAAGGATGCCGAGCCTGTTCCTGATTCCAAAATAATTGCTCATGTAGCGCGGCTCTGAGGCATCCAAAACCCAGCCTTTTTCAGGATTCATCATATCGTAAAACTCACCGTAAAAACAGTTTTCAACTTTGTAAGTACTAAATAGTGTCTTCGACATTTCCGGCATCATCTT
Source organism: Bacteroidales bacterium (assembly GCA_035530515.1). Classification (GTDB taxonomy): domain Bacteria; phylum Bacteroidota; class Bacteroidia; order Bacteroidales; family VadinHA17; genus LD21. The sequence goes on from DATKUO010000217.1 coordinate 21,213, forward strand.
ATCACGCATATAGGATATCAGTGAATTGTCACCATTAGGATTTACCATCCAAGTGAAAGTTACAGGTTCTACATGATACGATCCGTTTGTTGTATGACAATCCATAAAGACAGATGGATCCCAACGGTTAAAGACATTCGTTAACACTCCCCTTACTTCAGGTGATTCAGCCTTCATGGCATCGCGGTTCAGATCAAGAAACTGTCCATTGTGTCTCACTCCTACACCATTAACAGGACCATTCTGGTTAGTCCTGTTAAGTGGACTGATCTTCTCATTTCCATCAGGATTAAATAAAGGGCAGATCAGTAATACAACATCTTTCAAAATAACTGGATCTCCCTCTTGTAGTAAATCTCTGACATACATCAATGTAGCCTCTTTGCCTTCAACTTCACCTGCATGTATATTTGCCTGCACATATACAACAATTCTTTTGTCATTTAAAAGATCCTCCGGATTCTCTGGCAAAGGGTTTCCGATTATCAATAAAGGAATCTCCCTCCCTTCAGCTGAAGTTGCAATATTCTCAACCCTGATATAGGGAGATGATTTTTTCAGGTGATCAATAAAAGTCATCACATCCTCATAATCTGATGTTGAAGTAAAATCTGATTTTTCGGCTATTGTCTGAAATGTAGACTGACAGAGGACATTAACTCCAATAAATAATAATGTTATCCAAACTGTAAATGATCTTTTCATTATAAAATTCTATGTTAATAATCAAGCAACAAAAGTAGAAATATTTTCAATGATGAAATAATGATGAAGTAATGATGAAATTTTCATAAACAAATCAATTATATATCAGATTATTATAAAATAATTTGGATTATTTCAAATTAATTATGTAGCTTGCGGCACTAATTTTAAAAAACAGAATAAAATGAACAAAGGAACAGTAAAATTTTTTAATGTATCAAAAGGATTCGGATTCATTAAAGACGCAGATTCGGATAATGAATATTTTGTACACGTATCAGGTCTGAAAGATCAGATTAAAGAGAATGATGAAGTAACATTTGAACTTCAGGAAGGCAAAAAAGGAATTAATGCAGTAGACGTAAGACTAGCTTAGTTTATCTATACAAAGATTTATTATTCAATCCCGGTCAGTTGACCGGGATTTTTTTGTATTATTTGAATAGGTGTTCCTTTTAAAAATAAATGGCTGGGAATTTAAGACCTTTAGACAACCAGACATTTAGATATTTAGACAATAAAACAGTCCTTACTGTCTCTTTTTTTCCTCTTTCTTAGCTTTTTTTGCAGCGCGCTTTTCTTTCAGACTTTTTGCCGGTTCCTTCTTGTGTTTTGTCTGTTCTTTAGCTTTTTCGTGTGACATGACTATATAATTTTAGTTAATGAAAAGGTATTCCAAATATAGATAAAATCATTTTAAACCATCTATCTTTTCAGAATTTGATATTTTGTTCACCTCTGTAAGAAGCTTCCGGTATCTGCGTCAAGAGGGGATGGAGGCTCCAAAAATTACAAGGTAACAAAATAATATCCAATTTGTTTCAGGGTTGTATGAATATTGGGAATAAGCATCATTCCCTATTGTTGATTAGTAAATTTATAACTTTTCAAATATTTTCTTACTATTCATTAATATTTTTACCGGCATTTGTGATAATTTGTAAGAATAAGTAGTATATTTGTCAGTAATTATTAAAACAAATGAATTACTTTAAATCCATCTTATACTTACGACTCATTAAGAGGTTAATTGGAACTGAATGAGAATGTTACTTGGTATCGGATTTGGGATGACCGTTCTTTGATACACAGAGGACGGTTTTTTTGTACAATTTAGAGAGAAGAAAAGCAAGGTAAATATTATGAAAACAGAACGGCCACATCAGCAGGGATTATACAGGAAGGAGTTTGAGCATGATAATTGCGGAATTGGATTTGTTGCACATCTGCATGGGAAAAAGTCTCATTCAATTATCAGGCAGGGCCTTGATATACTTATAAACATGACCCACCGTGGAGCAGAAGGGGCCGACAGTAAAACAGGCGACGGTGCAGGTGTTCTGATACAGGTACCTCGTGATTTTTACCTGATTCAGGGTTATTCACTCCCTCCGGCAGGACAATTTGGAACAGGACTTGTATTTCTTCCACAGGATAGTTCTGATGCATCAAAGTGCCAGGAGATATTACTAAAAATCATTAAAGAAGAAGGAGTGAATCTGATTGGCTTCAGAGACGTACCACGAAATAGTTCTGTAATTGGTGATATTTCAAGAGCTGCTGAGCCAGAGATTCTGCAAATTCTTTTAGGTTCTGATTTGCAGCAGGAAGATCTTGAACGTAAATTATATATTATCAGGAAACGGACTGAAAATATTATCCGCAATTCGAATATTAATCAGAAGGGCTTATTTTATATACCGAGTCTTTCCACAAAAGTACTTGTATATAAGGGTATGCTTACATCCCATCAGCTTGGAGAGTATTACCTCGACCTGAATGATGAGAGGTTGCATAGTGCCATCGCCCTGGTCCATTCCCGGTTCAGTACAAATACATTTCCAAGTTGGGATCTTGCACAACCATTCAGAATGCTGGGACATAATGGTGAGATTAATACTATCAGGGGTAACCGCTTCTGGATGGAGGCGAGGGAATCAATCCTGAAATCTGAAAAACTAGGCGATCTTACAAGGTTATATCCGGTTATTGAACCCGACAAAAGTGATTCGGCCTCTCTTGATAATGTTCTGGAATTTCTTATTATGAGCGGTAAATCGCTACCTTATGCAATGTCAATTCTTATTCCCGAATCAATAAATGCCAAGAATCCAATTCCCAACGAGTTACGTGATTTCTACCATTATCACTCTACCTTCATGGAACCATGGGACGGTCCTGCATCACTAATATTTTCTGATGGCAGATATATAGGAGGAATGCTTGACAGGAATGGGCTCCGTCCATCAAGATATGTTATAACAACCAATGATCTTATTGTCATGGGCTCGGAAGCTGGTGTTCAATCATTTGCTCCTGAGAAAATCAGGGAAAAGGGACGTCTGAAACCGGGGAAAATGCTTCTTGTTGATACCAAAACAGGTAAGATTCATTATGATGAAGAGTTAAAAGCCAAGCTGGCCGCAGAATTTCCTTATGGAAAATGGATTCAACAGAACATGGTTAATTTGGAGGAGATTGAGACAGGACAAAAGGTAACCCCTGAAATGGGAGATCAATATGATATATACAAAACCTCATTTAACTACTCTCTTGAAGATACTGACAGGACTATTAAGGAGATGGCTGCCACTGGGAAAGAGCCCCTTGGTTCAATGGGTAATGATGTACCAGTTGCTGTACTATCAAAAAAGCCTTACAGGTTGTTCAATTATTTTAAACAGTTGTTTGCCCAGGTTACAAATCCTCCTATAGACCCTATCAGGGAAGAGTTAGTAATGACACTGTCAGGTTATCTTGGATCGTTGCAACAAAACCTTCTCGAAACATCACCTTATCATGTAAAAATGGTCCGCTTCACAATGCCAGTAATATCCAACACTTATTTCAGGGTAGTTAAAAACCTGAGATATAAAGGATTTTCAGCTGCAAACCTATTATTGCATTTTGATGCAGATAAAGGCGCTGAAGGATTACAGAGCGCTGTTGATCAATTATGTGTCGATGCAGAATCAGCCGTTGATAAAGGAAAAAATTATATCATACTTTCTGACCGTGGAATTAATAAGGACACTGCACCAATTCCTTCATTACTGGCTGTTTCTGCTGTGCATCACCACCTGATAAAAAGGGGCAAAAGGATGCAGATCGATATTGTTGTTGAATCGGCTGGACCACGTGATGTAATGCATTTTGCACTGCTTTTCGGATATGGAGCAAGCGTTATAAATCCCTATATGAGTTTTGCAATTATTGATAAACTGGTTAAAGATAAGGCAATTCAGCTCGATTACCAGAAAGCGGAAGAGAATTATATTAATGCCGTTAATAAGGGTCTCATGAAGATAATGTCAAAAATGGGGATAAGTACACTCAGGAGTTACCGGTCATCACAAATTTTTGAAGCTGTTGGTATTCATCCTGATGTAATTAACAGGTACTTTTCAGGAACAACTTCACGTATCGGCGGAATCGGATTAAATGAGATGGCGGAGGAGGTTCTTATTCCACACAGGAAAGCATTTATTGAAGAACAACAATCTGAGATGCTTACAGAGGGGGTTTACTCATACCGCAAGCATGGAGAACATCATGCATGGAACCCTGAAACCATCGCTCTGCTTCAATGGAGTACTAAAACAGCTGATTATAGTAAGTTCAAGGAATACAGCCAACTTGCAAATGCCAATACAGCAAGACCGGGATTCATAAGAGGTTTGTTAAAAATAAAAAACAACCCTATTCCAATTGAGGAAGTTGAACCTGTTGAGCAGATAATGAAAAGATTTGTAACAGGAGCCATGTCATATGGTTCAATAAGTCGCGAAGCTCATGAAACATTGGCCATCGCAATGAATCGAATTGGAGGCCGAAGCAATACAGGTGAAGGAGGTGAGGATCCTGAACGGTTTAAACGTCTCGATAACGGAGACAGCGTAAGAAGCTCTATCAAACAGGTAGCCAGCGGTCGCTTTGGTGTAACAACCAATTACCTTGTCAATGCTGACGAGATCCAGATAAAAATTGCTCAGGGAGCAAAACCCGGAGAGGGAGGACAGCTACCCGGACATAAGGTTGATAAGATCATCGCAAAAACGAGATATTCCATACCAGGTATTACTCTTATTTCTCCGCCACCTCATCACGATATCTATTCTATTGAAGACCTTGCTCAACTTATTTTCGATCTGAAAAATGTCAACCCTGCAGCAAAAATAAGTGTAAAACTTGTTTCTGAGAGCGGGGTAGGTACAATAGCTGCAGGCGTTACCAAAGCAGGTGCAGACCTAATAACTATAAGCGGCTATGAAGGTGGTACAGGAGCCAGTCCATCATCATCAATAAAACATGCTGGGTTACCTCTTGAACTGGGGCTTTCAGAGACACAGCAAACGCTTGTCATGAATAACCTCCGCAGTAAGGTGATGCTCCAGGCCGATGGTCAGCTAAAAACCGGGAAAGATATAATAATGACAGCCTTAATGGGTGCTGAGGAATTTGGATTCTCAACTTCTGCTCTCATCGTATTAGGTTGTGTAATGATGCGCAAATGTCACCTCAATACATGTCCTGTAGGAGTGGCAACCCAGAACCCTGAACTTAGAAAAAGATTCAGGGGAAGAGCTGATAATCTTGTGGCTTTTTTCCGCTTTTTAGCAGAAGAAGTACGAGAACATCTTGCTGAACTGGGATTTAGAAAGATGGATGATATAATTGGCCGTTTTGACCTGCTTGAACGAAACCCTGATGTAAATCACTGGAAGATCAAAAATATTGATCTGACAGGGTTGCTTACTCTGCCGGTGGAAGCTTCGGAAAATGCTATGCGCTGTGTTGACATTCAGGATCATAAAATAGAACATGTCCTTGATAGAGAGTTAATTGCAGAAGCTGAAATTGCCATTTCAGATAAACAACCTGTTGTTATACAAAGGCTTATTCATAATACTGACAGAACTACCGGAGCAATGCTCTCCGGCAAGATAACTTCTATATATGGTTCAACAGGTCTGCCTGATGGAACAATTAAATGCAAGTTTAGCGGATCAGCAGGTCAGAGTTTCGGTGCTTTCCTATCGGCCGGTGTAGAACTTTATCTGGAAGGTGATTCAAATGATTACCTTGGAAAAGGGCTTTCCGGTGGCAGGATAATTGTTGTCCCTCCTCCAGGATCTATTTTTGAACCAGATAAGAACATTATTATTGGGAATACTGTGCTCTACGGTGCAACAAGAGGAGAGATATATATATCAGGCGTTGCCGGTGAACGTTTTGGAGTAAGAAACAGCGGTGCTAATGCAGTTGTTGAGGGGGTTGGTAACCATGGTTGTGAATATATGACAGGAGGACGTGTGGTAGTTTTGGGTTCAACCGGGAGCAACTTTGCTGCAGGGATGAGCGGCGGTGTGGCATATGTTTTTGATGAAAATGGAGATTTTGACTATTACTGCAATATGGGCATGGTTGAGCTATCACTTGTTGAAGACCATAGCGATGTTATTGAACTTTCCGAACTCATAAGTCTTCATTATCAGTTCACTAACAGCAAAAAGGCAAAAATGATCCTTGATGATCTTAATAAATACCTCCCAATGTTTATTAAGATAATACCTTATGATTATAAGAAGGTTCTACAGGAACAGAAACTTGAGGAGATCAGAAAGAAAATTGCTGATGTTGAGATTGATCTGGAAATAAGTGCCAGCTAAGGCTCAGGGCTCAGGGCACAGGGCACAGGGCAACGTTATTTTGACATTAATAACAAGAAACGAGTAACAAGTAATCAGTAATCAGTCACGCAAAGCGTGATTTCGGCGAAGCCTCAATAACCGGTAACCAGTGACGAGCAACGATTTATAAAGGAATATTATGGCTGATATAACAGGGTTTTTAAAAATAAAAAGGAAGGATGCCGGTAACAGACCAGTAAATGAAAGGATTCACGACCATAGTGAAGTAGAGCAGGTGCTTAATAGTGAAGACAGGATGCTTCAGGCTTCGAGATGTATGGATTGTGGTATTCCGTTTTGCCACTGGAGCTGCCCGGTTGATAATTTAATTCCCGAATGGAATGATCTATTATACAAAGGTGATTGGAAAGGTGCATATAACAGGTTAATAGCTACAAATAATTTTCCTGAGTTCACTGGTAGAATATGTCCGGCAAGCTGCGAACATGCCTGCGTTTTAAATATTAACAAGGAACCTGTTACAATACGTGAAAATGAGGTAGCTATTGTTGAAAAAGCTTTTGCAGAAGGTTACATTAAACCTGAACCTCCAAGAAAACGGACTGGAAAGAAAGTTGCTATAATCGGTAGTGGTCCTGCAGGAATGGCAGCATCAGATTTGTTAAATAAAGCAGGCCATCTCGTCACTCTCTTTGAGAAGGATGGAGAAGCCGGGGGATTATTGAGATATGGTATTCCCGATTTTAAGCTTAGCAAGTCAACTATCGACAGACGACTTGATCTGATGATTAAAGAGGGACTTACTGTCCAGACAGATGTCACGATAGGTAAGGATATAACAGGTAAGGAGCTTATTGATAAATTCGATGCAATCTGCATTGCTATCGGTGCTGGCTTTCCACGGAGCCTGCCAGTTACAGGTAATGAATTCGAAGGAATACATTTTGCTATGGATTTTCTTACTGCACAGAACATGATAAATGCGGGGCAATTATCAGCTGCCGACAATCATATAAGTGCTGAGGGGAAAAGAGTACTTGTCATAGGTGGAGGAGACACCAGTTCAGACTGTGTAGGGACTTCCATACGACAGAAAGCTTTAAGCGTTACACAGATAGAAATTCTTCCTAAACCTCCTGAAAACAGAACACCCGATAATCCATGGCCATACTGGGGAAAAGTACTTAAGACAACCACCTCTCATGAAGAGGGTTGTGAAAGGCTATGGAACATCTCAACCATAAGGTTTGTTGGTGATGGTAAAATTACCAGAGGTACCGAAGTTGAGGAGGTCTTATGGGAATCTGTAAATAGCAAATTAATTATGAAGCCGGTACCTGGCACACGAAGGGTTATCGAGACAGACCTGGTACTTCTTGCACTCGGATTTGTTCATCCGGTACTCGAGGGCTTGCTTACCGAGCTAGGTGTTGAACTTGATAACAGGAAAAATGTTAAGGTAAATAACTCAATGGCGACAAATATCACTAAAGTATTTGCAGCAGGAGATACAATAAGTGGGGCAAGTCTTGTGGTCAACGCGATTGCTTCAGGAAGAAAGGTAGCAAAAGAGATTGACCTGTTTCTGGGGAAAATATAAATTTGAGCTACACAACAATATTTAAAGATTTATATCAAATAATAGTAGTAAATCTTTCATATCTGTTAATTTTTTCTCAAATTCTTCTGTCCCGATCATTGAGCGGGGCCTGCCAAAGCCATTGGTGCAGGCAGGTACACAGAGGGCCACAGAGGTAGCATTTAACTATTTCTTATCAGCCAGAACCCTCATATCTTTTGCGGTATTTATCAATCTGATCAGTTCAGACCGGTAACCGTCTTCATCGTCACCCCTTGATAACCTGGCCAGACGGGCTGCTCCATCGAGCGTTGCATTGCCTTTGAATTCCGAATCTCTCAAAATCATTCCAAATTCGGAAACAGCAGCTGCAAACCTTAAATTATCTGAAGCATCTTCCATCTCATTAATATACCCTCTTACCGGCTTATCAAGCAACATGCTGGTTATTCCATCGGGCTTTTTATAACGAAGTTTAATTGTAAGATATTCATCAGAGAGCTCATTTCCCCTTAGCTTACCTGATCTTGAGGACTGATATTTAAGCGGGTCAACAGTGGGTATTCTTTCACCTGAACCAGCCGGTATCAATTCGTACAGAGCAGTTACATTATGTCCCGCTCCCATCTCTCCTGCATCTTTTGTGTCATCATTGAAATCCTCATCGTTCAGAAGTCTGTTCTCATATCCAATAAGTCTGTAAGATTCAACCTTTGCCGGATTGAATTCGATCTGAAATTTCACATCTTTGGCAATGGTGAAAAGTGTTCCACCAAATTCGCGAACCAATACTTTCCTGGCTTCCTGCAGGTTATCAATATAAGAGTAGTTACCGTTCCCTTTATCTGCAATTATCTCCATCTTATCATCTTTTATATTACCCATTCCAAAACCAAGCACGGTTATGAAAACCCCAAGATCTCGCTTAGCTTCAATAAGTCTCTCCATACCGCCGTTGCTCGATTCACCCACATTAAAATCACCATCTGTTGCCAGTATGATCCTGTTGTTACCACCTTTTACAAAGTTTCTGTCTGCCTCAGAATAAGCAAGTTTCAAACCGGCACCACCAGCTGTTGATCCGCCAGCCTCAAGATTATCAATCGCTGCCATTATTACCTCTTTCCTGTTTCCGGGTGTTGATTCAAGTACCAGTCCTGCAGCACCTGCATAAACAACAATCGCGACTCGATCCTGAGGCCTAAGCTCATTAACCAGTAACCCGAACGCTGATTTGAGAAGTGGAAGTTTATTTTGAGCATTCATCGAACCAGATACATCGATAAGAAAAACCAGATTTGAAGGGGGCAGTGAAGATTTATCAATGCTTTTCCCACGCAGACCAACATGTAACAGTTGATGTTTTCTATTCCATGGACATACAGCCAGTTCGGTATAAACTGAAAAAGGATGTTCTCCCTGCGGTTCGGGATAATCATATTTGAAATAATTGATCATCTCCTCAATCCTTACAGCATCAGCCGGTGGCAGTTGTCCCATGTTAATAAACCTTCTTATGTTAGAGTACGAAGCATTATCAACATCAATAGAAAATGTCGATAAAGGATTATTTATTACATTCTTATAACCATTCTCATTTACAGACGCATATCCCTCAGTGTTAAAATTATTATTAAAACGCGGGAAATTAGATCTTGAATTATAAGCCATACCTGAAGGTGCTGCCACGAACATTGATTTCGAGACCATATCCTTTTTAGCTCCGTACCTTATGGTGACAACTTCTTCCAAAGAAACAATTTCAGCCATCATTTTAACATTAATAATACTCCTGTCTCCGATTTTTTCCTGAACAGTAGTATATCCGATAAATGAAAAGACGAGGATCCTTGACTGCTGGTCAGCAGTAATTTTATAACTACCGCTATAATCTGTGGTAGTTTTTGTAGAAGTTCCTCTTACAGATACACTTACTCCAGGCATTAGATGACCCTGGCTGTCAGTTACCTTACCTGTAATTGTTCTTGATTCCGTAAAAGCAGCCATTATTGCTGCCAGAATTAGTATTGCTAAAATTGATAAACTTTTTTTCATGACATTATTTTTTAGTTAAACATTTATCATATGATGCAATAAATTCTATAATTCCATAAATCACCTCATTTATTTCTCACATTTCAACTAACTTTAAGATTAATTAATAGCGCACGGTTTGCGGTATGGGGTATGGGGTATGCGGCAAGAGGGAATGACAATACTAAATCATTAAGCTTTAATTAGGATGGTTTTTAAGATGCCAGGTAATAAAAAGGTTCATAAGGCAGATGAGGATCTACTGATAGAATTCGGTTCAACAGGTGACCTCGAGGTACTTGGTGAACTTTATTCCGGTTATATGCACCTTGTATACGGTGTATGTCTTAAATATCTAAAGAACCGGGATGATTCAATGGATGCAGTAATGCAGATATTTGAGAAGCTCATAATTGAGATACCAAAACATAAGATCGAAAACTTTAGAAGCTGGCTGCATGTAGTAACAAAAAACTATTGTCTCATGGAATTACGATCGCAGAAATCCCAGGAAAGGAAACTAAATGAATGGATAAGTGATTCTTCCGGTATTATGGAAAACAGTTTATTTATGCATCCTATAGATAAAGATGAACCGGATATGGAGAAAACTCTTGCTGATTGCATAGAAAGACTGAAAAAGGAACAAAAAGAGTGCATCAGGCTATTCTATTACGAAAACAAATGCTATAACGAGATAGCAATTAATCTGAATCTCGATGAAAAAAATGTGAAGAGTAATCTTCAGAATGCTAAAAGAAATCTGAAACTTTGTCTTGATGAAAAACATGACGGACAAGAATAAAAATAAAAAAAGCTCGCTGACCGGCTTTCTCCGTTATAGGCGGAATGAGATGACCGGAGAAGAGAGAAATGCTTTTGAAAGGGAGCTGCAAAGAAATCCGTTTGCAGAGGAAGCAGTAGAAGGATTTGATTCTATATCAACTGAAGAAGCTTTAAGAGATATGGATCATCTTCAAAAACGGCTAAAAACAATAACCTCCAAAAGAAAAGGGTTTATCTATTACCGGATAGCTGCTTCTGTTGCTGTTCTAATGGTGATCTCTACCATATTTATCGTTACACAGAGAAGAAAACAGGTTGTAACTCTCAGTGAAAATATAAGTATGGAGGGAAAGGCTCCGTTCTCTATCCCTATACAGGAACCATTATCGATGCCGACAAAACAAGTATCTGATAAAAAGAAGGATATTCCTCCTCCTGTTCCTCAAACAGCAAAAGCAGATGATCAGCCTGCCAATATTAAAGTCGCAGAATTATTAGTTGCAGAACCTCAAAAGCAAGTATTTCAGGATTCAGAAGTTACAAAACCTGATCCTTCTGCAATAACTGCAGAGGAGGTTGCTGTTAAAACCTTTGAAGCTGAGAAAAGGATGGATATTGCTCGTGCTGCTCCAACTCCTGCTAATGCAAAAAGTGTAACCTTCAGAGATTATACACCAGCTCAACCGGTAGTTGGAAAAGATAGTTTTGATATATACATCGAAAAAAACATACGAAAACCTGAATCTGAAAAATCAGAACAACAGGTTGTTGTCATAAGCTTCAAAGTCCTTATTGATAGCACGATTACAAACATTAAAATAATTAACACGCCTGGACAACCATATTCAAGAGAGGCCATAAGGCTCATAAAAGAGGGACCTGCCTGGAAACCTGCCAAAGAAAACCGGATGATTATTGAAGATACAGTTAGGGTTAGTATCATATTCTGATAAAAACCTCGATTCCCAATAATCAGTCATAACATCGTATTGTCATACCATCACACCCTTTGACCGCCGAAGCTTTAGCGAAGATGGTTTGAGCCCCGCCCGTACGACTTAAATCAGGAATATAGTAATAATTCTGTTTATCGTTCAGCCGGACGGGCGTTGAGCCTTTCTTACTTAACATACTGATCAATCAAATCCTCTATTTCCGGCTTTCCACAAAAGCTGAATGAGCAATTGATGAACGAGTCTTATATGGAAGGTTTTATATCGAGAGGCAGATTAAACTTAAAAATACTGCCTTTGCCTGATTCACTTTCGACCCATATTTTCCCACCATGTTTTTCAATAAATTCCTTGCATAGGAATAATCCTAGTCCCGTTCCATTTTCATTTTCAGTACCACGTGTAGTAAGATTTGCATCTATTCTAAAAAGTTTTGCCATGGTCTCTTCTTTCATTCCAATTCCGCTATCAGATACTGATACTTCCACCTGATCATTTTCAATAAAAGCCTTAACTTCAACTTTACCGTTTTTATGAGTGAACTTAATTGCATTAGTTATCAGGTTTCGCAAAATTGTTTTTATCATATTTTTGTCTGCAATAATTATTAAAGTATCCGGAAAGGTGCATTTAAGTTCAATGTTTTTCCTAATAGCCATATCATTCAAAATTCTGAATTCTTCATCATAAAGTACTCTTAAATTAATTTGGACGGGATTAAACAATGTTTTTCCTCGCTGCGAATTTGCCCATTCCAACAGGTTTTCAAGTAACCTATAAGTTTCAACAGCAGAGGTATTTATCATTTCAGAATACTCCTTAATTTGTGCAAAATTGTTTGATTTTATTTCGTCATTCATTACTTCTGATAAACCTATAATGGAATTGAAAGGGTTTTTCAGATCATGTGCAATTATTGAAAAGAATTTATCTTTTGAAGCATTGATCTCATTCAATTCAGAAGTTTTTATTTTTACCAATTTTTCAAGAAGTATCTTCTGATTATTAAGTTGTCGGACACGCGAGAGAAAAAAGGAGACAAGCAGGATGACGATAATAATTATCAGAATTACTCTGAACCACAAGGTCCTCCACCAAGGGGGTAAGATTATAATTTTCAAAGAAGCACCTTCATCGTTCCATATCGCATCATTGTTAGTGGCTCTTACCCTGAAAGTATATTCACCAGGGTCAAGGTTAGTATAAGTGACATATCGTCTGGAGGCATCAGTATAATTCCACTCTTTTTCAAAACCCTCCATCCTATAAGCATACTGATTTTTTTTAGGATAAGTATAATTGATGGCTACAAATGATAATGAAAAGACCGATTGGTTCCATTTTAGTGCTATTTCTTTTGCTTCGCTGATATGTGTTTGAAATTGGGAACCCGGAACCGAATATTCAACAGGTTTGTTGAATATCTGGAAATCTGCAAAATAAACGGGAGGAATGGAATCATTATCCTTCAGTCTATCAGGGAAGAAGGAGTTGAAACCATTGTAACCGCCAAAGTATAATTCTCCTTCACGTGTTTTAAGAAATGATTGTTGATAAAACTGGTCGCCTTGCAGACCATCCTCCTTCGAATAATTTCTGATCATCTGAATTTCAGTATTCAATCTACTGATACCATAATTGCTGGAAATCCATATTTTACCTTCATTATCCTGTGTTATTGCGTGAATTCTGTTGTTTGGCAATCCATGAGAAATATCATATGTTGTCAGTATAATCCCGGATTTATTACACTTGAATAGCCCTTTTGTATTGCTGCCTACCCAAAGATATCCTGCTTTATCTATATATAAGGCTCCAATATCATTATCAGGGAATTTATTATAAACTTTAAATGAAAAAGTTGAACTGTCATAGAGACTAAGCCCATTCTGTGTACAAATCCACATCTTTTTATCATTATCCTCAAAAAAGAACCAGCTATTTTTCCCACTTATCGAACTTGGATCATCAGGGTCATTCCTGAACCGTCGTGTAACACCTTTTTTTGTATCAAACAGGTCTATACCTGTATTATAGACACTTAACCATAAAATATTATTATGATCGATAAAAAGACCCCAGATAGTTTTGTCAGAAATACTTGACGGATCCTTACTGTCAGGTAAATAATGGTAAAATCTACCCGTTTTTCTATCATACCGGTTTAATCCTGCATCCCATGTTCCAATCCAAATATCATGATCTTTATCTTCGGCAATGCCACGAATTACATTCCCGCTTATACTGAAAGGATTGTCCTTTTCGTGCTTAAATACCTCAAATTTTCCGGTTTTTGGATCGTATACATTAATACCGCCACCATCAGTACCAATCCATATCAATCCCTGATGATCTTCATAGAAATTACTTGTAAAATTGTAAGACAATGAGTTGGGATTATCACTGTTGTGTGTAAATAATTTGAATCTATCCTTTTTGGGATTATAATAGTTAATACCTCCTCCAGAAGTACCTACCCATAATATGCTATCAATGTCTCTGTGAAAACACAATATTCCGTTGTTATTTAGTCCGTCAGAATTGGTACTGTTATACATGATATACTCAAATGATTTAGATACCTTGTCGAAACGGTTTATCCCACCCTGATCAACAGCAAGCAATAAATAGCGGTCGCCTTCAGGAATTATATCAAGTACAAAATTAAGGTTGGTACCTTTGCCATCGCTTTTTACACCGAAATGTTCGAACTTATTGGTTATCGGATCATATGAAAAAAAACCAATACCATCTGTTGCAATCCATATTTTATCCTGATTATCTATATATATGCTTTTATAGCTAGAGTTACCGAAATCAATAGCCGGATCGTCATATTTAGTAAAGAGACCCGATTCGGGATCAAAACGAGTAATCCCCGGACTTAGTGAAGCCACCCATATGTACCCTTTTGAATCTGTGGCTGCCATCCTGGAAGGACGTACAGATAAACCATACCTCTGTTCTTCAAATGGATATCTTATGAAATTCTGGTTCATAGGATCCCACCTGTTGAGACAACTACCATCTGATACGATCCAAAGGTTTCCTTTCTTATCTTCAACAATACCTGTAATGCAATTGCTGTTTATACTGTTTTTATCTGTCGGATCTCTTTTAAATACTTTAAAATTATCTCCGGAAGGATTATATAGATTCAAACCTTCATAAGTACCAAACCAGAGATTTTTTTCCTTATCCTCATATATACATGTTAATATATCACTACTGATCGTTCCTGGTTGGTTTTTGCCATATCTGTATTTTTTAATCTGGTAGCTATCATATCTGTCAAGTCCTACGTCAGTTCCTATCCAAAGATAATCTTTGTTATCTCTGAAAATAGATCGTATGCGGTTACTTGATAAACCATCATCAATGGTAAGATGATCAAACTTAAAATTTTGCGGTTGTGCGTTTAATTGAAATATAACAACAATGGAAAATAATAAAATCCAAAAAGATCGTCTGAGAGCATTATTCCCACATAATTTTATGTTATTTAATTCCGACAATGCTTTTATAATATTAATAATAGAATAGTCTGGAAAATTTAGAGGTCTTAAAGTTAAAAGTTTTTGGGATAATATAATCATATATATCCTACAGATAGAATTTCATGGTATTTTTAAAAACATTCTACGTATGAGCTTCAGCTAACCTAAGTCTTAAGCAGAAGGATTTATATTTAGGGGAAGATTAAATTTAAAAGTACTGCCTTTACCTGGATCAGTTTCAACCCATATTTTTCCACCATGCTTCTCAACAAATTCTTTGCAAAGCAATAATCCAAGTCCAGTCCCCTTTTCATTTTCAGTTCCTCGTGTTGTAAGGGTTACATCTATTCGGAAGAGTTTTAACATACTTTCTTTTGTCATCCCGATACCGTTATCAGAAACTGATATTTCAACATGATTATCTTTAATCTTAGCTGCAATCTCTACTTTACCGTTCCTGTGTGTAAACTTGATAGCATTCGATATCAGGTTACGAAATATGGTTTTCACCATATTCTTGTCAGCCGTAATTACCAGATTATCAGCAAGAGAGTTCTTAAGTTCAACATTTTTACTTAATGCCATATCATTCAAGGCAACTAATTCTTCAATAAAAAGTTCGTCAAGGTTAAATTGTATCGGCTTGAACAATATTTTACCTCGCTGTGAATTAGCCCATTCCAACAGATTTTCAAGGAGCCGGAAGGTACTTACAGCTGAGGTATTTATCAACCTGGCATACTCCTCAATGCTGGCAAAGTTGCCTGATTTTATTTCTTCTTTCTGCATTTCGCTAAAACCAATTATGGTCTGGAAAGGGTTTTTCAGGTCATGTGCAATAATTGAAAAAAACTTATCTTTTGAGGCATTAAGTTCTTCTATATTCTGACGACGTTCCTCGAGTAATATATTTGAATTATAAAGTTCCTCTTTTTGTTTAATTAACATGCTGTTTTTTTCCTGAAGTTCGGCAGTTTTAACCGTGACAAGTTGTTCAAGCAGAAGCTTTTGATTTTTCAACTGCCTGACGCGTGAAAGAAAAATGAAGCCAACTATAAATATTACTGTAAACATTAAAATCAGCTTGAACCACAAAGTGTTCCACCATGGAGGTAAAATGATTATTCGTAATGAAACTCCTTCATCGTTCCATTTTTCATCATTATTTGATGCTCTGACCCTGAACGTATACTCACCTGGATTAAGATTAGTATACGTAACATATCGTCTGTAGGTATTTGTATAATTCCATTCTGTCTCAAAACCCTCCATAATATATGCATACTGATTTTTTTCCGGATAGGTATAGTTGATGCCGTTAAATGAAAATGAAAAGACCGATTGCTGCCATGTCAGATGAATTTCTTTTGCTTCACTGATGTAAGTGGGAAATTGACCTTCCGGAACTCCAAAGTCTATCGGTTTATTGAATATTTGAAAATCGTTAATATAGACCGGAGGAATGAATTCATTGTCATTCAATCTTTCGGGATAAAATGAGTTAAAACCATTATATCCTCCAAAATATATTTCTCCTTTTCTTGTTTTCATAAATGATTGCCTGATAAATTCATCACCTTGCAGACCATCTCCTTTGGAATAATTTCTGAATTTCTGTGTTCTACGATTAAATCTGCTTATCCCGTTAGTTGTTGATATCCATAACATATCATTGTCATCTTCAATAATTGCCCGTATTGAATTGCTGGGCAAGCCATCTTCTCAGTTGTGTAAGTTTTAATTATAGTTCCATCAGAATTACAATAGTATATCCCTGAGGAATGAGAACCCGCCCATAAATTGCCTTCATTATCTCTGATGAACGCCTCTACATCATTTTCCGGGAAATCATACACCTTGAAGGAATTGTTTAAGCTGTCATAGAGGTTAAGTCCATCTGCTGTGGCAATCCACATATTCTTCTCAGAATCTTCATATAGAATCCTGCTTAATCCGTTACTAAGCATATTCGGATTATCTGAGTCAGGTTTAAACCTTTTTATAACTCCCTTATCTGGGTCCAATAAATCTATCCCGACTTGAAAAACCCCCAGCCAAATATTCTCGTTATGATCTTTTAGCATGGTCCAGATAGTTTTATCTGAGATACTCGACCGATTATTTTTATCAGGGGTATAATGAAAAAACTTTCCGGTTTTTCTATCAAAACGGTCAAGATTTGCATCCCAGGTTCCAATCCAGATATCATGATTCTTATCTTCAGTCAAACAACTCACAATATTTCCACTGATGCTATAAGGATCGGAAGGAATGTGTTTATATACCGTAAAATTTCCGGTTTCCGGATTATAAACATCAAGCCCGCCACCATCAGTGCCTATCCATATCAATCCCTCGGTATCTTCATAGAAAAAAAGAGTAATATTGTTTGACAGTGAATTGGGATTGCTTGCACTGTGTACAAAGAGATTGAAATTATCCTTTTTAGGATTATAATAATTAACGCCTCCGCCCGAAGTACCTACCCACAAAATACCTTCCCTGTCCTTGAAAAGACACCATGTTCCGTTATTATTAAGACCTTTACTATTCGTTTCATCATTTTTGATATATTCAAAAGTTTTAGATACTTTGTCAAAACGGTTTATCCCTCCCTGATCAACTGCCAGCAATAAATGCTCGTCATCTTCCGTTATGATATCAAGTATGCGATTTTGATTGGTCCCTTTGCCATCTCCTTCTGATCCGAATTGTTCAAACTTATTTGCGGCAGGATCATATGAAAAGAAGCCGCTGCCATCCGTAGCAATCCATATCTTGTCAAGATTATCAACGTACAAACTTTTGAGACAATTACTTCCAAAATCAATTGACAGGTCATCATATTTTGTGAATTTTCCAGATACCGGGTCAAAACGTTGTATTCCCCTGTTGAATGAGACAATCCAGATGAATCCTTTTGAATCATTTGCTATCATCCTGACCGGGCGTACATTGAAACCCCCCCAGTTATCTTCAAATTGATATCTTATAAAATTCCGGGTTCCCGGGACCAGCTTGTTGAGACAATTTCCACCGGTTACTACCCAGAGATCACCTTTAATATCTTCCAGGATACTACTTATAGAATTACTATTCAGGCTATTAGTATCCTTTGGATTATTTTTAAATACGCTAAATTTATCTTTGGAAGGATCATACAGATTTAAACCATCGGTAGTCCCAAGCCATAGATTCTTCTTCCGGTCTTCATAAATACATCTAATATTGTTACTGCTTATTGATCCATCCCGTGTGTCATCATACCTGTATTTTATAACCTGATTGCAATCGTATTTATCGAGTCCAATGTCTGTACCTATCCAAAGATAGTCTTTACTATCTCTTAAAATGAACCATATACGGTTACTTGATAATCCATCGTTTGCTGTGAGGTGTTCAAATCTTGAAGTTTGTGACTGTGCATTCAAATGAAGAATTCCAGCAAAACAGAATAAAAGAGACACCAGAGACCGTCTGACAGAATTAAATCCGATTAATCTTGGATACAAATAATTAAACACTATTCTTTAGAAATGAAGCATGAACAATTTAAAGAAAACTGTAGATTTTAAAGTTATAGCTTTTTAAGTACATTTAGCCTAAATTCCTTATATGATTTTTATTTATGGAACAATTTTATCCTTATGTCTGAAAAACTGATTCTCCGACTCCTGTTTATTCCAATACTGTTAGGCAGTCAAAATATACATTGCCAATTATTAGATTCATCGTCATTTAAAATTTACTCCAGGTTTAGTTTTTATTCATTTGAAAAAAAAGATGAATTCCTCCTTCATATACCCCCGGGATTAGCTACCAGTAATCTGTCAGTCAACATTTTTACCGGAACAGATTCGATTACATCATGGGAAGGAAGACCCGGCACCAATATTTTCAGAATCCCATTCTCAATCAACCTTACACCTTCTGTTTATGAGGTAGTTGCAAAAATATCTATTTCATGGAAACCTGGAGTCATTTACCAGGCAAAAACAAAGCTGGTTATACTTTCATATAAACCTAATGAAGTAAAAACAGACCGGCTTACCGGAGGATTGATAGTAAACAGACGACAATTTTTTCCTTTCGGATTTTACTGTTATTCGCCCATTGATTCCACTCTGCTTGAGGAAGAGGTCGTGAAGGGTTTTAATACAATTTCGCCTTATCAAAAGATCCTTCCTGAAACTTTTAATGAGAGAAAAACTTACATGGACCGCTGCGCTATGTTAGGTATGAAGGTTCATTATAACCTCCTATCTGTATCAGGAGGAGGAGGCGTTGGTTCTAAAATTGACGGACTGAGTGATGAAGAGAAACGAGAACAACTGATTACTGAAATAATAAGTTTCAGGGACCATCCTGCATTGCTAGGTTGGTATATTGCAGATGAACCAAATGGTTATAATATTCCTCCCGAAAAGATTGAGGAGATTTATCGTACTGTCACTGAGACAGATCCATGGCACCCTGTTTCGATAGTTTTTATGGCTCCGTTCCTCTCTTCAAAAAATTATACTGATGGACTCGATATTGTTATGGCTGACCCCTACCCCATACCTGACCTTCCCGTTTCTTTTGTTGGAAATATTACTGGTCAACTCAAAACCGAATTTTCAGGGAAGAGACCTGTATGGATAGTTCCGCAAGCCTTTGGAGGAGGAGAGTTATGGAGTCGCGAACCTACCTCTCAGGAGATCAGATCAATGACCTGGCAATCAATTATTGAGGGAGCTACAGGAATTCAGTATTTTGTACGCCAGGGGCTTAACTACTTCCCAAAATCTGCAGCAACATGGAATGAATGTGGTAAGATTGCTATGGAGGTTGCTGAATTGACGCCATGGCTTCTTTCCGATGAAGAGACGTTGGATGTCGAATCATTGTCACAGAATATTATTGTCTCATCCAGGCTACACAATGGTCAGCTGTTAGTTATGGCTGTAAATAAAAAAAATGAGCCCGTTAATACGGTCATCAGAATAAAGGGATTAACTAATGCAAAAGCAAGATTACTTTTTGAAAACCGTTTATTATCAGTCAGGGACGGATTGATAAATGATCAACTGGCTCCTTTCGGGTCGCAGGTTTATCTCATCAATATTGAACCGGAGAAACAGGCTTTTACCACCTCAAATATAAACCTCATTAAAGATGGTGACTTTGAGGATGTATCAAGTCCGGGCATACCCTCTGCCTGTTATGCTCGTCCGGGTGGTGACAGAGGTGCTACCTATTTTCTCGACTCGAGAGTACATTATAATGGAAATCATTCAGTACGGATAATAACACCTGAAGAAAATAAAAGTGTTGCTCTGAGATTTTTTCCCTTCTCAGTTAAGGCCGGAGCTTCATATTCAATATCAATATGGGCAAAGTCAGATCCCGAGCAGAGATTTTTCTCGTTACCAGCAACGGATGATGCTCGTCTAAAAGAAAAAAAAGAAAATATGCCACAATATGTCGAGGTTTTGTTGGGGGAATTCGGCAGGGCAAGGTTTGCTCCTGACAGCACATGGAGGCGATTTGTAACATTTGTTACAATTCCAACAGATACACTTAGTTCATTCAAGACAAATCTTGTTCTAAAGATGCCCGGACAAGGAGTAGCATGGTTCGACCAGTTGAAGGTATTTGAAGAGAAATAATTCAATGCTCATCCTGATGTTTTGTTAATGTCCTGTTAATGTACATTGGATGTAAGTATTACAAATTAAAATAGTATAATTTTAATGAATTAGTATAATTAACTAATTAACCTTACATCATACCCATGTTAAAAAACCTTATTAAAACAGCTATCAGACATATAATCAAACATTTTGGCTATAGCATTCTGAATATCCTTGGATTGACTCTTGGCATTTCAAGCGCATTGTTTCTAATTATTTATGTAGCTGACGAAGTGAGCTATGACCGGTATCATGAGAATTCAAATCGTATTTATCGCGTTTCATCAAAAATTACTGAACCTGATGACCAGTTCACATGGAATGTCGCCCAGATACCATTTGGGCCTCAGGTAGTTCAGGACTATCCTGAAGTTCAATCGTTTGTCAGGTTTATTAATATGCCACGCGCACTTTATAAATATGAGGATAAGGAGTTTAATGAAGAGAATTTCTTTTTTGTCGATTCCACCCTATTCGATATTTTTACTTATAAAGTAATAAAAGGTGAAATAAAATCTGCTCTTCTCGAACCAAAAAAAATTATCCTTACTGAGAAAATTGCGACGAAATATTTTGGAAAAACGGATCCCATCGGAAAAACAATGACTGCAGGAAATGACATTTATGAGGTTACTGGGGTAATTGAAGATGTTCCATTTAATTCTCATTTTCGTTTCGATGCAATTGCTTCAAGGAATAATTTGCCAAAACAGCTTGGCAGTTGGGGTAATTTTGGAGTATTCACCTATCTTCTATTTCCTGAAAATTTCGATGTTAAAGCATTTGAGACAAAGATGCAGGGAATGTACGATGCATATATGAAGTCAATCTTCGAATCAATGAAGATAAAAATAGAGTACATCCTTGAACCCATTACCCGCATCCACCTCTATTCGACAAATGCCGGTGAGCCTGAACCAACCGGAAGCATCACTTATGTTTATATATTTGCTATTGTCGCAATATTCCTGGTACTTATTGCAGCTATGAACTATATGAACCTGGCTACTGCCAGGTCTACAAGGCGTGCACGTGAAGTAGGACTACGTAAAGTTGTTGGTTCCCGCAGAGGAGCCCTTGTTATGCAATTCCTTTCCGAATCGATGCTCTTTACAATCATCTCTCTTATAGTCAGCATTATAGCCCTGATCATTTTATTGCCAAAATTTAATCTTCTTGCAGGTAAATCTTTCGACCTTCATGTTGTCTATAGTCCTGTAGTATTATTGAGCTTACTCTGTGTAATACTGGTAGTTGGTATTTTTGGAGGTAGTTATCCGGCCTTTTTCCTGTCACGGTTCAGTCCGGTAACTGTACTGAAAGGTGAAATAACTCAGGGGTCTGCAGGAAGCTTATTCCGGAAATTTCTAGTTGTGATACAGTTTACAGTATCAGTTATAATGATAATTTGTACATTAGTTGTATTCAGGCAATTAAGCTATCTGAAGTCAATGGATCAGGGGTTTGATCAGACAAATGTCATAGGCCTTCAGTTGAATACGAGAGGTATGGCCCGAAAGTATCCTGTTTTAAAGCAGACCCTGCTTGAAAACTCCAATATTAAAAATGTAACCTCAACCAATACAGCTGTTGGAGAGGGTTCCGGAAAAGTAATCTTTAATGTTGAAACAGACCAGGGGATGTCTCAGAGAGGAGTAAATTTTGCCGTTGTGGACCATGATTTTATCGATGCTTTAGGCATTAAAATTGTTAACGGTCGTGATTTTCAGCAGGATATGCCATCCGACACTCTTACTGGCGTTGTTGTAAATGAGACATTTGTTAATCGCATGGGATGGAAAGATCCTGTTGGGAAAAAAGTTGAATTAGGTGATGAAAACACAATTCGTGCAAGAGTCATAGGCGTAATGAAGGATTATCATCAGACTGGTATGTATAATGGGATAGAATCTCTTTTACTGATTTACCGTCCTCTGAACAATGTAATTTACATCAAACTGAGCGGAAATGAAAATCAGGCAACACTTGCCTTTATTGAGAATAAATGGAAAGAAGTTTTCCCCGACCAACCATTCGTTTATACTTATCTTTCAGAGAGATTTAACAGGCAATTTGAAGCTGACGAGAAACGCGGTCTGATATTTACCATGTTCACAATATTGGCAATATTTATTGCGTGTCTTGGTCTCTTTGGTTTAGCTTCATATATGGTTGAACAGAGGACTAAAGAAATCGGAATCAGAAAAGTATTTGGGGCTAATGAGAAAATAATTCTTCAGCTAATAGCAAAAGATTTCCTTATTCTTGTTTCTATCGGTATCGTAATTGCAATCCCTGTTGCATATTATTTTATGAGTAACTGGCTCGAAAATTATGTTTACAGATCCAATATAAGTGTCCCACTTATAATAGTTGCTGCTTTAATAACAATACTTATTACTTTCATTACTATCAGCTATAAAGCTTACCAGGCAGCAATAATGAACCCGGCCAATTCCCTTAAAACTGAATAAAAATGAAGAAATCCTGTTTTCTGATACTCATTGTTTCATCACTATTTTTCTCTGGTTGCGATAGAAAAAATATAAATAAAAACTATAACAACAATCCTGAACCTCTTCTTAAGAATGCCTACATCAAGCTACCTCTCGGTTCCGTAAAACCTGCTGGCTGGCTTAAATCACAACTCGAAGCCCAGGCTGCCGGACTTACAGGAAATCTTGATGACTTCTGGCCCGACCTTATCAACTCTGCCTGGCATGGTGGTGATGGTGAAGCATGGGAACGAGGACCCTATTTTCTTGACGGACTTGTTCCATTAGCATACCTGCTCGACGATGAAGCCCTTATCCAAAAATCAAATAAATGGATCAATAAAATAATTGCCAGCAGTAGCGACACCGGCTGGTATGGCCCTGCCAGGAATAAGGACCGCTGGCCGTTGGCTGTCGCTAACAAAGTACTGATGCAATATTATGAGGCCACCGGCGACCAAAGGGCAATAGATGTTTTAACAAAATATTTTCTATATCTGCACGATACACCTCCAGACTGGCCCGATAAAGAGTGGCGGGGCGTACGAGCTATGGAGAATGCAGTTACAGGGTACTGGTTATACCGACAGACTGGTTTTCCGTGGATACTGGAGACTATTGAATCGATACAAAAAAACAGTTCTGACTGGACGACCTACTATGAGAATTTCCCATGGGATTCAGCTGCATCTGCTGATAAAAAAATACCACTTAACTGGGGCGCCGATGGATTAACAGCACATGTTGTGAACAACGCAATGGCTATTAAATACCCAGGTCTATGGTACCTGCAATCAAAGGATGAAAGGTTTAAAAATGCTGTGTTTTCAGGAATTGAAAAATATGATCTTAACCATGGACAGGCAGGAGGAAGATTTTCCGGAGATGAACATTTATCAGGAAAAAGCCCTGACAGGGGGACTGAGTTATGCTCGGTTGTGGAATATATGTTCTCGCTTGAAGAACTTTATGCAATATTTGGAGACAACCGTTTAACCGACAGACTTGAGCTCCTCACTTACAATGCATTACCAGGCACAACCACTCCCGACATGTGGTCGCATCAATATGACCAGCAGTCTAACCAGGTATTGGTTACAGGTGCAGAAAGAGATTGGAGCACTAACGGTGATTATTCCAATATTTATGGTCTGATGCCAAATTTTGCATGCTGCCTGGCAAACATGCACCAGGGATGGCCTAAGTTTATTGAAAGCATGTGGATGGCTACCAACGACAATGGACTGGCATTAGTTGCTTACGGACCATCAGTGGTAAAAGCTAAGGTGGACAAAGGAAATGAGGTAACAATTACCGAAGAGACTGATTATCCTTTTAGCGGATCAGTTAAGCTTACTATCAACACAGAAAAAATCGTAAAATTCCCAGTGGAACTAAGAATCCCCGGATGGGCCGGTTCAGTAACGGTTCGATTCAAGAACAAGACAGTAGTTGCACATGGCGGATCAAATTATAAGATCACTGAAAGATGGAAAAACAATGATCAAATTACATTAAATATACCAATGGATATCCGCGTTGAAAAGAGATTTAATAATTCATTGTCAGTGTTGCGAGGACCCCTCTACTTTTCACTCAGGATTGATAAAGAGTATAAAAATGTCAAAATAAACTATGATAATTATGGTTACAAAGGAAGTGCCGATTGGGAGATTTATCCGAAGAGTGATTGGAACTACGGAATCCTGATAGACAAGGAAAATATTATGAGGGGTTTAAAACTGACAGAAAATCCTATCAGTAAATTTCCATTTTCAGACAGAGGAGATATGATATGGTCAGCTGATTCAGGTAAGTATTATGCTTCAGTACAGGATGCCCCTTTAGTCATTACAGCAAGGGGTATAAGGATCCCAGAGTGGACCCTCAAAAACAATTCTGCCGATATCCCTCCATTAAGCCCGGTAAAATCTGAGGGTGATCCGGAAATAATTACCCTTGTTCCATACGGGTGTGCCAGGTTGCGGATTACTGAGTTTCCAGTAATGGATATTGTGATTATGGAGGATTTGATGAAGTAAGTCTTTGCTGGTTTATATGAGAATGAAAACCCTTGCATTATCTAAAATGACATGTTATACAAAGAATATATAGTATATCATGTATGAGATCCCTCACTTCGTTCGGGATGACAATTTATTTTAGTTGAGGAAGGGAGTAAGGCAGCGGCGGTTCGAAACAGAGCTTGCTCAAGAAATGATCATTAACAACGAACCGCCGCTGCCTTACTCCTCCATTTTTTTAATATCATTGTCATTCCGAATTCCGCTTTAGCGGGATGAGGAATCTCTCACTTGCTGTTAAAAATTTCTGAAAGGATCAGTCGGATTAATGCAGTGATAAATGCAGTGATAAATAACGTTGTTATTGCGTGACAACTAGTCGCAAAAATTATCATGAATAGGGTGAAAATCAGATAGCTTCGGCTTTTTCCTTAAGCTAAGACTTTTCAGATAATTTAAAGATTTTGACAGGATCTTGTCTGGTATCAAACACATCCGTGATCAATATGCCTTCTTTGATCCTTTTGTAGATTATCTTATAGTTTCCCTCCACAAGATATCTGTGATCTTCATCAAGCTTCTGAAGATAAAGTATTTATAAATCTCAAAGAATGAATCAGATGCAAAATTGGTCCAGATTATCCTCATGATTCTACCAGGTTTCAGACTCCTTTTCCAATTCTTCCAGAGTCTTGTATTTGCCTGCTTTATAGTCCTTGTTTGACCTTTCAGCTCTATTCAATAATTGCTTTTGAGTGAAGGGTTTTAGTTTTCGGTCATTACGGATTTTGTTTTCGAGGATAGTAAACTCAATTTTGTTGAGGATACTCTCATCCTGAAGCCCAGAAATGTATTCAATAGCATTGAGTTTCCTTGTCTGTAAGTCCATGATCGATCTTTTTACAAATATACTACAAAATAGTAGTTTTTATGGTGATTTTGTCTGTTTCAAATATTCCTTAAGTTGTGAATTCTGGTCTCTTTGTGTTTTTTCCTGACTTCACTGTTCATTTGCTTTGCCATCTAACTTCTCCCCCGCTGGCTCAGATTAATGCGGTGATTAAAGCAGTGATTAAGGCCCGGTGGTAGGAGTAGTTAGCATTGGCGGCGCAGCCGGCCGGCCACGGGTACTGGTACTTTAGCTGGTCCGCCAGCCGGCGGAGTCCCGGCAGCAAGCCGGCATGGCTCGGTTTTTGCTCGGCTGGCGTTTATGTCACCATGCAAAAACCGTGACAAGCTAATTACACCTACCATCCGTGTTTGTTATGTGTTAGGAAGATTTTTTTCAAGTTAACAGATGAGTCGAGGCTTCTTATAAATCTGAAAGAGTATTATTAAGGGGAAAAAGAAATAAAATATTAGGATGCTATTTTGGGGTTTAATTTGACTTTAAAGCTGCAATAAATGCACTTTCTATTGGTAGAAAAATTGCAAAATTAGTTTCCTGAAGTGATTATTTCCAAATCATGTCCAGGGCACTTGATAAAATCTTTATCATCGGTAACAATTTTCCAGTTACCCAACTTGGCTAGTTCAATATAATAGCTATCGTTAAAATCAATTTCAGAGAGATGTTGGAATATTGAATTAAGTTCAATAGCATTAAAATTGTCAGAAGATTTATCACAGAACATCATTATTTGATTGATGTTTCGTTTAATTTCTTCTATTGTATCATTATACCTTTGTGTGCCTATATAATTCTTTTTAAAATTCGCAGTGCGATTATTGGTCTCGCCTTTCCATCTATCAAAATCCATTCTCAAATATCTATTTGCAAATTCAGACAAAACCAAACTGCTGATAAAAATTGTACTCTTTGAGGTTTTAATGCTTTGTAGAAATACGGAATAGTTTTTTTGTTTGTTGCTATTGTAACTTCCTAATGGACAGAATAAATACATCCAAACACTGTTGTCAAAAAAGAACAAATCTAATGACTTTGGCGAATACTTTGTGATATCAATGACTTTAGCTGCCATAAATAGCCTTGTTCGCGGAATCTTCAAATCCTTTCTTATTCGCAAAATATTCCTTTGCTCGTTCAATTACTTTTTTGAACAAGATTTTATCCTCATCAGCAACATTTTTAAGTCTAAGAGTAGTATTGAGTTGATTGCTTGAATAAGTGTTGTATAATTGCCCGATGGCGGAATTTAAAAAAGCGGTGGTTAGAATATTGATCTCAGAAAAATCAAGTTCTGCAATACATTTGTCATTGATGCATTTAACAATAAAATTATATATAGTTTCACCATCATCGGATGAAACAGCTGTATCCCGATTAATTATATCTCGAATTTTCAATTGTCGAATTTCTAAATCCATCATGTAAATATATTAAAAAATATCTTCCAAAGAAATTTCTTCTTTTAATCGATAAGAGCTTTTGTCGTTAAGATTAAATTCAATATTGGCTATTGTTCCATTGAAGGGGTTACTAAATAACTTTTTCTCCATCTTTTCATTGTAATATTCCCAGAATCCGTCAGAAGAAACAATCTGGATTCTTCCTTTGTTCAATTTGATGAATTCAAAAATAATGTCAAGTCCAAGCCCACCAGAAACATTACCGGTTTTTGTTGTATGCCCTGATTGCAATGCCCATTCGATAGCGTCACAACCGGAAAAATTCGCATTTAAATATTCATTTACATTGTTTTTTATCGTTTTCCCCATATCAACAATTGTAAAGTCTAGTCGAGTAATTTCCACATCCTGAATTATTTGACCACAAGTATATATATTTTTACAATTTCCATGTGTGCGAGCATTCTCGAATAGCTCAAAAATACTTTCATTGATTTTTTTCCCAAGCATTTTACTATGTTTTGGGAAATCAGGCTTGGACAGCATTTCATTTTTTACATAATCCATAAACTCTATGTCTTTATATTGAGTAAACTTCATAAATGAAATCACTGTTCCTTTATGATGAGTATTTAAATTGGGAACAGAGTTTATGATGAAATTATTCAGTTCAAAAACATCTCTTATAGTTCTATGGATCTCAACTAATTCTAATTTTTTTTTTTGTTCTATGGTAGAATCAATTATCGCACCTAAAATAGCAGCAAGGTTGGCTTCGAATACCTCGGTATTCTCAAAACTTATGGTAAAATCAGTGTCAGAACTTTCTTGCAATAGGCGAAGCAATTCAATAAAATTACTGTACCCTTGAAAATTACTTCCTACTTTTTTGGGAAATTTTATCTTCATTAGAGATCAAATGGAAAAATAAAACACAAATTTAATATTTTAATATGGAGTAAATATATAAATTTTCAAGGTGTAAGTACAATTGGTATTATATTTGTGTTGTTGATTGGCTGATAAAGCTCTGCTTGTGTATTAGCAACCTTGGTAATACAACACTTCGTTTTAGCACTAACTTGTTTTTAGGCAATCCTGTCTTCTTAGTATTTTGATTTGGTTCATTTTTAATATGGGAGTATTCAAATTTAATTATTTACAATATTTTTCTCAATATTTCGGTTGTACTTATAAAACATAGATCGCATTTTGGTTTATCAAGTTTATCCTTTAACTCTCTTCCTGGATGAATAAAATTTCGGTATACTCGTGATAAATTACTTAAATGCGGAAAATCCGAACCGAAGAAAAGATTATTTTCAGCATATGGTATCAAATCATTTAGAACGCAATAATAAAGGTTTTTATTTTTTTTATTCCCTTTTGAATCGGGGTATGGTATTTGAATGATTTTCTTCTTTTCGCAATGATACGTCAGAACTAATTCAACTAAAGAACCAGATAAAACAATTGTAGCTTTTCACTTTCAAGTGCTTCAAATTCTTTTAAAGTTCTTGCAAGATTATTCCTAGGAATTTCATCATCTGGATCTAGTTCCAGGGCGCTTTGATATAATTCAATAGCTTTCTGAAGATCCCCATCTGATTTATAAATGTTAGCAAGATTATTCAAAGTAGCACTTGACTTTTTGTTATATTTAATCTGTCTTTCATATGCGATTTTTGCTTCTTTATGCTCTTTTATTTCATTTAAGGAGTATCCAACTTCAAACCAGATGCCAGCTTCTGTAATTTGTTTCTCCTTGAAAAGGCGATATATTTCAACGACATCGTTGTATAACTTTGATTCAAAAAGAGTGCAAATTACACTATGAAGTATATCGACCGCATTGGTTCTGAAGGATGTACCGAAATTTTCTAAGTCTTGTTTAAATTTTTTAAGAGTAGGATTAATATCCTGATTCTTCTCACTCTTTTGAGAAATTAAATCAGAGTAAATAGAACACAATTCAGTATATAAAAAATCATATTTATCTGGAGATAGATATTTCAATGTGTTTTTAAGAGCTTTGTAACGGTCTGTATGATTACCTAAATACTTTGCAAGTAATGCCCTAATTAACCATAGCTTACCTAAAAACATATTGTGTTTTTCGGAAAATTTCAGGGATTTAAATATTGCAGATATTTTTTTGGTATCTTGTACTAATTCAATACTTTCAGTTACTTCAGAATCTAACCAAAAAGGACCTCCCCCAAACATTCCTTCTTCAAAGAATATGGTTTCTCATTATTTTCCTTTTATCCGTTTTATTTCCTTGTCAAAGTCCGACTCAAAGTCTTCATCTTGTATCACCCTGAATTTTTCAAATTCTTTTGCTGCTAATTTCTTTGCTATTTCAGCCGATATTGAACCTGCATTTTTCAATACCGAGTAGTCGTTAAACTGTAAAAATGCATCCAGTTTTTCGACCCAATCTTTCATGCTCATGGGCATTTGTCGGGCTGCCTGATTCTCTGCATAGTCAAGGTACATGGTAACAATCCGGTTTAGCTCGTCTATTTCCTTTTGGTTCAGGTAGTTTTTGGCAATAGAAACATCCGATTTTAAAACCTTTCCTTTGGGTGATTTTTTCCATGTTGTTAAACCCATGTTTGGCAATTCTGCTTTTGCCCTCGATGAAATAATTTCAGCAGCCGCTTGTCCTGTAATTGCCCAATGCAATTTATTTTGAACCGTTTTATAAAACATCTGTGTTATTTCGGCTTTTGGCTGATAATCAATACTGCATTCCGCATAGATGTCCGTGATTTTCTGATAAAACCTTCGTTCACTTGCACGGATTTCACGTATCCGTTCCAGCAACTCATCGAAGTAGTCTTTGCCAAAAAGTTTCTTTCCTTGCTTTAAACGCTCATCATCAAGAACAAATCCTTTGATTATAAACTCCTTCAAGGTTTTTGTAGCCCAAATCCTGAATTGTGTAGCCTGATGCGAGTTTACCCGGTAGCCAACCGAAATAATTGCATCAAGGTTATAAAATTCAAGGTTCCTGCTTACTTCCCGACCAGCTTCGTTTTGAACTGTTCGGATTTTCCGAACAGTTGCCTCTTTTTCCAGTTCACCGCTTTTATAAATGTTTGCCAGATGTTCGCTAATGGTTGATTTTACCACCCCAAACAATTCTCCCATTGCCCTCTGGGTTAACCAAACAGTTTCGTCTTGCAGGAAAACTTCTATTTTAATTTCACCTTCTGGCGTGGTGTATAATATGATTTCTGAGTTGTTCATTTCAGTTTTTGTTTGCTTGATAAATTAAAAAATCAGAAAAATTCTTTGTAAAAACCTTAATTTTACCCTTAAAATAACTATACTGATTTTCTGATATATTTTTTTGCTTCATTTCCCCTGATTTAATAAATGGAAATATATTCAACGAAAAAATATAATCCATATCATTTTTTATAAATGAAGGGTCAACAATTTCAATCTTAAGATTTGCATTATAACGAAGCGCAATTTTCAGGGATTCATTTACATGTTCATCGTTAAATGAATAACCGATAATTGTTATTTTATCAGCAGTATAACAATCTTTATCAAAAGCTGAATGAAATTGTCTGAATGGCGTAAGTTTTGATTTTTGCGACTTCTGATATCCTGTTATAATATTTGAAACTTGAAGCGTTTTGCCTTTTTCAATTTGTACAGTAGCAACACTATCATTCATTTGCAAATGGATTCCTTTAAGTTGTACTATTTCTGGATTTGGCAAGCTTAATTTATCAGTAGAAAGCACTTTCCAATAGGCAGAACCATGTAAATTATAATGGATGCTTGATTCTGTATCAGAAGAAATCCTTAAAACATCCGCTCTTGAATAATAGTCATTATTTTCAAAGAATCCATCAAAACAATTTATATTATCTTTCTCTAAAAGACTTTTAAATAGATTATCATAATTTAAAGTATAAAGTCGGAGAATGCCTGTTTCATTGATTTTTTTAAGCCAATTTCTGAAATTCATACTATTAACACTTTCCGTATTAATTTTTGAATGACTAGGCGTTTTATATGAATACTGTGAAACTTTATTGCTGATTTGAGTTAATAGGGCAGCCAATAAATGCTGTAAAAAAAACTGATTTGGATTTTCATCAAAATGTGCATATCCTGAAAAATTATAATCATATCCACAAGGGATTTGTAACTGATACCCATGCTTTCGGATTCTTCCCTTTATCGAGTAATTAAAAATACTACCAAGGTCATTCTCCGATAGAAAAGACTTCAATAGAGAAGGTGTTCTTATTTTCTTATTGAATTCGGAATTGTAAACAATTAACTCTTCAATTACATTTATTATGGTTTCAAAATTTATTTCTGAATCTGCATATCCACATTTAAGGAGACGTTGATAAATATATTCTGTTGTTTTGATGTCAGAATCTTTTAATGTAAAACCGGATTCCCGAATCAATTTGGTTATTTCGGGAGTTGTTGGAGCCTTCCAGTCAATAACTGCTCCTGCACCAAAAAGGAAAATTTCTCTTTGCTTACCCATTATACTGCTTCCTCCACAATTTTAATTTCCTCCTCCGTTAATCCATACAACTCATAAACCAGCCGGTCAATCTCTGCTTCTATAGAATTTGTGTTAAATGTTGTGTCTTGTTTCTTTTTGTTGAAGATATAGTTTACATGATTTACTAATTGATTCTCAATAATTTTATCATCTTTAACCGGAATTGGGAAGTTATTAACATCATAAATAAGTATCTTTGGAAATACCCCCTTAGTAGCTTTTGGAGAAGAATTGAAATGGTAAAAAGTTGCTAACTTAGAATTTAGAATTGCCCAAAGGTATTTAAGACTACAATTTCTTTCTGACTTCTTAATAATGTTAATTAATTGAGGATCATTCACAAATTCTTCTTCAATTAAACAAGCAATAATGGTTGGATTAGTAATCTCTCTAACTAAAATCCGTTTGGTATTGAAAAATTTTGGATTAACGTAACAAGCTAGATGTTTTCCATACCATACGTAGCTTTCCGATTTAGTGTAACTATACTTTTTTATATCCCTTCCAAAAATTTCTTGTTTGTATTCATTATTTAGTTTCTTATTTGAATGCCAAAGTCTCTCCTTTGTTATTTTCTCTCCCTTTTCTTTTCCATGAATTTTAATCAAATCTGAAGTACGGTATGGAATGTAACCTTGTGAGACATTAAAAAAGTCAGATAGGGGTTTAAACAGTTTTATTTTTGAAATTAGTTGTATTATTGTTTGGTCCAATTTAAAAATTAGGCCCCAGTTTTGATTGTTAATTATAGCAACTTCTTTATTTATTGTAATTTGAGGATTATTTATTAAATCATAAAAACTTGTAATATTCTTTGTACTTCTGTATTTTATTTTATCGCCATTATCTTCTTTTTTTAACATTAAAATTATGTTACGGACAGTTGCATCATGAAAAATATTAAAATCAGTACAATCAAGCAATTCTTC
This sequence comes from Bacteroidales bacterium, assembly GCA_035530515.1. Taxonomy (GTDB): domain Bacteria; phylum Bacteroidota; class Bacteroidia; order Bacteroidales; family VadinHA17; genus LD21. Next base: position 54,400 of record DATKUO010000217.1, read on the forward strand.
AAAATGCCATTTGTCAAAAAGTGAAATTCTATAATTCTGAGCATAAATGTTAAAAAGTAGTGTGTTAGGAATTATATATGAAAATTGCCCAGATTGTTTCAAAATAGAATTTCCTTTATTAATAAACCAGTAATATATTTCGAAATCAGGAATTTTACCAATATCTTTTTCAAGGAATACTCTGGCTTGGTTTTTAATAGAAATACCATACGGTGGATTCCCAATCACCACATCAAACCCTACAAAATCACCATCATTATTCAACACCTCTGGAAACTCAAACCGCCATTCAAAAGCATTCTCGTAAATCTTGTTACTCTTAATCTCCTCCATCTCTGTTTCATACTTCTTTATCTCCTCAGTAAGCTTCTTAACTTTTTTGTTCCATTCATCTTTTTGTGTTTTAGTCAGTTCGAACAGACTGGATTGTCCGGTAAGACTTAAAAGTTCACCATTGAGTTTATTAAGTTTTAAGAATCGTTTATCACTTTTAGATACTTCAGTTTCAAAATCATTTTTGATTTTGCCAATAAGCTGTTCCATGCTTCGCTTTTCATCTTTCGACTGAGCATTCCGGTATGTCATAACAGCTTCGCGGTAGTTATCAACATCCCATTTACTTGATTTTAAGGCTGTTTTAATGTCGGCATCAAGCGGATATCTGCTTATAAGTGAATTACCGCATTTTATATTTATGTCAATATTAGGTAAGGTTTCAAGCTCTCTATAATTTGTATCTGGTTTGTAATAAGCATTTTTTAGAAGTTCAATCCAGAGTCTTAATCTGCAAATCTTAACGGAATTTGGGTTTATATCAACTCCGAATAGACAGTTTTCAATGATCTTCTGTTTTTCCTGAAATAATGCTTCCTGTACTCTCTGGCTCTCCTTACTTTTCGGATTATATTCGAACAGTTTGGATTGTTCATTGGTTATTATAAGATCATCGTTAATTACCTCAATTGTGTACTCCTTAAATTTTTTCCCTTCTCTGTCGGTAAGTATTTTGAGCTCTGATTTTATTGCAATTATCTCATTCAAAGCAGAAACAAGGAAGTGCCCTGAACCGACGGCAGGATCACAAATTCTGATACTATTAATTATCCGGTCAGCTTCCTTTATATTTTCAATTTTATTATAGACATCGCTTATCGTCTCACATTGCCACCCCTTTGCCTCATTAAACTTTTGTACAACTGCTCTCCTGATTGTCTCATGACACATGTACATCGTGATGAAACCCGGAGTAAAGAATGATCCATCTTTGTATCCGTTGATCTTCTCAAAGATTAATCCTAGTACTGAGGCATTAATAAGTGTTTTAGTTTCCTCCTGAATGTCTTCTGACCCTTCACTTGAGAAATCATAAGAATCGAGAAATTCAAAAAGATATTGAAGTGGGTCAATCTCTCCGGTTAATTTTTTGCCAGTCTTATCTTTTAAAACTGTTCCGGAAAGAACAGGAAGTTTAGAATGATCGTCAAGGCTATTGATTCGAATTGTCTTGTGTTCAAGATCGCCTGGTTCGAACAGGGAACTATTTAAGTAGGGGATATTACTGAATTTCTGTTTTATTAAGTCACTTCGGTCATTTTCTTTTACAGCAAGAACCTGAAAAAACAACTTATTTAATTCATCATAATCGTGAATTCTTTCAACGTTGAGAAAGCGGAATGCTTTATCTCCATTGTTATATTTGATAAGTTGTCCCTCAAGCAATTTTAAAAATAGAATCCGATTTATCCATGTTATTACAAGTTCCAATGAAATATTGAATAGTTGTTCCTCTTTGTTATTCCCATAATCAGATAGTTTTGGTAATTGAGAGAGACAATCTTCATATTTTAAGATTGTAATTGCATTCTCAATTAATGAACCGGGATTTCTTTTCTTCTCAATTTTTCTTCCAATAAGTTTCTTACTTCCTTCCTTTGTTTCTTCCAGTCCGATGATATGAAGTAGTTCGTTGTAAAAGGTTTTATCGAGGTTATTACTATCGTTTGCAAAAGGTAGTTTTAACAGATGTTCGGGAGATAGTATTTTGTATAGGGCAATTAGTTTATTGTCATCTTCCCTGTTGGCATCTTTGATAGTTGACTCGAAATCTCTTATATCAAAGTAAGTTACCGAAATCTTTGATTCTAATTTATTGACAAATAGTTCGGCAATATTCTTATAAAAGAAATCTGTATTTGTCCCGGGAAGCCTGCCTTCTTCAAAATCTGTGAATTGTTTGACAAAACTTTTGTCATTGGCAAAGAGTCTTTCAAAATCACTTGCGTTGAAGATAAACCATTCAACAATGTTAGTTATCACCAAGTGTTTAACTTCGATGTTTTTATTGATGATTCTCTCTCGTAGGTAGTAAAGAATCAGCTCATAAAATGCTTTAGTGTTAATGTTTTCACACGTCGGCATTTCCGATTTATTACTTGGTTTTTTTGCCTCGAATAGTACGCCAACAGTTGAGTTTGAATCTTTTCCATTATGTATAACCAGATCAGATCTCCCCTTTGTATTTATGTAATTGTAAGGTGAATAATAAGTGTTCTTAAGGAATTCAGAGATAATATTTTTATGAAACTCTTCGGATTCGGATTCTTTAATCTGATCAAAGAGGTTGGTAATGTTCTTCTTGAAAGTCTCAATCTGGGTCCGGTTTGGTTTGACTTTCAGGTAAGCTTTATTAATTGAATTTCTTAAATTTAATAGATCGATCTCCATTTATCTTTCCGGGTTTAAATCTTAAAGTTACTGAATCGTTGTCACATTATAGTCCGGGTTGGCAAAAAAAGCATGTGTTTGGCAATGACGGGAAGGTTAACCCGTTTACTGGTCCCGGTTAACGGTAGCATGATTCGGGACTACCAGCTTGCTTACAACAGCAATGATAAATAACGTTGTTATAGCATAACAAATAAGTCAATAAAATATGAATTCCGGAAAGCTTCTATATTTAAGCTCCCTTAAGGGTCCCGATAACTCCCGATAGATAGCGGAACGGGACATAATGAGGAAAATATCAGATCGATTCGGTTTTTTCCTTTAGCCAGGTTCTTTCATCTTCAGTAAGATACGGACTAAGTTTATGATAAACTTCAGCATGATAGGTATTTAGCCAGTCAATTTCTTTTTGATCAAGCATCGAAATATCCATCAATGATCTGTCTATATAACATAGAGATACTGTATCAAACTTCAGGAATTTTCCAAATTCAGTCTCTTCATCTTCATAACAGAGTATCAGGTTCTCAGTTCTGATACCATATTCCCCTTCTCTGTAGATTGCAGGTTCATTCGAAAACAACATTCCTGCTTCAATAATTGACTTTGAACCTGTTCCTGAACCAGTTCCGATGTTATGAGGTCCTTCATGCACATTCAGACAAAATCCTACACCATGACCCGTTCCATGTCCATAATTCAATCCCTGCTCCCACAGTGCTTTACGAGCCAGTATATCCAGCTGGTAGCCTCTTGTCCCTGCAGGGAATTTTACCTGCGCCAAACTGATTGCTCCTTTTAACACCAATGTAAAATCTTTCTTCTGCCGGGAGTTTGGTATTCCGATAGAGATAGTCCGGGTAATATCCGTAGTCCCGTCATGGTACTGACCACCAGAGTCGATCAGTAAAATACCTTTCTGACTAAGAACAGCATCAGTGTCACTCGTTGCTGAATAATGTGGTAAAGCGCCATGCTCATCAAATGCGGCAATTGTCGAAAAACTGGGTCCAAGATAGTTTTCCTGGTCAGACCTGTAATCGTTCAACTTTTTAGTGAGAGAGAGTTCTGACATTGGTACTAAATCTGAATTTTGCTCAAGCCAGTAAAAGAGTTTTGTCAACGCTACACCATCTTTCACCATTACCTTCCCTATATTTTCAATTTCAACTTTATTCTTAACAGCCTTTAGACGAGTAGGTATACTGATATCTTCTTTAATATTGATCTCCCTGTCAATGGAATTAAACAGACTGGCCGAAGTAGTACCTGGAGTGACAAGAATTGAAGAACCTGAAGGCAAAGTTGATAGCATACCACTGGTCTCTTCATACGGAAGCATCACAATATCTAATTTATCAAATTCTGATGCCAGCTTCAAAGGGATCTTACTCTCGTCAGCAAAGAGTAAAATTTGCTTTTCACCTATTATAGCAAAGGATGTCATCAACGGACTGTACCTGATATCACTTCCTCTGATATTAAGTAACCACATAATATCATCGATAGAAGTAAGAAGATGATAGTTTATATCCTGTTTCTTCATCAGTTCTCTAACCTCAGTAATTTTTACGGCCCGCTCCTTTCCACAGAATACAACCGGATGGTCAAATGCAATAGAATTTGGCATGGGAGGACGGTTATTCCATAATCCTGAAATAAGATCGCACTCATTGTCAAATGATACATTTTTTCCCTTGAACAACTTCTCAATCCTCCTTATATGATCAACCGGGAATGTCCGGCCATCAAGGGCTATCTTGTTCCCAGGCGTAATTATGTCAATCAGCCAATCAATAAAATCCTTCTTATCGGGTAACACAGGCTTCATAAGAACAAAGCCTGAACCAGCAAGTTGGTTCTCAGCCTGAACAAAGTATCTGGAGTCGGTCCATAGTCCTGCAAATAAGTCAGTTACAACAACTGTTGCAGACGAACCCGTAAATCCTGTAAGCCAGGCTATTACCCGCCAGTAATCAGGAACATATTCCCCAAGATGGGGATCAGTGGAAGGTATAATATAAGCGTCGATGTTAAGATCTTTCATTAAAGCTCTCAGTAGAGTCAGCTTTTCGAAGGAAGGATTAATCATAGGTTTTTCACTTCAATGACAAGATTCTGTAAAGTGCTTTTTGCATCACCGAATAACATTCGTGTTTTGTCGTTGAAGAAGAGCATATTCTCGATTGCTGCATAACCTTTTCCCATTCCACGCTTCATAACAATGATATTTTTTGCATCTCTTGCCTTAATAATAGGCATGCCAAAGATGGGACTTGAAGGATCATCTTCGGCTGCCGGGTTTACAACATCATTTGCTCCGATTACAACAAGAACATCAGTATTTGGCAAATCAGGATTTATCTCATCACTCTCGATAAGCTGCTCATAAGGTACATCAGCTTCCGCAAGAAGTACATTCATATGTCCGGGCATACGTCCGGCTACAGGGTGAATAGCATATTTAACCTCAACTCCTTTTTCATCGAGAAGTTTATCCAACTCATGACAAATATGTTGAGCCTGTGCAACAGCAAGCCCATATCCGGGAACAATGACTACTTTTTTTGAATAGCTTAGAAGTACGGCAGCGTCGGTAAGTGAAATCTCTTTTACAGTGCCACCTGCATCAGCATGTGATTGACCTCCTCCACCAAAGACTCCTATGATAACATTAAGTAATGAGCGGTTCATTGCCCTGCACATAAGAATCGTTAGTATCGTTCCCGCTGATCCGACCAGTATCCCTCCTGTAAGCATTGCCTGGTTGTTATACAGAAACCCACCCATTGCTGCCGCTACCCCTGTAAATGAGTTCAATAGCGAAATGACTACAGGCATATCAGCTCCTCCAATAGGCATAACGAACAATACACCGTACACAATTGCAACTACGAACATTATATAAATCAAATGTGTCAGTTCGCTACTGGCTTGCACATCGCGAGTCATTATATAAATAATAAACCCAATCAACCCTGCTAAAATCGTCAGATTCACGTATTTCATGGCTTTAATCCTCATATCACCAATCCATCCGTCAAGTTTTCCAAAAGCAATCATACTTCCTGCCCACGATACCGTTCCAATCACAAGTCCCAATAATATAGCCAGAACATGACCATTTGCCATACCACTTTTGGCTATCAGTTCATGACTAACATGAGGAAATTCCATCATAGAAATAAGAGCTGCAGCGGCACCACCCATTCCATTAAAGAACGATACGAGCTGCGGCATAGCAGTCATTTTAACCCGTTTAGCAATTACCCAACCTATTACTGTTCCTACTCCTATAGCGGCTAATATAAACCCCAGATTACCTATTGGCTTGCCCTCTTTCTGATGGAAAAGGATTGTAGCAATGATAGCCATTACCATACCGATGGCTGCAAAGAGGTTACCACGGCGGGCTGTCAGTGGGTGACTTAACATTTTTAATCCCAAAATAAAAAGTACGGAAGCGATGACATAAGTGATCTCCAGTATTGATATTTCTGTATATAATTGAGATAGCTGATCCATAAAATTAAATTTTTGTTTATTCTCAGGTTAACTACTTTTTCTTTTTAAACATTTCAAGCATTCTGTCGGTGACAACGAAACCACCAACAACGTTCAGTGTTCCAAGCACTACTGCCAGAAAACCAAGAATCATTGACCCGGTATTTTCAGCATGACCCATTACAATAATAGCACCAATAATTACAACACCATGTATTGCATTAGCGCCTGACATAAGAGGAGTGTGTAGAATAGCCGGAACGTGACTGATTACTTCAATACCCAGAAATATTGAAAGAATTACAATAAAGATCGCCTCCCTGTGCATTAAGAAAAATCCTAAAATATTTTCCATGATATATTTAATTGATATTTAGCATTTGTTTGATTCTCTGACTTATATACTCCTTATTATGTATAGCAGTTGTCCCGTTAATAATATCATCCTGCATATTTAGCATAAGGTTTCCATCTTTATCAACCATAATTTTCAACAGGTTGATTATGTTACATCCAAACATTTTACTTGCATCAGTAGGCATTTCTGATGGGTAGTCAGTTTTTCCGATTATTTTAATTCCATTCACAATAATATTCTTCCCGTTTTCAGTCAATTCGCAGTTACCTCCTGTTGATGCAGCCAGGTCAACAATAACTGACCCGGGATTCATTGCATTTACTGTTTCTTTGAAAATCAGAACCGGAGCTTTCCTTCCAGGTATCTGCGCTGTAGCAATAACAACATTAGCTGCAATAGCACGCTGTTGTATCAATTCCTGCTGTCTCTTTTTAAACTCCGCAGACTGTTCAACAGCATATCCACCGGCGGCTTCATCTTCTTTTGCTCCTTCAACTTCAATAAATTTTCCTCCAAGACTTTTAACTTCCTCCTTTACAGCGGATCGTACGTCAAACACTTCAACTATGGCACCAAGTTTACGGGCAATTGCAATTGCCTGTAATCCAGCCACTCCTGCACCCAGAATCAGTACCCGTGCCGGCTTAATAGTACCGGCCGCTGACATAAACATTGGGAAAAACCTGGGTAATAATGATGCAGCATCCAGCACTGCTTTATATCCCGATACTGTAGCCATCGATGACAAGATATCCATTGCTTGTGCTCTCGAAGTCCTTGGAACAAGATCCAGCGCCAGGAATGTCAAACCCCGACTACGGGCATTATCTAGCCATTTGCTGTTTTCGACAGGATTAAGAACTGAGCATAACACCTGACCTTCACTGAAAGAATTCAGATCGTCTTCCATTGGTGGATTAATGGATAGCAACATTGCAGCTTTAGAGATAACCTCTTTTCGTTCAGCAATAATTGCACCTGTTGCCTGATAAGCAAGGTCAGTAGCAAATGCCCGTACTCCGGCCAGATGTTCAACTAAAACCTCAATGCCCATCTTTTTCAACATGCCAACTTCGCCTGGTAGTATTGCTACCCTTTTTTCGGTTTCCGCTTCTTTTAGGATGCCAATAATCATAAGTATGGAGTTTGGAATGAAAATAAATTTTAGCTCACCAATATATAAACAATATCTATTTTTCGAAGAAGTTTCTTAACCAAAAGTTATGAGCTTCATTTCTGGAATGAACAGCTTTTGCCCCTCTCCATCCATGACGTCCGCCCGGGTATAGCATAAATTCAAATGATTTACCTTCATCTTCCAACCTGGAAATAAGATATATGGAATTCTGCAGATGAACATTATCATCCATATCCCCATGAGTCATAAATAATTTCCCCTTATAATCCCTGGCAAATGTCATAGCAGAGCCATCTTTATACCCTTCCGGATTATCCTGCGGTTTATCCATAAACCTTTCTGTATAGACGTTATCATAAAGGCGGAAATCAGTTACCGAGGAAACTGCAAAGCCATGTGTCCAGAAACCAGCCCCTTTTGTCAATGCCAGGCATGTCATATAACCGCCGTATGAACTACCGGTAATACCCATCCGTGTGTCATCAACATATGGTTTTGAGCGCAACCATTTTACTGCATCTTCATAATCAAGAATTTCCCATTTCCCCAGACAACGGTATAAATAATCCAGACCTTTCTTACCGAACTGACCTGAGCCACGGTGATCAACGGTAAAAGTGATAATTCCGTTCTGTGAATACCATGATGGGCTATTCCCTTGCCACCTGTTATAAACATTTCTGGAATCAGGTCCACCATAGATTGTAAATACTACCGGATATTTTTTTGATGGATCAAAATTAACAGGATAGGTAATAATGGCCGGCATATTGAAAAGGCCATCTGATGTCCTGATCTTAACCATTTCAGCTTTTGAACTTTTTAAGGGATCAAAATCAGGCTGTTCAAATTTATATATTTCGTTTAAATATTTCCCATTTTTATTGTATGCAATTATTGAACCGGTACTGGAAATACTATTCCATGTATCGATAAAATAATTTCCTTTAGGTGAGATGTTTACTTTATGAGTACCCTCACCTTTTGTCATCTGCATAAGGTTTTTACCATCAAGGCCTACCCTGAAAGCATGAATATCGGTCGATTCAGTACCCGTTGCAGAAAAATAGAGAACTTTGAGATCTTCATCCACTCTCTCTATTTTTGTTACCCTGAAATTAAGATCCGTAAGTCGGGCAATGAGGTTTCCATTCCATCTATAATAATAGAGATTCTCCCAGTCATTTCTATATGATCTAACAATAAACCCTGATCCATTTTGAATCACATAAATATTCTCATAGAAATCAACCCATGATTTCCTGATCTCATTGTAGATCTGTGTATAATCTCCAGTCGACGGATCAGCCAGAATTATTTTAAGATCATTTTGCTCCCGGTTAAGTACCTGTATTGCAATCTTTTTACTATCTGGTGTCCAGAATGGCCATGCTATATACTGGTCAATGTCATAATCTGTTTTTACCCAAACCGTTTTAGCGGTGGTAATATCGGCAATACCCATTTTAACCTTTGGATTCGGATCTCCTGGCTTGGGGTAAGGAGTAGCTTCAATAATTCCATGAACTCCATCAGACTCATCAAGCCTGTTCAGAGTAAAAATAGGAACATCAGTTTCATCTGTTCTGAGGTATGCTATTTTATTACCATCGGGTGACCACCAGAATGCTGCATAACGGCTTGCTCTTCCAAGAATTTCTTCCATATAAACCCACGAAGAATAACCATTATAAACCTTTTCGGAAGCATCAAAAGTAAGCCTTGTCTCTTTGCCGGTTGTAAGATCATATACAAATAGATCCTTATTTTTTGTATAGGCTAATTTTTCCCCATCGGGTGAAAAGCGGGTATTTACTTCAGGCAAATAATCGTTAGTAAGTCTTTTTAGATCTTTGTCACCAATTGAAAACAGGTAAAGGTCATTTTCCTTTGCAATAATAATACTCTTCATATCCGGACTAACCACATCGTTCATAGTTGAAGATGTACCAGCAGGAAGAGACTGAGACAGCAACTCCCTGCCAGATAGTACAGGTGGAACAACAACTCCTTTCCCCGTTTTAATATTAACACTCTCAATAACAAGATTTTTATCTGAGTCAAATGTCCTTATGAGATAATGTGTATCATCGGCCCAACCTGTAATAGCAATCTGACTACCACCTCTCTGGGGCATCTGTGCTTTAGAGGGACTAGCCTGAAGAATAAATGAAAGCAGCAAGCAACTTAAAACCTGGTAAAAGGAGTCTCTTTTCATCCGTACATAATTATTTTTAAAATGTCGGATGGAGCTCGCATGTTGATTTTGTTCATGCAAGTTTGCGTTTTTAGCTAAACATGCTCGGTTCATATAAAAAATAAATTGTTAATATTCTAAAATAAGGAAACAAAAATATGAATTTTTAATATTAAATCACTCTTAATGTTGAACAACACCAAACCAATTAATTGATGCACAATTTGTATTTTTTACATTATTAAGAATTTCAACCTGTTTATAAACAGTTTGAAATATTTTCATCAATTATTTTAAAAAGGATTACATTTATCTTCCTTATATATAAATATAGTAAAATGAGAAGAACCTTGCTTACTATTATTGTTTTGGTAATAATTATTTCGACTTTACAGTCACAAACAGGTACAGAAGTTCCATGAATTATATCAATAATCCTGATGGAAATGCGTGGGAACACAACCAGGGATGGCCCGGGGCTATTTTGTGTGGTGATGGAACTTCGGGATCTGTCGGTGAACTCTGGTATTTTTTTGAAAGGGAGCTCAATTATCCTGTAACTCTAATTAATATAAGTATCACGAAAAAATCTGATTACTTTAATCCGGGAATAAGAAAAGCATAACCATCTCCTTTAAATGCTTTCCTTTCTTATGTGTATTAATTAACAGCACACCAATAATATTCACTAAAAATCACTATTTAGAATTATTACAAACTTCTGTTATTTTATTAACATTGTTATTCTTTTCACATTAAAATATTATCTTTGTGCTCTGAATTGATCTAAGCCGAACAACGAAATGCGACCAACAAATATTAAACTTAACATATAAAAGCATGTCAAAAATCACGTCACTTACGGATCTGAAAAAGAAACGCGAAGAATTACAGAACGGATTGGGCATCCGTAGTAAAGCTATGAATCCTGAAAACATTGTGCAGGTTAAAGTAGCAATGGCAACATGCGGTATTGCATCGGGAGCAAAGACTATAATGGAGTTTTTTCTTGAGCAACTCGACAGAAGAAACATTGAAGCTGTGGTATCACAAACCGGATGCATGGGATATTGTTATGCTGAACCCACCATTGAAGTGAAACTACCGGGACAGGACCCTGTTGTTTTCGGGTTTGTCGACCTGAAAAGGGCCGACCAGATTATTGAAAAATACATTAAAACGGGTGAGCTTGTTGATGGGATAATCCCCGTGAATTATGAAACTATTGACTTAAAAGAATAAGGAGGAAAAACTATGTCAAAATACAGTATGCATCTTCTGGTATGTGGTGGCACTAGTTGCCATTCCTCAGAAAGCGATGCTATTGTTTTAAATTTAAGGGATGAGCTTGAAGCAAAGGGTTTATTAGATTCTGTTCAGGTTATCCTGACAGGTTGTTTTGGTTTTTGCGAAAAGGGACCCATAGTAAAAGTTTTGCCCGACAATACGTTCTATGTTCAGGTCAAACCTGAAGATGCGCAGACAATTGTCGAAGAACATGTTATAAAAGGGAGAAAAGTAACCAGGCTTTTATATAAGGATCCTGTCAGTAACAAAGTAATTTCTGCTTCAAAAGATATGGGCTTTTTCAAAAAGCAACTCAGGATAGCACTTCGCAACTGCGGTTTTATTAATCCCGAAAATATTGATGAATATATTGCCCGTAATGGTTACCAGGCTCTTGGAAAGGTACTTACAGACATGTCTCCTGATGAGGTTATTAAAATTGTTAAGGATTCCGGTCAAAGAGGTCGCGGTGGTGGTGGATTCTCAACAGGACTAAAATGGGAACTTGCAAGCAAGAACCAGTCTGATGAGAAATATGTTGTCTGTAATGCTGATGAAGGTGACCCCGGAGCATTCATGGACAGGTCAGTTCTGGAGGGCGATCCTCACTCTGTTCTCGAAGCTATGGCAATTTGCGGATATAGTATAGGGGCATCCAATGGTCTGATCTATATTCGCGCAGAATACCCGCTGGCTATTGAAAGACTAAAAATAGCAATTAACCAGGCAAGAGAATATGGATTATTGGGTAATAATATTTTTGGTACCGGTTTTAATTTTGACATAACTATTCGTTATGGTGCCGGTGCATTTGTATGCGGAGAAGAGACAGCTCTCATTCATTCAATGGAAGGGCTTCGCGGAGAGCCAACAGTGAAACCACCATTCCCTGCCGAATCAGGATACCGGGGTAAACCAACAAACGTTAATAATGTTGAAACTTTCGCGTCAATACCGGTAATAATTCTTAAAGGGTCAAAATGGTATAGCAGCATTGGGACAGAAAAATCAAAAGGAACAAAAGTATTTGCTCTTGCAGGCAAAATAAATAATGTTGGTCTTATTGAAGTTCCAATGGGCACCACCCTGAGAGAAGTGGTATTTGAGATCGGAGGAGGTATCATGAATGGAAAAAAATTCAAAGGAGTTCAGACGGGCGGACCCTCAGGTGGTTGTTTAACAGAAAAACACCTCGACACTCCGATAGACTTTGATAACCTTATTGCAGCCGGCTCGATGATGGGCTCCGGAGCAATGATTGTTCTTGATGAAGATGATTGTATGGTCTCAATGGCAAAATATTTCCTGGAATTTACTGTTGAGGAATCATGTGGCAAATGTGCACCCTGCAGAATCGGTAACAAGAGGTTACATGAATTACTTGGTCAGATAACAGAAGGGAAAGGAACGCTTGAAGACCTTGACAGGTTAAGAAACATGAGTCTGGTTATTAAAGACACATCCCTTTGTGGCCTTGGACAGACCTCGCCCAATCCTGTACTATCTATGCTAGATAATTTCATGGATGAATTTGTTGCGCACGTGACAGATAAAAAATGTCCCGCAGGACAATGCCGCAGCCTGATGGAATATGTAATTAATCCTGATAACTGTGTTGGCTGTACAGCATGTGCCAGAGTATGTCCTGTAAATGCAATAACCGGAGAAAGAAAAGAAATTCATCTTATCAACCCTGATATTTGCATTAAATGCGGTGCATGTATGGAGAAATGTAAGTTTGATGCAATATTTATCAGATAATCAAAATTCAATGGAAACTATAAAACTTACTATAGATAATAAAGAGATTGAGGTGCCTAAGGGTACAACAATACTTAAAGCAGCAAAAGAGTTGGGAATAGATATTCCGACACTGTGTTATATGCATCTGGAAGATATGAATATTGAGAACAAGCCTGCGGGCTGCCGTATATGCGTTGCTGAGGTTGAGGGCAGAAGGAACCTGGCTCCCTCATGCTCAACAAACTGTGAAGAGAGAATGGTTGTTAAAACACATACTACAAGGGTTCTCAATGCACGAAGAACTGTAATGGAATTTATTCTTTCCGACCATCCAAAAGATTGCCTAATATGTGCTAAGTCAGGCAATTGCGAACTGCAATCAATGGCTCACCGACTGGGGATAAGAGAAATACCCGGATCAGAGTATGCAGAGATGTCTACCTACCGCGAAGATACGTCACCTTCAATAATAAGAGACCTCGATAAATGTATTATGTGTCGTCGCTGTGAGATGATGTGTAATGAGGTTCAGACAGTAGGTGCACTGTCAGCTATTAACAGAGGCTTTATGGCTACAGTTGCTCCTGCTTTCGAGCAAAACCTGGAACATTCAACATGTACTTATTGCGGCCAGTGTGTGGCTGTATGTCCTACAGGCGCCCTCACAGAAGTTAATCATGTACCAAATGTATTAAGAGCTCTGGCCGATTCTACAAAAACTGTTATCGTTCAGACAGCTCCTGCAGTACGTGTAGCTCTCGGGGAAGAGTTCGGCCTTGCACCGGGAACACTGGTGACTGGCAAAATGACAGCAGCACTAAGGGCCCTTGGATTCGATTATGTTTTTGATACAGATTTTGCGGCTGACCTTACCATAATGGAGGAGGGTACGGAACTTCTTGACAGACTGAGCAGACATCTAAAGGGAGATACCACTGCCAGGCTTCCTATACTTACATCGTGCTGTCCGGGTTGGGTTAACTTCTTTGAATATTATTTCCCCGATCTGAAAGATGTGCCATCTACTGCAAAATCACCTCAACAGATGTTTGGAGCAATCGCCAAATCATATTTTGCCGAAAAAATCGGTATTAACCGTAAAGATTTGGTTGTGATATCAATAATGCCGTGCCTCGCTAAAAAATATGAATGCCAGAGAGATGAATTCTCAGTTGACGGCAATCCTGATGTGGATTATTCAATATCTACCAGGGAACTGGCATCTTTCATCAAGCAGGCAAATATTGATATCAAAAACCTTCATGATGAAGAATTTGACTCCCCGTTAGGAGAATCAACAGGTGCCGGTGTAATATTTGGTACCACAGGTGGGGTTATCGAAGCTGCATGTCGTACAGCGTATGAACTATATACAGGCAAGAAACTGGAGAGAATTGATTTTACTGAGTTAAGAGGCATGGAAGGTGTTCGTGAAACAACATTAGACTTTAACGGAACTCCTATAAATATAGGCATCGCACATGGTTTAGGTAATGCACGTAAACTGCTTAATGATGTCAGATCAGGAAAATCAAAATATCATGCTATTGAGGTTATGGCTTGTCCCGGCGGTTGTATTGGCGGTGGTGGACAACCGTTACACCATGGTAATTCGGAGATAATAAAAGCACGGGCAGCTGCAATTTATGCTGAAGACAAGAATAAACCTCTGAGGAAATCGCACGAGAATCCATTTATAATAAAACTCTATGAAGAATTTCTTGGTAAGCCTAACAGCGAAAAGGCTCATCACCTTCTTCATACTCAATATTTCGATAAAAAGAAAAAGATCATAATTAAACACTAGTATTAAAACATTGGTCAATAATAAACCTCACGGCTATGTCTCATATAAAAATAGATTTAAGGAAAGAAGATGTGGACTTTATTAAAGGAGTGTGTGCCTCTTACAATAATGATACACAGGAACTAATTAACGTACTTCATTCGTGTCAGGAACATTTTGGTTATCTTCCTGCAGAAGTTCAGGAGGTTGTATCTGAAGGATTGAATGTACCAGTTGCCAAGGTCTATGGAGTGGTGACATTCTACTCCTTCTTCACTATGACCCCAAAAGGCAAACATCCGATAAGTATTTGCCTCGGAACAGCATGCTATGTAAGAGGAGCTGAGAAAGTTCTTGATGAATTTAAAAAAGAACTTGGCATTCAGGTAGGAGAATCAACTCAAGATAATAAATTCTCACTTTCGAGCCTTAGATGCGTTGGTGCATGTGGTCTGGCTCCGGTTGTACTTGTTGGTGATAAAACATATGGGCGGGTAGCTCCTGATGATGTAAAGGGTATTCTTAAAGAATATGAATAAGGATAAACAAAAAAGGGGCGAAAGCCCCTGACACAAACCACTTCTATAAACATTAAATACTCAATAATAATTTATTCAGATCATCAGAAGATTGAATATTATAATGTTCAATGCTTTGTACCGTAAGAATATTTTTTCTGTCCGTTTTTGAAAGATTGAGCATTCTTTCGACATTTTTATCAATATTGATAAGGTTGACCGGAATGTCATTTTTTTCAAGTTCCCGGATCTCAAGAATTACCTGATGTGATGCTGAAGCTGATATTAAATAGATATCAGCAAAATCCAGTACTACTTCATTTAATCCGGTCTTGACGAAATTGAAAAGGTTTTCAATAGCTGACCGGGTCAAAATACTTCGATCAAAAAACTCATTTAATTTGACAATCTTAGAACTCATAATATTATTAGTATATATTAAACATACGAAAAGCATCTTTGGTGAAGAGGCAGTCTTATTGCAATCTTAATTCCCTTTTTTTCAAGCTGATCAGTTAATGCTGCAAGAGGTAAAATGAATAGTGGATGAACAAACTTTATCTTTTTTAAATTAATAATCAAAGAAGTGACGGCAGGATTTTCATGTATAAATGTTAGAAAATCAATTATTTCCTTAAGCTGGGCACCAAAAGAACAGCCTCGGGGTTGATCAAATTCAAGATTATATACTGATCCTGGCATATCCTGCCATTAATAATTATTACTTTCAATTATTCAAATATAACCATTTCAATTATTAATGTAAAATAATGGATCTCTCCCACAGGGTCAACGCACGAAGAAATAAAAAACTAACAGACTATTAACAAATTTATAAGGGTTATTAACAGCCTTCTTAGATAAAAAATAGTTTTTGGATGGTTGTTAACAGTTTGGTGCTATAATATTGTAACCCTGTTAATTA
>DATKUO010000218.1:0-3022 GCA_035530515.1 Bacteroidales bacterium
CAAAACAAAGCCTCCCGCTTAGGCGGGACGGGAAAGGGGGTCGTTTTGAAACAGAATGTAAGTATTTGTAATTTAGCATAATAAGGATACTATATTTAAAATTATATTATTTTATTACTCATTGCCGATAGTCATATTATATTATATTATGAATAAGGGCACCTCTAAAAACCAATTATTTTAACTCTTCCTTCTAACGCACTATCAATAAGTTGAACTATCTCGGTTTTATCAAACTCATTATTAGCAAAATTTATCTCTGAAAAAAACTGACGTTAGTTGATATTTTTTATACCTTCATGCCGAAAAATTTAAGATTCATACTTAGTTTGTTTTGTAGCACTACTATTAGATGAAATATTTCAGTTGTCAAATATTTGTAAATTACTTATACACAATATTTGACAACTTTTGTAAATAACTTTTTGCGGATTTAAGGATGGACCAAGAAAAAACCGGGATGCTGACCCCAAGTGAATGCTTTTTAGCTAATTTTATCTATAACAAAGTTGCATTTGTGACTTGAAATCATCTCAAACTAATTATTAAGATTTTTAAAAAATGAAACAAAACAGTAAAATTACCAGACGAGGGTTCATAGGAACCACATCTACGCTGGCCGCCGGATTGATGATTGTTCCTTCGAACACGATCGCGGGGTTAGGGCACAAAGCGCCCAGTGATAAATTGAATATCGCGGGAGTTGGAATTGGTGGAATGGGATTCACCAACCTGAAAAACATGGAAACCGAGAACATCGTTGCATTGTGTGACATTGACTGGGACCATAGCAAGCGTTGTTTCGAATATTTTCCAAATGCTCCAAGGTATTGGGACTGGCGAAAAATGTATGACGAAATGGGCAAATCAATTGATGCAGTTTTAGTTGCTACAGCCGACCACAATCATGCGATTGTAGCAGCCAATGCCATGACGCTTAACAAACATGTTTACGTTCAGAAACCTCTTACCCACTCCGTTTATGAGTCAAGGCTTTTAACAAAACTTGCCAAAAAACACAAAGTTGCCACTTCAATGGGAAACCAGGGTTCTTCGGCCGAAGGTGTTCGTTTGATACAGGAATGGCTTTGGAACGGTGAAATTGGCGATGTAACTAAAGTCGAAGCGTTCACTGACCGTCCTTTATGGCCCCAGGGATTAGCCCGTCCTAAGGTGGGGATGTGGGTTCCAGAGACTATGAATTGGGATCTATTCATCGGCCCGGCAAAACCCCGCCCCTATCATCGTATGTACACTCCCTGGAGTTTTCGTGGATGGTGGGACTTTGGTACAGGTGCACTTGGCGATATGGCATGTCATATCCTTCACCCGGTGTTTATGGGTCTTAAATTAGGTTATCCAACCAAAGTACAAGGAGCTTCAACACTGCTTATGACCGACTCTGCACCAAATACCGAAACAATTCAATTAATATTTCCTGCCCGCCCTAAAGAAAAGGGAATCAAAATTAACTTCCCTGAAGTCCAGGTTACGTGGATGGATGGGGGAATGAAACCCATGAAACCATCGAACTGGCCTGAAGGACGTGATATGAATGATGATGGAGGCGGTGTAATTTTCCATGGAACGAAAGACAAACTAATTTGCGGTTGTTACGGTAAAGACCCATGGTTGCTATCAGGTCGGGTTCCGATTGTTGCAAAAACAATTCCGCGTATTACAACAAGCCATGAACAGGACTGGATACGGGCATGTAAAGAAAATAATGAAAACCGCATTGAAACGGCATCTCCATTCTCACAAGCCGGACCGTTCAATGAAATGGTGGTTATGGGTGTTCTTGCTGTACGTTTGCAAGATCTCAACAAGGAGTTGCATTGGGATGGAGCTAATATGCAATTCACTAACATCCACGACAATGAAGAGTTCAAATTCTGTCTCGATGATGGGATGGTGATCAACGAGGGAAATCCGACATTTAACAAAGTCTGGAGCAATCCAATAAATGCCAGGGCATTTGCCACTGAATTGATCAAACACAACTATCGTGAAGGGTGGTCTCTTCCTGATATGCCTGCATAAATAACCATTTCACATATTATTTTGAAATTATATAACATTTATATTAATTATTATTAACTAACTCAATTAATAATCATGAAACAAGCACTTAAGTTATTGTTAGTAATCGTTTTGGTAAGTTTTGCAACCACAGTAAATGCACAACCAAAATGGGTTTCTTTATTTAACGGAAAAGATTTGAGCGGATGGTTTGTCCATGGAAAAGCCACATGGTCTGTACAAGATGGTATTCTGGTTGGCGAAGGAGGGATGAGCCACATTTATACCGATGCAACTTGTTCTGATTTTGAGGCCAAAGGGATGTTTCGAATTAGTGGGACTAATAGTAATAGCGGATTTTATTTCCGTGCCAATCAGTCGGCAGATAATCCCGATGCCTTTCCCCGTGGCTATGAAGCACAGATTTGCAACAACCAGGAAGCCTATACCGGTTGGTTGTGGAAACCCGGAAAACCGACAGGTAAAGCAACTGAACTACTAACCAAAGATGGTGAATGGTTCAGCTACCGGATCAAAGCTGTCGGATCCCATATAGAATTCTGGATCAACGACAAACCAGTAATGACATACGATGATAAAGAATTCACATCCGGTCATTTTGCTATTCAGGGACATAATCCGGATATGAAAATTGAAGCAAAAGAATTGTACTACCGCGATTTAACCAAATAAAAGTATCTGTCTCATTTATCGTTGGGTTGTCTGAAAAGCTAAGCACAGAGTATCACAAAGTGAAAATGTAATATTCTTAGGCTTTGTTGACAATCCCAGTTTAATATATTGATAAGGGAGCAGGAGAAATTGCCGGGCTATTAGAAACTATTTTAATTATTTAATTATGAACAGAGAAGAAGTTATCGCTTTAAAAAAAGAAGTATTCGATCATCTTAATGAAGAGCTTTTACCCTTTTGGACTAACCGAATGATAGATAAAACAAACGGAGGGTATATAACGCATTTCGATAAAGATGGTAAAGAC
>DATKUO010000219.1:0-11921 GCA_035530515.1 Bacteroidales bacterium
GATTGGAATTAAAAAAATATTTGGAAGTTCGGAACGATTAATCATCTATTCATTCCTTCGAGTAAATTTTATTCTTGTATTATTAGCCTCGCTGTTTTCAATTCCTGTAACTCTTTATGTTATGACAAAGTGGTTAAATAACTATTCATATAAGGTACATATTAGCTGGTGGGTATTTGCGATACCATTTGTTGTTTCAACTATTGTGGTTCTTTTAACGGTATTTATTCATTCTTATAAAGCATCACGCATAAATCCGGTGAAAGCACTAAGATATGAGTGATTGAGCCTTTCTATAAGATAAACGCCATTAGCTTTGACTTTAACCTTCTAAAATTATTGATTCCACCAAATAAATAGAACCGGCCCTTCTTCTGTAAACCACATCCAGCAAAATTTTAAGACCAAGATAAAATTTAAATTCAGGTTTGCGGGAAGAGGTTTACAGCCCGGCCCTACACGCAGACGAGATAAAAGACTTGACGACAAAGTTTTCACACATCTTGACAGTTTTAAAATTAACCCTATATATAACACGGATGGTGCTATGGGTAATTTCCTTCGGCAGCCCGGACAACTCCAGGCCATCAAAGAACTTTAAAAAAGGCGACACTTATATGTAATAGTTAATGAGCCAGGAATAAATGGCTGAAAGTGCCTACTGTCTGATAGAATAAGTGTCGCCTGGGGAATCCTAGATATATTTTAGACTTACTCTTAAGCATTATCAATGTGAGTATCAAGACTGTTGATATTGTTAACAGTTTATCGAAAGTAAGTTTTGAATGATTAGCAGCTAAAGTTGCAAAACAAAGAAGGCGGTACATTTTGTCTCGCTGCATTTCTCCCTGTGGAAGGAGTATTCCTCTCGTGCTAAGTGGAATAATTTTAAATGTACCGCCTGGGTTGTAAATATACAATTTTCTGGAAAACAAGAATTTTAAAAGGCCAGAAATGTTTCAGTATAGTTTCAGTAGACATAAACAAAAAAACCTCGATAATGCTGTGTATCAAGGCTTTATATATTTGGTTGGGTTGCTCAATTGATTCATATCATAATTTTATTCTTTGGATTATTATACCTAATTTTGTGCCAAAATCCCAATATTTCTAAATACACGGGAACTTGGGACATATATACTAATATAACGTTTTCTCACGAAAATGTTTCAGTAGTAAGTAAAATACAGGTCCTGATATTGTTGTGTATCAGCACTTTATAGGTTTATATAAATACCCTGAACAAGGGTACTTTATTTTTTGTTTATGTAATGATTAAGCTAATATAAATATGAAGAACAAGAAAGCATTATTAATGATACTCGATGGCTGGGGAATTGGTGATGGATCGAGGTCGGATGTTATCAGCCAGGTGCCTACACCCAATCTTACCTGGTATAAGAATAACTATCCGAATACTATCCTTCATACGTCAGGAGAGGATGTAGGATTGCCCGACGGACAAATGGGAAATTCCGAAGTGGGACATCTGAATATTGGAGCTGGAAGAGTGATTTACCAGGATCTGGTAAAAATAAATAAGGAATGCAAAACGGGAGAAATAAAGAAGAATGAGGTGCTTACAAAAGCTTTTTCTTATGCCCGCGATAATAACAAGCAGGTTCATTTTTTGGGATTAATATCCGATGGTGGTGTTCATTCGCTCGATAAACACCTTTATTCATTATGTGATATGACAATGGAATATGGATTGAAAAATGTCTTTATCCATGGTTTTGGCGATGGCCGTGATACTGATCCTCGCAGTGGGATTGGCTATATGAAAAATCTTCTCGATCATCTTAAGAAATCAAACGGGCGGGTAGCATCATTCGTTGGAAGATATTATGCAATGGACAGGGATAAGAGGTGGGAGAGAATTAAAGAGGCTTATGATATGATTGTAAGCGGTATAGGCGCACCAGCAGGTAATATACCCGAAGCAATGCAGGATTCATATGATAGAGGAGTTACTGACGAATTTATGAAACCGATTGTATTAACTGACGATGATGGTAAGGCTATCGGGAGTGTGAAGGAGGGCGATGTAATAGTTTTTTTCAACTTCAGAAATGACAGGGCAAAAGAGCTCACAATTGCACTTACCCAGAGAGAGATGCCTGAGAATGAGATGAAAACAATTCCATTATATTATTGCACCATGACTCCTTACGATGCCACTTTCAAAGGACTTTATATTATTTATCCCAAAGAGAATGCAGAAAATACAATAGGAGAAGTGCTTGCAGCAGCAGGGAAACATCAGCTAAGGATAGCAGAAACTGAAAAATATGCACATGTAACATTCTTTTTTTCAGGTGGCAGGGAAGAGAAATTTAAAAATGAAGAGAGGATAATGATCTCTTCACCTAAAGTTGCTACTTACGATCTTCAGCCTGAGATGAGTGCTTATGGGGTAAAAGATGCTGTTATTAAGGAGATTGAATCAGAAAAGTTTGATTTTATCTGTCTCAATTTTGCGAATGGCGATATGGTCGGTCATACCGGTATATATGAGGCTATTGAAATAGCTGTTAAGACGGTTGATGAATGTGCAGGAGCAGTTATTAAATCAGCTCATAATCATGGTTACGATGTACTTGTAATAGCAGACCATGGCAATGCTGATAAGGCATTAAATGAGGATGGGTCACCAAATACTGCCCACTCACTTAACCCTGTACCAGGTATCCTGATAAGTAATACTTATAAAAAGATTAATGAAGGCATCCTTGCAGATGTTGCACCTACATTACTGACAATAATGGGTATCGGCATTCCGAAGGATATGACCGGCAAAGTGTTGGTTTAGATAGACCTTACCCCCCTTCCCTATCTCCGGTACAATCCACCTCATCCCCCCGGCCCCTTCTCCCGGGGGAGAAGGGGAGGAAGAAAAAGATAGTCAAATAGATAAGTCCCTCCCTCTGGGGGGAGGGATTTAGGGAGAGGCGGATTTCAAAGGGGGGTTGGGGGGCAAAAAAAAGGGAAGTATTATTAGATATTGATATGGGATTACATATCAATTCATTAACATATAAGAAATCTTCAATGCTCAGAATTGACGATACCATTTTCAGTTTTGATATTCTCGAAAAGAAATTTTACTGCGATCTGCCGCTGTGCCACGGTAGTTGTTGCAGATATGGCGATTCGGGAGCTCCATTAAGTGCCACCGAAGTACATATTCTGAATGATATATGGGATGAGGTTAAGCCCTATCTGAGAGCTCAGGGAGTTGCCGCCATTGAAGAAAAAGGACGAAGTGTGACAGATTTTGAAAACGACATTGTCACACCACTTATTGGTAATGAAGAATGTGCATATTCCATATTAAAGGATAATATATTTATGTGTGGGATTGAACAGGCATGGGCCGATGGTAAGATCTCATTCAGAAAACCGGTTTCATGCCATCTTTTTCCTGCACGTATAAAGTACTACACGGATTTCAGGGCTGTAAATTATGAGGAATTGGCTATTTGTACTCCCGCACGTAAAAGAGGTGAAGATGAGGGAATATATGTATATGAATTTCTTAAGGAGCCTTTAATCAGAGCCTTGGGAGAAGATCTTTATAAAGAGTTGTGTATTGCTGCAGAGGAAATCAGGAAGAATAGTATAAAAAAATAGATACCCCCAACCCCCCAGGGGGATTTAGGGGTAAAATTATATATTATGGAAACAATAAAAAAATACATCGCAGAAAATAAAGAGAGATTCCTTGAAGAATTATTTGATCTGATCAGGATTCCGTCAGTTAGCGCCAAGGAGGAAAATAAGAAAGATATGTTCCGGGCAGCAGATTTTCTGAAGGACTCCCTGTTAAAAGCAGGAGCAGACAGAGCCGAAGTATATCATACAGATGGACATCCTATCTTATTCGGGGGAAAGCATATCTCTAATGATCTTCCGACTGTTCTGGTTTATGGCCACTATGATGTGCAGCCAGCCGAACCATATGAATTATGGAAGAGCGAACCTTTTGAACCTGTTATTAAAGATGGCAAGATATGGGGAAGAGGAGCTGATGATGATAAAGGTCAGTTATTTATGCATCTGAAAGCTTTTGAATTAATGAATAATACTGGCACACTTCTTTGTAATGTGAAGTTTATGATTGAGGGAGAGGAGGAAGTTGGTTCAATGAGTCTCGGGAAGTTTTGCATGGATAATAAAGAGATGTTGACAGCAGATGTTATTCTTATTTCTGACACAACTATGATATCGCAGGATATACCTTCTATTACATCGGGTCTGAGAGGACTGTCATTTATGCAGGTTGAAGTTACAGGTCCTGACCACGACTTGCACTCTGGTCTCTATGGGGGAGCAGTTGTTAACCCTTGTAATATACTATGTGATATGATTGCTTCACTTAAAGATAAAAATTACAGAGTTACTATCCCCGGGTTTTATGATGATGTAAGGGAATATAGTGAAGAGGAAAGAAAGGAGATGGGTAAAAGGCCATTTAACAGGGGTGATTATATGAAGTCTATGGGAGTGAATGATCTGGCAGGTGAAGAGGGCTATACCGACCTTGAAAGAATTGGTATCAGGCCTACTCTTGATATTAACGGAATATGGGGTGGCTATACAGGAGAAGGGGCAAAAACAATCCTTCCGTCAAAGGCCTATGCCAAGATTTCAATGAGACTGGTACCTTATCAGAATTCGGACAGGATCGCTGAACTCTTTAAGAAACATTTCATCTCAATAGCTCCTTCAGGTGTAACAGTTAAAGCGGAATTCTTACATGGAGGTGAAGCATATGTTAGTCCTCTTGATACACCTGAATACAAAGCGGCGGCTCTTGCCGTTGAGGAAATATTCAACAAAAAACCCATACCCGTGCCTGGCGGAGGAAGCATACCCATAGTGGCTACATTTGAAAAAATACTCGGAATAAAGTCAATTTTAATGGGATTTGGACTCGATTCAGATGCAATTCATTCCCCAAATGAAAACTATCCGGTTATAAATTTTTTCAAAGGAATTGAGACAATTCCTTTGTTCTTCAGGCATTATAATAAGCTGAAGAACAGATAAATAAATAAAATAATCATACTGTGTAGAGACACGCCAATAGCGGGTCTTACACAGTTATAACCCTTTATTTATACCCTATATATAATAGGACCTGCATTTTGAATTGTTAAAAATATTTTTTAGTTTGGAGTTTATATTTAGAATCTATACCTTTGGCAGGTTAAATTATAACCTAAAACTAATTCGTATGAAGAAACTATTTTTACTGATTGTTTTGTTTGTGTTTGTAAGTGGTATCACTTTATTAGCGCAAACAATAGTCATTACAGGTACGGTCACCTCTTCAATTGAAGGGGAAGGTGCAATTCCTGGTGTATCTGTTTCTGTTAAAGGTACCACTGTTGGTATAATAACAGGGGTGGATGGCACTTATTCACTTGTAGCACCACAGAATGCTACCACTCTTGTTTTCTCTTATATTGGTATGAAGAGACAGGAAGTTGATATCAATGGTCGTTCTGTAATTGATGTTGTTATGGAGTCCGATCTTTTAGGATTGGGTGAGGTTGTTGTAACTGCGCTTGGTATTTCGCGCGAGAAAAAAGCACTTGGATATTCCATTCAGAGCGTTAATGGTGATGAAATTGCAAAGGCAAAAGAAACTAACATTATAAATTCTTTGCAGGGTCGTGTATCAGGGGCACAAATTACAGCTAGCTCAGGCGCTGTCGGAGCATCCTCAAGAATTGTGATCAGAGGGATTTCTTCCTTAAGTGGAAACAACCAACCCCTGTTCATTGTTGATGGTATTCCGATTGACAACTCAAACTTTGGCGCTACTGGTACCGATGGGATCAATAAAGGTAGCGGAGCAGCCGATATTAACCCCGATGATATTGAAACACTAACTGTTCTTAAAGGTGCAAATGCTTCGGCACTTTATGGTTCAAGAGCTTCAGCCGGGGTTATTGTAGTTACAACCAAGAAGGGTAAAAAGGGCGAAAAGCTTTCAGTTAATATCAGCAACACAACTACCTTTGAAACGCCACTGAGGCTTCCTGACTATCAGAATGGTTACGGGCAGGGTAACGGAGGAGCCTTCTCCTATGTAGATGGCGGAGGTGGTGGTATCAACGATGGTGTTGACGAAAGCTGGGGTCCTCAGCTCGACATCGGATTGATGATCCCGCAGTTTACTTCCATCGATGCAAATGGCGTTGCTCAGCCTTCTCCATGGATTTCACACCCCGACAACATTAAGAACTTTTTCGATACTGGTCATACTGTTTCTTCAAACCTCTCTATGACAGGCGGCAATGAAAAATCAAGTTTCAGGCTTTCATTCACGAATCTTGAACAGGTCGGAATGGTGCCGAATACCGATTATAAAAAGAAGACACTCGCTTTCAGTGCCAGCACTAACCCTGTTGACAAGCTTACATTCTCAGCTTCAGGAAACTATATCGGAACAAAGAGCGACAACCAGCCCGGTTACGGATATACTGCAAATAACGTTATGCAGCAAACATTATGGGCAGGCAGGCAGGTAGACTGGACAGCACTGCGTGATAAGCAATATAATGAAGATGGTTCTAAATTCAGCTGGAACCACAATTATCACAATAATCCCTACACTACCCTTTACGAAAACCTTAACACACTCGACCGCGACAGGTTTATTGGCAATGCAACACTTAATTACCAGTTTACTCCATGGCTCAGTGCTTATATAAGGACTGGTGGTGATATCTATTCCAACGCCGTATCTGAAAGAAAATTTGTAGGCGACATGGATTTCCCGAGTGGAAATTATTACGAGGCTGTAAGGCTTTTCAAAGAGATCAACAGCGATTTTCTTGTAAGCTTTGAAAAAGCGCTCGGACAGAATTTCGACTTTTCGTTTAATTTAGGGGGCAACAGGATGGACAGAAGATATCAGTCAAACACGGGAGAAGCTCCGGAACTGGCTATTGCGGGCGTATATAATGTTGCTAACTCTTCAGTTACACCAAAGGTTACCAATTACCATTCAAGCAAGAGGATCAACAGTCTGTATGGTTTTGGAAAGTTGAGTTACAAAAATGAAATATTCCTTGACTACTCTTTAAGAAATGACTGGTCAAGCACATTGCCAGAAGGCAATAATTCCTATCTGTATCCTGCAGTATCTTTAAGCGCAGTGATTACCGACCTAATTGGTTTGGAATCCGACGTACTTTCATTTGCCAAATTGCGTGGGAGCTGGGCACAGGTTGGTGGTGATACTGATCCTTATTCGCTGCAACCGACAGTTTCTTTTGGGGACGGCTGGAATGCAGGAACGAAACTGCTTAACATTGGTGTACCAAACACATTGCCTAATGCAGAACTGAAACCCCAGATGAATGAGT
The DNA here is from genome assembly GCA_035530515.1 of Bacteroidales bacterium. GTDB lineage: Bacteria > Bacteroidota > Bacteroidia > Bacteroidales > VadinHA17 > LD21. Next base: position 7,383 of record DATKUO010000219.1, read on the forward strand.
CAATTGAAGTTGGCGCTGATCTGCGATTTTTTCTCGACAGGGTGAGCCTCGATGTAACATATTATACCCAGAAATCCATTAACCAGATTGTCTCTATTGCGGTATCTGCAGCTTCGGGCTATACCAATAAAATTGTCAATGCAGGCCGTATAGATAACAAGGGTCTCGAAATGTTATTGGCTATTACTCCTGTAAAGATCCGTGATTTCCAGTGGGATGTTACTTTTAACTTTGCCAAAAACAAGAACAAAGTTGTTGAGCTGGCAGAGGGTGTTGAGCAGTTCCTGCTGGGTTCATACTGGAGCCTTCAGGTACTCGCTATTCCTAATGAAGCATACGGTGTATTGTACGGATATGACTTCGAAAGAGATCCCGACGGAAATGTCATCTTTATTGATGGATTGCCAAGCCAGGGAGATCTGAAAGCACTTGGTAATGTTACTCCCGACTGGATTGGAGGTATGTTGAACGAATTCAGTTATAAAGGTTTTAATGCAAGCTTTCTGATCGATATGAAGAAGGGTGGCGACCTCTATTCAATGACCACAACCTGGGGCCGTTATGCAGGCGTCCTTGAAGAGACAATGATAGGGCGTGAAGATGGTATTGTTGGTGTGGGCGTAATGCCGGTTGACGGTGGGTATGCAGAAAACACATATATTGCCGATGCCGAACAATTCAACAAAGCAGCATATGTAAGCGATGTTGCCTATTCAAGTGTATTTGATGCATCATATGTCAAACTGCGTGAAATTAAACTCGGATATACATTAAGAAAACTAGGCAGGCTGCCGTTTAAAGAAGTTAATGTGTCTGTGGTTGGAAGAAACCTTGCGATTCTGAGTACTAATGTTCCTCACATTGATCCTGAAACAGCGTTCAGCAGCGGTAACGTTCAGGGACTGGAATTCGGTCAGCTGCCTACTGCAAGGAGTATCGGATTCAACATTGGTTGCAAATTTTAATTAATTTTTAAATTAACGAATATGAAAAGAAAAATAATATACGGTTTTGCAGCTATTCTGAGTGTGCTGATTTTCTTCAGCTCCGGCTGCACAAAGGATTTAGAGGAGATAAACACAAATCCCAATGATCCCGGAATTTCACAGGCAGCTCCAAATATGCTGTTGACAAATGCTATTGAATCGATGACTGACCGTGTGCATGAAATTTTTCTGGGACATGAAATGGGCTCCTGCTGGGTTCAACATATGGCAAAGGTTCAATATCCTGATGAAGACAGATATGTTCCGCGTATCAGTGTTATAAACAATACCTGGACAAGTTTTTATGCTTCCTCCGGTTATGATGTTCAGACGATATTAAATATTGCAGAAGCTTCCGGCAATGATTCCTACAAGGCGGTTGGATTGATTCTGAAAAGCTATATTGTATCGGTTCTTACCGATGAATTTGGTGATGTTCCATATACTGAAGCCTGGATGGGAAGCGGCGAAACATCTATCCTTTCACCGGTTTACGACACACAGGAGTCTATTTACGCTGCCCTGTTAATCAATCTGACAACAGCAAATGAACTCCTTACTGATGACAGCCCTGATATTGAAGGTGATATACTCTTTGGAAATGACCTGACGATGTGGAAGAAGTTTGCAAATTCACTCCGTCTTCGTCTTTTGATGCGTAGATCAGACCGTGTCGATCCTACCGCTGATATGACTGCAATTGTTAGTGATCCTGTGACTTATCCTATTTTTGAAGGCATTGAAGATAATGCTGCTCTCGCATATTTGGGATCTGCCCCAAACAATCATCCTATTAATGAAAATCGTAAAACAAGAGACGATCATAGAGTAAGTAAAACACTTGTTGACTATATGTACACAAATGCAAACATAGACTATGATTACAGGATTTTTGCTTATGCAGAACCAGCCTCTGGTCCTAATGATTTTGTAGGATTGCCTAACGGAATGACATCCTCTGCTGCTGCTGCATACAATGGCAATGGTATAGCTAATACTTCTGAAATAGGAAGCTATTTTTCTTCTGCAACTGCACCAGGTATGTTAATGAGTTATCCTGAACTGCAGTTTATTTTAGCTGAAGCTGCTGCCAGGGGATTTCTTTCAGGAACTCCAGACCTTGTAACAGCTGAAACGTATTATACTGAAGGTGTTACATCATCGACAATGACTTACGCAAAAGAAATAGCCGCCGGGATAGGGAATTTCTATGGGTATCCTGAAGATTTTTTTATGTCTGGTACCGGAGATCCAGGTACGGATCCTTTAATCTGGTTTCTTGAAGGAGACGGAGCTTTCGATTCGGCTAATGCTCTAGAACAGATTGCCACTCAGAAGTGGGTTGCTTTATTCGATCAGGGACTTCAGGCAGCTTTTGAATGGAGAAGAACAGGCTTCCCGGTACTGACTCCAGCAATTGCCGGCAAGAATGACGGTAAGATTCCTGTAAGGGCATATTACCCATCCGATGAGGCCGGCCGAAATCCGACTAATCTGGCAGCAGCTATTGCAAATCAGGGACCAAACGACCTGAATACAAGAGTATGGTGGGATATAAAAGATAATTATTAATAATTAAAAAGATAATAAAATGAGAAAATTCATTTATTCACTTTTAAGTCTTATAGTACTGTCATCGCTGTTCTCTTCTTGTGACAAAACCTATACTGACTTAATGACAGGAGAAGTCCTGACAGGAGGTCTTGTTGCACCAACTGGTAGTGTACCTTATAAACTTGGGATGACTTCTTCGTTTGATATTGTTATTGATGTCCCAAAAGGACCAGGAATCGAATCAATCGAGGTACAGAAGTATTATAAACGTTCATCAGATACAACTTACTCGAATACTGTTTCAACAGTTATTAATATAGATGGAACCAACACAGCAGAAGCCATTCAAAAGAGTATGACACAAACATGGGAATCACTTCGCGAAGGCCTTATTATGCCAACAGATCCCCAGATTCCGACTACTGAAGCAGTTCCTAATATAGCTGATTTCATTGGTGATTCATGGACATTTACTTATATCTGCACAATGACCGATGGACGCGTACTTACTAATACACGAACTACTACTGTGGCTATTGCTAACTTCTTTGCAGGAACTTATGATTTACTCCTGAAATATTTTCATCCGACAGCCGGAGGTACATATCCAACATCTGCTTATGGAGGTGACAGAAAAAGCAAGATTGATATGATTCCTGTTGGGGCTCTCGATTGTACGGTATGGTTTGGAGTATGGACGGATAATAAAATAAACATTCATATTGATAAGGATTATAACGTTACTATAACTTTTGATAGACCTGATGCTAAAATGGGAGATCCTGAAAATGCAGATAACGTATGTTCTTATGATCCTGAAACAGGAGTAATAAAATTATACTACTATTACCCGGGTTCAGGTGGCCCCAGAATATTCTGGGCTGTTTATACCCCTAAAAATTAGGTTATAACAATTAAATATTTAAATTAAGGCTGTCTAAAGGACAGCCTTAATTTTTTTATAAAAAAATGATAAACTATGAAAACGGTTAAATCAGCTATCTTTTTTCTTTCCTTTTTTTCCTTATTGATCTCTTCAGCCAATTGCCAGATCGTTGTTCCGGCATCGGAAGGATTGCTCGATAAAATGAGGCTCAATAAAAGCATTAACGGTATAAGGGATGTGCCATATTCAAGTATAACCGGAGATCCGTATTTGTACGGCGATTTTCATTCGGGAAAATTTATTTTAACCACTGGCGAAACAATCAATTTAGATTTGAGATATGATATTTACGCTGATCAGATCCAAATTAAGGATAAGAATAATACTTTATTTGAACTTGTTCATCTGGAGAGACTCTCACTGATAGTAATTGACACAATTAAATTTGTTTACAGCGAGATCCAGAAATCAAGGAATGATAAAGCTCCAGGAAAGGCTGCATTTTTTATTCTCAAATCAGACGGCAAATGCAGATTGCTCGCTAAAAAGAATATCCGGATCCAGAATGCCGAATTGCCAAAGGCCTATCAGGGAGCAAAATCGGCAAAATTCATTCACACCGATGATACATATTATTTAAAACTTGAAGATAAGAATGCAGTGCGGGCCGGAACCGGGAAAGATCTTCTTAAAATCCTGTCGGACAATAGAGATGAAGTTGCCAGGTTCATCGACTCCAACAGGTTGGGAACAAAAAAAGAAGATGATCTGGTAAAGATCATTTCATTCTATAATAGTTTGTTTTGATTAACGGTCAATCTTCAGGTTAACAAGCTCCAGCCTGGTAGTTGTAGCTCTCAGCACTTTAATAACTAATTTGCCCATCCTGATAACATCATTATTCCCGGGGATGTTGCCATGATAGAATAGAATCATACCGGCTAGCGTTTCATAATCGTCTTCTTCAGGCAGATGAAGATGATATTTCTCATTCAGGTAATCAATCTCAATCCGGCCTGAAAGTATATACTCATTGTTACCAACAACCTTTTCAATGAGATCATTTACGTCGTGTTCATCTTCAATATCTCCGACAATCTCCTCCAGCACATC
>DATKUO010000220.1:0-18989 GCA_035530515.1 Bacteroidales bacterium
ATCAGCAAAGCTTTATTCTCAACCGGCTGGTTGAATCCCGAAAAAATTGTCGAACACGCCATGATTTCAGGATTTAGACGGTTTATGGTACTTCTCAAGCATTTGTATTATATCCGGTAAACGATAATAGATTTTGCTTCCTACCTGAGAAAAGGCAATCATACCGGTATCACGCCATGCCTGAGCGGTCCTTTTGCTGATGTTCATTAACTGAATAAACTCCTGGTTGTCAAAAAATACCTGTTCCGGTGAAGAATGTTGTTTTAATTCAAGTTTAAGCAGCATAGTATTCAGCCGTTCCTGGATTCTTTCCAGCGGTTCACGGCACTTTTTACAATCTTCCATGATTATCTCTTTCTGTTATTAAGAATGTAATCAGTGGCCTCCCGGTCGACCTCTTCGGCGGTATTCTTGCGGTTGGTTTGCAACCATTTGTCCAGTTCCAAACGGTTGAAGTAAAGCTTCTTGCCCTGTGGACAGAAATGAGGTACCTGTTTCCGGCTGGTTAGTTTATATAGGTGACTTTCGCTGATGTCGAGGTACTGGCAGGCCTCGCTGAAATTAAGCACTTCCTTTTTAAGAAGGTTTTGCTCTGAAAGCATTTTCTCGATGTTATCGAGTTTCTCGATTATTACATTATCTGACATTTTGCATCGTATTAAAAGTTCAACAATTAAAAAATTTGTTGTGCCTTAATTCACCGGGTGCATAGGCACTGGCAATCGATGAATTACGAAGCAAATCTATGCAACAGAATAGGAGAGTGGTAGTTCCAGAGGGTACCGGAACCATTAATAAATGCAAAGAATATCAGATAGTTAATCTAAATATTTTTCTTTGTCTTTGGTTGTTTTTTGTTTCAGGATTATAAATTTATCATTCCAAAATTCGACTGCTTTATTCTTTGGAGTCTTAAATTCTTTATGAAGCCCATCAAAAGTAAAATCATCCCTTTTCTTTGAGCTGAGAATAGCTGAGAATACACGTGACAGGTCGGTTTTATTCTTTGGTTGCAGAATGCCTTCCTCTTCAAATACTCTTAAGAGGTAGCCAATTTCTGCGACAGTAAGTGATGTTTGTATCTTGGGCAGGTCAACACCTTTTAGTTTGGAAAAATCAATATGAAGGTTTTCATTTATATAAGCCTTCTGGATCTCAATCCAGTTAAATATTTTCCTGGGTATAGATGACTTAAAGACAGAATTATCAATAACATAACCTGTTTTCAGGAAAGAGAATTTTTCTTCCTCCCTGGCTATTACTTCAAGTCGCTTATTTGGAGCAGAATGAGCTTCAATCTTTTCAAAGATCGATGTAGTAAAAGAATTATAATTTTCGTCGGCTAAGCTGTTGGATAGCAACTCCTCATAAGATGGATTAACCTTCATATCGGTAAATTCACGAATAAAAATTAGGTTTTCGAGGACCTGAATGTGTGTTGCCAATCCTTCTTTTCTTTCAGCCATGTCGGACAATGTAGAGGGAACATCTTTATACAATAGAAAATGCTTTTTAGTTTCATCTATTCTTTGCAATGCCTTTTCAGTAGAATATTCCATTTTTTCAATAAAGCGTTTTACAAGAAACTCATTCAGCCTGGTGATTTTTTTTGCCACGTTCATGCTTGGAGAAGGGGTGCCAATCAGTTTCAGGTAAATTTCTTCCTCCGTCAATGGGCTGCTGGCAAGTTGTGAAGGAAATAATTCCTGAATCTCCAGAATCAGCCTTATTAATGTCGTCTGTAGAACTTTAAGAATGTATTTACATTCCTTCCCTAATAATTTAATAACATCAGTGGTTTCAGAATCAAATGGCAATTCATCATCATATCCAAGTTGCTTAATCTGCTTGCCTGTTTCAGCCAACATGAATTTGATCCGATCCAGGGTGTCGTTGATTGCAGACTTTGCAAGGTTTGCAGGTTCGCAAAATTCTATAGCTTTATTGATATTATAAATTAGTCTAGTTCCTTCATTTTTAATCAGATAGTAATAGTATTCGGTCTTATCATTGTAGTATGGTGGAATATCAATATCTATGAGCGGCTCGAAAATCGTATCCTTTTTTGAAGTAACCTTAATCTTATTTTCCTCGACCTCAATTATTAATTCGTCATTATCGTCCATTAATAAAGGGTGTCCCTTTAATGCTTCACCAAGGGCTTTCTCAAAGTCTTCAGGTGTTCCTTTTTCACAACGGAATGATGGGTTTAGTTTCTGACGGAAGGTTTCCTGTGAATTGTTACTTTCAAGCCATGGACGGAGCTCGCCAAATAAAATACTGTTATAAATGTTCAGGCTGATTTTCATATATCGAGTTTTATCTTGTTTGCAGCTTCTTTTTTACGTTCATCAATGATCTTGGCATAGATCTGCGTTGTTTTAAGGTCCTTATGTCCTAATAATTTTGATACTGTATAAATGTCGGTACCCAAAGTTAACTGTAATGTTGCATAAGTATGCCTTGCACAATGGAAAGTTATTGTTTTGCTGATACCGGCTTTCATGACCCACTGCTGTAATTTCAAATTTTGCCATGCACTGTATTTTAATCCGACAAATACCCGTTCATCTGCTGAGGTGTGTTCACCCAACAATTCAAATGCCTGTTGAGAAATAGGTAGTGTTTCAACTCCTTTGGTTTTTTTCTGTCTGAATCGGATGTAATGTCCCATTTCATTTGAATGTTGTACTTCTGACCAGGTCATTTTATTGATATCAGACCAGCGTAAGCCTGTCAATGCGCTGAAGAGAAAAGCTCTTTTCAGGATAGGGATCTCACATTCTACTTTTACTATTGCCTGCAGTTCATCTAACGTAAGAAATTCCCGTTGAGGTTCTCCCGGTCTTATACCTTCGGTTTCATCGGCAGGATTCCGCTGAAGAATACCTTCTTTATATGCTTGCTTCAAGGCAGCCCGGATCTTGTTGTAATAAGAAGAGGCTGAATTTTGTGAAAGAGGCTGAAGGGAAGGAGTGCGGGCTGTTTTTTGCAGGTATTCTTTGAAATCATCAAGCCATCGTTTATCTATCTGGGCAAAGGTTACATCAAACTTGACAAACTTCTTTAAATGTTTTAATGCACTATCCCAGTTTCCATAATTACCTTCGCTGTCTTTGCGCTTCTCAGCCAGATATTCAACATATCTTAGAAAGCTGCCTTTCATCTTGCCCTGGTCCTGAAATCCATAGATCCCATTATGAATTTCCATGTTACGTTTAGAGCAGATTGCTTCTGCCAGTGTAAGTGTCTTGCGGTTTTCGTCCTTCTGTTCTCTGGATAGTATTCCTTTTTTAGGTACAGGGATAAGATAAAGCTGCAAATATTCATATTGTCGCTTTCCTTTATGATAGTAATCAAGGTACAAACTTACCTTATCACCTTTTTCTCGTTGACGCAGTGTTACATTCATACCTTATTATATAAAGAGTTTATCTATCTCAATACGTTTGACAATTGTTCGTCTACCGAGTTTCCCGGCTTTCAGATTGCCTTTGGAAATCATTCTTTGAATGGTCCTTATGCTCGCACCCAGCAGGGTAGCCGTCTCATCTACACTGAGGAACTCTTTCCTCTGAAGTGATGGATCATAAACGAGTGCTTCCTTTTCTGGATGTTGTTCAGGGCTTTGGATTGACCTGATTTTTTCGTCCCGTTTAAGTTGTTTGTAGTGCCTGCTGTTGCAGATGTGCGAACAATAACGGGTATAGAGAGTCTTTGCGTCAAATTCATTTCCGCAAAACTCACAGTTTTTTTTGAAATTAAGATTGCTGCTCATGTATGTCCTTTTATGTCTTAATCTGCCTGTATATGACTTAATATGTCTTTAAGCGACATAATCTCGCCAACTTGTTGCCGGGAAACAAATAATAAATGTTCGGGCAACAAACTGGCAACTAAATTAAGTAAAATAAAGGAAATAGGGCAACAAACAAGAGAAAATATTTACACGTAAGTATAAATAATAACAAGCAGTTAGCAAATAAGAGAAGGATAGTTACTTTCCGATACAGAAATTCTTAAAAATATTACCCAGTATTTCATCAGATGTTATCTCACCGGTTATCTCACCAAGGTAATGGATTGCCTGGCGGATATCAATTGCGATGAAGTCTTCAGGGACATTATGATCCAGTCCTGACAATACCCTGTCAAGGCTTTCAGAAACGTTTATTAGAGCTTCGTAATGTCTTATATTTGTTATTATTACATCATCTGAGCTCAACTTATTCTTAGCAATTACTTCACTAAGTTTAACCCTGAGGTGATCGAGACCTGTTTTTTCCTTTGCAGAAATGAAAAGCAGAGTATCCTTTTCTTCAAGATTGATTTTTTCAGAAATTTCCTGTTGTTGCCCAGTGAGAGCCTGATCTATCTTATTAATAATAATAAACAAGCGTTTCTCTGATTCCCTTGTCATCTCTCTGATTGCCTGGGCTCTCTTATTAATGGCTTCAGCAGAGTCAGATATCTCATCTAGTAAAAGTATCACCTGGGCCTGTTCGATTTTTTCATGAGTCTTCTTAATGCCCATTGATTCTATAACATCTGTGGTTTCACGCAACCCTGCAGTATCGATAAACCGGTACTCAATACCATCAATTACAATAGTATCCTCAATTGTATCACGAGTGGTTCCGGGTATTTCCGAAACAATGGCTTTCTCATCCATCAGAAGAGCATTCAAAAGAGTTGATTTCCCTGAATTGGGTTTTCCCACAATTGCAACAGGGATCCCATTCTTTACAACATTGCCTAAAAGAAATGATATTACCAATCTGTCAGCCAGCTCTTTAACTGTTATAATAATAGATTTAAGTTCTGTTCTGTCCACAAACTCAACATCTTCCTCTCCAAAATCCAGTTCAAGTTCAATTAGCGAAGCAAAATTCAGCAGGTCGGATCTTAACCTGTCTATTTCTTCAGAGAATCCACCACGCATCTGATTAATCGCAACTTTATGCGCTGAACTGGTTGTAGAAGCAATAATATCTGCAACCGCTTCAGCCTGGGAAAGATCAATTTTCCCGTTAAGGAAAGCTCGTTGGGTAAACTCGCCAGGATTTGCAGAAACGGCTCCATTTAAAATTAACAATTCAAGTATCTTTCTAATTATGTATGGTGAAGCATGGCACGATATTTCAACCGAGTGTTCACCGGTGTAGGAGTGAGGCGCTCTGAAAACACTCAAAAGTACCTCATCAATTATACTATCACCGGAGCGAATATCACCAAATACTATTGTAAAACCTTTCTGATCAATAAGCCTGATACTCGTGTCTAAAGAGAAAAAGATCTTATCACAAATATTGAAGGTTTGTGATCCACTCACTCTAATTATTGCAATCGCGCCACCGACAGCTGTAGCAGGGGCGCATATAGTTTCTTCTAATCTTATCATTAGTTAATCTGATATGCAACAAATGTATGAAACTTAATTGATGTGTTAATAATAATTTATGAGTGGCTAGTGGTCAGTGGCTGACGCCTGGCGCCTAAATGATAATTATCACCCATATTTAACTAAAAGCCTAGAATAATTAGGTATTTTTGAAGTCGAACTTGAAAGAAAATGCAGCCAATATTTAAAAATATTATTTTATTAAATCATTAATTATCTTGTATTTATGAGCGTTCTGTTAAATAGAAACTCCAAAGTGATCGTTCAGGGATTCACAGGAAGTGAAGGAACCTTTCACGCTACCCAGATGATAGAGTATGGCACCAAAGTAGTGGGAGGCGTTACTCCGGGGAAAGGAGGCCAGGTACACCTTAGGTTACCAGTCTTTAATACTGTCAGAGAAGCTGTTACCAAAACAGGAGCAGATGTATCTGTGATATTTGTTCCGCCACCCTTTGCAGCCGATGCCATTCTCGAAGCAGCTGATGGAGGAATAAAGCTTATTGTGGCTATTACCGAAGGCATTCCTGTTTCCGATATGGTAATAGTTAAGAACCATCTTAAATCATCTGATTGCAGGCTTATCGGTCCTAACTGTCCGGGAATTATCACTCCGGATGAAGCAAAGGTTGGCATAATGCCGGGTTTTATCCACAAAAAAGGTACAATTGGAATTATCTCGCGATCAGGCACCTTAACCTACGAGGCAGTGGATCAGGTTACCAGGATAGGATTGGGTCAGTCAACCTGTATCGGGATAGGGGGTGATCCGATTGTCGGTACAACAACACTGGATGCCGTTAAACTTATGATGGATGACGATGGTACTGAAGCGATAGTAATTATAGGTGAGATAGGAGGAAGTATGGAAACCGAAGCTGCTGAATGGATCAGAGATAAGGGGACAAAACCTGTTATCGGATTTATTGCAGGGCAAACTGCTCCAAAAGGACGTAAAATGGGTCATGCCGGTGCCATAATAGGTGGGAAGTCAGATACTGCTGCTGCCAAAATGGAGATAATGAAACAATGCGGTATTCATGTTGTGGAGTCGCCGGCTGATATAGGAATAACGGTTAAGAAGGCTTTAGAGGCTGTAGAGGTTTTAGAAGTTGTTAAACCATACAACCCTTTAAACTCTTTCAACCCATTTAACCCATTCAACTCCTTCAACCCTTAAACTTTTCAACCTTTATTATATATTTGCAGAAATTTAATAATTACACACGTGGGACTACTAGAAGGAAAAACTGCTCTTATTACCGGAGCATCACGAGGAATTGGCAAGTCAATAGCTCACAGATTCGCTCTGGAAGGAGCTGATATTGCTATTACTAATATTGTGAACGATGATGAGTTTAAAACAACCATCAAAGAGATTAAAGCACTGGGAGTCAAAGCAAAAGGATATGTGTCAAATGCTGCCAGTTTTGAAGATTCACAACGGGTAATAGATGAAGTAGTTAAGGATTTCGGCAGAATTGACATTCTGGTTAATAATGCAGGAATCACCAGAGACACATTGCTTATGCGCATGACTGAAGATCAATGGGACACTGTGATTGCAGTAAACCTTAAGTCGGTCTTTAATCTTACAAAAGCAGTTCTGCAAACAATGCTTAAACAGAAAAGTGGCTCTATAATAAATATGAGTTCAGTTGTTGGTGTTTCAGGTAATGCAGGGCAGAGCAACTATTCAGCTTCAAAAGCAGGTATAATAGGGTTTACAAAAAGTGTTGCCAGGGAGGTTGGATCAAGAAATATAAGATGCAATGCTATCGCACCGGGATTCATTTTGACAGAAATGACAGATAAATTGCCTGAAGAAGTAAAAAATGAATGGGCAAATAAAATTCCTCTCAGAAGAGGCGGAACCCCTGAAGATGTGGCAAATACAGCTTTATACCTTGCTTCTGAACTATCTTCTTATGTAACCGGACAAACAATTCATGTCTGTGGTGGTATGTTAACTTAAAAATATTTATTATCTTTACAAAACCGCAGGGCACCCATCCTTATTAGCACGAGGAAATGCAGCGAGACATATTTATTCCACACTTATTTTAAAAGGGGGCCCTGCTTCTTTTTTTATAGCCTTCCAATCAATGAACAACATTATTTTCTTTTTGATTATCATTATTCCAGTAGCCGGATTTATTACTGAAAGGTATCTTGACTATCTTAATACAAAAATGTGGTCAGATAAGCTTCCCGACAAGTTAAAGGGAATATGTGACGATGAGGAATATAGAAAAACCCAGTTATATCATAGAGATAATAGCAGGTTATCTTTCTGGACTGCCTTATTTAATCTTGCTGTGATTTTAATTATGATCATTGCCGGAGGTTTTGCTCTGGTTGATAGTCTTGCAAGAACAATCAGTATGCATATGGTTATTATCTCACTTATTTTCTTCGGCATAATTGGCTTTGCCTCCGATCTTATAAATATTCCCTTCAGCTGGTATGATACCTTTGTGATTGAGAATAGGTATGGATTTAACAAAATGACTATCAGGACTTTCATCACCGACCATATTAAGTCATGGTTTATTGCCCTATTAGTCGGAGTACCGGTACTCGGACTAATTACATGGTTCTATTATAAGACTGGAAAAAATTTCTGGTTATATGCCTGGGGGCTGATAACTCTCTTCTCTGTTTTTATTAACTTTTTTTATTCTGAATTGATAGTTCCTCTCTTTAACAAACAAACCCCTCTTCAGGATGGATCATTAAGAACAGAGATCGAGCAGTTTGCTCTCAAAACAGGATTCAAACTTAAAAATATCTATATAATCGACGGATCTAAAAGAAGCACAAAAGCAAATGCCTATTTTTCCGGATTTGGTCCTAAAAAACGAATAGTGCTTTATGATACCCTTCAGAAGGAATTCACAGAGGAAGAGATAGTTGCCGTTCTTGCTCATGAAATTGGCCACTATAAGAAGAAACATGTTCTCGTAACACTTCTGTCTTCTGTTATCCTGACTGGTTTTATGCTATTCCTTTTTTCTCTGGTTGTCAATAATCCATTGCTCTCGCAGGCGATAGGATCACAGAAAACAAGTTTTCACCTTGGATTAATAGTATTTGGAATACTATATAGTCCCTTATCATTGCTGATTGGGTTGTTAACTAATTATATCTCAAGAAAAAATGAATTTGCAGCTGACAGATTTGCAAAGGAAAACTTCAAACCTGAGATCCTTGCAGATGCACTGAAAAAGCTATCTGTTAAAAACCTCTCAAACATGATGCCTCATCCTGCTTATGTATTTTTCCATTATTCACATCCTCCATTACTTAGCAGGCTGGAAAAACTGGAACCATGAGGATGGCTATAGAGGCTATAGAGGCTATATCAGATAGTATTCTTAAAGCATTTAGAGCCCCGCCTTGCGGGATTTGGCTTCGCCGAGCTCCACTTCGTTACGGTTCGTCACTCCGTTCCTCAACTTTTACAGCTTTTATAGCTTTTTATTATATTTGCCACAAATTACGCCTCCTTAGCTCAGTTGGTAGAGCAGCTCATTCGTAATGAGCAGGTCGTGGGTTCGAGTCCCATTGGAGGCTCAAATAATTGAAAACTGCGGGAGTAGCTCAGTGGTAGAGCATCAGCTTCCCAAGCTGAGGGTCGGGAGTTCGAACCTCCTTTCCCGCTCTTAATTATCAGGGACTTACAACAATGACTGCTGTGAGTCCTTTTTATTTGCAATAAATATTGCAATATAAATAGTATGTATTTTTGCACATTTTTGCTTATATACAAATTGTTAATAAAATACAATTTGTCCACAAAAAAAATCTTTACTGTCAGATAAAACTCTGGAAATTAACAACTAATTTTAACATCTATCAGAATTACTATTATTCCTATGAACCTGGACTTCGACCTTTATTGGGATAAAATACAAAATGGTGACGAGTTTGCCCTTGGAAAAGTGTACAAAACAGCATTTAGGTCTCTGGTATATTATGCATCGGAAATAACTGGTCAGTCTCAGATGGCAGAAGAAGTAGTGCAGGATGTTTTTCTTAAAATCTGGCAAAACCGGTCAGAACTTCTTATTAAAGGATCTTTCAAGGCGTATATGTTTCAGTCAGTTCATAATCATGCCCTTAATGTTGTGAGGCAACGAAATACCAGAAAAGAATCAGTAAATCAAATTTGTTCTGAAAAGACATGGCAGTTCATTTCTGACACTTATGATTTAAATGATGATCTGATTGAAAATATCTTTTCGGATGAGACCGAATTAATAGTTGAACGAATAATAAAAGAATTACCTGAACAATGTCGCAAAGTATTTCTTATGAGTCGGGTTGAATCTTTAAAAAATGAAGAAATAGCAAGACAATTGGGTATATCAAACAATACAGTTAGAACCCATGTTTACAGAGCGCTTCAAAAAATTTCTTCTGCCCTTAAAAAAGAAAAGTGAGTCAGCAGTTGGAGATACAGGAGTCAATCTGTTCAGCTTTTGAACTTCGGACTTCGGTCTTCGGTCTCCCGACTTATTAGTACAAATAAAATTATTTTCTAACAGCATTCATCAATACGTTATATTTTAGTGTCTTAATTAATAAGAGGAACATTATGGAAAAAACTGGATTTGTAAACGAAGAGATTAATCTATTAATTGTCAGTCACCTAACTGGTTCAATTTCTGAAGAAGATTTGGTGGTATTAAACAATTGGATCAATGAGAATATTGAGAACCGAAGTTATTTTAATAAATTAAAAGACTCCTGGATATTATCAGGTGTAAAGGACCAGGATTCTTTATCACAGACTGCAGAAACCTGGAATACATTTAAAGATAAATTAACTCAAAATAGGTTTAGGTTAGTATTAGGTAATGAACTCAGGAGCCGGAGAAAAGCCAGTATTACAAAATATGTAAAACTGGCGGCATCCTGGCTTCTGATTTTCGGTTTGGGTTCAGCTTTAACCTGGTGGATAACTGGCGGATCAAAAGATAAACTAACTTCAACTGAAACTGTTAACGGGTTAATCGAAATTACCACTCCATTAGGTGCCAGAAGCATCATAAAGATGCCCGATAGCAGTCAGATATGGCTTAATGCAGGAACTACAATTACCTATAGCCAGGATTATGGTCAGCATTCCCGCACTTTAAACCTTATCGGTGAAGCATATTTTAAAGTAGCTAAGAATATTGATCTTCCTCTGATTGTCAATGCCGGAAATATAAATATCAGGGCTACAGGTACGGAATTCAACGTTAAAGCTTATTCTGATGAAGGGATTATTGAAACAACTCTTATTAAGGGCAAGGTTGAGATTTCACAAAAGGGCGATAATGATAAGAGCAAAATGTTGGAACTTACACCAAATCAGAAAGCTATTTATGTTAAAGAGTCTGACCAGATAACTCTTAGGAAAATAAAAGAAATTGAACCGATGGCAGTGAAACCTGCAAAATTGGTCACAGACAAATTGCTGGTTTCACCAAAGGTTGATGTTGATCAGGTAACCGCATGGACACAGAATAAATTGATTATAAGGGGTGAAAATCTTGAAGATCTTTGCGTTAAGCTTCAGCGTAAATATAACGTAACATTCATATTTGGGAATAACGATATCAAAGAATACCGGTTTTCCGGGATACTCCTCGATGAGACCCTTGAACAGGTACTGAATGTGATAAGACTTACTGCGCCTGTTGACTATTTTCTTGATGGTAAAAATGTTCTGATGCTCTCAAATAAGGAGCAGATAGTAAAATATTCAAAACCTACGAAGAAATATAAAAATTAAATAATACTGAGTTTAACCCTTAATAACATCTTGCCTATGCACAAATTTACATGAAAAAAAGGAGGAAAATAGGTTTCGACTATTTTCCCCCGAATGAAGTCCAAGTTAATTACAATCATAGCCGGTATTTGTTCAACGGGCTAATTATGTTTAACTCTAACTAACATCTTACAAAATTATGAAAAAAAAAATGGTTTCTTATTTTTCTCTATGGAAAAAATGTAAAATCTTCTTAATTATGAAACTATCAACCATTTTAATGGTGATATTCACCCTAAACCTATCCGCAACAGGATTTAGTCAGTTTTCTTTTATAGCCGAAGGGAAAAAGGTCAGAGAAGTTTTTCAGATCATTGAGAACGAGAGTAATTATCGTTTTTTCTACAACGATGATTTTGAATCTGTTGATAAGATCGTTAATCTGAAAGTTGAAAGCCAGGATATTAATCAGGTGCTTGACAAGCTTTCTGAATCTTCTGAATTTGCATACCGGATTTTTAATAATAATCTGATAGTAGTTTCTCTAAAAGAAAATCTTCAGCAAAATATCATTAAGGGCACGGTTACCGATGAAAACGGGAATCCGTTACCGGGAGTAAATGTTCAGGTGGAAGGAACAACAATTGGTGTTATCTCTGATATAAACGGGAAGTACTCAATAAATACACCAAAAGAGGATGTAGTACTTATCTTTTCTTTTATCGGGTATAATAATCAAAAAGTATCTGCTTCCGGGAAAACAACTATCGATATCAAATTTGTTCCAACAATTACTAGTTTGGACGAAGTTGTGGTTATTGGATATGGTACCATGAAAAAAAGCGATTTGACAGGATCTGTTACTTCAGTAAATTCCAAAGATTTTGTTAAAGGAATGGCTACCAATGCCCTTCAACTTCTTTCGGGAAAAGCTGCAGGTGTGAATATCAGCCAGGCAAATTCCGAGCCAGGCGGGACTTTGAATATCAGGGTCCGCGGAGCGGGTTCAATCAACAGTAGTAATAGCGTGCTTGTGGTTATTGACGGACTGCCTGGAGGTAACCCGGGGGATATTAATCCCTCAGATATTGAAAGTATAGAAATTCTAAAAGATGCATCTGCAGCTGCTATTTATGGAACCAGGGCTGCGAATGGAGTGGTACTGATAACAACAAAAAAGGGAAAAGAGGGAGTTCCCCAGGTTAACTATAATACATACCTGGCTTATCAGACTCCATCAACAAAAATAGATGTATTGGATGCTACTCAATATATGCAGATGATTAATGACATAAGTAAAGATGCAGGTATATCGATACCATATACTCCAGCACAGATTGCGGCAGCAGGGAAAGGTACTGACTGGCAGGAGGAGTTGTTTAGGAATGCATGGGCACAAAATCATCAATTTTCGGTTAGTGGTGGCAGTAAACAATCAAAATATTACACCTCATTAGGCTACCTGGATCAGAATGGTATTATGATTAGTTCCGGGATAAAAAAGTATAATGCTCTTGTGAATCTTGAAACAAATCCCAGTGATAAATTTAAGTTCGCTATTAATCTGAATGTAAATGCTAATATGAAGGATAAGATAGCAAATGAAAGTAATGCAGGAAATGAAAATGCTGATCCATTGAATGCAGCACTCATGTTTGATCCCCGGTTGAGCCCGAAGAAAAATGCAGATGGTGAATATGAGACAAATCCCAGCATAGCATTGGATAATCCGGTTGCTTTGGCATACGGTTATGATTATAAGGAACAAAGTAATCGTATTTACGGAAGTACTTTGGCTGAATATGAGATTATTAGTGGACTGAAGGCCTCAATCAAGTTTGGTGCTGATTTAAGTAATGTTCGAAATGATGAGTATTCAGATCGAACTACACAAAGAGGAAAAGCCAACGGGGGTATTGGTAATGTCTATAGTACAAACACTAAATACTGGTTGGCTGAAGGCTTACTCAACTATGATAAGATTTTTGGTCAACACCATCTTACGGTTCTGGCGGGTTCAACATGGGAAAAATTCGATAATATTTATCAGGGATCATATGCTACCGGATTTCTCTCCGATGTAACTAATACGAATTTGCTTCAAAGCGGGAACCCTCTTACATATCAGGTAAATACTTCAAAATCTGTTTATACACTTCAGTCCTTGATAGGAAGAGTTAACTACACTTTTAAAGACAGATATTTGGCTACAGCAACAATTCGAAGGGATGGTACATCAAGGTTTTCTGATATTAACAAATATGCAATATTCCCTTCTATCGCTGTTGGCTGGAGGATGAGCGAGGAGTCTTTCATTAAAAGCATTCCGGCAATAAGCAATTTAAAACTGAAATTTGGATATGGACAGATGGGTAATGAAGGTATTGGCAACTATGAGACTATTTCAACATTTATTGCCGGTGGAAATACAGTATTGGGAGGTGTGGAATTAAGTGGAGCACAACCGGCCAGGATCCCGAATCCTGATTTAACATGGGAAACGACTGAAGAATATAACTTTGGACTTGACTTCGGATTGTTTGATGAAAGAATAGCCGGAAATTTTGAGTATTACATTAAAAACTCTATAGATCAGCTATTTAACAAACCGGTACCTATGACAACAGGATTTTCAAGTGTTCGTACCAATTTTGGAACCGTTCGTAATTCAGGTATTGACATGTCACTTACATCTCATAACCTGATAGGTGAATTTCAATGGACAACTAATGTGACATTTTCCACAATGAAAAATGAAGTGGTTAAGTTACCGGAATATGTTGGTGATATAATAACAGGAGGTATAGTCGCTAATATACCTGGTTTTGCGCTAGTGAGACAGGGTTATCCGATGAGGGCCTTTTACGGGTATGAAGTAACTGGCATATTTCAGGTAGGTGATGATATAGCTAATTCGGCGCAACCTTCAGCCATGCCCGGGGAACCAATTTTTCTCGATTATGATAATAATGGGGTAATTGATGCCAGTGATCGTATTATTTTAGGTGATCCCTTCCCTGATTTTTCTTATAGTATAAATAACTCATTTTCGTATAAAAATTTCAACCTGGAAGTATATTTACTCGGAGTCAATGGTGTTGAAACATTTAATGCCAACGTACTTGAATCAATGTTCCCGATTAACTTCGACAGGAATATTATGACCAAACACTATGTAAACAGATGGACGCCTGAAAATCCAAATACAGGATATCCTTCAGGAGTTAATTCAGCCGTATATTTTGGTGGTGGTAAGATGATAAATTCATTTACTGTTCAGGATGCATCATATATGCGGTTAAAAAATATAACTCTGAGCTATAACATTCAATTAAACGATTTTAAATTGTTCAAATCTTTATTGCTCTCACTCTCGGGTGAAAACCTACTAACTGTTACAAAATTTGATGGCTATGATCCTGAAGCGAATCAGACCGGTAACGGGACGTCAATTGAAAAGAGCAGTTATAATAATTACCCTACAGCAAGGGTTTACAGAATTGGAGTAAATATTAATTTTTAGCATCTAATTAAAGAAAATATAATTATGAAAAAGATAATTGGAAACAATAAGATATACTGGATAGTAATAATCCTTCTTTTCTTATCATCCTGTGAAGATTTTCTTAAGGAGGAGGTTTATACCCAATATGATCCCGCCACTTATTTACAGACCGAGTCAGGGATCAATAGCATTCTGGTTGCAGCATATAGTAATATGCAGGTTACTTCCAATATGCGCGATCGCATGTACACCCTTCAGGAATTTCCCGGAGATATAATGTGGGAATGGGGTGGCAGTTTTGCCGCAACAGCTGTATTGTTCATGAATTTTAACTGGGATTCTCAGTCAGGCATGTTCTCAACACCATGGCAACAATATTATGTGAGTATTAGAAATGCCAATTCACTTCTCGATAATATTGATAATGTAACAGCTATATCGCCAGATAAAGTAAAACAATTTAAGGCAGAAGCAAGATTCATCCTGGCAGCTGATTATTACTATCTATGGGAAATATTCGGACCTGTACCTCTAATCACCACTGCATCTGAACTTAATTTTGAGCCAGTAAGAGCTACTGACCAAGAATTTGATACATTTATTACGGGAGAGCTCCAGGCTGCAGCAAGTGACTTGCCCCTTACTCAAAGTCTTTGGGGAAAAGCAACCAAAGGTGCCGCCCTTGCTTTACTGTCAAAGTATTATATGAATACCCATCAATGGCAGAATGCTGCTGATGTTAGCCAGCAGGTGATAGATTTGAATAAATATAAATTATTCACCGGCGATATTGTGAATATGTTTGCAGTTGTAAATGAAGTCAATGATGAAGTTATCTTAACAAGTCCGTCGTTGCCTACCATACATGGTAATGTTTATATGGCTCATGCATTTCCGCCAAATTACCAGATACAAAGTAACTGGATAAATTATGGAGCCCAGTTTTGTGTATATAATAACTGGGTAACTACTTATGATCCGGTTGACAAACGGCTTGGCTGGTTCCTGTTTTCCTATACAGAAAAAAACGGGACAGTCCACGATCTGCTTAATCCAGCCGACGCAGGAAAGGCAGTCCGTTGCTTTAAGTATGTTCCTGATCCTGATGGTGTTTCACAAAGTCATGGGAATGATGTTCCAATGATAAGATACGCAGAAGTCCTGCTTAACCGTTCGGAAGCCCTGAATGAACTTAATGGCCCAACCCAGGAAGCGGTTGATTTACTTAACCAGATAAGGACAAGGGCTGGTGTTCCTTTGTATAATCTTTCTGATTTTGCAAGCAAAGATGCAATGCGCGATGCACTTTTAAATGAACGAGGCTGGGAATTTGTAGCTGAAGGCCTGCGCAGGATGGATTTAATCCGGCAAGGCAAACTGATTTCCAGAGCCATTGCACGAGGAGCCACCAATGCAAAAGATTACATGACAAGGTACCCGATTCCGTTAAACGAGATCAAGGCTAATCCGAATTTAGTTCAAAACACAGGTTATTAGAGGGTAAGTTAAACTAAAAGAGGCTGACTCACTTAGTAAGATTTTTAAAAAAAAATATTCACTTTTGAGCCAGTCTCTTTATAATTATATTTTGGATGTTAAATAAATTATTAATCACCACATTAGGAGTTGTACCGGTTGTGAAAGGCCATAGTCAGCTCATTCAAAAGAGTGATGACCGGCCAAATATAGTGATATTGTTAATTGACGATCTTGGATGGAAAGATGTTGGCTTCATGGGGAGCAAATATTTTGAAACTCCCAATATTGACAAGCTGTCCCGTCAGGGAATGATTTTCACCAATGCCTATGCTGCATGCGCAGTATCTTCACCTACCAGAGCTTCCCTTCAGACTGGACGTTACCCATCACGCGTCGGAGTAACAGATTGGATCCGTGCCCGGTTTCAACTGAATACTACTGAGGTAAAAGCACCTGAACCATGGGAGGAAAACGGGAACAGAAAGCTCAGGACTCCCTCAAATCCATACTGGATGGAACTAAGTGAAGTAACTATCGCTGAAGTTCTAAGGAAAAGGGGATATTTTACCTGCCACATTGGGAAATGGCATCTTGGGCCAGATGATTATTACCCTGAAGAGCAGGGTTACGATCTGAATATTGCAGGTAACGATATGGGGCAACCTGTGAATTATTTTGACCCCTATACCAATGCAAAAGGAGTGGGTTTCCCAAATCTGAAGCCGCGCCGGGAAGGTGAGTATCTGGTTGACCGTCTTGCATCCGAATTGAAAACAGTAATTGAGCAGCACAAGGATAAACCATTCTTCATTAACATGTGTACTTATGCTGTTCATACTCCACTGATGGCTAAGAAAGAGATGATTAGTAAGTACGAATTAAAAGCGGTGGTTGATAAGCAGAAAAATCCTGTATATGCGGCTATGGTTGAAAGTATGGATCAGACTATCGGAGTATTAATGCATACCCTGGATGAAAATAATCTGCTTGATAATACTATAATAATGTTTTTGTCAGACAATGGGGGTTTGATTGGACCGACAGACAATTCCCCCCTGCGCTCAGGCAAAGGATATCCTTATGAAGGAGGTATACGGATACCCATGATCGTTAGCTGGCAGGGAAAAATAAATGCAGGTTCAACTTGCGATTTGCCTATATCAACAGTGGATATTTTACCCACAGTTTGTGCTTTAGCCAAAACTCCGTTACCCAAAAATAAAATTGATGGACGTGATATAAGTCCAGCTTTACGCGAAGAGAAAATCAGGGAAGTACCTCTCTACTGGCATTTTCCCCATTATCGTGGAGCTGATGTGTTTCCATACAGTATTATCAGGGATGACGACTGGAAGTTGATAAAGCGGTATGAAGGTACAACCTTTGAACTATACAATCTGAAAAACGATTTGTCAGAGGAAACTGATCTTGCAAATGAAAACCCAGAAATGGTAAAGAAACTCAACCTAAAATTGGAAAAGTGGCTAAAGGCAACTCATGCCAAAATGCCTTTAGTTAAACAATAGTTTCCGGTTTTAAATTTAGAATTTTTAAAAATGGGGTATCCGATCATCTCCCGTAAATATTTAGCTTTGCGGAATGAAATATCCTGGGAATCAAATGGAGTTTGAAGAAATGTTTAAAGCTGAACAGGATTGCATGGACTACATTTCAACAATTCGTTGGCCGCAAAGTTTTGTTTGTCCTATTTGTGGTTCAATCCGATACTGGAAAAAGACTAAAGGACGTTTTGAATGCAGAGATTGTGGAAAAGAATCAACTGTAACAAATGGAACCATCTTTCATAAATCAACCAAACCTTTATTGATTTGGTTTCATGCAATGTGGTGGATGGTTGCCCAAAAGAATGGAGTAAGTGCAAAAGGGTTACAGAAAATACTTGGTTTGGGTAGTTATCAAACAGCTTGGACATGGCTCCATAAATTCAGAAGGCTCATGGTTTTAGATGGTAGAAATAAACTCCGTGGCATTGTTGAAGTTGACGAGGTCTTTGTTGGAGGAAAAAAATCAGGGAAAAGAGGACTTGGTAATCAGGTTGACCTACTCGATGGTAGAAATCCATCCTCTCTAAATAGAATAAATCTTTGATAAACCCATAACGATATTTGACGGGATGTAGTTCAATCGAGTAGACTGCCCCGCCAGGTATACTGACGGGGAGAGCCTCTCACACCACTGTACGTACGGGTCTCGTATACAGCGGTTCATTAAGATGTGGAGCGATTTTCTTGTAATAAGTGTACATAGCCTCGTATCCTCTTTTGCGTAGCCGTTCTAAGGTAATAGTTGTAACTAGAATTGGACTCTGGGCAACTGCCCATCCTCCCATCCGTGTTCTACTCCATGTATGGGCATGGTACTGATCGACCCCCAATCGTAGCAGGTTCTTCCTCTTCCGTTCAGGTTTCTTCCAGTGGTGCCAAATGCTATACCTTAAACGATTACGTACCCAGCCATCAAGTGCTTTTAGCTTGCCTTGGATACTTGCCATTCGGAAGTAGTTGAGCCAGCCTTGAGCAGTCTCTTTTAGCTTTTGGATACGATCGTCGAAGGTACTTGGAGTAGTCTTGCGTGTGATGATTTTGAGTTTCTGCTTGAGCGATTTCCAGCTTTTAGCGCTTACAACCAACTGGTATTTGTCCTTCTCGCCACTACCGTATGCGGGTGCAAAGCCGTAACCTAGTATTGTAAATTTTAAAGGTTTGCGGATTCCGCTTTTCTCCCTGTTGATGGGCAGTTTTAGCTTGTTTCTTAGAAACAGGTAGATGCTATTCCCAATTTTGCGGGCAGCTTCATCACTGTTAGTGTAGATGCTAAAG
>DATKUO010000221.1:0-3691 GCA_035530515.1 Bacteroidales bacterium
TGAACACAAAGGGACATGCTTTACACATTTTCCCTTGTCATACTGTAAAGGATGTCCCTTTAGAAGTCCATGTCCTCCACCTCAAAAACCTTCCCCGATGTTTCATCAAAGTACCCCAGGGGTACCTGCCTGTACCATAGAGCCCACAACCCAGTTTCGACTTCATCCATCCCGATGTATTTTCCTCCGAGAGCCGAAGAGATCATCACAAACCCTTGCTTTTTCCAACGTATGGCCCCGTTCACCGTCACCATTTTCATTAACACATTCGTGTCATACTCCCACTCCCTGATGGCTCTCGGGTACTCCCGTGGTGATCGTACGTGTACCTGGGCAGGGGTCTTCATTCCCAAAGATTCATGCGGCCGAATGTTGTTGTAGGTTTCCCTGAACGTGTTGAACAATCGCTGCTGGCTTCTCAGGGTATTCCCTGGCGGTCTTGTAGCCTCTCTCTTCAGATCACGGTGCATCCGCTCGTGCCGGCCATTCTGTCCCGGACTGGCCGGATCTGAGTATACCGGCGTGACCCCCAGTTCCATGAGCCACACCGACAGCATCGTCATCCGCCTTAATGACTGCGTATTTCCAAAGGGAGAACCGTTGTCGGTGTGAAGGTATTCCGGAAGGCCATGTTCATGGAATGTCTTTTCAAATATGGTTTTACAACTCTCGGCATCAGCCTTTTCAAGGCCCGCTATCGCAAATAGATAGCGGCTGTAAGAATCGGCGATGGTCAGGGGGTTGCAATACTCTGCATTCCCCATCCGGAATTTACCTTTGAAGTCCGCGCTCCAGATCTCATTGGGCACATCCGGATCAAACTTTGGTTTACGGTTTTCAACACGCCGTCTTGGCTTTCTACGCTCTGGTATCAACCCATGCTTATACAGGATATGGTTTACAGTCGTCTCGGAAGGAAGGCTCGCATCCGGCATGTCCTTCTGCACGAGAACCAGCAGCTTCCGGGCTCCCCAACGGTATTTGTTGCGCTTCTCTACCAGGGCGTCCACAACCTCTTGCGACGTTTGATTCGGGCAGTTCCGTGGTCTCCTGGAACGTTCATCAAGGGCTTCGTATCCCTCTTCTGCATATCGCTTTAGGATCACATCTCCGGTCGGTCTGCTGATACCGAAATGGCGACAAAGCTCGGACTTGGTGAACTTCCGTGTTTCGTACAGATCGATGAACTTCTGCTTCTGGTTACGCATGCTTTCAACTCTCCATGGCATTTTCGACCCCTTGTTTCAAGGGTCTTAAATTATCTGAAAGTTGTAAAGCATGTCCCTTGTGTTCTGTAAAGGATGTCTATTGCGCGTACCAGGGTCCATCTAACATACGCTTAACCGGTAGCGCGTCATTGGCACATTCTTTGCCGAGCGACGCGTACTCGCGAAGCGACAAGCAAAGAACGTGACAATAGCGCTATCCGGTTGAAGCGATTGTTATGTCATATTCCATTAACAAAGTATAATAAAAACCATTTATATAATTTTGAATAATTTTCCATAAACCATTTAAGCATTAATTCACTCATTATTCCAATTACCTGAGTATTAATATTGATTATCATATCAAAAGGAATCGGGAAATATCCTTCTTCTTTAATAGTTTTATCTGTTGCTTGATTAGAAAGCATTTCAACAGAATAGGAAGAAGCATGAACAAAATGTGATGCTAGTTTATAATAATCATGTAATGTTTCTTCTCCTAAATAATCAAGCAGTTTCGGAACTGATTTATATTCCTTCTTTTTTGTCATCCACCCATAGTCTTTCTCAAAACCAGGTTCATATTTCTGTAAAATATTTTTTGGCAGTTCTTTTCCTAATAATAACGCGTATTGAATAGATGCAAAATCTTGATATCTATCCGCTTCTTTTTCTCCTTGTTCCCAAATATATTCTGCTAAGGCAATGGATTCAATAATTAATCGGATATTTGCTATTGCTGCATACCCATATCCATTTTTAATCATGGAAATATTTTCATCGGTAGCAATCAGGGAACGATAAAATAATTTCCCTATTGCATTAATACGATTTTGATAAACTGTATCCGTTGAATACTGTTTGCATATTTCTTCCCAAATATCACTTGCAAATATTCTAACAATTACTAATTTTTTATATTTTAATTTTACTTTGGTTCTTATCGATAATTTTTCATGATAATTCATGTACTGCTTTAATATTGGCTTTAGCTTATTTATAATAAGTAGTTTCATTCTATCATCAGAATATCGATCTGGATCACAAGAAGTAAATAATTTCATCAAAGTTTCTATTATTGTCATTTGCTTTCACTTCCTGCGCGAAGCGTCGACATAACATACGCTTAACCTGGGAAGCGGAATTGGCGTGGTTTGTGCGCAAGCGAGCGACAGCGAGCAGCACAAACCATGACAAACCGCTGACTCAGGTTGAAGCGATTGTTATATATCATTAATTAAACAATCTATTGAGAGCTTCTATTTTTCTATTTAAATCGACAAGTATTTCATTGATATTTGGTTCGTTTAATTTGAATCCAAACTTATCAGATGTACAAGATGAACATCTATCACTACTCTCATCATTTTTCTGACCACAACTACAAACCCATTTCCTTTTCATTTTTGATGACATCACGGATTTTTCTTCAATATAATCTACCATTTGCTTATAGTTGCTATTAATTACATCTACTACTTGTTTTAAAAATACTATATCTTCTTTGCTATACTCCATTTTATCTGCTTTCAATAGAAGCAATCCATATTTAGATAATATTTCATTTTTACTCATTAATAATTTTAAAATCATATCATAATCACAAAGCTTACAGTTCAATATGATTTCATTCATAACATCAAATGACTTAGGATTACTTACTATATTCTTATAAATACTATCGACAACTTCTTTGTCTCTGACTATTGCATAATATTTTATATGATTTTCTTTATCTCCAAAATAAGTATTTTCATTTTGGTAATAGTTTATATTGCTCAGTATATTTTTGTTAACTTCAACAAACTCATTACTAAATATAAATTCCCATTCATCATTATCTAATACAAACTGAGGCATACTTGTCTTTTTTATTATTTCAATTTTTTTAATTTCTTTATCTAGACACTCTTTATCAATAACGCTAGAAATCTCTATTTCGTTTTCATCTTTTTCTTTAAATGCAACTACAGCAGTACCATATACAGTGACCATAAACATTTGCATACTTTTACCTGAAATCTCATCATGATCAATTTTTACACTAAGTAATGCATTGGCTCCTAGCTTTTTTGCTTTTTCTTTAATGATTGCAACTGCTTCATCTTCAATACTCTGTATTTGCTTTTGATATGTTCCAGATCTTCCACCAAAAAGATCAGTAATACCTGCAGCAAAATCACTAAACATACCAGTACCAGCAACAACATGTGACGAGACTACGCCTAAGTATCTCTGAATTTTCCATCCAGACAACTCATTTGTTCCAGTAACTGTAAACTTTAATGAATTCATATCGTCCTCCATAATTACTAAAATTCTTGAATATATAACATGTTGATAACCTGGGAAGCGGAATTGGCGCGTAACTTGCCGAGCGAAGCGACAGCAAGTTGCGTGACAAACCGCTGACTCAGGTTAATTAACTTGTTAGATTTTGAATGGCCGCCTTAGCGGCCTTTGTGAATGCAAAATAAAATTCT
>DATKUO010000222.1:0-39524 GCA_035530515.1 Bacteroidales bacterium
ATATACATCTGTAATTCAAATATTTACGAGGTAAATTACCTGGCTATATGAACTAGCAGTCGTGGAGTATGAAATAATAGGTTTTTGGACAAATTCAGATATCTCAAAGAACGTTTTTTTATAGTCGTAAAGTAGAATTAACCAAAATCTGAATTAAACCTAATTATTATGAACCGAGCATGTTTAGCTAAAAACACAAACTTGCATGAACAAAATCAACATGCGAGCTCCATCCGACATTTTAAAAATAATTTTGTACGGATGAAAAAGATCAAATTTCTTGCAGCTGCATTATTGATTTCATCAGTTGCAACAGCACAGGTGATAAATTTTTCTGGAAACTGGAAACTAAACAACTCAAAAAGTACCTTGAACCAGGAATTTTCATTTGCTCCTAATGAGGTAGTAATCATTCAAAAGGGTAATGATATGAGTATAGAGAAACACTCAAGCTTTCAGGGTGAGGATTTTACAACAAATGATAAAATTACATTGGATGGCAAAGAGTGTATCAATTCTGGCTGGCAGGATGCACAAAAAAAATCAACAGCTGTATGGTCTGATGATAAAAAATCAATAAAGATTACCTCGACAATTCCTATGGGTGATGGTGGTGAAATGACAATTATTGAGGTATATAAACTGAGTGAAAGTAATATGGTTATCGAATCCAGTGCTTCATCTTCGTACGGCGATATGTCTGAGACAATATTCTTTGACAAACAATAATCAGAATATCTTTTAACTGCTGATTTTATATCTACTATTCTTAGTTTAAAACTTCATATATGAGGTATATACTAATATTTTTATTTCAAGTATTCTCTAACCCATATTTCAGCTCTTGAGAGGTATGTCACGGATAATATCAGAGGGATGAAAAAAATTGGAGAAGCAGAGGCTATTGATGGTACAATTGCGCTTAAACTTCTACCTGCAGCCTTTACAACAGTAATAAGTAAAAAATAATATTTATAGAATATGAAAACTATCAGAACAGTATTTTATTTTACAGTGGTCATTGTCTTGTTATCATCACTTTCAGGGTGTAAGCAAAAAAGTGATTATTATTCACGCGGTATTGGTGTATACCCGGGCAATCCTGCTGAGGATTTTTCCCCGCTTATGGTTACTGATAATGATAATTACCGAAACCTGGCAAGGCTAAGGACAGCTTATCATTCATCAAGTTACGATTATAACCTTACAGCTCAGCTTATTACTGATGGAATAATCATTAATGATATGCCGGATTTTATAACTCTGTCTACCAATCAGGGATTGGTTCCTAAGAATGAACGTGAATGGTTGTTTGATCATAACAGCGTTACTGTTACGACTATCGAGGGTTCGGACATTTGGATTGACCTTGATCTTGACCAGAAAGCTGATTTTCCGGATATTACAAAAATTACTATTAATGGTAATGTAACCTACGATGATAAAAAGGCCAGAGGATGGCAAATTGTCTGTTCCGGCTCCAACGATGGTGTAAATTGGGATGTGCTGGGAAATATCAAAGGAAGTGGTATACCCGGAATAGAAAGACCAAATCCATTTGCTTCGTTTATGTCAGGTCCCTATGGTAATGACGCAAACGCTCCAAAACCATCTTTTTCATTCAATTTCGGGATACCCAAGCCACAACGATTTATCAATCAGTTATTTATATTTAAAAAGCCTGTTGCATACCATTCCTATAAAATAAGTTTATCAGCTCCATGTGCCGAAAGCTGGACTTTTGGGGACATGGATTTCTATAATAACGATACACGCTTGAAGATGGCCCCTTCTCACAGCTTCAAAAGCGCATGGATGAGTGCAGGAACCGGTGAAGAATGGGTTTATGTCGACCTTGGAGCATCAAGTACTATCGACAATATAAAGTTACATTGGATAAATAAAGCAACAAAGGGATCTATTCAGGTCTCTGATGATGCTAAGAATTGGAGCGATGTTGCTGCACTGCCGGATAATAAAAAAAAGGTTGATGATATAACACTTAGCAAAGAAGCCAAAGGTCAATTTGTACGTGTTCTGATGACTGAAGCTGGCTCAGATAAGAAATATGTCTTGAGCGAAATGGAGGTATTTGGTAAAGGAGGAATGGTACCTGAGCCAAAAGTCAGTCCTCAAATTTCAGATAACCGGCTAAACCTTACTGGTGGAGAGTGGAAAATACAGAGGTCATCCGAAGTTACCTCCAGTGGTGAAAGTATTTCTCAACCTGGATTTGTAAATGACGATTGGGTTGTTGCCACTGTTCCTGGCACCGCATTAGTAAGTTACTGGAATTCAGGCGCTCTGCCTGATCCAAACTTTGGCGACAACCAACTGATGATCTCAGAATCTTTTTTTAATTCTGATTTCTGGTACCGCAATGAATTTGATGTACCTTCAGATTTTACCGGAAAAAGAGTGTTCCTGAATTTCGATGGGATCAACTGGAAAGCCGACATATTTGTCAATGGAAAGAAAACGGGTAGAATTGAAGGTGCCTTTATCCTCGGAAAATTTGATGTTACGGATCTTATCATTCCTGGCCAGAAAAATAGCGTTGCAGTACTGATTTTTAAAAATGACAATATCGGGGTAATCAAAGAACAGACTGCTTTCAGTACCGATAAAAATGGCGGAATCCTGGGTGCAGACAACCCGACATATCATGCCTCAGTTGGATGGGACTGGATACCTACTGTCAGAGGCAGAAATATTGGTATTTGGAATGATGTTTTCTTAAATGTTACCGGAGCAATTACAATTGAACATCCATTTGTATCTACCAACCTTGCGTTGCCTGATACATCAGCAGCCGACATAAACATTGAGCTAACACTGCAAAACCATATAGCCGAAACAATAACCGGAACACTGACTGGCAAATATGGTGATATTGAATTTGAAGAAGAAATTTCGCTGGAACCCTCCGAATCAAAAATAGTGAAGCTGGATCCTTCATCTCATCCTTCATTGCATATAGAGAATCCAAAACTATGGTGGCCTAAAGGCTATGGAGTACCTAACCTGTACGATGTTGAACTGATCTTTAAAACTGCTGACGGGGTTTCCGATAAAAAGGAATTTAAATCAGGCGTTCGCGAGATGGCTTTCGATGAAACCAATGATATATTGAGCATTTATATAAACGGCAGACGTTTAATCGGACGCGGCGGAAACTGGGGTTTTCCCGAATCTAACCTCAATTACCGCGGAAGGGAATATGATATCGCTGTAGCTTACCACGCCGATATGAACTTTACAATGATCAGGAACTGGGTCGGACAGACAGGCGATGATGAATTCTATGAAGCTTGTGACCGTCATGGGATTATGGTTTGGCAGGATTTCTGGCTGGCTAATCCGGCTGATGGTCCAAATCCGGATAATCCGGATATGTTTATGGATAATGCCGAAGATCTGGTAAAACGCATTCGTAACCATCCATCTATTGCTATTTATGTAGGACGAAACGAAGGCAATCCACCAGAAGTACTCGATACTGCAATACGTGCCATGATACCTAAGATCCATCCCGGAATACATTATATTTCAAACTCATCTATGGGGGTTGTCAGCGGTGGAGTACCATACAGAGCTCTTCCGGTGAGAGACTACTTCTTATTGTACGGATATAATAAATTGCATAGTGAAAGAGGGATGCCAAATGTTATGACCTATGAAAGCATGAAGCAGATGCTCCCTGAAAAAGCTCTATGGCCACAAAATAGTCAGTGGGGTTTACACGATTACACTTTGGAAGGCGCTCAGGGTGCTGCCTCCTTTAATCAGATCATTGAAAAAGCGTTTGGCCCTACTGAAAATATTAAGAAATTTACGGAGCTGGCCCAATGGATAAATTACGACGGATATCGTGGTATGTTTGAAGGACGCAGTAAATTCCGGAAAGGACTTTTACTGTGGATGAGCCATTCAGCATGGCCATCGATGGTATGGCAGACATACGACTACTACTTCGACCCTACTGCTGCATACTTTGCTTGTAAGAAAGCATCCGAACCGATTCATATACAGTGGAATCCCGTTTTTGATTCTATTGAAGTTGTGAACAATAACGGAAGAAACAGAGTTGGATTAACTGCAAAAGCACAACTCATTAATATGGACGGCTCTGTGCAGTGGGAAAAAGAAATCAAGTTAGACAGTAACGAGGATACAACAACAGAATGTTTTAAGCTTGAATTCGTAGAAAGTTTGTCAGCAGCTCATTTTATCAAACTAACATTAACCGAAGGAGATAAAACCATATCAGAGAACTTCTACTGGCGTGGGCTTGAAGATGGAAATTACCAGGCGCTAAATGACTTACCTGTTGTTGACCTTGAGAATAGTACAAAAGTGGCTAAATCAGGGAAAGAGTGGATGGTTACAACTACCCTTAATAATCCTTCAGAAAGCCCGGTTCTTATGGTAAGACTGAAAGTTATCGGAAAGAAAAGTGGTGAACGTATCCTACCTGTATTTTTCAGCGATAACTATGTATCTCTTATGCCAGGCGAAACTAAGGTAATAACAATGAAATTTAAGGACGAGGATACGCGCGGAGAAAATCCTGCTGTGGAAATCTCCGGCTTTAATTTGTAGAGATCAGTAACCGGTAATCGATCATTTCCATCTCTCAAGCCGTGGAATATGCATGCTATATAACCATCGTTTTATTGGTCCGAAACCCATCTCTTTCAGTTTTTCTCTGACGAGTTTAACCATCTCACCCGGAGTTGTAAAATTGTCTTTGAAAGAACCGGACTGGTAACAATGACTACAATATTTCATTGTTTTTGATCCATCAGAGTTTGTACCTCCGTTTCCAGGATCTTTTTCCATTGGCATTCCGCAGCTCTGGCAGAATTTGTCGAATTTTCCCATAAGTAATAATCTTGATTAGATTTTGATCATAATTCGTGTCGATAATTTAACCATATTTCATAAAAAATCAAAATATTTTCAATATTTTTCACCCTTTTTGTGAATTCATTGGTTGATGGAATTATCTTTAGGTTTATAAAATGAATTAATCTTAATGTAATGAATAATCTTGCTATACTATTTGCCATAACTCTTCTATGGTCTTCTTCTGCCTCTGAAAAAATAAAAATATATGAATGGCGGGGTAAAGATCGTATGGGTATTTATCAGGATTCAAATTTACTTAAAGAGTGGCCTGCTGAGGGACCAAAAGAAATATGGAGTATTGATAATATAGGAAATGGCTTTGTTTCTCCGATATTTACTGAAGAACATTTTTTCATTACCGGTGAAACTGATTCAATAACAGTATTATATTGTTTTAATCTGAAAGGTGAAAAACAGTGGAAAACCATCTTAGGGAATGAATGGATGAAATCATATCCGGAATCAAGGACTGCAACTACAATTGTTGACAATCTTATTTATGTTGGCACTGGAATGGGTAACCTCTACTGTCTTGAAAGGGATAATGGCAAGCTAGTCTGGTCGAAAGATTTAATTGATGACTTCCATGGAGCTCTCCCATTGCACGGCCATTCAGAAGCACCACTGATTGACGGAGAAAAAATATTCTGGAACACCGGTGGCAGAGAAAATAATGTTGTTGCATTGAATCGTTTCACCGGTAAGCTTATCTGGTCGAATAAAGGACTTGGTGAACGCTCAGCTGATAACCCTCCAAAGTTGATTGAACTGCCCGACAGGCATATACTTGTAACATTCTCTGCATATCACTTAATGGGTTTTGATACCGGTACCGGCAAATTATTATGGGCCCATGAACAGGATAACCTTCCTTTAAGTAAAAGAACTATTGGGTATGGTGACTCGCATTGCAACACTGTTCTATATGATAATGGTTCAATTTATTATGCTGCCGGTGATGACAACTGTGGAGTAAAACTCAACCTTTCCAAAGATGGTACAAAGATCACAGAAGTATGGCGCAATAAGGGTTTTGACAGTTTTATGGGTGGAATTGTAAAAATAGGTGATTACCTCTACGGCAGCGGTACTGTTAGTCCTGATATAAGATCAATAAATGCTACATCAGGTAAATTAACCGATTCACTTAGGATAGGAAGCGGAGCTATTATTGCAGCTGATAATATGCTCTATTATTATACCCAGAAGGGTGATTTAAAGCTTTTTAGTTATAATCAGGGAAAACTTCATGAAGTAAGTTCCTTCAGAATAAAAAAAGGAAGAATGCAACATTTTTCACATCCTGTAATAAATAAAGGTGTTCTATACCAACGTCATGGAAATGTCTTAATGGCATTCGATATCCGCAAAAAATAACCCAGGTATTTTCAAAAACACCACAAAACCTTCAAACCGTTATACCGTTGCACCTTTACGCCTTCTTTTACCCACCCCTAACCACTCCAGGGAGGGGAACTAATCTGGTTTTGCCCCGTGCTCTGTGCCCTGTGCCATTATACCATCGTACCGCCACACCATTACAATAATTAAAGCCTTTATAGCCTCTACTCCCTCAATAGCCTTCTTTAAGACTATCCTGCAAACTGTAACATACTCAAATTCCGATAGATCCCATTTTCCAATCGCATTAATTGTTCATGCGTACCTTTCTCAACAATTAGGCCACTATCAAGAACCGGGATTTGGTGGGCTTTACGGATAGTAGATAATCTGTGGGCAATAACAATTAAGGTGCGTCCAATCATAAGCTTTTCAAGAGCATCCTGCACCAGGCGTATTCAATCCGGTATGGTTTAATGTAATTATAAAGTTTAAATGCATTCCTTAAACCTTCGAGAGTAATCTTCTTTTTTGGAACTTCACCCATAAAACTTTCTTTATTATATTTGGTTCTTAAAGATACTAACAACAATGTAGCACCAGTTGTTGTTATATCAATAAAATAAAATAGAATGAAATGGAACAGATACATAAATCGACACTGGACTTCCTTAACAACTTAAAACACAATAACAATCGTGACTGGTTTATTAAAAACAAACCTGCTTATATAGCTGCCAAAGAGAATTTTGAATCATTTGTTCAGGGTTTAATTGATAGAATCATTGATTTTGACCCTATAATGAAAGGTCTTGAAGTAAAGAACTGTGTTTACAGAATTAATCGCGATATTCGTTTCTCTAATGATAAGTCTCCATATAAGAGTCATTTAGGAGCATTTATTGTCAGAGGTGGCAAGAGGAATGGGGATAAATTTGCTGGTTATTATTTTCACATAGAATCAGGAAAGAATATAATTGCAGGTGGCGCATATATGCCTCCGTCACCATGGTTATCCGCAATAAGAGAAAAGATTGATGATGAGGGTGATAAGCTAATTAAAATCATCAATGCGAAAGATTTTAAAAAATATTTAGGAAAAATAGATGGTGAAAAGCTTAAAAAAGCGCCTAAAGGTTATCCTTCAGATCATCCTAACATTGACCTTCTTAGATACAAAAGCTTTCTTGTTGTTAACGATGTATCTGATAAAGATGTTTTAAGTGATACTTATTCCGATCATGTGTCAAGTGTTTTTCGTGCCATGAAACCATTCAATGACTTTTTAAATGAATATTAGGATTTTTATTTACCTGGGAAGAACATAGAAGAATATTGCAATAAAGTGTGAAACAGTACCGCCAATAACAAGAATATGCCATATCAGGTGATGGAAAGGAAACTTAGCAACTTTGTAGAAAACTATTCCAAGAGTATAAAAGATACCACCAATAATAATCCAGATATATCCAGCAGGTGAAATTTTATCCAAAACAGCACCTGAAACAAATAAAACAAGCCAGCCCATACCTGCATATATCAGTATATCAATTAACCTGACCCCTGAATCATATAAATTCTTTCTGGTTAAAAGCCTTGCAATTCCTATAACAGCTAATCCCCATTCTATACCAAAAACAATCCAACCAACAGTTCCTTTCAATGCTACAAGGCTTAAGGGAGTGTAAGTACCTGCTATAAGAATGAATATTGCAATCTGATCAAGAGTAAAAAATGCATCCTTACGTTTTCCTGAAGGCAACCAGTGTGCCATCGATGATGAGAAGTAGAGAACTATCATTGACGTTCCAAACACAGCACTGCTAACAATATGCCACCCATTACCCCTTAAAGCTGAATAGACTACCATCAATACCAAAGCAGCAACAGCCAGAAAAGCACCAATAAGATGAGATATAGCGTTTGCCAGTTCTTCTCCTTCACTAAACCTTGATATATTTCTTGAAGCTATCATCAAAAGCCTTAACTGAATTTATAAGCGGGTGTTTTTCTCATTCTAAGACTCAAAGGAGTAACTTCAAGATATTCGTCATCTCTTATCTGCTCCATTGATTCCTCCAGGGAAAATTTCAGTTTGGGAGCTATCCTGAGACTTTCGTCTGAACCTGATGCTCTCATATTGGTAAGTTTTTTTCCTTTAACAATATTTACCTCAATGTCTCCAAGCCTTGTATTTTCACCAATTACCTGACCTTTATAAACGTTTTCGCCCGGATCAATATAAAATCTTCCTCTGTCCTGAAGCCGGTCAATTGCATGACCTGTTGCCATTCCCTGATCGAGAGAGATCAGCGAACCATTTTGTTTAGGTAAGAGATCGTCTCCTTTATATTTATCATATGCCCTGAACCTGTGATGCATCACAGCCTCACCAGCTGTAGCTGTAAGCATGTTGTTCCTCAATCCGATCAGTCCCCTTGAAGGAATATCAAATTCAAGATGGATCAGATCTCCCTTTGGTTCAATAATTATCATTTCACCTTTCCTCTGGGTAACAAGTTCGATGGCTTTCCCAGAAAAATCGGCAGGGACATCAATTGTTAAAGTTTCATATGGCTCTGATTTTATGCCATTTATATCTTTTAATATAACCTTTGGTTTACCTACCTGGAATTCATATCCTTCACGGCGCATAGTCTCAATGAGTATTGAAAGATGAAGTATCCCACGACCAAACACATTGAAAGTATCCTCTGATGATGTATCTTCAACTTTAAGAGCCAGATTCTTCTCTGTTTCTCTCATCAATCTTGTTCTTATGTGCCGTGAAGTAACAAACTTGCCCTCTTTGCCAAACAGAGGAGAGTTATTGATTGTAAACACCATACTCATGGTAGGCTCATCAACTTCAATCCTCTTTAGCGCTTCCGGAGCAAGCAGATCGGCAAGGGTATCGCCAATCTCAAAATCATCGAGTCCGATTACAGCACATAGATCACCGCATCTGACACTCTCTGTTTTAACTCTTCCTAGTCCTTCAAAAATATATAACTCTTTAACCCTGACCTTCTTAACCTTACCATCCCTTTTACATAAAGTATAGTCTGCTCCTGTCATGATATCGCCTCTGAAAACACGACCAATAGCTATTCTTCCGACATAGCTGGAAAAATCGAGAGAGGCAACTTGCATCTGAGCAGTTCCTGTAACATAAGGAGGTTCAGGTATCTCTTTCAGGATTGTATCTAGCAGATACTTGATATCAGTTGCCGGCTTTTTCCAGTCGGCACTCATCCAACCATATTTAGAAGAACCAAAGACTGTTTCAAAATCAAGCTGTTCGTCAGAAGCATCGAGGTTGAACATTAGTTCGAAAATATCCTGCTGAACTTCATCTGGTCTGCAGTTATCTTTATCGACCTTGTTTACAACTACAATAGGCTTTAATCCAAGATCTATTGCTTTCCCCAGCACAAATCTGGTCTGCGGCATTGGTCCCTCGAGAGCATCAACAAGCAGCAAAACACCATCCGCCATCTTCAGAACTCTCTCTACTTCACCTCCAAAATCAGCATGTCCTGGGGTATCAATAATGTTAATTTTAACACCTTTATAATTTGCCGAGACGTTTTTAGAGAGTATTGTTATCCCTCTTTCCCGCTCAAGATCGTTACTGTCAAGAATAAGATCACCTGCCTCCTTCCTCTGGTCAAGCACCTGGCATTCCTGTATAATGCGGTCAACCAGAGTAGTTTTACCATGATCCACATGTGCAATGATCGCTATATTTCTTATTAATTGCATATAAATTAATTAGACCGCAAAATTAATATTGTTGCCGGGATTAATGATAAAAACTACAAAAATTAATTAGTGATAAAAAATTCATATATTTCGCATTAAATTTTAAAAAGCCTATTATATGAAAAAAATGTTCATTACTCTCGTATTCAGTTTATTTGCTTTACCTGTAATCTTCGGTCAGCAGAATGTTAAACTGGCTGTTGGAATGAAAGCTCCGGATTGGATGTTTACTGATGCCGATAGAAAAGATTTTACAATGGATTCATGGGTTG
This sequence comes from Bacteroidales bacterium, assembly GCA_035530515.1. GTDB lineage: Bacteria > Bacteroidota > Bacteroidia > Bacteroidales > VadinHA17 > LD21. Next base: position 10,290 of record DATKUO010000222.1, read on the forward strand.
GAAAAGTGATCCAGGTCAATTATGTCGACCCTGATGAATCTGAATTGAATGAGCCATTCAACGAAGCTGTTAATAAAGCAGTTGATATTGATAAGCGTATCAGCAGGGATGATTTTAAGGGTTTTGGTATCGTTGATTGTAAATCAACATGGAAACCTAATGGTCTGATACGTATGATTGCTGGTAAGAAAGCTAAAAAATTCGATACTACTATTCTATTTGATTATAAAGCTACTCTTCAGGGTCTTTGGGGTTTACCACAGGACAGTTACAGTGTAGTAATACTCGATAAAAACCGTATTTGCAGAGCTTTATTCACTGGAAAAATTCCGGAATCGGAAAACGAGAATATCATTCAGATGATATTAGCATTAACAAAAGAATAAAAAGATTTACTCCAAAGGGAGTCTATAGATTCAGACTCCCTTTATAATCCAATATTCTCCCTGTATTAATTGATTCGGTGAATAAGTGTCTGAGATTGCCATGTCCCTCGCGGGACTCACAATGACAGTGCAAGTAAGGTAGCTTAGTTTTGAGAATGCAAGCACATTATAAACGACACTTATGATTATCCCAAACCTTTTAATTATAGCCGGAACAGGTACCAAATCAGGTAAAACCTCGATTGCCTGTAAGATAATTGAGCAGTTCAACAACCTCAGTATTACTGCAGTTAAGATAACTCCTCATTTTCATGAAACAACATCAGGTTTGATTTCCATATCTGAAAAGAAGGGATATGTAATTTATGAAGAGACAAACGTTGATACTTCAAAGGATACCTCACGCATGCTTCATTCCGGAGCCGGTAAAGTTTATTTTGCAAAGGTATGGGATGATCAGCTGGCAGATGTTTTTAATGAAATAATGGAATTTGTACCGTCAGGTGTTCCAATAATCTGTGAATCACCTGCTTTAAGAAACTTTGCAGAACCGGGGGTATTTGTAATAATAACATCGAATACAGTAAATAAACATAAGGATATAAGTCACTTACAGAAATTACCTCACGTGATGTTTAAACTGGAAGATCTGGAAAAAACTGGTTCGCTCCCTTTCGGGTTTAAAGAAGGTAAGTGGTATTATAAGATAAAACTGTAGAGGCTGTAGAGGCTTTAAAGGCTATAGTAATTTCAACCCTTTCAACCTATTCAACCTATTCAACCCTTTCAACCTTCTTCAGCTTATTCAACCTCATCAATATCCGAAATATCCTTTCCCAGCTTGGCTTTTATTCTTTCCAGATCATGTTTCATCCCTGCTACTGCCTGTATGAGTTGTTTTTCCGGTAATACCGGATCGGGCAGTTCACTGCTTATATAATTAACGAATTTCCATATCTCTTTAACCTCATTAACGTGTACCTCGTATGGTTCGTAGATAGGATTAAGTGAATAAAGAACCAGCTTTCCGTCTTTTCTCAGATTGTTTTCAAGAACCTTAAAGACAATTCCATCGTCGAGGGTAAATACCACATAAGCTTTTCCGCTGATTATATCCATCCAGTCCTGAAGATACTCCCCCGTTACCCATGAGCCATCAGGTATAGGAAGCATTGAATCGCCTTTCAACTGAAAAGTTCTGTATTTCTTCTTATCAGAAAGGAATGGCAATGTGAATACAGGAAGTTCTCCTATGTACTCAGGGTCAGCATATCCGGTTGTATATCCGGCTTTTGCCTTCTCGGGAACCAGTTCAATGTTCTCCCGGTTCTCTGAATTAACAGATGTAGTCAATACCCTGAGATTACTTCCTTTAATATAAGCATCGTATCCTCTCTCCAGCTCACCAAGCTGACTTTCTGACAACCCGGGGATATCCAGTTTAAGGATTGTATCGATAGATATGCTGAAATATCCTGAAAAAGAGATCAGAACTTCTATACAGGGCTGGGCTACACCGTTCTCATAACCGCTGAGGGTTGAACGTTTCAGATTAAGGGCAAACGCCACATCATCCTGTGTCCTGCCCCTCCTTTTTCTTAAAAATTTTATGTTCGATGCGAAGTACATAATGAAATTTGATTATATTGTAATCATAATATTGATTAATTTCTAATCAAAAGTAAAAGATATTTTTAATATAAACAAATTATATAAGATAAAAGTTTGGAGTGAGCTAGAGTGCCTAAAGTGAACTAAAGTTAAAAAAATGGAAAATAAAGAGTTTAGCAAGAAGCTTGAGGATAGAACCAAGGCTTTTGCGATAGGCACTCCAGGCACTCCAGGCACTTTAGACACTTTAACATGATCCTCTCCGGCAACATAGACCGCTCTGTTCTCCATCTCGACCTCGATACCTTCTTTGTATCGGTTGAGAGGCTTAAGAACAGCAGGCTGAACGGCAAACCGGTGATAATAGGCGGCATGTCGGACCGTGGAGTGGTATCGAGTTGCAGCTATGAGGCCCGGAAATACGGCGTAAGCTCAGCAATGCCTATGAAAATGGCCAGAAATATGTGTCCTGATGCCATTGTAATACGTGGCGACATGGAGCTCTACAGTAACTATTCAAATATAGTGACCGGCATAATTGCTGAAAGAGCACCACTATATGAGAAAGCATCCGTTGATGAGCACTACATCGATCTTACCGGAATGGACCGCTTCTATGGATGCTATAAATGGTCGCATGAATTGCGGCAGTATATAATAAAAGAGAGCGGACTGCCAATATCAATAGGTCTTTCTGTTAACAAAACCGTATCAAAGATTGCAACCGGGGAGGCAAAACCAAACGGTGAGATAGAGGTGGGAAAAGAGATCGTTCTTCCATTCCTCGATCCCCTATCGATAAAAAAAATACCCATGATAGGGCAGAAAACTTACCATACACTCCGCTCTATGGGTATTGCAACAATTTATACCCTGAGGAATATCCCTGTTGAGATGCTTGAAAAACTGATGGGTAAGAATGGCATTGAGATGTGGAAGAGAGCCAATGGAATAGACTCTGCTCCCGTCATCAGCTATTCGGAACAGAAATCAATAAGCACTGAACACACTTTTGAAAAAGACACCACCGATATGGTTAGACTTAACCAGTTGCTGGTAAGTATGGTGGAGAAGATTGCCTTCGAACTAAGAAAACAGGAGAAGCTCACTTCATGTGTTACAGTAAAAATAAGGTACTCAAACTTCGATACCCACACTCTGCAGAAACGAGTCCCGTACACATCATTTGATCATGTTCTTGCAGATATTGCAAAGGAGCTCTTTGGCAGGCTATACCAGAGACGTATGCTTATAAGACTTATCGGAGTCAGGTTCAGCCATATGGTACGGGGAGTCCAGCAACTCGACCTGTTTGACGATACTCCCGAAAAAGTTAGCCTCTATATGGCAATGGACAAGCTGAGAAGGCGTTTCGGACGAAATGCGGTAAGAAGAGCCTCCGGAGTAATGACGATAAGCGAAAAAGAGGAAAGAGCCCTTAAACAGCTCGAAAATGCTATTAAAGAGCAAAATATGATGGAGGAAAGGTTGAAACTATATATGATGTATGGAAGATAGAAGGCGACGGGCGACGGGCATCGGGCAACAGGAAGAAAAAAAGCAAACTGATTACCTGACGCCTGATTACCTGACGCCTGATGCCTGACGCCTGACGCCTGACGCCTGACGCCCAAAATATGTACCTGAACTGCCACTCATATTACAGCCTCCGCTACGGAACAATGTCCGTAGAACAGCTTGTGCAGAATGCATCGGCTGCCGGGACAGATACCATTGTTCTGACTGATATAAATAATTCAACAGCTATCCCTGAATTCGCAGGAAAGTGCAGTAAAAACAATATAAGACCTGTTGCCGGTATTGAATTCAGAAATGATAATGAACTGCAGTATATCGGCATTGCCCGTAATAATCGCGGCTTAAGGGAGCTGAATGAATTTCTTTCAAATCGGAATTTCAATAAGACATCGATTCCTTTCCCTGCACCTCAATTCTCCGAATCGTACATAATATATTCCCTGAAAAAAATCCCCGGGCGTAAACTGTTTGATAATGAACGTATAGGAATTAGGCCTCAGGAGATGAACCGTCTTCTGACAATGACTTCATCATTAAACAGAAACTCGATGGTAATACTACAAACGGTTACGTTTGCAGAGCCTGATGATATCTTTATTCATAAAAGTCTCAGAGCAGTCGATAACAATATTCTTCTCAGTCACCTGCAACCATGGCAGTGTGCCGGAAAAGATGAATTCTTCAGAATGGCTGCTGATAATGAAAAAATCTATTCTGCCAGTAGGTACGATGACAAGCAGCTACTCGGGAAACTGGCATGGGATGGGATGATATACAGGTATGGGAAGCAGAATAATGAAGCAAAGAAAAGAGTTAAACATGAGCTTGAGATAATCGACAGACTTGGCTTCTCGGCATACTTTCTTATTACCTGGGATATTGTAAGATATTCAATGGCAAGGGGATTTTATCATGTAGGTCGAGGAAGCGGAGCAAATTCCGTTGTTGCTTACTGTCTGAAAATCACCAATGTTGATCCCATTGATCTAAACCTTTACTTCGAGAGATTCATCAATCCAAAACGGAGCAGTCCGCCCGACTTCGACATTGACTACTCATGGAAAGAGAGAGACGAGGTTATTGACTATATCTTTAAACGATACGGCCATAACCATACCGCCCTGCTTGGTACAATGAGCACCTTCAGGGGGAAATCAATTGTTCGTGAACTTGGAAAAGTACATGGATTACCAAAGGAGGAGATTGATTCACTCATTGCTAATCCTTCAGCTGAAACAAACAGGAATGAAATAACCAGCACAATCTTTTCCACAGGTCTGAAGATTGCTGACTTTCCTAATATGAGGAGTATCCATGCCGGTGGAATACTGATATCGGAAGAACCGATAACTTGTTACACAGCTCTTGATATGCCTCCCAAGGGTTTTCCTACAACACAATGGGATATGTACACCGCAGAGGAGATTGGCTTCGAGAAGCTTGACATACTGAGCCAGCGGGGTATCGGTCATATCCGGGAGACAGCTGAAATAGTGCTGCGAAACCGTGGTATCGATGTAGATGTTCATGCTGTACAAAAGTTTAAGAACGATATGAAGGTTAAAGAGTATCTTAAAACAGGCGAGACAAAAGGATGCTTCTATATTGAAAGTCCTGCTATGCGTGGACTGCTGAAAAAATTAAGATGCGACAACTACACCACCCTCGTTGCAGCCAGCTCGGTTATTAGACCGGGCGTTGCACGTTCAGGCATGATGAAGCAATATATCTACAGGTTTCATAATCCGGAGAAATTCGAATACATACACCCGGTAATGAAAGAGCAGCTTGAAGAGACTTTCGGTGTTATGGTCTATCAGGAAGATGTGCTGAAGGTATGCCATCACTTTGCAGGATTGGACCTTGCTGATGCTGACACCCTGCGTCGCGCCATGAGTGGCAAACACCGGTCTAAGCAGGAGATGCAGCGTATTGTTGAAAGGTTTTTTTCGAACTGCCACGAAAAAGGTTACAGCGATGAGGTAACAAAAGAGGTATGGAGACAGATCGAGTCATTTGCCGGATATTCATTTTCAAAAGCCCACTCCGCATCATATGCCGTTGAAAGCTTCCAGAGCCTCTATCTGAAAGCACACTACCCTCTTGAATTCATGGTTGCTGTAATTAATAATTTCGGAGGATTTTACAGGACCTGGGTCTATGTACATGAAGCAAGAAGGTTCGGCGCTACAATTCAGCTACCATGCGTAAACAAAAGCACTTACAAAACAACAATTTATGGTTCAGATATTTACATCGGGTTTATTCATATTATGAGCCTTGAATATAAGCTGGCACAATCAATTGAGGAGATACGCAATGAAGAAGGCCCGTTCTCCAGTCTGAACGATTTTATTACAAGGGTAACCCCCGGACTGGAACAGATCATTCTTCTGATCAGGGCCGGAGCATTAAGGTTTACCGGTAAAAATAAGGCGGTACTGTTATGGGAAGCCCATATGATGATCAATAAAAGCAAACATGATAACATACGTCCGCTCTTCTCGCCTCCTGTCAGAGACTTTTCACTACCCGACCTTGTCCAGGGAAAGATTGAAGATGTTTACGATGAAATAGAACTATTTGGTTTCCCGGTAACTGTTACCTGGTTCGATATGCTCGAAACATCCTTCCGTGGCGAGGTATCTGCCGGGAGAATAAGCGAATACACCGGAAAGAAAATCAGAATGGTTGGTCATCTGGTGACTGTAAAATATATAAAGACAATCAAAAACGACTGGATGAATTTTGGGTGCTTTATTGATGCTGAAGGAAATTTTTTCGATACAACTCATTTTTCCCAATCACTCAAAAAATGGCCCTTTAAAGGAAGCGGAACATATCTTATCCTGGGAAAAGTGGTCGAAGAGTTCGGATTTCCGTCGATTGAAGTAGAAAAGATGGCTAAGCTGCCTGTCAAGCCAGACAAGAGATATTGAAAAAAAGGCGTTAGAGGCGTTAGAGGCGGTATAGCCTTTATAGCCTTTATAGCTTCTTCCAAGCCTAACCACTATCAAACCTTGTAGTTTTCAATATTCCTTTTATCGATTGAATTTTTCTTATAATACCATGAAGAACATTATGATTAGGAACCATTATATTAAGCATTCCTTCAAATAAACCATCGTTCATATTATAATTAAAATTTTTCATTACAACTTTATATTCAGATATAACATCAGCAATCTTATTGACCATTCCAATGTCCTCAACACCTATTATTTTAATTGAGGCAATAAACGAAGGGCTGTTTTTTGATTTGGTCCACCTGGCAACAACAACCCTGTAAGGATATCTGGCCATCATATTATAAGCGTTAGGGCAATTTGTCCTGTGAATTTTGATTCCTTCTGAGATTGTAACAAAACCAAATACACTGTCACCAAATACCGGATTACAGCATTTAGCTAACTTATAATCCAGCCCCTCTACCCTGTCTTCAATTACCAGGTAATCTGCATATTGTGAATCGAAAGTTTCCTTTGACTCTTTTTCAGGTATTACTGTAGCTGGCGCTGTTATTGACTCAATAGGCTCCTCCTTTTGCAGTATCTCTTTAATATTAAGTAGTTCAATCTTTCCTAATGTAATAAGATAGTAGAGATCCTGAGAAGTTTTTAGATTAAAAGAATTAAGTAGTTTTTGCATTACAGCATCACCGAAGGCTATTTTCCAGTTCTTAAGCCTCCGCTGAAGTATCTCTTTTCCTTCTGCAGCAGCTTTTGTTTTCTCCTCATTCAGAACCTGCTTTATCTTTGTTTTTGCTTTTGTAGTAACCACAAATGATAACCAGTCCTGTTTTGGCTTCTGATTTTTCGACCTGATAATGGATACATGGTCGCCATTCTGTAAAACATATTTAATTGTGACATTCTTTCCATTTACCTTAGCCCCTACACATGAGGCACCTACTGCAGTATGAATATCAAAGGCAAAATCCAAAACGGTTGCTCCGGCAGGCAACTGACGCAGATCACCTTTCGGAGTAAAAACAAAAACTTCATCTGTATATAATCCCGACCTCACCTGATCCATAAATGCATTATCCTCTTTTTCAGACGATTCAAGTATTTCCCGCATTTTTGATAGCCAGGTATCCAGACCTCCTTCTCCTTTAATGCCTTTATACTTAAAATGGGCAGCCAGCCCCTTTTCAGCGATCTCATCCATTCTGAACGATCTTATCTGTACTTCAACCCATTTACCCCTTGGGCCTACAACTGTAGTGTGAAGAGACTCATACCCATTAGATTTGGGTACTGAGATCCAGTCGCGTAACCTGCTCGGATTGGGTTGATATAAGTCAGTTACAATCGAATATGCTTTCCAGCAATCTGATTTTTCATTTTCAGGATCACTTTCAATAATGATCCTCACTGCAAAAAGGTCATATACTTCTTCAAATTCCACTCCCTGCTTCTTCATTTTTAGCATTATGGAATGTATTGATTTTGTGCGACTTTTAACAGTTAACTTCAAGCCTTGCTTAACTAGCTTTTCTTTTAATGGAATTGAGAAATCGCGTATCAGTTTATTCCTTGAGGCAGTAGTTTGTTTCAGGCGGGATTCTACATAATTATATTGTTCAGATTCGAGATATTTAACAGCCAGGTCTTCCATTTCCGACTTGATATTATAATACCCTAGCCTGTGAGCCAAAGGTGCATAGAGGAAATAGGTTTCTGAAGCCAGAGGCAGCCTCTCTGTCTCCTGAACTTTATCGAGGTTACGCATGTATTCAAGTCGCTCAACCAGCTTTATAAGAATTACCCTTACATCATCAGCAAGACTAAGAAGTAGTTTACGAAAATTCTCAGCCTGATAGGAAGACTGCATCGAATCGATATTGGTTATCCGCGAAAAACCGTTAAGAATTTCAACAACCTTTTTTCCAAACTCTCTTTCCAGCTCTTTTGGCGTAATATTAAGATTGTCATAGGAATCATGCAATAATGCGGTGATGATTGATGTAAGCCCAAGGCCCATCTCCCCTGCTATAATTCTGGCAACGTTTAGTGCATGAATTACCTCGGGTTCGCCTGTAATTGTTGTTCTGTCATCACAAGCTTCAACAGCAAGATTTAATGCTCTTCTTATCTTCGGAACATCTTTAGCGGAAACACTATTTTTAGATGCCTGAAGTAATGCCCGGTAACCACTGTATACTCTTTGTACGTCTGTCATTATTACTCTCTTACCCTTAAAGATACTTTTTATATTAATAAATCTCCAAAAAAAATCCCCGGGTAGTATGGGAACCCCGGGGATTTCAGAAAATATTTAAGTTTCTGTTATCTGAACGAGATTCCCAAACCTGTTGATATAACATTATATTGGGCCCTTGTGTAATCTGCATGGATCGTGATTACGGCCAGCTTAATCCTTAATCCGATATTAGCTCTTACACCCGAAAAATTCTTGATTTCCATATTTGGGAAATCTGCCCCGGGTATAACTCCTTGATCGTTATACTCGGCTTCTCCAGTTGATGTATTCAATCTTGGTGTTGGGAAATTTCCAGAAAGCTCAACCAGTGTTTTTGTCTTAGTGTATCCGATTCCACCGTAAAATGTTATCACAGGCAGGTTTAATGAAGCTATTGCGCTAATGTTTAAAGCTTCAACACCAACTGCAAGATTCTGATTATTGAGTGAGATATTTGAGCTTATGTTATTAGTATACCCATCTTCAGGTTGCAAACTCAGCGGAACATTGCCAGTTAGCTTAGTATAACCTGCGAAAAGTGAAACATCCAGCGGTAATAATTTATTACCTGGAATATACTGCATAATACTATGCAATAATCCAACTCCACACAACGAAACGTCACCATCTTTAATATTTAATTTGGGCATATACCTGACTTTTAATTCGGTACCCAGTGGAAGACCTATTCCGACCTGTATAGTAGGTACCGGAATTATCTTCCAGTTAGTACCGGGAGGTGTAGTAAATGAAGCAAGATCAACCCCGCTAACAGAATATGTCATTGGAAGGCCACCATCCTTGGGCCCTGAAATTGTTGGTACTGTACCTGTAGCAGGCGCTAAGTTTGAAGAGAGCCCTAGAGTTGAGATATCAAATGTTCCAGCAGAAGATGGAACAAATCCCATATTGAATGATGTGGTAATATCGAATCCCCCTAATTTATGAGGTTTGGCTGTATTGTACCAGCCTCCGTTAAGACCTGCTCCAAAGGCATTTGTCCATGGCGAGATATATGCTTCAATGAATTTCACACCATCAGCAGGAGCACTTCTTAAGAAGTCGGCATTATCAAACTGTGAAAATGATAATGTTGAAATAAAAATGAGGGCACTGATCAAAGTACCAAATCGTTTTTTGAATAGTCTATTCATAGCAGTTTAAATTAATTCATATTTCGAATTGATTACAAATATATAAAAAAATGAATACTTAAATAAAGCAGACAAATATTCAAGTACGACTATTCATATAACTCAAATGGAGAGATAAAGGTTGCTTAGCTACAGGTAATAAAATAAGCTTTTAATTATGATTCTACTTCTTATCAACGTTCTCAAGTGCACCAAGTTCCTCAATACCAATATTTTTTGATAAATCTGAAATATTCTTGAGATTAAAATCACCTCTAATTGAAATCAGTGAATTTCCCCCGGGACCTCCTGTAATTACAAGCAATTCAGATATGAGATTCCCCTTTTGCTTTATAAGAAATTTAGTTATATCACGTCCTTCTTTCACAACCATTAATTCTTCATAAACTGAAAAATCAAGTTTTTTACCAAGCTCACTATAGAAATTAAGGTTCTTATTCAATAGTGAATCTTCAACAGAAAGTATCCTGATTGATTTGAGCCGGCTTATTACGTTGTCAGCATCCTTATTATCAGAATCCATTTCCGAAAACATGCTGAACATTCTGCCTGACATCGATACAACCGTAAATCCCTCCCTCTCTGAATATTTATTAAACAGCTCATCAACCGGGTTGGATTGAGCCTGAATAATTAGTGTCAGGCAGAGAGCGGTAATTGATAGTAATAACTTTTTCATTTTATTGAATATTAATTATTTAACATTATTTCTCAGGTCCAATGGAAAGTTCCAGTGCTTTCTGAAGGTAATCGAAGCTTTTAAAGTTCTTCTCAATAATATTGGTCGACTTATTTATTGCATCAAAGCTTTTAATTGTCTGTTCATTCATTTTACTAACAGGTTCAAGAGCCCGCGTACCCCGATTTAATTTAGTTGAAACTTCCATAAGTATTTTCATTGTTTCGGCATATGCAAGTTTGGGATCAGAAAAGGTATCCATAGTTGCACTTTTGTGAACAAAAAAGAAATATGATGCTGTTAGTATAAGCAAACCGGCTGCTGCACTAAAGTAAGGCAGAATATACTTTCTGAAATTCTTCTTCTTTTTTATGCGATCAGCTTCATCAATCCCTGCCATTATACTGGCTTCAAAGCCAGGTGAAGGTTCAGGTACCTCAGCTGCCTCAGAATAATAACCGAAAATCACCTTTTCAGCTTCATATCCTTCAGGAATATTATTATTCTGAAAAAACCCACTCAAAGTCTTTTCTTCCTCTTCAGTACTTTCTCCCCTATAGTACTTTTCGAGCAATCGGTTCAATCCCTCTGTGTTCATATTGATACTTATTAAATTCATCCCTTATAATCCTTCTGGCGCGTGATATTGTTACCCTGAGAGTATTAATATTCTGACCGGTTTTTTCAGCTATCTCTTCATATGAAAAACCTTCAATATCTCTTAGTCTTATAATATCGCCGGATCCTTCCGGCAGGCGATCAATGATATTATGAATGATCTCATTTGATTCCCTGATCTCCATCTGCTCATGAGGCGAAGGAGATGCAAAGTATTTGTAATCTTGCCTCCTGTTTTCTTCATGATAAATATTCTTATGTTTTCTCAGCTGATCGATACAATAATTTTTTGTCATAGTTATTGCCAGGGCATCAACACTCTTATACTTATCAAGCTTATCTCCCATATTCCATAATTTAACGAAAATTTCCTGGACTGCATCTTCCGCATCCTCCTGATTCCTAAGGATGCGGAAGGCATATCCGTATAGTTTACGGCTGAGCTGTTGAACAAAATTATTAAAATCGTTCCTGGTCATAAGCAGAAAAACAATTACTTAAGTGCAGTAAAGATAGCTACATTAATAATTATTTACGATCTGCTACCATATTCAAACCATGGTTTTTCTTTGCATCATTTGAGAATTTTTTTGCTTCATTAAAAGTCATCTCTCCTTTTATCTGAATCAGTAAATTATCCTCGCCTCCTCCGATAAGCAGAAATTCTGTGAATTTTTTCCCTTCTGCACGCACTAACATCCTTAGATCCTGATCTGATTCTTTAACTCGCATAAACTCCTCATAGTCATTAAGTTTAATTCCCTTAATAACCATATCGTAAAAATTATCAACTTTCATGTTATCGTCATCCTGAACCAGTAGTCTTATCTCGGTTATATTTAAAGGTAATGCATCGTCATCATCGTCATCATCATCATCATCAAGACATCTGGCCAGATCAAGAAGATTGCCATTTATGGTTATAGTGACAAATCCATCTTTGCCTGCATATTTTTCAAATAATGCGTCAATCGATTTCTGACCATAAACAAATGTTGCTGTAACTGTTAAAGCAATAATTAGTAATAATCGTTTCATAGCGGTAATTTTAAATTTTCAAATTGGTTTTATTAGCATGACGTAACGACCGCTAATTCATTACAAACTTTTTTGCCCCCACCCCCAAAAAAGGGCACGGCCGTGTCTTGCTCACCGAAGCTTTAGCGTAGGTGAGAAGCGGCCAGTGGGCACTTTCCTATTTTTTTAAAGGTGATTTGGGTTCTTTTGACATTTCGCAATAATAAACCCAATCAACAAGTGCAGGTAAGATTCTCTGTAAGAGAGCAGTCAGTTTCCCCTCCCATGTAAGTAGTTTATTCCTCTTTTTCTTCCTGATGCCTTTAAGCACCCATCTTGCAACAAATTCAGGAGATTTCAGCTTATATTCGTCTCTGGGCGACTCGCCCTGTTCATTCCCATCCGCTGTAAGAGCATGTATTCGGATCTCAGTAGAAGTAAACCCGGGAGCAAGTATCATTACATGCAAACCCTTTTTCAGATTTTCGATCCTTATCGTCTCAAGGAATCCATGCATAGCAAATTTTGAAGCTGAATAACCTGTTCGTCCCGGTAATCCATGAAAGCCAGCTACAGAGGATATTCCAATCAATGAACCCTTATTCTTAAGCAGGTATGGTAAAGCATATTTCGTACAATAAACTGTTCCCCAGAAATTTACATCCATCAACCGATGAAGTACGCTTATTTCGACATCAGGGAATGAAGCTCTCATCGAAATACCTGCATTATTAATCAGAATATCAATAGCACCATATTTCTCAACAGTTTTTTCAATTAGCCATTTGCAATCATCCTCGTTGCTAACATCAGTTTTAACATAAAAGGCATCACAGTTATAGGATGCAATTAACTCTTTCACAATATCAGAAAGCCTCTCTTCAGATCTGGCAGCTAAAACTACCTTACTCCCATTCCGTGAAAACTCGCGTGCTATTGCTTCTCCTATTCCTGAAGATGCTCCGGTAACAATTACAACTTTCTCCTTAAAAAGGTTTTTCATAGTCTAACTCTTATATCAGACAATCGCAAGTGCTAAATTAGAAGTTTTAAAATGAAATTGGAATAAAAACCCATGTTTAATGAGTCTGATTAAAAGTTTCCTGAGCAATTTATTATTAGTAATAGCTTTTCACATAATAAATAATGCAATTTCTCAATTGAAATTTTATAAAATTATCTATCTGATAATTAACCCATATTTCTTATAAAAAAATGTAATCTTTGCTGTAACTTCGTTTCAAAATTTCTAATTCTAAATTCTATTAATTGTGAAAATTTTAAAAGACCTCAGCTATGCTTTTCTGTTTACAATATTAACAGGAAGCCTTAATCTTGAAGCGCAGCAATTAATGCGTTTCCCAGATATATCTGGCAGTTCAGTTGTGTTTACTTCTGGTGAAGATATTTGGACAGCTCCCTTGGAAGGCGGCAATGCAGTGCGTTTGACTATTCATGACGGTCAGGAACGTTATCCCAAATTTTCACCAGATGGCAATTTAATTGCTTTCACAGGTGATTATGATGGAAATTCTGATGTATACGTGATGAACAGCAACGGTGGAAATATCACCAGACTAACCTATCACCCTGGTTTCGATGAAGTTGTAGGATGGCATCCTGTAAAAAACAAAATAATTTTTAGAGCAGGAAGGAACAGTACCACCCGTTACACAAAACTCTTCATGATCTCTCCTGATGGCACTGGTCTGGAAGAACTTATTCTATATGATGCCTCGCGTGGAAGTTTTTCACCAGATGGCAGGCAGATTGCTTATAATAAAGTCAGCCGGGAAGACCGGACATGGAAAAGATATACAGGAGGTCTCGCTCAAGATATCTATATCTATAATTTTGAGAGCAATGAGGAAGAAAATATAACTAATTTTAAGGGAACCGACAGAATGCCGATGTGGATTGGTAATAATGTATACTTTATTTCAGACCGCAACAGGTACCTTAATATCTATGCATATAATGTTGAAAGCAAAGAAACTAGTCAATTAACCAATTTTACCGACTACGATGTTCTCAGACCCTCGGCAGGAAAAGATAAGATCGTTTATGATAAGGGTGGCAAATTATGGGTACTTGATATCAACAATAAAACAAGCAATGAACTAAACATTAAAATTAATACTGATGCCCCTGAAACCCGCCCCTATATTCAGAAGGTCGAAAATAATATCCAGGGATTTGATATTTCACCTTCAGGCAAAAGGGCAATTGTTGTCGCCAGAGGCGAACTGTTTTCTATTCCGGTAAGCAGTGGCATTACACAAAATATCAGTAATAACTGTGCCGCACGCGAGAAAGATGCAGTATGGTCGAATAATGGAAAAATGATAGCTTACTTATCAGATAAAAGCGGGGAGTATGAAATTTATATTCAAAATGCTGATGGAACAGAGGAAAGTATAAAACTGACCAGTCATAAGAATGGCTACCGGCACACACTCAGATGGTCACCCGATGATAAAAAGATTGCTTTTGCCGACCAAACTTTAAGATGCTATATTCTGGATGTAGGTACCAGACAGATTACAGAAGTGGATCAGGCAAAGTATGAAAATGCTGATATATCGCTTAATCATAAGCCAATCTATGATTATAACTGGTCGCCCGATAGTAAATTTCTGGCTTACTCTAAAATGAATAAGGATATGGTTTACCAGGTCTATATTTATTCATTGGAAACCAAAAAAGTCATCCCGTTGAGCAATGGTCTGTTTTCTGATTTTAATCCTCTGTTTACGAAAGATGGTGAACACTTGCTTTTTATATCAAACAGAAGGTTTAATCCGACTTATTGTGACATAGAATGGGAAATGGTTTATAAAGATGTAGCAGGAATTTATGCTTTAAGCCTTAAAAAAGAAGGCGAATCAATACTCCCTTTCAAAAATGATGTTGAAGAGGGACAAGACGATTCAATAAAACAAACTTCAGTATTCCGAATTGATTTTGAAGGAATTGAAGGTCGTATTGAGGCATTGCCTCTTCCAGCCGGGAATTACAGAGATTTAGCTGTGAATGAAACCAGTATATTTTACCTTAATAGTGAAGATGGTGATTATAATAAGATGGATTACAGAGAGCTTGGTCCAAGAACACTTTACAGCTATTCTTTTGATAAACAGAAAGAAAAAACTGTAATCGAAAGTATCAATAGTTATAAAATTTCTTCTGATGGCTCCAATATCATTTATGGTAAAAATAACCTACTTGGTATAATTCCTTCTGACTCTGAGGATAGTAAAGGTAATAAACTCAACTTGTCTGATTTGAAAATGAACATTGACCCTGTTTTAGAGTGGAAAGCTATTTTTAATGAAGCCTGGCGGATGGAGCGTGATTTTTATTACGAACCTAATATGCACGGGGTTGATTGGAATGCCATGAAAGAAAAATATAGTAAACTGATTGACAGAGCTACATGCAGACAAGATCTCCAGTTCATTATAGGTGAATTAATCGGAGAACTAAACACCTCACATACATATGTTTATGGCGGAAGAGGGCAACGTAAGGCCGACCGGGTAAATATTGGAATGTTAGGTACCGACTGGACAGCTGACCAGGCTATAAAAAGATATCAATTCAAAAAAATTTACAGGGTTCCTGACTGGTCCCGCCAGGTCTATGCCCCATTGTCTAAACCAGGTTTGAATATTAATGAAGGAGATTATCTTCTGGCAGTTAATGGGGAAAAGGTTACAACAGATAGAAATATTTATAGCTATTTTATTGATTTAGCAGGAAAACAGGTAAAACTGTTAGTTAATAATAAGGCTTCGGAAACTGGTGCCAGAGAAGTAACTGTTGAGCCATTAAGCAGTGAAGCTCAACTCAGATATAATTACTGGCTTGAAAACAACCGTATTGAAGTTGATAAAGCTTCAAACGGGCAAATTGGTTACATCTATATGCCTGATACTTACGAGGGATCTGGAATAGATTTTCCTAAATATTTCTATTCTCAAACCAAGAAAAAGGGCCTTATAATTGATGGCAGATTTAATGGAGGAGGTCTCGATCCGGAGATTTTTTTCCAACGCTTATTGAAGAAACCTCATGGATACTGGACAAGACGCTATTCGGAAGATCAGACTATTCCATTTTTAGCCGTTAATGCACATATGGCCTGTCTAACCAATCGTTATGCAGGATCGGGTGGCGATGAATTACCATACGAATTTCAATGGAATAAGATGGGACCTGTTATTGGAACACGTACCTGGGGAGGACTTGTTGGGGTATCCATGTTTATTGAGTTATTAGATGGTAGTGGGCTAACGGCTCCGGATTATAGAATTTATAACGAGAAGGGCGATTGGGTTGTTGAAAATGAAGGTATTGAGCCCGATATTGTTATTGAGCAAAACTCTTTGGAGTTATCGAAAGGAAGAGATACCCAACTAATGAAAGCAGTTGAAGTTCTTTTGAAAGAAATTAAAGAAGATCCAAAGTCTATTCCTGCACATAAGCCTTATCCATTAGATAATCATGCTAATGAATTATAAAACTAGTTTTTGATAGAATATTAAAGACTATAAACAGATTATCAGAGACATAAAAGGAGAAACTATTGCTAATTTCTCCTTCAATTTGTGATCCAGCTGGGTCTCGAACCCAGGACCCCATCCTTAAAAGGGATGTGCTCTACCAACTGAGCTACTGAATCAATATTTAATTGCCCTTGGACCCAGTACCCTTCCGCAAAGCGGAGTGCTCTACCAACTGAGCTACTGAATCAATATTTAATTGCCCCTGAACCCAGTACCCTTCCGCAAAGCGGAATGCTTTACCAACTGAGCTACTGAATCCTTCTTTTTTTTGCGAGTGCAAATATATGATAAAAATAATTTAATTCAAAAGAATGAAATATAATTCCCGGGTTTTTTAACCGATTATCGGATAAAAAATTCCTGAAAGAAATAAATGATAACAAAATCCAGATTATTTATCTTGAAAGAACAGGTATTTGCCTGTTTATTGATTCCTCAAGAGATATTAACGTTTCAGTTCGCACGATACCTTCAATATTCTGAATAGTATCAGTAAGTATTTTTCTCAGATGCTCATTATCGCGTGTATATACCTTAATGAATAACGAATAATTCCCGGTAGTGTAATGACATTCAATTATTTCCGGTATATTTTTAAACTGATCTATCACTTCCCGGAAACTGCCTGGATGATCAAGGAAAATTCCAATATAAGCACAAGTTTTAAATCCTACCATCACAGGGTCTACCTTAAATTCAGATCCTCTAATAACACCAATCCGGATAAGCCTCTGGACACGTTGATGTATTGCAGCACCTGAAACACCACACTCCCTGGCAACTTCAAGATATGGAATCCTGGCATTCTTAGTAATGATATCCAGAATCTTTTTGTCGAGATTATCAATCTGTAAACTTTCTGACATCCTTAGTATAATTAATTTATTGATTGAAACTATATGAATTTAAATTCTTACAAATTTAAAGGAAAAATAGAAAATACAATAATATCTAACAAATTGTTTTAATATTCAGACTATGAACCAGTTTTGTCCAAAGTCATCTCTAAATCAGGCTTTCCGGTTTATATATCCTATTATCTCATTAATATCGGAAAACCCTTTATCAACCAGGTAATTCTTAATGCCCTCTAGTATCTTTACTGAAGCCTGGGGGTCAATGAATGAGGCGGTTCCAACCTGTATGGCACTTGCACCTGCCATAAAGAACTCCAGAGCATCTGAGGTTGTCATAATTCCACCCATGCCAATTACAGGTATTTTTACAGATCTTGCAACCTGCCATACCATTCGAAGCGCAACGGGCTTAATTGCCGGACCTGATAGCCCACCAGTGATTGTTGAAAGAGAAGGCCTCATATTTTCGACATCAACAGCCATACCCAGAAGGGTGTTGATAAGAGATATTGAATCGGCCCCTTCCTCTTCGACAACTCTTGCGAAAGAGACAATATCTGTTACATTAGGAGATAATTTCACTATCAGCTTTTTCGAGTATACAGCTCTTACTTCCCTGGTTGCTTCACGGGCTGAAACGAGATTGGTTCCAAATGTCATCCCTCCCATTTTTACATTTGGACAAGAGATATTGAGCTCAATAGCTGGTATCTTATCTAGCTTGTTAATTCGTTCAGCAAGTGCAACATAATCATCAATATAACTTCCGTTTATATTCACAATTATGTTTGTTTTGTAGTTTAAAATGCGAGGGTAGATGAATTCTTCAAAATAATCAACACCCTTATTCTGTAGTCCAACGGCATTAAGCATGCCTGAAGGGGTTTCTGCCATCCGGGGATATTGGTTCCCCTCCCTGGGTTCAAGAGTAGTGCCTTTAACAACTATCCCTCCCAGACTTGAAACATCAAGAAAATCATCAAATTCAGGCCCATAGCCAAAAGTACCAGAAGCAGTCAGCACAGGATTTTTAAAATTCAAATCACCTATAGAAAAACCCAGGTTCACCATTTTAATTCATTTATATTGAAAACAGGTCCGTCAATACAGGTGCAAAGGTTGCCTCTTGTTGTATCAACAATGCAACATAAACATGCCCCAATGCCACAAGCCATAAGGTTTTCGAGCGACACCTCACAGACAATATTATTCTTTTCACAGTAACCTGCAACTGCCCTCATCATGGAGTCGGGTCCGCAACAATATATCCTGTCGTAGCTGCCTGTAACCAGTAGAGAATGATTAGTAACATATCCCTTTTCTCCTCTCGAACCATCCTCAGTAGTAAGAAAAACATTCCCGATTTTACTATATTCGTCAAACTCTAAAATACGTTCACTATTTCTGAACCCAAGTAGGATATCAGGAATATAATCATTTGATTTTAAATATTTGCCAAGAAACATTAGGGGAGCAACTCCACAACCTCCTCCCACAAGAAGAATTTTTTCATTCTCATTTGGCAAACCAAATGAATTCCCAAGCGGATAAATCATATTCAATATATCACCCACTCTAAGCTTTGAGAGTGTTTCGGTGCCTTTACCAGCTATCTGGATAAGCAACTTTATTGTATTCTTCTTATAATCGACATCATGTATTGAAATTGGTCGTCTAAGAAATGTATCCGTACTACCATCGACTCTTACTTGTGCAAACTGCCCTGGCTTTAAATCGGAAAGTTTATTATTACCTGATAGTTCAAGAATAAAAAAGTCATTAGTCAGGCGCTTGTTTCCAATTATTTTAAGATCCTCTATGCGCTTTGCCATCTACATTGGGTTTGTCACAAAGATAATTTTAATGAGTGATATCAGAAAATATTATGTGCGATTAATAAGAATGCAAATAAGAAGGTTGATGGGCTGATGGGTTGATGGGCTGAAGGGTTGAAGGGCTATGTAATTTACTAATGGAAAGATAAATAACTCATAAACAATCCTTTTCAACATTTAAACATTTCAACTATTCAACTTCTAAATTAGGTTAATATGATTAATTATTAAAAATAAGAGTGTATGATTTATAGTTATCAATGAGTCGGGAAATATTCTTCAAAGCTGTTATTATCGTAAAACCAAACGATTTTTTCAACTACCCTGGTTCTGTTATTACTTGTAGCTGCAACATCCTTTTTTAATTGATCCTTACGGGATTCTTGTAACTCTGAATCTGATTCATTATGCTCATCCCTGGCCGATACAGCATCAGTTCTTTCAAAATTACCAGCGTTTTCCTCAAAAAGAGTCTGCTCCTTATTGTCTTTATACATAGATCCCTTACCAAATAATAACCACTCATTAGAAAGAAACTGATACTTTTCAAGCATTTTCAATACAAAATCAAGACTTGGATTATTTCTTCCGGAGAGGATATGGGAGATACCAGAAGGCTGAACACCTATCTCTTCTGCTAACTGAGCTGAGGATTTGTTTTCAGATATAAGAAATTCTCTGATTCGCTCATTCATGATTGTAACTATTGATATTACAAATGTAAATATATTATAGTTTACAACTGTAATCTTTATTGGTTACAATTGTAATTTATATGTATATCTGTAATTTCGCATCATTATTAGCATTTACTATATTATTGTATAACAGCTATTTAAAAATCATGAATATCTTTAGCGTCACTACAGTTTAGAGCTATATATCTATGGTATACAATGCATTAAACCTGTTTTCTAAAGAAATATTGTAATATTCTATAGAATTACCTGATTCCAATACGATTATATGGTTAATTAACATAACATATCTAACTGATTATAGGTTTTCTATAAATATAAATAAATTTATTAAGCAAAAGTTATCTGTGTAACTTCAGATTAGACTATTTATGGTTACATATGTATATATTTACCACTGTAAAGAGTAGTTACAGATGTAACTTGTGATTTTTGCTCATTTAAATTTGAAAAAGGATTGAATTGAAATTTATATGTCTATTAATAGCCTAAACTGTTATTAATAAAAAATAGCTTTTTCAGTCAGTATCCCTCCCAGCCCATCAAATATTCGATTCTGGTGAGGTTAAGCGATATTGAAAAAAAGTTCCTAATTTGAATGGATTTATCAGTTAGAATATATTTCTTTAGAAATCAAAAAATAAAATATGTCAAAATCCAAATTTTCTTTCCCGTTACATTATCAAATTATTATTGCTCTGATTGCTGGAGGATTTTTCGGTTATTTTTTCCATGATAAGGTTATTTACACGAATTGGGCAGGGGAAATATTTCTCAGGGGCCTGAATATGATTATTGTTCCTCTTGTTCTATGCTCTATAACCACTGGAGTTGCGAGTGTCGGGACAAGTGGAAATCTGGGCCGGCTTGGACTTAAAACTATGGGATTCTATCTATTATCGACATTAATGGCGATAATTACAGGTTTTATTTTTGTAACGATTATTAAACCAGGTGTTGGTGCTGATCTGGGACTTAAAGTGCCTGTCGATGATATTTCTGCAATTTCGGAGGGCTTTGGAACTACACTAATAAAAATTGTACCTACTAACATCTTTGAAGCTCTGATGCGTGGACAGATGCTATCGATAATATTTTTTGCTATTCTATTCGGTTTTTTTCTTACTAAAGTGAATGAAAAGCCACGTATGCTATTATTAAATGTATTCAGCGCTACTCTTGATGTTATTATGAAAATAACTCTTTTCATAATAAAATTTACTGCTATCGGTATATTCAGTATTACTGCAAAAGTAATAGCTCAACAAGTTCAGATGGGCAATGATATCACTGAGGTAATAAGCAGGCTGGGGCTATACTTTGTAACTGTTTTATCGAGTCTTCTATTCCATGGATTGGTTACACTGCCTCTCTTATTGAAATTATTGGGTCGTGTAAATCCGGTTAAGCACTTTAAAAACATTGTGACTCCTCTTCTGACAGCATTTTCAACGTCATCATCAAACGCTACCTTGCCTCTTACCATGAAAGCCATTGAAGATAACGATGGAGTATCAAACAAAATTGCCAGTTTCACTCTTCCACTCGGAGCAACTATAAATATGGATGGTACAGCATTATACGAATGCGTTGCAGTTTTATTTATTGCACAGGCTTATGGAATTGATCTTTCGTTCGGACAACAGCTAATCGTTATTTTCACTGCTCTGCTGGCTGCGATAGGTGCAGCAGGTATTCCGATGGCTGGACTGGTAATGATGGTTGTAGTGCTGAAAGCAGTAGGTCTTCCTCTTGAAGGAATAGGCCTTATACTTGCTGTAGACCGTATTCTCGATATGTTCCGTACATCCATAAATGTTTATGGTGATACATGCTGTGCTGTTATTATTGCAAAGTCGGAAGGAGAAACGCTGAAAATATAGCAAAACCAACAGCTATACAAAGTCACAGACTTCGCCAGGCGCTTTGGAGTTACGACTCGGTATCTAAATTTATTATTATTCGCAGGTAGAAAATTAATTACATGAGCCGGAACATCCTTCATGGTCATCAGAACTACCACATGAAGAACAGGAGTGATCGTTCCCGACGATCTCTTCAGCAGTAGCTTTGCGAACATCGACTATCTTACCAGAAAAGAAAAGATCAAGACCAGCCATTGGATGGTTGAAATCCATCCTGACATGGGTTTCAGTAATTTCATTTATTATTCCATTCAACGGATTTCCCTCTGTATCCATCATCGGTACTTCGTTTCCAACGCTACAGATATCCCCGTTGATTTTACCGTCTGCCTCAAAAACAGAGATTGGAACATCAACAATCATATCTTCCCTCTTTTCTCCATAAGCCATTTCAGAATTCATAGTGAACTTAAAAACATCTCCTGTATTTAATGAACTGATATTTGATTCAAAAACCGGAAGCAATCTGCCAGTGCCATAAACAAATTTAAGAGGACTATTTTCATCAAGAGTTTCAATTATTCTTCCATCTGCATCACTTTCCCTCAATTCATAAATAAGAGAAACCATTTTATTCTTATCAACTTTCATCACTATTTGATTTAAAATGTGTATTAACTATTTTATCAATAAATCTTAAGTAGCTTCTAAAAAAACAGCCACAAAGATAATATAAAATGGGTATCAGGAAAATTTAAACAACCCGGGATTTGCTTATTATGGTTTGGATCAGCTAAAAATTAAAACTGATTCTTATTTCAGGATTACCATAAACATCATATCCTGAGTTATTTAAAGCCCACAAAACCATTAAATTAAGTGATGATCGTCTGCCTAACTGCTGACTTATACCACCTCCGGCCAAAATTGTATTTAAATAAAACCTGTCGGAAGTGTATGGAGGATATTTCCAGAAAGAAGATTGAAGACTTAGCAGCTCATCTTCGCAATGAAGAAATATCCCGGTATGCCCTCCTATAGGGATAAAAGAACTTATATCCTGAATAACAACAAATTGCAAATACCCTTTTCCCCCATATACATTTGTCCGGCCAAAAGTGTCTTTATAGAATCTATAATCAGGTCCAACTGCAACGGCCAAACGGGGTAATACCCATAATCCTATTACCGGGGAGATCTGTATATCAGTAATTGTTCCAAACTGCAAACCGAAGCTACCGCCATAGAATAACCTCTCCTTTATTGGTGGTGGCTCTTCTCTAGCTTTCTGACCGGAAATTGTTGATAATGATGTAAAAAAAAGCAGAGAGATTAAAATAGTGATCAGTACATGGCGCCTGAAGGCTATACAGTAATTATTAATGATCATTTTTACCAGTTTGTGATTTGAATTGTCAACAACACAAATAAACGAAAAAATCGGTCTTTTAATATCCGCTGACAGCAATCTTTTAGAAAAAACACAATATGCTGCGAAAACCTATTATTTATAAAGGAATTGATGCCTTCTGACATGAAGGAATATTATTCCTTTTGAGTTATTTGCGATAAAAAATACTATTTTTCAATTTCTTCATATGAGGCAACAATTCCTTTGATCAATGATGAGCTGAATCCATTATGTTCCATTTCGTTTAAACCAACTATCGTACATCCTTTAGGAGTTGTCACTTTATCAATCTCAAATTCAGGATGTTGATGTCCTTCTATCAAGAGATCAGCTGCACCTTTAACTGTCTGATTAACTATAGCACTTGCAGTACTTGCATCAAACCCTATTTGAATTCCTCCCTGAATCATTGCCCTGATAAACCTGAGTACATAAGCAATTCCACAGGCACCTAATATAGTTGCCGATTCCATTAGTTCTTCATCGATTGTCATTGAGGTTCCTATAAGATCAAACAGATGTTTAACTGATTCTATCTCTTTTATTTCGGCTCTGTTATGGCAAATACATGAAACTGACCTGCCTACACTGGCAGATATGTTAGGCATTACCCTGAATATTGGAATTTTTATCCGCATCATATCCTGAATCTGACTGAGAGTAACCCCGGTACTTACTGATACAAGAATATGCTTCTGTGCATCCAGGTGGTCTTTAATCTCATCCAGGACATTGGCGAAGTTATAAGGCTTAACTGCAATGATAATAAGGCCGGATTCTTTCGTCGCCTGGATATTATCGTTTGTTAGTCTGATGCCATATTCTTCCAAATAAGCTAACTCTTGTATGTTTCTTCTCGTTACGGTAATATTTTTTGCAGACAATGAATTATCTTTTATAAATCCCTGCAACAAGGATAAGCCTATGTTTCCGCATCCTAATATTGATACCTTTAAATCTTTCACTATTAATATATTTTATAGATTTAGCTGTAATTAAAATAAACAGTCGCAAATATAAGATATTAACTTAATATATGACATACAGTCACTATACATCAATTAATATTTTCCAGATTCAAATGCCAGGTTTGAGAAAGCTTAGCTGGTTGTCTGGTAAAAACAGCCTCATTGTTATACCACAAGTATTAATAATTAAATACCTTAGTAAAAATAATTTTGATTTATCAATTGCAATTAGCTGGATCAATATGAATATTATAATAATTGGAGGAACCAGGGGCATTGGAAAAGAGGTTGCTCTTTATTTTGCGCAAGATAAAGGCAACAAGGTTCTGGTAACCGGGAGAAATGAAAATGCTCTAAAGAATCTTTCCTCAATTTACAGTAATATCTATACCTTTCCTTTAGATCTGGCATTATTTGAATCTAAGGTTGGAATATTTAAAGACGCTGTCATAAATCATTTTAAGAGAGTTGACATTCTTATTAACATGGCTGGGATGCTCGTTGTAAAAGATTTTATCAACATTTCAACCAATGAAGCAAGGTTGATGATGGAGACAAATTTCTTCGGACCGGCTTCTGTAATCAGGGAAATTAAACCTCTCATGCAAAAAGGATCTCATATTGTAAATATATCGAGTATGGGTGGTTTTCAGGGTAGTACAAAGTATAAAGGACTCTCCTATTACAGCGCATCAAAAGCTGCATTAGCCTCTCTTTCAGAATGTCTGGCAGCAGAATTCACGGAGTCTGGTATCAGTGTTAACTGCCTTGCTCTGGGAGCTGTGCAGACCGAGATGCTCGAGGAGGCTTTTCCCGGATATAAAGCTCCGGTTGATGCAATAGAGATGGCAGGATTCATTTCAGGCTTTGCAATGAACGGTCACAAATTTATTAATGGGAAAATTATACCTGTGGCTGTTAATAATCCTTGATCTCAATTTTACCATCAAGGGCAAGTAACACATTAAAAGCGAGTGCTTGCATCTCATCTTCACCAGGATAGACTACTACTTCTGCTATAAAATCAACCATCGATCTGATATTGTTAATATTATCCTCCTGGTAGGCCATCCCACCCGTCAGAATTATTGCATCTACCTTTCCATCTAAAACAGCTGCCATTGCTCCTATCTCCTTTCCAACCTGGTAAGATGCCGCATCTCTTATCAGGATAGCTTTATTATCCCCATTTTCAGCCATCCTACATACCTCTATGAAACTATTTGTACCCAGATAGGCCACCATCCCTCCTTTCCCGGATAGCATAGACATTAATTCAGAATGCGAATATTTCCCACTGAAACAAAGGTCAACCAACTGTCCTGAGGGTAATCCTCCTGAACGTTCAGGAGAAAAAGGACCATCCCCATTGAGGGCATTATTCACATCAACCACCCTGCCTTTTTTATGCGCACCAACACTCACTCCACCACCCATGTGGGCAATCACAAGATTTAAATCCTCATATTTTCTACCAATTGAAGCAGCATAAACACGAGCAACTGCTTTCTGGTTAAGAGCATGAAATATAGATTTCCGCTCAATCTCAGGATGGCCTGAGATTCTGGCAACAGATTGAAGTTCATCTACACCAACAGGATCGACTATATAAGCAGTTGCTCCATGCAACAGAGATGCAATTTCATCAGCTATAAGCCCACCAAGATTACTTGCATGCTGACCTGAAAATCCGGTTATTAAGTCATCCTTCATTTTCCCATTAACCTTATATACACCTGATTCTATGGGCTTTACAAGACCACCCCGGCCAACAATGGCAATAATGCCGGCAAAATCAATCTTCCTTTCAGACAATTCATTCATAATAAAGTCTTTCCGGAAATTGAATTGATCTGGTATTCTTTCAAAACGGGATAACTCTTCAGTAGTATGTCTGAGAGTTTTCTCAAAAATCAGATTTGCCTCTTCGAAAAGAGAAAATTTAGTTGATGTTGATCCCGGATTGATAGCCAGGATTAGTCGATTTGACATAAATTAATAAATGTTGTAAAACATTGTATATACCTAGCAATAAGCCATCTATACCATAAGACAAGCAAGAGTAATACAAAAATACTTTGATTTTTCACTTTCACTTCTCGAAATTACGATAACAGGTTTTTCTGTACCTCGTATCAATCCGGCCAATTCACCATTTGCAAAGAGCATTAGTCCCTTATAGAATGGGTTTGAGGATTCTAGAGAAGGAAAGAGCAAGATATCAGCATCTCCGTTAATGGGTGTATTAACGCCTTTTATATCAATACTTTTTTTATCGCAGGCCAGGAACAGATCAAGTGGTCCATCCATAACACAGTTTTTTATCTGACCGCGGTCGGCCATCTTACACATTATTGCATAATCAACAGAATTTTCAAAATGGCGGCTCATTTTTTCAGAAGCCCCGAGGAGTGCTATTTTAGGCTTTTCAATTCCGAACCTGCGTGCCATTTCAATCGCATATCCTGCCATTGCAATTTTCTGATCCAGGTCAGGAAATGGAATTACTGCCGGATCGGTAATAAACAGGAGTTTATGGTAAAATGGTATTTCTAAGGCTCCTACGTAGCTTAACACAGCATTTGGGAGCATCAAACCGGTTTCCCTATCCATCACTGCCTTCAGAAACTTATCCGTTCCTGCAAGCCCTTTCATAACTATATCGGCATCTCCTTTTTTTGCTAACCTGACAGCTTCGATAGATGCTATGTTTTCATTGTCAGCTTCAACAATAGTGAAGAGTTTTTCATCGATTTTTTCTTTTTGGCAGGTTTTAATGATTTCGGTTGATTTTCCAACCATAATAGCTTCCACAAATCCATTATTAACAGCTTTGTGAAGAGCTCCGATAGTATTTTTATCCTGAGCCCATGCAACAGCAATACGGTGCTTCTTTTTGAGTGCCAGCACCTCCTTCTCCATCTGGTCAAGAGTTCTGATCATATTATTGCTATTTGCATGCTGCAGCAGCCAGGAGTATACTATCAAATTTTGCCTGTTCTGAATCGGATCTGGAAGTAAGAACAATAGGCACCAGAGCTCCCAGGATTATTGAAGCAACCTTTGCTTTTGCAAAAAAGACAAGTGATTTATACAGAACATTACCTACTTCAATGTCGGGCATCAGCAGCAGATCGGTATCCCCGGCGACTTCGCTCCTGATTCCTTTATGCTGTGCACTTTCCAGACTAACAGCATTATCGAATGCCAAAGGGCCATCAATAATACAATTCCTGATCTGGTCGCGTTGATTCATTTTTGACAGAAGGGCTGCATCCAGAGTAGCCTCCATATTCTCATTAACCATCTCAACAGCACCCAGAACTGCAACTTTTGGCATAGTGTACCCAAGACAATTTAGACATCCGACAGCATTATTTACAATTGCAATTTTTTCTTTCAGGTTTGGAGCAATATTCATTGCAACATCAGTTACTGCTATCACTTTATGATAAGTATCAACTTCAAAAAGGGCAAAATGTGAAAGCAAATTTCCTGTTCTTAATCCCCATTCTCTATTAAGCACACTTTTAAGCAGTGATGATGAACCAATCTTGCCTTTCATTAAAATATCAGCCTGTTTATTATTTACCATTTTTACAGCCAATTCAACAGATTTTTCGATAACAGGTTCATGAATTATCTTTATACCATCTATATTGTAATTAAATAAATCGCAAATGTTGCGTATTCCTTCCTCATCACCAATAAGAATTGGCTCAACAATATTTTCTTCCCTGGCTCTCACAACAGCGCCCAATGAATGTTGATCCTGAGCTGCAGCCAGAACAAGCTTTCGTTTGGGGCCACCCTCAAGGAGTTTTCTCAGATCATTAAGTTTATTTAACACCATTACTTTACAATTTGAAGGTTAGCTTTTAAATTGTTAATGCTCTTTAATATAGTGTTTTCCAAAACATGAGTTTGATCTAATATATTATTGTCATTAAATCAGCAATCAAGTCAAAGGTAAACAAAAATTATCTACTCAAAGATACAACAACTCACCCATTTTAGAAAGGATTTCCGAAGCCCCTCCCTCAAGAAAGATATCAGTTACAGAGCTGGTCAGATGAGATTTTGCAATATTTATTTCTATTATTTTAGCACCATTCTTCTTAGCTATTAATGGAAATTCAGCAGCTGGCAATACTTCTGCAGCTGTACCAACAATTAACATGACATCGGCTTTACTAACTTCCTCATATGATCTTGTTTTGGCATAATTGGGGATAGGTTCATTAAAAAAAACGATATCAGGTTTTAATATTCCTTTACATACATAGCAGGTTGGAGGAAGATAATTAAGATCAGCGAAACTAATGTCATATTCCGAGTTACATTCAGTGCAAATTAATCGCTTTAGATTGCCGTGCAATTCAATTACTCGTTTACAGCCAGCATCTTGGTGCAGGCTATCGATATTTTGTGTAATGATTGATTCGACAAAACTACGTTGCCCCATTTTTGCCAGGATCATATGGGCAATATTTGGTAGTGCTTCTCCAAGATGGTCATAAAATATTTCCTTTATCTTAATCCATGACTGTAAAGGTTTTTTATGAAAAAAATCTATTTCAAGATATATGGGATGGTGTGAGTTCCAAACTCCACCTTCTCCTCTAAAGCTGGAAATCCCACTATCGACAGAAACACCGGCACCCGTAAATGCAACTGCATATTTGGCATTTCTAATCAGATCTGCAGCTTTTTGTATTTCATTTAATAACATTAGATTTTAATCATAACTTCCTCGTATTTTTTTCAACAATACCAGGAAGTGTATATTGGTTCATGTAATTAAAGGAAAGTTACCTTATAAAA
>DATKUO010000223.1:0-68790 GCA_035530515.1 Bacteroidales bacterium
TCTGCCGGTAGCTTAAGCCTGAAAAACGGCTTAGTTTGAAGATCTCCCGCTGTCGTTCAGGAAGTCTCTCTATTACAGATTCCAAAAAAGAAAGCAACTCATTGTATAATACCTCATCCTTTGTTGACTCATTTAAATCAATTGAATTAAGGATAAAATGGTCGAAAGCTGCTTTTTTGTAAACCTGCTGCCTGAACTCCTGATATACCATGTACCTGGCGATGGTGTAAAGGTAGGAAGCAAGGGGTTTATTTTCATCCACCTGTTCACACTGTTCCCATAGCGCTACAAAAACCCTTTGGACAATCTCCTGAGCATCATCTGAAGATAGATAAAGAGTGAGACAGAAGTTGTAAATACGCTTATGGTATAACGAAAAGATTCTCTCGAAGGCCGGAATACTCCCCTTCTGTAAATTCAATATGAGTGTTTTTTCATCCAAAACAGGCATGCTTTTTTTCAGTGATGCTGTAAATATATTAAAAATCCACTTGTGTCTGCTAAATAGCGTATGGCCATAAGCTGAAACAGAAATATGAAGCTTATCGTTGTGCTGATGACCGGTACCCCCAGGGGCCTATATCAAAAATCAATCATTGCTTTCATTACTCCATCTTTATATCCAGCTACAAGATCAAAAGCCTCTTTCGTTTTATCGAAAGGGAAACGGTGTGTAACCATATTGTCAATATTAATTAATCCGCTTGTCATCATTTCAATAGCCTCTTCAACACAATCCACCTGTCGTCTTATAAATTGAAGTGAAATCTCCCTTCGTCGTGTCGTTTCAACACTCATTGACCATCGGTCAAATTCAGGAATTCCGACCACTATAAGTTTGCCACCCGGCTTAAGTATCTCAACAGCCTGGTCGAACGCTTCCTGCTGACCGCAACATTCAAATACGATATCAAGTCCCAAAGCCTCTTTTTGCCTAATCATTTCCACAATATCCACTTTAATTGGGTTTCCGGTTAAAGCTGCTCCTTCTTTGGATGAAATAGCAAGACGTTCATCAATTTTATCTGTAACAAATACTTTGTCAACGCCTTGTGCTTTAGCGGCGAGCATCACACTCATACCAATAGGTCCATATCCAAATATCCCGATTTTCAGATCTTTAATATCCCCTGATTTTTTTACAGCATAAACTCCTATTGCAAGTGGTTCAGATATTGACCCATGATCGGGAGTTAATTTTCCGAGAGGGTAACAACTCTTTTCCGGCATAATAATATATTCCATAAGGCATCCTTCAGCCTGCCCTGGGCAACCCAGGAACCTTAGCTTTCGACATGTATGATGTCTTCCTGCAAGACACTGGTCGCATTCCCAGCAGGGCATAGCCGGGTCAATAGCAATAGTATCACCTGGTTTTACTCTCGATACTTCTGTTCCGACTTCAACAACAACTCCGGCACCCTCATGTCCGACTGTGAAAGGGTAATTAACTTTTTGGGAACCGATCTGTCCCTGTGTATAATAATGAATATCCGATCCGCAGATTCCCAGAACAGACATTCTTATTTTAACATCATTAGGACTTACAATTGAAGGTTCAGGAATCTCTTTCATCTCCATCTGCCTTATCCCGGTGAGCATCATTGCTTTCATGTAGAATATTATTTATTGTAAACAAATATAATGATTAACTACGATACCTTAACCGTAATGCGGTATCGCCATATCGCAATACCACTATACCACCATACCATTGAGCCGCCATGCCATTGCGTCTTCCAAAATTATTTGTAAATTCACGCCATAGCAAAAATTTCAGACATACTTCTTATGAGAAAAATTTACGGAATAGGCGAAACAGTCCTTGATATTATCTTTAAAGATAGCCAACCTCAGGCTGCTAAAGCAGGCGGATCGGTCCTTAATAGTGTTGTATCAATGGGCAGGATGGGTTTTTCTGTCTCTTTTATTAGTGAATATGGGCAGGATAACGTAGGTGACCTCATTGATAAATTCTTGAAAGACAATGGAGTTGATACTTCTTCAGTACATCGTTTTCATGATGGCAGTACTTCTCTTGCCCTGGCATTTCTTAATGAGAAAAATGATGCCAGCTATACATTCTATAAAGATTTTCCGGCAAAGCGCCTAGATATTGATTTTCCAATTATTCAGAAAGATGATATAGTCCAGTGCGGTTCATTTTATGCTATATGGCCTGAAATAAGGGGAAAATTTAAAAGATTCATTCAGACTGCAAAGGATAATGGTGCAATGATTCTATATGATCCCAATTTCCGGCAAACTCATGTGTCTGAATTGAATACTCTGAGGCCATTGATTATTGAAAATATTAAATTGTCCAGCCTTCTGAGGGGATCGGATGAAGACTTCAAAAACATCTTTGGGGTAAATAGCGCTGATGAGGCATGGGATCTGGTGAGAAAATACTGTAACTGCCTGGTATATACAGAAAATGTTAAGGGAGTATCTGTAAGGACCAACTCCTTTTCCGGAAAATTCCCTGTACATAACATCACTCCTGTAAGTACTATTGGTGCCGGCGATAATTTCAATGCCGGTATGATTACATCGATTTATCAGAATAATATTAAAAGGGATGATTTGGAAAATCTTACAGGAGAGGATTGGTCAAAAATAATAACTACAGCTATCAATTTTGCAACTCATGTATGTTTAAGTTACGAGAACTACATATCTCCGGAATTTGCAAAGGAACAAAGATAAAGTATTACCTCTGTATCACTCTGTAATACCTCAGTGTACCTCTGTGAAAGTTCTTTTTTTGTTACACTGAGCGCACGTAGAAGACACGCGAACCACAGAGTTAATTATTAAGCTGTACTTAGATTGATTTTGCGTTGGCCAACAAATATCTCTCTGCTTCCAAAGACCAGATATAATTGTTTTTTAATACAATTTCATGAAGAGCTGCAAAGAATGGATCGGCTTTGCCTAATTCCTCCAGCTTATAGAGTGAGACGAGAGGCATTGATATATTAGTGTAAATGAGTTTCTTGCCTCCTGGTATCTGTGGAAGTTTTAATGTAGTATTTACTACTGAATCAAGGCCTCCAACATGAGTTATCATAATAGCGGGATTGATCTTTCCTTCCCCCATTAGCTTTAATGATTCGCGCATATCATCAGTATTTCCCCCTGAAGTGCCAACAATATGTGTAAAAGCGTAATGAACATTATAGAAATTGAATTCAGCTTTAAATTCCGGATTTGTAGGGCCGGCGAAGAAGTTGAGGCATCCATCGAAGCCAAGGATAGAATCGCCCAGTTCAATTACTTGTTTGACAGGTGCAAACACAAAAACATCATCAAACCCTTTTCCTCCTGTCAGATCACGTAAATGTTTAACCGGGTCGTTCATCTGGACTGTATTCACATAGATTAATTTGATTCCTTCTTTTTTAGCATGCTCTGGTGTAAATAGGCATGCTGCTCTCGAAAGCCGGTTCTCATCAATGTCCGTAACCACAATAAGACCTGGTTTCCTTTCCTGATGTAAAGCATAATCTATTGCTCCCAGTCCCATCGGACCAACTCCTGCCAGAATAGCCATATTACCTCCTTTTCGTATACCCATCTCATGAACATATATGCCGGGTGGAATATGATAACATGCATGAAAGGCACCAACAATGCATGACATTGGCTCAGAGAGCGATGCGGGGAAAAAGGCCTCCCCGTTATATGGCAGAAGGCAATCGGCTTTCATCACAATTGATGGGATTATAACATACGTTGCATCACCTCCGATGAATCGATATGAGTACCCTGGAGCATCAAGAGTTCCTGTCTGGCTCATGGCAGGCTGAATTGAGAATTTTTGTCCTTTTTTGAATTTATGCTGCCACTTTTTCCCAACTTCCAGAATTACCCCTGCAAACTCATGACCAATTATTGTGGGATTTATATGAATGTCATTTGGGACACGTTTGTGATCAGAGCCTTGTAAGACTGCTTTATGTGACGACATGCAGATGCTATCGGAAATCACATGTGCAAGAATCTCGTCATCCTTCAGCTCAGGAAGTTCAAATTCCTCAAGCCTTAAATCCTTTTTACCGTATATCCTTACTGCTTTTGTTTTCATATTTAAATATTTTTTTAACTACGGAGTTTTCACGGAGTCTCACTGCTTCAGATTCTAAGCTCTGCGCCCTGTACCCCGTGCCATTACCCCAACATCACCTGTCCCCCGGTTACAGGGATTGCCTGCCCTGTTTCATATTCCTGGTCAATAATATAAAGAAGTGCCTTCATTACATCTTCCAGTTTACATCCTCTTTTCAATGGTACCTGGTCTTCGTAGAATTTTCTTACCTCTTCAATGCTTTTTGCTCCTGATACTTTCCCAGTTTTAAGATACTGAACGAATAAGCCGTTATGAGGATCTGACCAAAGTGGACCTTCATAAAAATTACCAGGACAGATTGAATTAACTTTTATTCTGTAGGGAGCAAGTTCCATAGCAAATGATTGTGTGAGTCCTATTCCTCCGAATTTAGCTCCGGAATATGCAAAATTCCGGTTACTTCCTCTTAGTCCCGATTTTGAATTTATCTGTATTATATCAGTAAAATATTCAGAGTTCTCTTGGTTCTGAAGTTTAAGAACTTCTGCTGCAAACTTTGCACAATGGAAATATCCCTTGTAGTTTATATCAGTGGTCAATGAAAATGTATCAGAGTCCATTTCGTCTAGTCCTCCGGCTCTAAGGATACCGGCATTACTAATCATAATATCAAGTCCTCCAAACTCTTTTACAGTAGTTATAATCATATTTTGAACCGAGGCGGGATTGGAGACATCTGTTTTGACAAATAGAGCCTTATTGGATGATTTCTTCGCTGATAGCTTTGCAGTAAAAGAGGTACCTGTCTCCTCGTTAATATCAGCTATTACGACGTTCATGTTTAACGCAAAAAGGGCCTCGGCTATTCCTGCACCGAATCCCTGCGCTCCACCCGTTATGATAGCAATTTTGTTATTCAGTTTGTTTAAAGGGTCAGAAGTTTGAGATACTTTCCTTCTGTAATTTTCAACTTCCCATTGATCGATGAATATTACCTGTTCAGGAGTTAAAAATTTCATTCCCCCACATTGCGAAGCATAATAACTAATTTTAATAAGGTCTTCATAAACATCGAGAGCTGTTTCGGCAGATGAATGACTTTCAGCAATGGCAAAAACTCCCATGTCCTTAATTACAAGAATCTTAGGGGAATAACCATATTCGTTTATAGATCGGGGTAACTGGTATCTGATAGAATCAAGAATTTTTTCAGGTGCAGATGAATGCTCAATATACAAATATCTGGCCTTGCAATAAACTATACTATCAGGAGTAAGCGGCAAAGAGATTTTATGAAACTCTTGTTGATTCTGATAAAACCTGGAAATAAGGGAGTTGTTCCGGAACCGTATGACTCCAGGTTGTTTGTCTGAAAGAAGGATCCTCAAGCCAGGAAGCACTTTATGAAGTAAAGGATTATATGGCAGTGGAGTTAGATCTGTGATAGGAGGTATCCGCTCACTGATTTTCTTTATAATGTTGTTATATATCTTTTTTATTTCTTCTGTCGAATCGGCTCCAACAAACGATCCATGATTTTCGAGAAATATTATCTGAGGATCATGAGAAAATTTCTCACGGAATAAAATTATTTCTGATTTAAGCTTCTTGAACAGAGTATATCCCGGATCAGTATACGGAACAAATAGTACACTCTCGCCAAAAAAGTTATGAGTTAGACTCTCTGCATTTTTGCTGCAGAGCAAACCATTGATAAGAGTGGGATGGAGGTGAACAATAAATTTATATTGTATTATCTCATGCAAAGAGGTTTCAACTGATGGACGTTTGTATTTATCAGGATCGAGAATGCTTTGGAATATATCATTTTTGACCTGTTCTTCTCTGGTTGCAGGCTCCTCTGAATAAATAACAGATGATATTAAATGAAGTTTTTCTCTGCTAAGAGCCACAAGACCCTCTTCATTAAGCTCTGCAAGTGATTGACCGCTTGCCTTTATCCATATAGTCTTGTCATCCTTGAATGAAGTGTTACCTCCTCCGGCAATTACATACTCCTTATCGGAACCGTAATATTTTGAAATCTCAATAAGGTCATTTATTTCAGGCTTCATAGTGGTGCTTGTTTAAGAAGTATTCAATAACTATTTGTCCAAGATTTACCAAATCTCTCATCTGTTTCACACTATGGGTCCCGTCGGGTAAAACATATCCTTGTCTTCCATCTGCCCTTAGGTACTGATGGGCTGCTATTACACAAGCCCCTTCCCATGCAATCTTTTTTAATGATTCATCAAGGGGTATTGAACCTCTGGATGTTACTGTAAGCGGTATCATCTCGGGTGTGTTATGCTCAGTACCAAAGGTTATTATGAATCTTTTTTCATGAAAAAATTCGACAAAATTCTTAAGAATAGAAAAATCGTTCCTTCCGGGAATCAGTTCAATACATTCAATACCCAAACGTTTAAGCGAGTTGTACAGTTTTTCCGGATCTGTTTCAAATTCGGTGCATTTGCCTGAAGGATCATCGAGTAATACTGGATAACATGGAATACCACCGGCAACAATAATTATCCTGATGATTTTTTTTAGCTCAAGGAATGATCTTTCATCCTCTTCAACAAAAGCTGCACCACCGCTTTTCAGAAGATAAGATCTTATCTCGTTTTCAAGTCCGGGTGCATCACTTATTGAACTCTTCGATCTCCTGCCACCATATAGTGATTCTATAAAAAGCATTTGTTCGTCAGGAGTTGAGAAACTCTCAGTCGTGAGAATCCTTAATGCTTTTGCAAGATGTCGCTCGCGCACAAGTCCATGTGAATATCTCTTTTTAATTGTTTCGTATGTAAGCTTAAGTGAAGGGTTTTCCTTTTCAACCAACAGGTTCAGTTTTGCTATCATTGCTTTAATCTGTAGCTGGCTCTCCCGGATGACACTTTTCAGTTGCTTTCTCAGTATAAATCCGGTATGAAACGGATAATCAAGACCTTTACCGCTGAAATAGATTCTTCCCGGATTATTTGGATCATTTATCCTTATCCCTTGTTGCTGTTCTTCTTTCAATAATCCTATAAACTCAATGTTGAACAGTGGAAAAATATTATGCTTCAGACATCCTTTATGGAAAGCATCATAACCATCGGTAACATAGAAATCGTTTATTCCAAGAAGGGGTATGTTTTCGCTGTGGGCCATATTAAAAATGGTCTCCATATCTGGAAATGCGCTGAATGAATATGGAGTATGAATATGGCAGTTTCCTTCACGATAATCAGGATATGAGAGACCCTGCATCTTTTTTTTCAATATTTCATATGATGGAAACGAGGAGAGAAAATTCTTCATTTTTTAATTTATATTATTGTTTCTATTGTGATCTCTGACAGAAGCTCATTTATTCTGTTTATCTCCTCCCTGGTAAGCCTGAAATCAGCTGCTTTTACATTATCCAGGACCTGTGTTGCATTTCTTGCACCGGCTAGTGCGCATGTAATACCAGGTTGCTGAATGGTCCAGTTAAGTACCAGCTGGGCAAGGGTTACGTTTAGTCCATTTGCAATATCTTCTAATTTGTTATTAAGCTGCAGTATCCTTGATAGATTTGGCTCTTTATAATAGATTGTACCAGGTCTTGTATCTCCATCGTTGAATATATGCCCCTTTTTAATCTTACCCGTTAAAAGCCCTCTTTGTAATGGACTGTAAGCAAGTATCCCGATATTATTATCAATACAATGTGAAACAATGTCATTCTCTATATCCCTGTTAACCATGCTATAAGGCACCTGCTCAGAAGCTATCATGAATGTTTTTTCAGCTTCGGTCATAAGCTCAACAGAATAGTTACATACTGCTCCAGCTCTTATCTTACCTTGCCTGACAAGAATTTCAAGAGCTTCCATTGTTTCTGAAACCGGAGTTGTCGGATCGGCCCAATGTATCTGGTACAGATCGATATAATCAGTGCCTAATCGTTTCAGACTCTGATCGCAGTCGGTTATCACTTTCTCTTTGGATGAATATCGGTATATATCTATCTCTTTTCCTGAATTATCCTGCGAGGCAAAGAAAAATTCACCTCTCTTTTCATTCCAGCTCAAACCAAACTTGGTTAGTATCTGTACTTTAGATCGTTTTCCTTTAATAGCCTTACCTGTCAGTTCTTCACTCAGCCCAAAGCCATAAACAGCAGCTGTATCTATTGTGGTCATACCGTGATCAATAGCAGTTTCGATAGCTTCTATCGCATCATTTGAATCGGCACCGCCCCACATCCATCCTCCGATAGCCCATGCACCAAAAGCTAATTCGGAAATTTTAATATCTGATTGTCCCAGTATTCTGTATTCCATACTATTGTAATTTATATTTCACCAATTTAACACTTTTCCTGGTACCTTGATTAGTGACTCGCATATCCAGTCGGCTTCATGCAGTTCTGAGGCATTAAAGGATGTAGTCAGAGCCAGGCACCTGCATCCGGCTGTTTTCCCTGCTTTAACACCATTGACAGCGTCTTCAACAACCAGACATTCATTTGGTTGTAAGCCTAAACTCTCTGCTGCCTTGAGGTAAATATCGGGGAAAGGTTTTTTATTTACGACATCGAGTCCTGTTATAATTTCCTGAAACGAATTCTGCGAAAGACCTGTCTCTCTGAGATTTATTTCCATCTTAACCTTATCGGCACTGGTGGCCAGAGCCAGTTTTAAACCTCTGTTGCGGCAATAAGCTATGAATTCATAAGCTCCGGGATGAGGGGATAATTTCCCTCTTACAATTATTTCAAATATCTCATATGTTCTTGACTTAACCTTTTCAATATCAACATTTAGTCCATACTTGTCAGCCACTCCTCCAATATACCTGTTTTCGCCAGTTCCGACGAAAGGAAGAAAATCTTCAGGTAATACTTTAATTCCCAGTTCATTGAACATCATAATAGCAGCCTTGCAGATAAATGGTTCAGAATCGACAAGTACGCCGTCCATATCGAAAAGCACCCCTTTAATCATCTGAAAATTTTTTCTATTTCGAGGATTCTCGATTTACTGAGTGGATTTTTTTTCTTGCCAAATTCTACTAACAATGTCATTTTTGCAGCATTTTCGAGGACTTCAATTTTATCGAAAGCCTGAAGGAGATTTGTTCCTGTTGTCAGAACACCATGGTTTTCGAGAAGAAGGATGTCAGAATGCAGAATACTATCAGCAACAAGTTTTGCCAGTTCTTCTGTTCCCATAAGAGCATATTGAACAATTAGTGGATCGCCAAGAATAGCACATGCTTCAGCAGTAAGTTTTGTATTGATTTCATGCTTCATAGCGGTGAAAGAGGAGGCAAACAGAGGATGGGCATGTACAATTGCTGATATATCTTTCATTTTTTTATAGATTGAGAGATGCATTTCATACTCAATTGTTGGTTTAAGTTCAGGAGTAAGATTTTCTCCAAAGATATTAATGATACCAACTTCTTTCCATCTCATTCGGCCTTTATCAGTTGCAGAAGGAGTTATAAGAATTATATCATCAGTTATTCGCAGACTGATATTTCCACCTGAGGTAGTTGTTAGACCATGTTTGTAGAGACGCCTCATAAAACCGGCTACCTCTTTACGCTCATCTTTATATTTCTGTGCTTTCATGATATAAATTAACTTACAAGGTCTATTAAACCATTAAGAACATATCGGGGAGAGTATGGATAAAGGTCAATTCCTTTCCTGTCAGTTATTCCGCTTAAGACAAGCAGCGTATCAATTTCTGATTCCATGCCGGCTCTTATATCAGTATCCATCCTGTCGCCTATTACTATTGCATCTTCTCTTCTAACTCCAAGTCTTTTCAGTGCAATTCGCATCATAAGCGGGTTCGGTTTACCTACATAATAGGCTTTTTTCCCGGCAGCTATTTCGATTGGAGCGATAAGAGCTTTTGTTGAAGGTGTGATCCCAACTTCAACAGGACCACTTACATCGGGATTGGTTCCAATTAGCTTTGCACCATTAATTACCAGGTTGACGGCCAATTCTATTTTTTCAAAATTATAGCCATGAGTGTCACCTACTACTACATAATCGGGATTAACATTATTTACAGAGTATCCCACACTGTATAACGCATGTATAAGACCTGCATCACCAATAATATATGCACTTCCGTTAGGTTTCTGATTTGCCAGGAAGCTGGCTGTGGCAAGGGCACTTGTATAGAAATGATTCTCAACGGCGTTGATTCCCAGACGTTTAAGTTTTTCATGCAGTTCTTTAGGTGTTCTTTCACTTGAATTGGTCAGGAAGAGATATTTTTTCCCTGATTCTTCAAGCCATGCTACAAAATCTGTAACACCTGGCAGCAACCTGTTCCCATGATAAATTACACCATCCATGTCAATGATGAATCCTGCTTTACTTTTGATTTTTTCAATAATGTTTTCCATACTAAAATATTATTAAAGCAAAGATACCTATCATTTTTTAAATATATAATCCTTAATAATTTTAAGAAAATGTACCATGATTATTTCAACTTATATTCCAGGGAGCAGTGGCAGTCTATATAACTAAGTTATCATTTTAGCCTATATGCCTTTACGCCATCGAATTATGATCGCTTTTTATCTTCATTCCTATATAACAAGTGTAATAAGGTAGGAAATATGATGAGAAGCAGAGGCAGTGCAATTACAAACCCACCGATAACGGCTATTGCCAATGGCTGATGCATCTGAGCACCTGTACCGACTCCTATAGCCAGCGGCATTAATGCAATAATTGCCCCAAGAGCCGTCATTAGCTTAGGCCTTAAACGGGTAGAAATAGCAAATACGAGCGATTCGTCAATAGATCCATTAAGACGGTTTGTTGTGAATTGTTGAAAAGTGAAAATTGCATTTTCACCTATTATACCCACTATCATAATCAAACCTGTATAACTACCTACATTCAGAGGAGTGTTTGTTATAAACAATGCGATCAGACTACCGGATATGCCCAGAACAGCTATGAAAAGAATTGATAGGGCAGCCCTGAAATCTTTGTAAAGGAACAGCATAAGGGCAAAAACCAGCAGGCTCGATAGGATGAGAATCAACAGAAGCTCGTTGAATGATTTCTGCTGATCAGCATATTCTCCTCCGTATTCAATGTTATATCCCTGGGGAAGGAAAATTTTAGAGTCGATTATTCTCTGAATCTCTTTCATAGCACTACCAAGATCTCTGTTGTTTAGCCTTGCTGTTACTATAGAGACAGATTTGAGATTGTCTCTGTTTAGCTGTGCAACCCCCTCTTGTAACCTGAATGTTGCAAAACCTGCAAGTGGTTTCAGCTTCCCATCAGGAAGGAAGATGAACTGGTTTCTGATATTTTCAAGACCGTTTTGAGTACTATTTGGATAGATCATCCTGATATCAGTCATCTGCTCTCTCTCAGGAATGTTACCAATAATATTACCCTCAACCATTGTTTGAAGCTGAAACTGAAAAGATGCCGGAGAGATATTATACTGAGCTAACTTTTGCTGGTCAGGAATGATATCGATTGAGGGACCGGCTATTATTCTACCATCAAAAACATCCTCAATACCCTCAATGTTTTCAATCTCACTGGCGACCTCTATGGCTAATTTATTTAATGTTTCCTGATCGCTGCCAAATATTTTTATTTCAATAGGTTGGACAGATGCCATCAGATCTCCGAGCATATCGCCTATAACCTGTCCGAAATCTATTTCGAGAGTTGGCTGAGTAGCTTCAATTCTTTTCCTAATATCATCTATAACCTCAACAGTGGTTCTTTGCCTGTCGTTTCTCAACTGTATCAGAAAATCACCATCGTTAGCTTCGGTAATGAAAAACCCCATCTCAGCGCCTGTCCTTCGCGAATATGTCTCAACTTCAGGAATAGTGACAATGATTTTTTCCACTTCAATAAGTATCCTGTCAGTCTCTTCAAGCGATGTTCCCGGAGGAGATTTATAATCAAGGACTATTGAACCTTCATCCATTTCAGGGAGAAAGCCTGTCTCCAATCGTGGAAGAATGTAAAAGATTGAAGCCATGAGGAATAAGATAACCAGAATGCTTAATATTGGTCTTCTTATAAAAAAACTCACCCAGTTCCTTGTTCTTGTTAGTTTTACCTTCTCTTTCATTCTTTGAGGAAACAGCGACCTCACCTTTGAGAACCATATATAAATAACAGGCAGTCCGATCCATGTAACAAAAAACGAACATACCAGGGTTATTATCATTGTATTTGTAAGCACATTGAAATAGGCTCCGGCAACACCTCCCAGCAACATAAAGGGTATAAATATCACTATTGTGCTTATTGATGATCCGATCATCGAAGGCAAAAGGTAATTAATTGCTTGCTGTACAAGCTGATTTGACTGCCTTTCAGGAAACTCCTCATGTGTTCTGTGGATCTGTTCCACTACTACTACAGCATCATCAATAATTAACCCGATAGCAGCTGCAATAGCACCGAAAGTCATAATATTCAGCGTATATCCAATGCTGTATAATACAATAATTGTCAGAAATAATGTGACTGGGATTGTAACAAGTATTGTGGAGCTGGCTCTGAAAGAGCGCAGAAACAATATAGCAACAAGTATTGCAAGAAAAAGACCCAACCAAAGACTATCATTAACACTTTTAATTGCCCTGTTAACAAAATCGGCCTGATCGTAATATAAAGAAATGTGAACATCGGGGGGCAGTATTTTTTCAAGTTCTTTTTTCTTAGATGCAACCTCCTTCGAGATATTAATAAGGTTTGCATTCGGCTGTTTCAGTATCGCAACAAGAAGACCCTGGCGACCATTAGCATTGATCCTTGTATATTCTGTTCTCTCTCTGACATTTATATCAGCAACATCCTTAAGTTTTATTATTCTTTTTCCATCATTCCTCAGAACTACATTTTCAACGTCAGCCAGATTATAAAGCCCTGCATCGGTGATGTTCAGATATAATCGGCGATAATCCGACAGAAAACCATTTGATGTTATGAAGTGATTCTGGTTGAGCATATCCCTTATTATTTCCGGGGTTATTGAAAATGTGCTCATTTTAAGCTGATTAAGCTCAATCCAGTACTCTTTGGTTTTTCCACCTATAATACCAACCGAAGATACACCATCAATTTGTGATAGAAATGGTTTAATAATATATGTAGCAATAAGGTTGAGTTCTATAGGTGTTTTTGTATCGCTTTCAACTGTAAATCCTATAACAGGCAGTATAGATGGATTCATCTTTTCAACCTGTATGGTTACATCTGCCGGAAGCTGGTTTTTGATCTGTGATATTCTTGATTCCAGCATTTGCTGATTGACATCTATATTAGCATCCCAGTTCAGAAAAGCAGATATTTCACAAGTTCCCCTGCTGGTTGCACTCCTTAATATTCTAAGATCAGGAATCTTTTTTATGGCATCTTCAATAGGTCGCGTTACTGTAACCATCATCTTATCGACCGGTTGTTCTCCATTATCAGCAATGACTTTAATTTTAGGGAATGTGATCTCAGGGAAGAGCGATACCTGGATATGCCCGTAAAGGAATATTCCACCGGCAATAATTACTGCAAGAATAACAGTTATAGGATTTTTATATGAAAGGAAGAAATTTTTCATATTGTTACTCCTCTATAATTTCTATCCTGGCAGTATCAGCTAACCCATAATTACCTGTTAACACTATTTTGTCTGATGAAAGGAATTTTGGTTCGGTAATCTCTACTTCATCACTGTTTTCAAAACCTTTCCTTATAACAACCTTAACAGCAGTACTGTCGTTCATCAGTTTCATTACCCAGAATTCAGATTGAGTCTCATCTCCCAATACTGCCTTCTTTGGTAAGACCAATGCGTTATCACTGGTAGATTTGATCAGCCTTATAGTGGCAATCAGGTTAGCAGGTAGCCGGCTAACTGAAAATGGCCTTACTATATATCTGATAGTCTGCGATTGTATATCCATCTCCGGAAGCTTTCCTGTAATAGTCCCTTTTATTATTCTGGTGTCCGGAAGAGTGACACTGCAATTAATATTTTTCTCAATAAGCCGGTTAAGTTCAAAAGGTACTTCAAGGATAAAAACCAGACTGTTCTGTTCAGACACTACTGCAAGCTCATC
This sequence comes from Bacteroidales bacterium, assembly GCA_035530515.1. GTDB lineage: Bacteria > Bacteroidota > Bacteroidia > Bacteroidales > VadinHA17 > LD21. The sequence continues at coordinate 14,189 of DATKUO010000223.1, forward strand.
ACCCTCCTGAACAAAGTCGCTTTTTTGAAATGACACTGAACTAATCACACCTTCTTTATGTGAAGAAATATTTATTAATCCATTAAAAATCAGGCTGCTGTCACTATTATGATTCTTGTTAAGGGCCATTGCCTCGCGTGTTCTGATAGAGAAAATCTGCTGACCATTTGAAATATAATCGCCTGGGTTAACTGATATTTTTTCAATTATTCCTGTAATAGTTGCCCTGATAATACTTTTATTCATGAACATCGATACAGCTGGCAGATCGACAGTTGAAGTGACCGATTTGAATGTGACGGGAACAATAGTTACCGGTGTTGTTGCTTCAATAACCTCTTCTGAAGTTTCGGCAACTTGATTACATGATACTAATATTGCAGTTGCGCCGGTAATCAGAATAAAGAAAAGTTGAGTTCTAATTCTTGTTAACATAGAAATACTATTTATTGAGTCATAAGGAAATTCATTTCGTTTATAACCTGCAGCTTCTGTATACTAATTAGGTTCAGATTTCTGCTGGTTGTCTTGAAGTTTTTAATTGCATTAATATATTCAGTCATCTGGATAATTCCTGATTCAAGCTGTTGTTTAAGGGCTTTAACTAACTGATCACTGGTCTGAAGTTGCTCCTTCATCCTTTCGGACAGCTCATTCAGCGAGTTAAGCTCAATATTAAATTGTTTGAACTGTTGAGAATATTGTTTACGGAAATTATTCTCATAGCCCTGTCTGCTGCTTTCATTATATTCAAGCTTCTGTTTTTCGATATCTCTTTGCTTTCCGTCGTAAATAGGGATATTCAGGCTTAAACCGGCACTATATCCGGCATGTTTATAGAAGTTAAAAGGATCATGTGTTAAGATACCTGCATCAGCAAACCAGCTGACCTTTGGTTTATATCTTATATCGATGGCAAGTTTTTCATTTTCAATCTTTATGCTATCAATTTTATATTGAATATAAGAAGGAGTCTTCTCAATTTTCGGAATGCCACTTATATCTATTTGGGGGACAATCAATTCATACGATGAGGAGTCATTTAATCCGCAAAGTTGGTTAAGAAACATAAGCTCTTTCCTATACTGATTTTTAAGCTGGTTAACCAGTATCTCCTGAGACTGGGTCTCTACTAATAAAGAGAGATAATCGGTCTGCTTGCAAATGCCATTTTTTACAAAATCTTTTACTATTTTATTTTCTTTATAGAATAGATCGAGGAATGTTGTATTAAATAAATAATCGTCGTAGTTGTAAAATGTTGCAAGATATTGAGTTGTTATAATTCTGTTTAATTCAGCTGTTGATATCTTTGAAGCGTTTAAGATAGATTGCTTTCGCAGGTCTGTTGCAGCATATTTATTGTTTAATTCCCTTTTATTGAAAATATTCTGAGATACTCCCATAACTGCCATATAATTTCCACCATCGGTTATTACTTCGTCATATCCGAAGTTTCCATAGAGAGGTGAGTATTGCAGTTGTGTTTTTGCTTCAACAAAGGGCTTCTTTGTAGCCCTTATTAGGAGACTATCAGCGATTGCGGAATTTAACCGGTTTCTGTATTCATTTAGTAATGGACTGTTTCTAAGGCCTTCCGATAAATAAAATTCCAGATTACGTGTCTGACAATGAGTAATTAACGTTAAGCTGGAGAGAAGCAAGATCAGATAAATCCTTTTATTCATAATAATATACTATATATAGTACAAACAATGCAATATAAATAAACTTACTATCAAAATTGAAATATTATTCCGAAGGATTTTTTTTTAACAACACATCTTATAGACAGTTCAAATTCCTTTTTTATTCAGATCAATTGATTTTTTATATGAAAAATCCGTTTTGCTTTTATGGTTATTAAGAGGAATTATACGTTCATTTATTGCGTCGAGTATCCAGTCAGGTTGAGGGAAGAAATATTCCTCCATTTCATATGCAGGGGTTATCCAGTTACGGGAGCCAACCACAACAGGGGGTGCATTGAGATAGTCAAATGCCAGCTCTGTAAGTGTCTGAGCCATCTCCTTAAGGAATGAACCGCGGGAAGAGGCGTCACTTGTAAGTACTATCCTGCCTGTTTTTTTAACAGACTGAATGACAGGCTCATAATTGAAAGGAACAAGTGACCTCGCATCAATAATCTCAGCATCCAGACCATATTTTTCCTTGAGTGTATCTGCAACTTTTATAACAGGATATAGTGTTGCCCCTATCGAAAGAATGGTTATATCGGAACCACTTCTTTTAATATCAGGTTCGCCAAAAGGAATCTCATAATATTCTTCGGGAACCCCACCTTTATGAAACATCTCTCCAATATCATAAATTCTCTGACTTTCGAAGAAAATAACCGGATCGGTTCCCTGCAAAGCAGTGTTCATTAATCCTTTGGCGTCATATGGTGTGGCAGGAAAAACAACTTTCAGTCCGGGAATATGGGCTGTCAGCGATGACCAGTCCTGAGAATGTTGAGCTCCATATTTTGAACCTACTGAAACCCTTATAACTACGGGCATTTTAATAATATTTCCACTCATAGCCTGCCATTTAGGCAACTGGTTGAATACCTCATCACCGGAGCGGCCAAGGAAATCGCAATACATTATTTCAGCTATTACACGTCCTCCGCACATACCATAACCAATAGCTGTTCCAACTATTGCTCCTTCTGAAATAGGGGAGTTAAACAGTCTGTGGTAGGGGAGTGCTTCTGTGAGTCCACGGTACACGGCAAACGCTCCGCCCCAGTCGCGGTTTTCTTCACCCCATGCTGCAAGAGTAGGATCTTTATAGAAGCGATCAATGACTGCCTCAAAGATCCCATCACGAAGCTGGAAGAGTCTTGCTTTGGAAACAGGATTACCATCCTTGCCAATATAGAATCTCTCTTTGTTTTTAAGTGATTTGACGCGGGGATTTTCTTCAATGGGGAGAAGTACATCAGGAATACCCTCTTCCATTCTGTCGGCAGATCCGTTTGAGAACATCATCCTGCCTATTGAATCAGGGTCTTTCTGCATATCCAGTCTTGGTGAAATCGTATCATCTATGCTGAGTTTCAGGATATGTGTAAGCAATTCTTTTGTGTTATTTCCTATCTCATCAAGTTGTTCCTGGTTTACAATTCCTGCAAGGACAAGTGATTTACCATATGCGATAATTGAATCTTCCTGCTGCCATGCTTCGATCTCCTCTTTTGATCGGTACGATGAAGCATCAGAAGGAGAATGTCCGCTTATCCTGTAGGTAAGAGTGTCGAGCAAAACCGGACCGTTTTTTTCTTTTAATATCTGCTTTTTACGTCTGAAAGCATCGATAACAGCCAGCGGATTGTAACCATCAATACGTTCGGCATGCATCATTTCAGGATTAACCCCTGCACCGATACGAGCAAGAATGTCATACCCCATGGTCTCGCCCATTGTCTGTCCACCCATCCCGTATAAATTATTCATGAAGTTGAATATTAATGGTAAGCCACCTCTGAATTCACCATCCCAGAGAGTCTTGTATTGATCCATGGTTGCGAAGGTGATTCCTTCCCATACAGGTCCGCAGCCCATGGAAGCATCACCGATGTTACATACAATGATACCTGGTTTCCGGTTAATCTTTTTATAAAGAGCGGCCCCGACAGAAATGTCACCGGAACCACCAACAATTGCATTATTAGGATAGATACCGAAAGGCGTAAAAAAAGCATGCATAGATCCACCTAACCCTTTGTTGAATCCGTTTTTGCGTGCAAAGATTTCAGCCAGTGCCCCATATAACAGGAAATGGATAGCAAGATCTTTTATATTACCCTGATACCCTTTTTCAACAACTTTCAATGCAGCGCCTCCAAAGTAATTTCTCATAACGGAGTAAAGATTATCTTCATCAAGCCGGTGTATAGCTGACAATCCTTTGGCGAGAATCTCTCCATGGCTACGGTGTGACCCGAAAATATAATCATCAACCTCGAGGGTATAAGCCATCCCCACGGCTGAAGCCTCCTGCCCGATAGAGAGGTGTGCCGGTCCAGGATGGTTATAAGGGATACCATTATATTCATTAGTTGTCTTAATCAGGTTTAGCATAGTTTCAAATTCCCTGATAACCACCATATCGTGGAATATTCTTAAAAAATCTTCCTTGCTGAATATTTTCTTTTCTTCTTCAATAGATTTATTATACTGATTTACAGGAATTTTTTCGAATTCTATGAACTGTGGTTGCCTGACAACCTTTGGATTAATGTTTTGACTTTTTGGCATTTTTGCTTGTCTTTATATCTGATTGTCTTTATGTCTGATTGTCTATTGTCAATTGTTTAATTGGGGGGCAGGTTAGTACCTGAATCTCTCAATCTGACTCTTTATTTCCTTTAGGAACATGGTGGCCGGACCGCCGTCAATAGCCCTGTGATCGTAAGTAAGTGATAATCCTATATATGGAACAAAACCAAATATGTTATTACCCATATCGGCAGGACGATTTATTATTGTGCAGACACCAAGGATAGCTGCCTGGGGGAGATTGATAACAGGAGTAAACATTTCGACGCCATAGTTGCCCAGATTTGAAATGGTAAATGTTGCTGCAGTACTTTGAATCAATTCCGGATCTACAGCTCCTTTTCTGCATGTTTCAGCAAGAGTTTTTAACTCCTTTGATAAACTGATCAGGTTCATATCGCTGGCATTTTTCAATGCAGGAACCATTAGTCCCCGTGGAGTATCCACAGCTAAACCAAGGTGGACTTTATGAAAGGTTCTGATCCGGTCATCGAGAAAATGGCTGTTGGTTTCAGGGTATTTCTCAAGCGCCCTTATCACACACCAGCATATCATATCATTAAGGGTGATATCCTGAACTGGGGACCCTGATGATATTATATTTTTAATCTTCTGTCTTTCTTCAAGAAGTAACCTTACATCTGCGCTCATATGATGAGTTACCTGAGCTGAGTTCTGCAATGAGTTATGCATCGCCTTTGCAATAAGTTTCCGCACATTGCTCAATGATTGTTCACTGTATTCATCTCCCGTTGCATGAACCATTTTAGCAGATGACAGAGCTTTCTCAATATCGTTTGTTATGATCCTTCCATTTGGGCCTGAGCCTTGTATGTTATTGTAATTTAGATTCTTATCGATAGCAAGAAGCCTTGCCCTGGGAGAAATCCTGATTTTCCCGTTTGAACTGCTATCTATTAGGTTTTCCCCTTCAACCCCTTCAACCCTTTCAACCCCTTCAACCTCTATAGCTTCAGAAATAGTTTCATGAACAGTTTTCTGGCTTTGAATAAAAGAGTCTGTCGCTTCTCCTTCTTTTCCTATCACTGCTACATTTACCAGTACCGGTACTTCGGCACCCTCATCAAAGAATTGATCTAATAGTATCCCCTCTTCAGGAGATTCAAGGTCAAAGGCAGCCTTGTCAGTCTCATAGGAGAAAAGAAGATCGCCAACTGAAACACTTTCTCCTTTTTTCTTGAACCATTTCGTAATTATACAAGTCTCAACCGACTGGCCCTGTTTTGGCATTATGACCGCTATTGCCATTTTTAATAAAGTATTAAGTTATGATGTTGAAAATGTTGCACTTCGACAAGCTCAGTGCTGAAAATGTTGTAATGTTGAAAAATTGTAACTAATATTTGACTTTTTAACTTCCGACTTCCGACTTCCGACTTCTGTCTCCTGTCTCCTGTCTTCTGTCTTCTGTCTTCAATATTAACTTATTATAATAAGTAAACTAAGCAAATATATATATTTATTGATAGTGCTATTAATCAGTGATTACAAAAATATAATATTTAACTTGTATTTACAAGTAAAAATATATATATTTACATAATATACTAAAAATACTTAAAGTGAGCTAGAGTATGGAGTGACTAAAGTTAAAATCTCAATAATGAATAATCCTAAATCCATTCCTCAGTACCGGAGGCTATATGAGATTCTCAGGAAGCATATTCTCGATGGTGTTTATAAAGAGGGCGATCTGTTGCCATCAGAGAATGAGTTGTGCAAGATATATGGCATGACACGTCCAACTGTTCGGCAATCGCTAAGTACACTGGCACAGGGTGGGTATATTATAAAACATCAAGGGAAAGGTAGTATTGTTCATCACTTTTCAAAAGAGATTGGTATTCTATCTATCTCTGGTACAACATCTGCAGTAGCTGATCGTAACCTGAAAACAAAGATCATTATAAAACCAGTACTAATGCCATGGCCAGATGATTTTATGTTTACACTTACTGGGCTGGAAATTGAATCAGGTTGTATTTACATGGAAAGGCTCAGGCTCCTCGACGATGTCCCCATATTCTACGATATCAGTTATTTAGCTAATATTAATCTGCCCAGAATCACATCACGGCAATTTGAAAACAGATCACTCTTTCAGATATTGAGAGACCATTACAGTATTGAGATAAAAGGAGGTACTCAAAGGATCAAAGCTATCCAATCTACAGTTAAAATCAGCAGGTTTCTATATCTGAAGAAAGATCAGCCTGTACTCCATCTCGAAAGAAAAATGGAAACAAACAACCCCACACTTTTTCTCTACTCCTCAATTTTTTGCAACACAGAAAAATATTCTATTTTCGGTAGGTTTTGATTATCAGAGTCAGGGCATTCAAATGAAATGGCATAATGTGTAATGGTTGTTGTGCATGAATTTAAATAATTGTTATTGTAAAAGAAAAAAGTTTAAATTTATAGCTGATAACTTTCCTGTCTGATTATAATAATGTTAGTATATATTTAATTTTATCTAGAAAGAAAAGCAAACTTATGAAAGATCAAAAAAAAATGTGGTCGAGACGGCAGTTTCTCGGTTCTACAGCACTGGGGATGGCCGGTTTAGCAGTAATTCCAGTATTAACAACTTCGTGTAAAACAAAAACAAGTGCAAGTACTGACATAAGGCTCGGATTTATCGGCATGGGTCGTCAATCAATGTTTCTTCTGAATGGATTCCTGCAGATACCTGGTGTTCAGGTTCTGGCAGGTTGTGATGTATATGGCATCAAAAGGAAACGTTTTGAAAAGAGGGTAACAGAGTTTTATGCAAAAGCCGGACAGGAAGCAAAGGTTGATACTTATGAGAAGTTTGAGGATCTGTTGGCCAGAGAAGATATTGATGCTGTTGTTATTGCCGTTCCAGATCATTCTCATGCCAGGATAGCTATTGCAGCATGCAAGGCAGGAAAAGATATTTATCTTGAAAAACCAATGACATTTACAATCAGGGAAGGTCAGGAATTAAAGAAGGCAGTCCGCGAGAATAACAGGGTTTTTGGACTCGGCAGTCAGCAGCGTTCTGATCCGGGTTTCCAGCATGCCGTTAATCTTGTACAGACAGGCGCTCTGGGAAAAATTACTCTGGTTAATGCTTATGTAGGAGCTCCTCCGACACCTTATAATTTACCTGAAGAGCCAATACCTGCTGATCTTAACTGGGATATGTGGTTAGGTTCGCTCCCTGAAGCAATCCATTTTAATAATGAGCTGGATCCTCCTATTTCGCTTGACCCTCCGGAAGATGAGAAAATATGGGGAGCATGGCGCTGGTATAAAGAGATGGGCGGCGGATTTACCACCGACTGGGGAGCTCATATGTTTGATATTGCACAGTGGGGACTTGGAATGGACCGCAGTGGTCCCGTTGAAGCTTCACCTATTGGCGATGGCACTGAATTTATGTCATTTAAATATGCTGATGGTGTGGTTATGACCTCTGAACCATTTGACGAGAAGATGACAAAAGGGGTGAAGTTCTGGGGAGAAGATGGATGGATAGAAGTCTCAAGAGGATACTTCAACGCTTCTGATCCAAAATTCATGCCAGCAGAATCTGTTGTTGAAGAAGGGCCTTATGAAACTAAAATACCCCATCAGATTAACTTTATAGAATCAGTTAAATCACGCCAGGATCCTGTCGTTCCTGTTGAGATAGGCCATAGTAGTTGTATAGTTTGCACCTTAGGAAACATAGCTTGCGATCTAAAAAGGAGTGTTAAATGGAATCCGGAAACTGAAACATTTGTGGATGATACCGATGGAGCAGCAACTGCAAAAATGCATTATCAGTATCGTGAAGGTTATAAACTGGTTTAATTAAAATCCATCTTTCACAAATATTTTTTACCTCTCCCCAACCCCGAACGAAGCATCGGGGAACAGGGGGGTGAGGTGAGATATCAGGAGAAAAGCAGGTATGCTTATTTAACTTATTGGTTGTCATATATTTATAATTAGTGCAATGAGATATTCTAAATTGCTGGTTTTGATAACTATTGTAGTCATCATCTTTAACGGTTGCACTAGTACAAGAAACGACCCTTTTATCATTTCTGCACCTGCAGAAAGTCTATATACATCAATTAATATAGAAGGTATTACCGTGATACCTAATGGGCGTTTACTCACACCTGCCGGAAAAAACCTTGTTGTTGCGCCTCATCCTTTCGGACTTGCTCTTAGCAGGAACGGAGAAATAGCTGTAACAGCCAATTCAGGTGTTAAACCTTTGTCAATTTCTATAATAAGGAATCTGAATTCATCTCCTGAGGTCATACAGGTACCTCCTGGGTTCTCTAATGACGCAGGGGTGCTTGAATCGGTTTTTATGGGATTGGCCATTTCCCCAGGGAATGATAAGGTATATGTTGCATCAGGTCAGGGCAATAGCATTCTTATTTTTGACCTGCAAACAGGTATTAAAGTCGACTCTGTTGATTGTTCTGTTTCTGAGGATGGTACAAAATTTCCCGATGGCTATATAGGTGATATGACCTTATCCAAAGATGGAAATTACATCTTTGCTGTGGACCAGACAAATTTTCGTCTTGTAATTGTTGATACCCGTAAAATGCAGGTTATTAATTCGGTACCTGTTGGACGTTATCCATTTGGTGTTGCTCTAACAAATGATGAGAAAAAGGTATATGTTGCAAATGTTGGTATGTTCCAGTATAGCAAAATCGGGAATATTGAAGAGACTGCAGACTATAAAAGAGCTTTAGATTTTCCTGCTTTCGGTTACAATACTGATGAGATGAGGAACGGGATTATTTCCGATTCACTAATCATTCCGGGTCTTGGAGACCCAAATAGTGATATGGCTGTTTCTGTATGGGCTATTTCTATAGAAGATATAACTAACCCAATGGTAACTGCTAAAATTAAAACCGGGAACCTTGTTGATCAGATAGTTGATGGTATTTCTGCTGTCGGAGGATCCAGCCCAAACTCGCTGATTGCCACAAAAGACTGGATATTTGTGAGCAATGGCAATAATGACAATATAACCGTTATTGACATTAAAAATGACTCTATTGTCAGAGATATATTTTTAAAACCTGTTAATGCACTAAAACATTTCAGAGGAGTTATCCCGTTCGGATTAGCAGTCTCACCTGATGAAAAACAACTATATGTAGCTGAAGCAGGGATTAACGCAATAGGGGTTATTGACCTTCCCTCATTTACGGTTACTGGCCATATACCTACAGGTTGGTTCCCTTCAAAACTGAAAGTAACTCCTGATGGTAAAAATATTATTGTTACTAATGCAAAGGGTTATGGGAGTGGTCCTAACGGTGGGGAAAATTTTATTGAAGGAGGTGAAGGTACTTATATCGGTAATCTTATGAAGGGTACAATTGCTATAATTCAAATCCCATCTAAAAAGGAGCTAAAGAAGATGACCGCCAAGGTGATTAGCAATAATTTCCACAGGGAGAAGGCAGGATCGTTATTAAAAACCCGTAAGGATAATCCTATCCCACTTTATGGGGGGCAAAAGGATTCTCCTATTAAGCATATTGTATTTATATCAAAAGAAAACCGTACTTATGATGAAATATTCGGACAGGTGAAGAAAGGAGAAGGGGATCCTTCTATAGCACGATATGGTTATAATGTCTCCTTTTCAAACAGCGACAGAACAAGAATAGTAGAAGATGCCACAGTGATGGCTAATCATCTTAAACTGGCTTCACAGTTTGCTATTGGGGATAATTTTTATGTTGACTCTGATGTTTCAGCCGATGGTCACAGATGGCTGGTAAATACATATCCAAATGAATGGGTAGAAACTTGTACTCCTGCCAGTTATGGAGGTAATAGGGAATATAATCCTGCTTCAAAAGCTCCTGGAAGTCTTGGTATGAATGGCGCAGCGGGAGCTATATACCCTGAAGATTATAATGAGTCAGGTTCAATGTGGGATCATCTTGAACGGAACAGTATCGACTTTTTTAATTTTGGTTTCAGTGTAATGTTTGAGCCGGCATTTTATGATGAGTCGTTCAAATATACCGGTATAAAACAGTTTGCTAACTTTCCTGTTCCGACACCAATATTCAGCAAGACATCAAGACAATACCCAACTTATAATACTTCAATTCCTGATCAGTTCAGGGTAAGCCAGTTTATTAATGAGTTTGACGAGAAGTGGATGACAGGAGATAAACCAATGCCTCAGATGCTTACCATCATTATTCCTAATGATCATGGAGCTGGTGAACGGCCTGATGCAGGTTATCCTTTCAGAGAAAGTTATATGGCAGATAATGATCTGGCTGTTGGCAGGATAGTTGAGTTCTTATCTCACACTCCATACTGGAAAAATATGGCTATAATTATTACTGAGGATGATGCACAGAATGGTGTTGATCATATTGATGCACACAGAAGTATTCTGATGGTTATTTCACCTTATTCTCAAAAAGACTATGTGAGTAAAGTGCATTACAGTTTTGGTAGTATCTTTAAAACATTCTGGAATATCCTGGGACTCCCTTATTTGAATCAATATGATGCCGGCGCAACTGATTTATCAGATATGTTTACCGGAGTTCCTGACTTTACTCCATATAATGCAATACCCTCCGATATCAGAATATTTGATCCACAGAAAGCATTGACTCCACTTGATGAAAATTTTAACTGGGATTCACTTTTCGAATCGCCGATACTTGATGATCCGAAAGAGATGATAAAAGATCAAAAGGAAAAAGCAGAATACAGGGTGGAGGATCAAAAGAAAAAGTAAAAGATATTTAGTGATATAAAAAAAAAGGCTGAACATTAATGTTACAGCCTTTTGGTGTTAGTTTGAGTAAGATTAATCTACTCTTTTTACATTGACGGCGACAGGTCCTTTTTCTCTCTCTTCAACTTCAAATTCAACTGCCTGGCCTGCCTCAAGTTCGGTATGGGAAACTTCTAAACCAGATCGGTGGATAAAGATATCCTTTTCATCAACTGTCTGAAGGAATCCATAACCTTTTACTCTGTCATACCATTTAACAGTACCTTTCATAGTTTTAATTTTTTGTTTCCTACCTGTAGCTGTCTCTTCTGTTACCACCGCCACCTCTGTGGTCATCTCCTCCTCTGAAATTACTTCTTCTGTCTGTCCTTTCAATGGATTCATTAACAATGATGTTTCTGCCGCTAACTTCAGCTCCATTCAATTCTTCGATAGCTTTTTTTGCTTCAGCTTCATTCGGCATCTCAACGAAACCAAATCCTTTGCTTTTCCCAGAGTATTTGTCAATAATGATTTTTGCGGATGTTACTTCGCCATACTCTTCAAAGATTTCTTTTAATTCTGCTTCATTCATTTTAAAATGAAGACTTCCTACGTAAATGTTCATAATTCAATAATTAAAGTATTTATAAAACAGGGACAAAGGTCACATTTATTTTTGAAAACAAAAAATAAATAGTCATAATATATTGTATTTTAATGGTTTTTTGGTCCAGATGTCATTTGAAAAACATTTTAGAGCAATGTTTCATAGTCATTACTTCGTTCCTCAACCAGTTGCCCGTTGCCCTTCCTACTTCCTGTTCCTGATGTAGATATGTTTAATATGATTCTGCCCTGATTCCCTTTCATCTATCTCAAAATCAAGAGATCTGATAAGCGGAGTGAGCTTTGGAAACCCAAAATTCCTTGGATCAAAATCAGGTTGCTTTTTCAGTATAAGGTTGCCAACATCACCTAGATATGCCCAGCCATTTTCATCTGCAATATCTGTGATTGAAGAGGCAATCAGCCTTTTAACGATCCTGGTTGGTTCAAGTGGATCACTATCTTCTGTTTTTTTCTTTTTTACTACCGGTTTCCCTCTTCTTTTTGGCTCTGCCTGAGGTTCTCCAACAGCCGTTGAAGTGATTATTTCAAGGTATATGAATTTATCACATGCAACTATAAAGGGATAGGGCGTCTTTTTTTCACCAATACCAATAACTTTCATACCAGCTTCCCGTAACCTTGTGGCCAGTCGGGTGAAATCACTGTCGCTTGAAACAATACAAAAGCCATCTATCTTGCCGGAATAGAGTATGTCCATGGCATCAATAATCATAGCTGAGTCGGTGGAATTCTTACCCTTGGTATAACCGTACTGCTGAACAGGTGTTATGGCATTCTCCAGTAAAACGGATTTCCATCCTGCAATAGTCGGTTTTGTCCAGTCTCCGTAAATTCTTTTAAATGTGGGAGTTCCGTACTTTGCTATCTCTTCCAGCATCCCCTTTACATTACTGTAAGGAATATTGTCGGCATCAATTAAAACAGCCAGACGTAAATCGTTTAATGTATGCATAATTCAGTTTAGGTTAACTGACTGCAATTTAACACTTTTTTCCCGTTATCTCTGTAATGTTGAGCCGGAGTTTAAGTTGTCATATCATATAAAAATGAAGAATTTTATTAACTTTGCTTCTGCCCTGAAAATGGGTATAAATCTAATCAAAACCAATTAATATGGGAAAAGGTGATAAAAAATCAAGAAGAGGTAAAATAATTCTTGGCACTTTTGGCGTTAGACGTCCCAGGAAGAAAGCAAATAAACCTGAAATTAAGCCGGCAAAAGTTATAAGAGCGAATGAAAAGAAAGATATTAAGCCTGTAAAAGAGGTTAAAGAAGTAAATGTGATTAAAGAAGAAACTGTTGCAAAAGTGCCAATACCAGCAAAAGAGATTAAAGAAGTGAAGGTGGTTAAAGAAAAAACTGTTGCAAAAGCGTCGAAGCCTGCAAAGGGAAAGAAAGAAGTTAAAACGCAAGTAAAAGTGGAAAAGACTCCTAAGGAGACAAAACCTAAAAAAGAGAAGAAGAACTAAAATACATATATATCGAAATCTTTAGGATAGTTGTATTTATTCTATTCTTAAAGAAGACTTTAAGTATTATCTTCACTCCTGAAAACTTAAGTTGCTCGTGCCATCGTACACTCTAATTATTATTGTCTTACAATAAGCCAGTTATAATCTTCAGGATCGATTACAGCATTAATGATTACCGGTTCGTTAACTGAGAGTGCCTCAATTATTACTCTTCTCATACTTTCGGGTGAATCAGCCTTTAATACTTTAACACCAAGAAATATATCAGCACCGAACAGATCACCCTGATATAGTATTGTTCCATATGGTGAAATGTTTTTCCATGACTGTTTAACTTTTATCAGGTTAAGCTCGCTATCTGAAAAAACCACAACAATAACAGGTAAATTGTATCTTCTGGCAGTTATCATCTCTCCTGCCATCATCAAGAAGCCACCATCTCCCGTAATACAAACAACAGTTGCTTCAGGATTATGCATCTGGGCTGCCATAGCAGCTGGGATGCCGAAACCCATACCTGACCAGCCGTTTGACATGATGATCTTTCCTTTACCATGGGTTTGCCAGAATTGCCCTAAAAGATGAAGATGTGACCCGACATCAGCTGTGAGAATCACATCTTCAGGTAATTCATCCTGAAGGATGCTCAGAGCAGCAACAGGTCCAAAATGATTTGTAAAACCATTAAATACGGATATCATTTCATTACGTATTCCCTTGATGATACCTCTCTCGAATATTAATGAGCTTATATTCAGGTTTTTAAGAACACTGAACCATTCCTCAGGAGGTCCGGTATAGTTTAAAATGATACCTTCAGATGGCATATCCATTTCTGTGATATCAAAATGAATAAGAGGTACTTCCGGCATCCACGATTCGTAATTAAATTCTACAGGATCGTATCCTATACCAATAACCAGATCGGTCTTTTCAAATATGTTTTCAAGATAATCGCTTAGGGAATGGAACAACACTCCGGCATAGCATGGATGGTCTTCAGGGATCAATCCTTTAGCCATTGGCGTTATCACTACCGGCATCCTGTAAATATCGAGGAATTCCAGAAGTTTATTTTTTAAATCAAGCCTGGCAGCAGTGAGCCCTATTGCCAATAATGGATGTCGTGATATTTTAAGCTGAGGAATTATTTCCCGGATGTCATTATTATAACGTTTGGGATCATTATTGATTTTAGCTTTTGGTGTAGGATCTATTTCAGTGTCGGCAATGTCAGAAGGTAGTCCAATATGCACGGGACCCTGTTTCGATTCCTGACAAATTTTGAGAGCTGATTCCATAACATCCACTACATTTTCCGCACTTATCCTGTATGTTGCTTTAGTTAATGGTTCAAAGAGCTTCTGATGGTTGATATTCATTTGAGTAGTGCGGTCGATCATTAAATCATCCATTTCACTAGTGAAAACTATAACAGGAGATCTGTCAAGTAATGCTCCACCAACACCAGTAGCAATATTCGTTGCTCCCGGACCATAGGTAGCATGACAAATACCAGGTACCGATGTAAGTCTGGCTGATACATCTGCCATTATGCCTGCTGAAGCTTCGTTCGATGTTAGAATAAACTCTATGCCAACTGCCCTGAATGCTTCAAGGTATGGTATGGATGGTCCACCGGGTATACCGAATACATATTTTACACCGGCATTAAATAATTGGTTTGCAATATATTCCGCAATAGTCATGAATAACATATTGAACAATAGACAAAACTATTAAATATTATGGAGTCATCATATTAAAATGAATTCAAATTCTTAAACATTTACCTTAATGATTTTTTTCTGATATTTGCCAGCAAATAATTTTTCATTGAACAGTAAGGGAAACACTATTTTCTGGGCAATTATTGCCTGTCTGTTATGGTCGACTGCTTATGCAGGAATCAAACTTGGATTAAAATATGATACCCCATTCCATTTTGCCGGAGTGAGGTTTATCATTGCTGGAATTATGATCCTGCCTTTTACAGTCAAGCCCGCCTTGTATATTAAGATGATCAGAGAACACTGGAAGGTTTTTGCATTAGTAACACTACTTCAGACAGTGATCAATTATACCCTGTTCTATCAGGGAATGAGCCTTGTTCCGGGTGCATTGGGAGCAGTAATAGTTGGCTCCCAACCTCTTGTTACTGCAGTTGTTGCAGCGATAATGCAAAAAGACGATAGATTGACAAGGGGGAAAATTATTACAATAATATTTGGTATCTCTGGAGTAATCCTTATTAGTGCAGGAAGACAAGCTTTTAAATTAGGAACCTTAATAGAGCTTTTAGGTGTTTTTTTGATTCTAATTGCTAACATTGCCACGGCTACAAGTAATGTTATTGTATCCCTCAGGAGCAAAGGGATTAATCCTTTAGTACTGAGTTCGGCATCTCTTCTTACGGGCGGGTCGCTTATTTATCTATTGTCAATTTCGGTCGAAGGTCCTCCGGGTCCACGACCATTTGAGTACTGGATGATTTTGTTGTGGCTCAGCTTTATGGCAGCGTTTGCATTTTCATTATGGTTTAGATTGTTGCAACGACCTGGAGTAAAAGTCTCCGAGCTTAATTTATGGAAGTTCATTATCCCTGTTGTTGGTGCCATCTTAAGCTGGCTACTTGTACCTGATGAAAAGCCTGAGTGGCTTACAGTTGCAGGTATGATAATAATAACTATTTCATTGGTAATGTTTTATAGAAGTACAAACGAAGTTCATTCATCATAATAATTTAACTTGCAGATATGCAAAAAAGACTCAAAGCCCTAAGTTATTTCACAATATTCTGGCTGGTATTTTTCTTTATTGCCAGGCTATGCTTTATCCTGGCTCAATTCCATCAATCATTTCAGAATAGTTTTGCGGATCTATCAGCTACTTTTTGGAATGGAGCTAAACTAGATATCTCTACAACAGGATATTATTTACTTCTTCCTGTTTTATTGGCTATACCCGGAATGTGGTTTAATGGTAACTGGTATAAGGTTAGCATCAGATGGTATTCATATCTGTTAATTGTTTTTTCATCAATAATTGTAGTTTCTGATGCTAATCTCTATTCCTACTGGGGGTTCAGAATGGACTTTACACCTATGTTATATCTTAAAACACCGGGAGAAGCAATGGCTTCCGTTAGTACATTTAAGATTATTATGTTTTTTATTACTATTGGTTTACTCTCCTCGTTCTTTATTTTCTTTTATAATAAACTTATTGACAGAATGTTCACTGGTTTCGAGAGAATACGTTACTGGCTTCCGGGGATCCTTTTTTTCATGATTCTATGGGGAGCGCTAATAATACCAATTAGAGGGGGATTTGGAGTGGCTCCTATTAATGCAGGATCGGTATATTTCAGTAAAAAAATGTTTCTGAACCATACTGCAGTAAATGCAATCTGGAATGTTGGTACTACTGCGTTCACGCAAAAACCTGTAAAAAATCCATATGAATTCGGGGATATAATAGCTGCAACAGCTCTTGTTGATTCTCTGACCACTAAAACCGGAATTTCTGAGAAAGTCCTTAACACTACTCAACCTAATATTATTATTTTAGTTCTTGAGAGCTTTAGTGGTTACCTGATAGGCCCACTTGGGGGAGACTCATTAGTAACTCCTAATTTCAACAGGTATGTAAAAGAGGGAATTTTGTTCTCTGAATTTTATGCTTCAGGTACCCGTACCGATAAGGCAATGCCTGCGATTCTGAATGGTTACCCGGCACAACCTGCACAATCAATTATTAAAGAGCCAAAAAAGAGTCAGACCTTATCAAGTATTGTGAAAATACTGATTGAAAACGGTTACAATAGTTCATTCTGGTATGGAGGGGAGATTAATTTTGCCAATTTTAATTCTTTTGTGATTGGCTCAGGCTTTAACGAGATAATCACTAAGGACAATTTTGACCATGAAAATTATAACTCTAAATGGGGTGTTCATGATCATGTGTTTTTTGAAGCTCTGAAAGATTCTTTGGAAAAAATTAAGCAACCATTTCTAAATGTGTCACTTACGTTATCGAGCCATGAGCCATTTGATGTCCCAATGGAGACTGTTTTTGCAGGAGATGATAACATGACGAAATATAAAAATTCTGTTTATTACACAGATAAGTCTCTTGGCTCTTTTCTAGACTGGGCTAAAGAGAAGGAATGGTGGAAGAATACTCTTGTAATCATGGTAGCTGATCATTGTGGTAGGGTATCTGCAGATATGGCTATTTATTCTCAAAACATGTTCAAGATACCTATGTTATGGGTAGGAGGGGCATTATCGAAGCATGGCATCAGAATTGACAAGCTGGGAAGCCAGGTCGATATCCCTGTAACTCTTTTAAATCAACTTGGACTTGCGGGAAGTTTCCCATTTGCGAAAGATTTATTGTCTGATAAATCAAAATCATTTGCATTTTACACCTATAATGAAGGGTTTGGATTTATTACCGACAGCTCTGCATATATATATGATCATAAGCTCGGGGAATCGGTAGCTATAGAGGGAAAAGGAGTTGAATCATCTGAGATAAAAGGGAAAGCTTATCTCCAGGTTTTGTTTAATGATTATTTGAAAAGGTGAATATTTACCTGCTTGTTTTTTTGATACTACTGAATAAAAGCATTGAAGATTGATATGACAAAAAGACGCATCCCAAAAGCAGTTATAATGCTCGGAATTGTGAGCCTCTTCACAGATGCTGCATCAGAAATGATATACCCTCTTATTCCGGTATATATAGCAGCCCTTGGTTCTGGCGCAATTATTCTCGGGGTAATTGAAGGAGTAGCTGAAACAACTGCTTCAATGCTTAAACTGCTAAGCGGTATTTTATCAGATAAAATTGGCAAGAGGAAACTTCTTGTACTGATAGGATATTCAATTTCTTCTCTTGTAAGACCATTAACAGGTATAGTGACCTCAGCATGGGAGATCATTATAATACGAATGATTGATCGGGTTGGTAAAGGGATAAGAACGGCACCCAGGGATGCACTGATAGCATCATCGGTTGATGAAAGTATCAGAGGAAAATCTTATGGTTTTCACCGTGCAATGGATCATACTGGTGCGATAATAGGACCCGTTCTGGCGATTATTACACTTCTCATCCTTTTCCTGGGCTTTGAAATGAAAGATACACTTCTGGCATTAAGATGGACTTTTGTCCTTGCAATAATACCGGGTATTCTAGCTGTGTTAACAATCGTTTTATTTGTTAAGGAGTCTGCTCCAAAAGCCGGGAATGGAAAACTATTTGGATTTTCTCTTAAAAACTTTGATAAAAACTTCAGAAACTACCTATTAATAATGATACTGTTCACTATTGGAAATTCGTCTGATGCCTTCCTTCTTTTCCGGGTACAGGAGGCAATTCATAATAGTGGTTCAGTAGTAGATATAGTAAGCCGGATATCACCTCTTCATGATATGGTATCAAATTTTGGTGATGAGGCTGCTCAGTCACGGGTTATAAATATCCTTTTTTTACCATTAATATGGGCTTTCTTTCATCTTATTAAGGTTATCTTCTCAACTCCTTTAGGGACTCTGTCTGACAGGATAGGAAGGAAAATTGTAATTAATATCGGGTGGGCAATCTATGCCTTTGTTTACATCTCTTTTGCACTTATTGTGTTCTTGTCATCCGATCTTCAGGTTATTGCAACATTCATTCTCTTTGGAATTTATGCGTTGTTCTATGCTTTCACTGAGGGTGCAGAAAAGGCATTTGTAGCGGACCTCGTCAGCGATGAGAAAAGAGGAACAGCCTTTGGGTTGTTTAACTTTTCAATAGGACTGGGAGCATTACCTGCGAGTATTATTTTCGGATTCCTTTACAGTTTTTTTGATGTTAAGATACCCGGGTTTGGAGGTACAATTGCCTTTGGATTTGGTGGTACTATTGCGATCATATCTATGATCCTATTGGCTATAAAAGTAAAAGAGCCTTTAAAAGGCTCTCATTAAACTATTATTACTCTGAGTAATCATAAGGACTTATGCAGATAACCCATCGGCCGCCAAATGCTTGTCGACGGCGCGGAACAGAGAAGGCACAGATAACCACAAAGTTAGTAGCTATTAGCGGCTCTGTTTTTTCTTGTCTTTTCTGCCCCGTTTTTTATCCTTTTTGAAATCTCTGCTATAGTTTTCAGATCTGTCAGCTCTTCTTTTATCTGGTCTCCTGTCTGACCATTTAGCTGGTCTTCTACCTTCATTGTAGACTTGCTTCTGCTTATCAGTTTTCTCCTGGGCAATCTCTACTGCAACTCTACGCTCCATAAACTTCGCATTATTTAATGCTTCAATGAGGTAATCCGCAAAGCTAGCCTCAACTTCAAAAAAGGAAAATGACTTTAGAAGATCAATCTTCCCAATAGGCACTTTTTTGCCTTTGGTGTTTTGGTTAACAAGCTCGATAAGTTGCTCAGGATAAAAACCGTCAGTCTTTCCCAGATTTATAAACAATCTGGTATAATTGCCTGGATATTGCTCTCTGGAATCTCTTCTGCCGCCTGTCCGTCCAAAACTGCTTTCTCTCTCAGAAACAGGAGAGATGAGATCTCCTCCCTCACGGTAATCGTTCAGGAATCTGTTAAATTCAAGAGATACCACTCTTTTAAGAATTTCTTCTCTGTCAAGCACAGCCAGTTTCTCTTCAATCTCGGGGAGGAATTTTTCAATTTCGCGGTGATCAGTAACAACATTCTCAAGCTTATTAACCCAGTTGAATAACTGTTTTCCACATATCTCTGTTCCCGTCGGAATTGGCAAAGATTTAAAAGGTTTCTTAACCTTTCTTTCTATCTGTTGAAGAATATGCCTTTCGCGAAGGTGTACAAGAGAAAGTGATATCCCTGCTTTTCCTGCTCTTCCTGTGCGTCCGCTTCTATGTGTATATACTTCGGTATCATCAGGTAAACTGAAATTTATAACATGTGTCAGGTCATCAACATCCAGACCACGAGCTGCCACATCAGTAGCAATAAGTAACTGCAGGTTCCTTATCCTGAATTTCTGCATTACAGCATCGCGTTGTGCCTGTGAGAGATCGCCATGAAGGGCATCAGCGTTATAACCATCATTAATCAGCTTTGAGGCAATCTCCTGGGTCTCTTTTCGAGTACGGCAAAATACTATTCCATAAATATCAGGTTCAAAGTCAGCTATCCTTTTAAGAACCTTGTATTTATCTCTGGCATGAACAAGATAATAGCCATGACTTACATTCTCTGCAGATGAATTTTTTGTGCCTATTGTTATTTCAACCGGATTTTCCATGTATTTCCTGGCAATAGACGCAATTTCTGATGACATAGTTGCTGAGAACAAAAGAGTTCTTCTTTCTGCCGGAACTTCTTCAAGAATTTCATTTATACTGTCAAGAAAACCCATGTTTAGCATTTCGTCTGCTTCATCAAGGATCACAGTAGTTACAGATGATAACTTTGCAGCTCTTCTTCCGATAAGGTCAATAAGTCTGCCGGGAGTAGCTACGATAATATGTACCCCATTTTTTAATCCCCTGATTTGGTTATCAATGCTTGCGCCACCATAAACCGATTGGATTTTCAATTTTCCAGTATATTTAGCGTAATCAGTCAGATCTCCTGTGATCTGCATACATAGTTCTCGTGTCGGGCAGAGGATCAGAGCCTGAGTATTGTTTATCTCAGTGTCTGTGGCCTGAACCAATGGTAGTCCAAAAGCTGCTGTTTTTCCTGTTCCGGTTTGGGCCAGGGCAATAATATCATTCTCACTACCGAGCATAAGTGGAATTACTTTTTCCTGTACCGGCATGGGTTGGTCAAATCCAAGTTCCTGAATTGCTTTCAGGATACCGGGAGTAAATCCCATTTCTTCAAAATTTGTCATTAATATGTTTTATGATGTGGTTCCGGGAGCGATAGATTTTCTTGATCCCGGTCGAAATGAACTCAAATGCAGACGGGGTAAAATAGCTAACAACGCTTTTTGAAATCACTTTGTTAATTAGGCCGCAAAGTTAATCAAATTTTTCTAATTGCAACATAATTATTAGGTTATAAAGTTGTAACGGTTGTATAGGTTGTAATGTTAAAAAGTTTTACTACAACTTCTACGACTTTAATGCCTTATAACAACATTTACTATTCAGATAAAAATAGTGTTATATTTCCGTAATATTATACCGTTAAATAACAAGTAATTACATAAATTTGTAATTATGGAAGCACGGCCGGTTAAGATATATACAACAGAGGATGTTCCGCGTTTGCAGTATATAGCTGGGTTAGTCCTGGGGGATATACTTGGATTATCATGGGAGGTAATTACTGACAAGCGAAAGCTCGGCAAGTATACCATAATTAACTATTCCGAAGAGGATATCCCTGGTTCCTTTAAAATCAATCCCAATTCTCTTCTATTCGAAAAAGGGATACAACCACAAGAAATACTTGTTGATGAATGGGAAGGGTTACCAATATTTTTTTCATCTTCACCAGATTCCGATATTCCTTTTGATGTGTTTGCTGCATCATTTTTTCTTGTAAGCCGGTATGAGGAATATCTCGAATTTCAGCCTGATCAATTTGGAAGATTCCAGGCTTCTTCTTCTGTTGCGTTTAAAAATGGATTTCTTGAAATGCCTATTGTTGATCTTTGGGTAAAAGAGTTAGCACGAGCTCTGTTAAATAAGTTCCATTACCTTGCTTTCAAACGCAATCAGTATAGAGCTCTCTTAACAGTAGATATTGACCAGCCTTTTGCTTATTTGGGCAAGAGTCTGATACGATCTATTGGTGGATTGTTTCGGGATATTAAAAGCAATTCTGAGAGTATTAATGAGAGGTACAGGACTATAGCCAAGGGAGAAAAAGATCCTTACGAGACTTTTGATTATATAATTGAAAATATTGATAAGGAAAATGTTGATGTCAGGTTCTTTTTGCCTGTAGGGGACCATACTGAGTATGATAAAAATCCGTCATGGAGAAACGATAAATACAGAAAGCTTATACATAGAATTGCTGATAAATTTGAAACCGGTTTGCACCCTTCGTTTTTTGCAGCTATAAGCTCTGAAATGATTAGTGGTGAATCAGTTCGGCTAAGGACGATCTTAAAGAGGGAGATACTTTTAAGCAGGTTTCATTATATTAGATTATTTATACCCCAATCTTACAACGATATTATTAATGCTGGAATAATGGAGGATTATTCGATGGGTTATCCTGACGAACCTGGTTTCAGAGCAGGAATTGCCAGACCATTTTACTTCTATGATGTCTCTAAGGATCAACAAACCAGCTTAAAAATTATTCCTTTCCAGGTGATGGATGGAACACTCTATAATTATAAAAATCTTGATTCTATTGCTTCCAGGGAGGTCATTATAAGGATGATAAATGAAATCAGAAAAGTCGGAGGTCTCTTTGTAAGTATCTGGCATAATACATCACTGCTTGATAATCAGGAATGGCAGGGATGGAGAGATCTTTTTGAATTTATGCTTAAAAACCAGAAGCCATGATAGTTTACCACAAGAACAATGAGATTGATAGGGTGCAATGGGATAATTGTATAAAAAACTCTCCGGGTGTTAAACCATATGCATTTTCCTGGTACCTCGATATAATGGCTCCAGGGTGGGAAGCCCTGGTGGATGATGAATACGATTCGGTCTTTCCGGTTCCTGGTTTCAAACGTTATGGAATTCAATATATTACTACCCCTATATTTTTGCAGCAATTGGGAGCTTTCTCTCCTGATAAACCAGCATCATCTTCACTTATTGAATTTCTTAATTATATGCCTGATTTCTACCGCCTGATTGATTTATCTGTCGGACAGAAAATTTATTTAGATGGATATAAAGTAACTGAAAAAGCAAATTTCGAACTGGATCTTTCAGACACTTATGAAAATTTATTGGCAGGATTTACTCCTCATTGCAGGAGAAACATAGAAACATCAGCACGAAAGAGACCTGAACTTATTTCGGATGTTACTCCTGATGAGATTATTGATCTGTTCATCAGAAATAAGGGCAAAGAGGTAAAAGGAGTTAAAACACGTGATTATCAGCGGTTAAAAAATCTGATGAACTTCTGTCTGAAAAACAAGAAAGGTAGGATAATTGGTGTACGGGGGACAAAAAAAAGGTTGATATTCGGGATCTTTATCGTTGAGACACATGGTAATAAAACTCTTCTTTTCGTAGTTAATACTCCACAAAGTCGCGACAGGCGAATAGGTTATTTTGTTGTTAATGAATTAATAAAAGATTATTCATCAACAAGAACTATAATTGATTTTGCAGGCTCATCAATACCCTCTATAGCTTCCTTTATGGAGTCGTTCGGGGCTGTAAGTAAACCCTATTACAGAATATACCGTAACAAGCTTTTCTGGCCAGTCAGAATGATGAAATAAGACTCACTTATACATCCATTACAACATTTACAGACAAAATGCCCCTAAGTCAATGTACCTTAATTATTTAATTCACCACAAGAGCTTATTATGGAAATGACAAACCTTTTTGTTTACGGCATATCGCCCGGAGAATAGATTATGCAAAGAATCATTTACATATTCTTCTTTTCTTTTTTTATGGTCTTGTCATTAAACGCTCAAGTACAAGACAGCCTGAGTTTCAAAGGTCAGCTCTCAACATGGATGCTCTACAATGGTGGTAACGATCTACCTGTTTATATGGGTGGAAGATATATTCCTCAATTGAATTATGATTTACAGTTTCAAAAAGACAGACATATTGATTTTGAGGCTTCATTTAATATTATCGGAAGCGCTGGATTTAATCCATTTGACTCAATAAGATCTGATGGTCAAATTAAACCCTATAGACTATGGGCAAGGTATTCATCAAGACAATTTGAGATTCGCGCAGGACTGCAAAAAATAAATTTTGGATCGGCATCACTTTTGCGGCCACTCATGTGGTTCGACCAGGTTGACCCACGCGACCCTTTACACCTGACAGATGGCGTATTGGGTGTTTTAGGCAGATATTACTTTCTTAATAACGCAAATATATGGTTTTGGGGGCTTTACGGCAATAAAGATCCGAAAGGTTGGGAATTTGCCGGTACAAACAGCCATTATCCTGAAATCGGGGGAAGGATTCAGGTACCTGTACCTGCAGGTGAAGCTGCTATATCTTATCATCACCGGATCGCTGATACCAGGAACCTGAATGATTTAATTCCGCAATATGGTGAGATCAGTGAGAACAGAATTGGTTTCGACATTAAGCTTGACCTGGTTATAGGATTCTGGCTTGAAGGTTCTTGGGTAATAATGAACAAAGAGCTTGGAATGTTTACCAATCAGGAAATTCTTAATACAGGTATCGATTACACATTTGGAATAGGAAATGGATTAAATGTCGTTTATGAACAATTACTTGCAGCCAATGACGAAAAAGCATTTAGTTTTCAGAATACTACATCGTTTTCTCTGTTTTCTCTTTCTTATCCGGTAGGTCTTTTTGACAATATCAGGGGCATAGTATATTACGACTGGAAAAACAGGAATGCTTATAACTTTATAAATTGGCAAAAACAATTTAAAAATGTAACTTTATATCTGATGGGATACTGGAACCCTGAGAAATACAATATACCTACTCAGGGTAGTGATCAAAACCTATTTGCCGGGAAAGGCATTCAAATTATGCTTGTATTGAATCATTAAAATAAAATCAATGGAAAATTCTTCAATCATTAAAATTGAAAAGCTTATCAAACGATTCCCGGTAGGGAAAACCGAATTTACAGCTCTTAATAACCTCAATATAAAATTTGGTTCTGGTGAGTTTGCAGGTCTTGTTGGACCCAGCGGATCAGGAAAAACAACACTCCTGAACATTATTGGTTCTCTTGATTCACCTTCAGAAGGAGAGGTTGATGTGCTCAACAGATCAATCTCCTCACTAAGCCATAAACAATCTGCAAGACTCAGAAACAGACATATCGGTTTCATTTTTCAGACATATAACCTCCTGCCAGTATACACGGTTTATGAAAATGTTGAATTTGCATTACTATTACAGAATCTTTCCGGTTCAGAAAGAAAAAAAGCGGTGATGGATGCTCTTGAATGGGTTGGCCTTACCGATAAGATAAAATCAAAACCTTCAATGTTGTCGGGTGGTGAATGCCAGCGTGTGGCCATCGCCCGATCGA
Source organism: Bacteroidales bacterium (assembly GCA_035530515.1). Taxonomy (GTDB): domain Bacteria; phylum Bacteroidota; class Bacteroidia; order Bacteroidales; family VadinHA17; genus LD21. The sequence continues at coordinate 39,549 of DATKUO010000223.1, forward strand.
TGGTAAAAAGGCCCGAAATTGTGCTTGCTGACGAACCAACAGCAAACCTCGACTCAAAAAACTCCCATCATATCCTCCAGACAATGAAAAGTCTGAACCGGGAACTTAATACTACTTTCATATTTGCCACCCATGATGAGAAGGTGATGCAATATCTTAACCGTATCATCTCACTGGAAGATGGTAAAGTTGTGAAAGATGAACTTATCCCGAACTCAAAAAATTAAAAATATGTTAGCATTAAAATTAGCATTTAAAAACCTGATGGGCGCGGGTTTGCGAACCTGGCTCAATGTCTCGGTCCTCTCTTTCGCTTTTGTCCTTATCATATTTTATAACGGGATGATCGACGGATGGAACAGGCAGAGTCGCATCGATACCCAGGCATGGGAGACAGGAGAAGGGCAATTCTGGCATCCGGAGTACGATCGTTATGACGCTTATACTATCAGGGATTCACACTCCCTAATGTCGGAAGAGATACAGTCTGAGATTGTAAAGAAGAACCTTGTACCTGTACTTATAGCCCAGGCAACAGCTTTTCCTCAGGGAAGAATGCAGGGTGTTACTCTCAGGGGTATAGATCCTGATCAGACTGTTCTTGAATTGCCAACTGCCACGCTGGCTGCATCGGATGATAATTATTATGCGATAATTGGTAAAAGGATGGCTGAATCAGCAAAAATAGGAGTTGGCGACAAACTTCTGATCCGGTGGCGCGATAATAACGGGACTTTTGATGCCCTTGAAATCGAGATAGCCTCTGTATTCAAATCTGACGTACCTACTGTCGACAGAGGCCAAATTTACCTTCGCCTTGAAGTTCTTCAGAAAATGATGGGAATGGGAAATGAGGCCACTTTACTAGTAGCTGGCAAGAATTTTCTTTACAAAGATCTTAATAACTGGGAGTTCAAGGACCAGAGCTTTCTTTTGGCAGATATGGATAAAATCATCCAGGCAAAAAAGGCAGGAGGATCTATAATGCAGGGTCTATTACTGATTATTGCACTGATAGCAATATTCGATACCCAGGTTTTATCAATATTCCGCAGGCAGAAAGAGATCGGAACCTATATAGCATTAGGTATGACACGCTCACAGGTAGTCGGTATTTTTACCATCGAAGGCGGGGCCCACAGTATTTTAGCTGTATTGGTGGGAGCCGTTTATGGGATACCGCTATTATTGTGGCTCAATAAAGTTGGTATTTCGATGGGTTACGCTGAAGATATGCAAATTGACATTCCCCTGGCTGAAGCAATATATCCGTACTATAGCCTGCAACTTATTATCATAACAATTATTCTTGTGGTCATATCAGCAACAATTGTAAGTTATCTGCCTGCCCGCAAAATTTCAACAATGAAACCAACAGATGCACTTAAAGGAAAACTACAATGATAAAATTTATATTTAAAGGAATTATAAGAGACAAAAGCCGAAGCCTGTTACCGGTAATTGTTGTCGCCCTGGGCGTATTTCTGACTGTGTTTATGAGTGGGTTTTTAAGAGGTGTTTTCAATGATATGACAGAACTAAACGCGAAATTTACAACTGGTCATGTAAAAATACTCACCCGCGCCTATGCTGAAAATGAAAACCAGGTGCCTAATGATCTGGCATTAATGGATGTGAAAGAACTGATAAGTCAGCTTTGTATTGATTACCCTGATATGGAATGGGTTGAAAGGATACATACCGGAGGATTATTGGATGTTCCGGACGAATCGGGTGAAACAAGGGAACAGGGCCAGGCTATCGGAACAGCTGTGGATATGCTCTCACCCGGCACCCATGAGTTGGAACGTATGAACATTCAAAAATCATTAGTAAAAGGCTCATTACCAGCGAAACAGGGTGAAGCACTAATCAGTGATGATTTTGCCGAAAGATTCGGCGTAACTATTGGTGATGATGTGACCCTGTTTGGTTCAACCATGAACGGAAGCATGATGTTTAAAACTTTTGTGGTTAGCGGAACTATAAGATTTGGCTCAACAGTTCTTGATCGTGGAGCTATTTTTATGGATATTCGTGATGCACAGATGGCTCTTGATATGGACAATGCGGCCAGTGAAATACTTGGGTATTTTAAGAGTGGCACATACGATGACCTCAAAGCACAACAGGTTCAGAAGTCGTTCAATGCAAAATATAGTTTGGAAGATGATGAGTTTTCGCCCCAGATGACCAGACTTGTTGAGCAGGAGGGTTTAGGTGATTACCTGACATTGGCCGAAAGTATGAGTTCTATTATGGTGTTCATTTTTGTGATCGCTATGTCTATAGTATTGTGGAATACCGGACTGCTTGGAGGCCTGAGAAGGTACAGTGAATTTGGAGTCCGCCTTGCTTTGGGGGAAGAGAAGAATCATATATATAAAACCACAATATATGAGGCAATACTGATAGGTATTATAGGATCTGTCATTGGTACTGCACTGGGATTAGGAGCAGCTTTTTACCTGCAGACCCATGGCTGGGATATCTCTGCCCTTCTTAAAAATATCGGCATGATGCTCCCTTCCGTTTACAGGGCGAAGGTAACGCCTGATCTGTTCTATATCGGTTTCTTCCCCGGAGTGATAGCGACAGTTCTTGGGAGCGCTTTGGCAGGTTTTGCTATTTATAAAAGAAAAACAGCACAGCTGTTTCATGAACTTGAAGTATAAACAGCTTCGGATAAGGAAGCAGAACATTAAGGATCAGATTTAAATCTAAAATTTTAAGAATGAAAAGAATAATAGTACTAATTGCATCGGCAATATTCTTAATGAGTTTTGCATACCCTGATGCAAATGAAATATTGGATAAAGTTGATAAGAACATGTCGTCAAAAAACAGGGTTTTTGTATCGGAAATGATTATTCACGGACGTCGTACCATCCGAACAATAACATCTATCTCATATTCGGTTGGCGATAAACAATCCTTCACTGAATATCTCAGCCCTGCCCGCGAGCAGGGTACGAAGATGTTGAAGCTGGAAAATCAGTTATGGATATATTCACCCTCAACCGACCGTACTATTCAAATCTCGGGGCATATGCTACGTCAATCAGTTATGGGATCAGACCTTTCCTATGAAGATATGATGGATGACAGGAAACTTACTGAGATCTACTCGGCAAAAATTACAGGTAATGAGACAATTGACGGCAGAAATACTTATGTCCTGGAGCTGATTGCCAAAGTTGATAATGCAACATATCATTCCCAGAAAATATGGGTTGATACCGAACGCTTTGTTCCCCTTAAGCAGGAGATGTTTGCAAAGAGTGGTCAGCTGCTTAAACGCACTACACTTACTGATGTAAAACAGGTGCAGGGCCGCTGGTTTCCAATGAGTATTGTTTATAAAGATGTACTAAAGGATGGAAAAGGAACAGAGTTCAGAATGACAAGTGTAAAATTTGACCAGAATATTCCTGATTATATCTTTACCAAGGCTGCACTGAAACAATAAGAGAGGCATGCGGCTTGCGGTATTGGGGTATGAAGCCTCTAAAGCATTTACAGACTTTAAAGACTCTACTGCCTTCATACCAGCAGTTCCATCTCCTCATCATCTCTGACCTCAACCAGTTTGCCATCCTCGCATTTTAACGTCCTCGCTGTGAATTTTTTCAGAAGCGTATAGTTATGAGTGGCCATTATAACTGCTCTGCCTGTTTTGCTGATATCTATTAAAAGGTTGATAATTCCTTCTGAGGTCTCAGGATCAAGATTGCCCGTTGGTTCATCGGCAAGGACAATATCAGGGTCATTCAGTAGTGCCCTGCTTATAACTACACGTTGTTGTTCCCCTCCTGACAGTTGATGAGGCATCTTATAACCTTTTCGTCCAAGACCAACTTTTTCCAGAACTTCGTCAATCCTAATATCTATTTCTTTCTTGTTTTTCCACCCTGTTGCTTTTAAAACAAATTCAAGATTCTCATTAACTGATCTGTCAATAAGTAATTGAAAATCCTGAAAAACGATTCCGATTTTTCTTCGCAGATAAGGGACCTCTTTCCTTTTTAATTTTGATAAGTTATATCCGGCAATAATTCCAATGCCTTCTTTTAGAGGAATTTGAGCGTTTAGGGTTTTTATCAGACTAGATTTTCCGCTGCCGACTCTTCCTACAAGGTAAACAAATTCACCCTTGCCGACACTAAGATTTACATTTGAAAGGACAAGATGATCCTGCTGCCATATAGTACAGTTTGTCAGTTCAATAATTACATCCAGTGGAAGATTCTCCTGCATATAATGGTTATTTAATGCGCAAAATAATGAAAGAATTGATAATTAACATTTATATGTTGATAAAATCAGTAATAAAGCCCGGTTGCTGGCGTTTAATAATTGTAATTTTACGGTTAATTAGAAAAAAGAGCAAGTATTACATATGGCTTACAGTTAGTATGTTATATGCTTACATGAATTTCAAAACGCATTAAGCATCTGATTGTACCAATTGTAAATGGCCAAAAAAAATAAGTTATGAACAGAAACAGATTAATTTTAATATTCAGTTTTCTTTTTATTTCCCTCATTCAGATATCATCTCAGGCACTTTTTCTTGGAAAAGAGGTTGGTTCTGAATTTAACAGAGGGATGGAATTATTCAATAAGCAGAAATATCCGGCATCAATACGTCTATTCGATTCTTTCATTAATAGTGGAGAGGAATCTAATCTGATCCTTGTTGCTGAGGCTGAATATTATGGCGCAATTGCTGCTCTTAAGGTTTTTAATCCGGATGGTGAATACAGGATGATAAAGTACATTTCGACTCATCCCGAAAGCTCCAGGATAAATGATGCATGGTTGGAATTAGGCGACTATTTTTATCAGAATAAAAATTACAGAAAAGCTGTAACCTATTATGAGAATGTGAACAGGCAGGAATTGGAATCGGAACAACTGGCAGAATATTTTTTCAGATTGGGATATTCTCTTTATATAAGGAGGGATAAAAGCAGGGCGCTTCTTATGTTTTCTGAGATTAAAGATATTGATACTGAATATACTCCACCGGCTGTTTACTATTTTTCGCAAATTGCCTACGAACAAAAGATGTATCAGACTGCCATGGATGGGTTCTTACGTCTGAAAGAAGATGAAACATTCGGAAATGTTGTCCCGTTCTATATTGTTCAGATTTTGTATCTGCAAAAAGATTATGATGGGGTCCTTTCCATAGCTCCTGATCTTCTTAATTCTGCCGGGAAGGCGAGGGCTGTTGAGCTGTATAGATTCATTGGTGATGCTTATTATAATAAAGGAAATTATAAGGAGGCTTTAACTTATCTTGAAAAGTTTTCTTCAGGATCACGGGTTAGCGCACGGGAGGATAAATACCAGCTTGGATATTGTTATTATAAAACCGGAGAGATTAATAAGGCCATTAAAATTTTCCTGGAAATAGGGGCAAAAAATGACCTTCTGAGTCAGAATATATGGAATCTGCTTGGCGACTGCTATCTGCAAAAGGGCGATAAAAAGCGTTCACAGTTTGGTTTTGGCGAAGCTTCAAAAATGAATTTTGATAAAAAAATTAAGGAGGAGGCGCTGTTTAACTATGCCAAACTGACTTATGAAACATCTTATTCACCCTTTGGAGAGACAATTGCGGCTCTACAGGAATATATTGACCTCTATCCCGGGTCAGAGAGAATACAGGAGGTATATGATTACCTGGTAGGTACATTTACACAACTGAAAAACTACAATGCCGCTCTATTATCTCTCGATAAGATATCGAATAAGGATCAAAGGTTGGAAGAAGCATATCAGAGAGTATCATTTTTCAGGGGATTAGAGCTATTTAATAATATGGAGCTTGAAGCCTCAATCGATATGTTTGATAAATCACTCAAGTATGAAAAGTATGACAGATCAATAAGGGCAAGAGCTATTTACTGGAGGGGAGAAGCATGGTATCGTCTGGCAAATTACGATAAAGCAAAAAGTGATTATGAGTTGTTTATGGGAATACCCGGTTCAATGCTTCTAAGTGAACACAATCTTGTAAGATATAACCTTGGTTATGCCCTCTTTAATCTCAAAGACTATTCTAATGCCATTAATCATCTTAAAACATTTGAATCGGGGGTGACAAATGTAAAACCTGAAATACTAGCTGATGCAAAGAACAGAATTGCTGACTGCTACTATATCGCGACCAATTATCCTATGGCAATAAGTTACTACGATAAGGTTATTGACTACGGGTATCTCGATGCTGATTATGCTATGTTCCAAAAGGGTTTTTCGCTGGGACTTACCAATAATGGCAAGGGTAAAGTTGATGTTCTCACATCCCTGGTTGAGAAATTTCCGACTTCATCATATGTACCTGGTGCAATATTCGAAAGGGGAAGGGCATACCTTGTGATGGAGGACTACGGAAGGGGAGAGACAGATTTTAAAACTGTGATTACTTCTTATCCGACCAGTCCTCTTGTTCCGCAGGCTATGGTACAGCTAGGCCTTCTTTATTACAACCTTGGTGAAAATCAGAAAGCAATTGAACAATTTAAAAAGGTTGTGAATAATTTCAAATCTACAGATGAAGCCCGGGCTGCAATGACTGGATTGCGGAATACCTATGTCGATATTAATGATGTGGAGGCCTATTTTGTATATATTAAGTCACTCGATGGTTATAGTGATGTAAATATGGCTGAGAAAGATTCCCTTCTTTATACATCAGGGGAAAATCTATATATAACTGCCAGATATGATGAATCATCTAAAGTCTTTCAGAACTATCTTAATGAATTTCCTAATGGCAGTTTCAGGGAAAATGCAAAGTATTATCTTGCAGAGAGCCTTAAAGCAACTGGCAAAGCCGATGAAGCTCTGAAAATTTTTATAGAATTATCCGATGAATCAAATAGTCAATACATTGAACAGTCGCTGCTGGCTTCTTCCTCACTGCTTTTTGAAAATGAAGATTATGAAACATCACTCATTTATTATGAAAGGCTGGAGAGAGCAGCAATTAATGCAGGAACTAAACTTATCGCTCTAAAAGGGGAGCTGAGGTCGGCATACCAGGCAGGTGATGCACAAAAGACAATTGTTGCGGCAGGTAAAATTACAAACTCCTCAGATATTTCAGAAGAGCTGTTTCGGGAGGCAATTTTTATGAGTGCAAAAGCAAATTATAGTCTTAATAATTTTGATGAAGCACTTAGAGACTTCCGAAAGGTTGCCACTGAAGTAACCAGTATAGAAGGAGCAGAGTCCAAGTTCAGGGTGGCTGAACTGTTAAACCAGAAAGGTTTAACAGCTGAATCAGAGAAGATTATTACAGAGTTCATAGACCAGAATACACCACACCAATACTGGATGGCAAGAATGTTTCTGCTTCTGTCAGATATAAGTCTGAAAAAAGGTGACACACTACAGGCAAGAGCAACACTTCAGAGTCTTAAAGATTATTATTCCATCGACAATGACGGAATACTCGATGAGGTAAACGCCAAACTTGATTCTCTGAACGAAATGAAGTAATGAACAGTACAGGAAACAGATTCTATGATAGCGAATATTTAGTGAAAATATGAAAAAGAAATAGATTTGACATGATAAAGAGAAATATTATTATAGCAGCCCTCATTCTTTTCAATCTTTTACCATCAATAGCACAGGTTGTGAAAAAGGAAATGGATATGAAAAGAGAGGTTACCCTATACAATCCTTACAAACCATCTCTTCCTGAGGTAAAAAAGAGGAGTTATCTGGCCGATATGAAAGATACTATGAAGATCAGACATGACTTCCGGTATGATATCAAGACAGTCCCTTTTCTTCCGGTATATACTATTAGTCCTATAAAGGCAGCTGCATTAATGCCAGATCCATTGCCAAAGCTTTACAGAAGTTATATTAATATTGGTTTAGGCAATTATATCACCCCACTGGCTGAAATAAGTATTACAAATGAGCGATCGAAAAAGGGAGCAATAGGTTTCTATGTCCGGCATTTATCATCTAGCGGAAAAGTTGAACTACAGAATAACAAGAAGGTTTTTGCAGGGTATATGGATAACGATGTCTCTCTCTTTGGTAAAAAATTCTTTAGGAAAGACCTCTTTGAAAGTTCAGTGGATTTCATTCAAAAGACCAGATATGCTTATGGCTACGATACGAGCATTGTTGATTACTCTTCTGAAAAAAAGGAGATCAGATTGCCATATTATAATATTGGGGCAAAAGCTTCTTTATCGTCATTAACAGTTGATTCTACAATCTTCTCTTATGATTTCGACATCTACTATAATTTTTTCTATAATGCAAGAAACTTGTTTCAACATAATGCAGGATTCAGTGGAACAATGGCAAAATCCTATAAAGGATTCTATGTTGGATCAGACATAGGGTATGATTTTTACCGGATTTCTGATTCAATCTTAACAACACCTGAATACATTGCTTCAATAAGTCCTTTCTTAAAAAAGAGTACAGAACAGTGGAGCTTTAAGCTTGGGTTCCAGGCATTGATTGATAAAAATATGACTGCATCGCCGGAGTTAAATATTTACCCTGATATTTCTTTCAGTTTTAATATTGTACCGTCATATGTCAACTTCTTTGCCGCATTGTCAGGTAAGCTTGAAAAGAATGTGCCATTGAAAATAATTTCTGAAAATCCTTATTTGCTCCGTAACGGATCTCTTTTTACTTTACCCAATACCGATCATGAGTTGATAGTTTCTGCAGGGTTGAAGGGAAATACCGGAATTGGTGGAAACTACATAGTATCGGCTTCATATTCACTTATTAGCGATATGATTTTCTACTCAAATCTAGTCTTCACTGATGATTTATTTGCTCCCGCCTTAGGTAACTATTTTTTACCTATTACCGACGACGCTGAAATTCTTAATATTCATGGCGAAATGAGGGGAGCTATAAATGATAAACTATCGTTTAATGGTGTTGCAAATTTGTATAGATATACGCTTGCTGTAAATGATTTTGCCTGGAATAAACCAGGCTGGGATGGGAGATTTGGTTTAAAGTATAACCTGAGAGATAAAATTATTGCCGGGATGGAAATAACAGCTCAGGGTAAACGCAAACTGGTAGTCACCGGTGATCCTAATCTTCTGTATGAAACGACTGCCCATTTAAATATAAATCTCAGTGCTGAATATAGATATTCTAAAATACTCTCATTCTGGACGAAATTTAATAACATCTCATACAATCGCTACTATGAATGGGCCTACTATCCTTCACAGAGATTCCTTTGTATGATAGGGTTTACATACAGCCTGTAAAACGGTTTGAAGCATAGTGAAAAATGTGCATTAATTTTAACAAATTATAAACGTAAAATAGTTTTAAATCACTATATTTGCCACGGTAATTAAAAAGCATAATATCAGTAATTTATAACATCAGAAATGAAGTTGGTTCTGATGGTTGACTAGGACAAAAATGGAATCGTGATTTCCTTTCCAAAAAGCATTTTATTATCAATTAAAGGATTATAACCAGATTGGTCTCATAATTGACTTAAGGTTCTGTTTTAAATGATTGTTTTTAAAAATTAATGAACTAATAATATTGAAAGAATGAGTGAGAAAGAAAAAAAATTGCAGGATAGTATCGATTACTCAGCTGGGAATATTCATGTACTGGAAGGGCTTGAGGCTGTTCGCAAAAGACCTGCAATGTATATAGGTGACATTGGGATGAAAGGATTGCATCATCTTGTTTATGAGGTAGTTGATAACTCGATAGATGAAGCGCTTGCAGGATATTGCTCTAAAATTGAGGTTGTTATACAAGAAGATGACTCCGTTTTAGTGACTGATGATGGAAGAGGAATTCCAACTGGTATAATGGAGAAAGAGAATAAATCTGCCCTTGAAGTTGTTATGACAGTTTTACATGCAGGTGGAAAGTTTGATAAGGATTCATACAAAGTATCAGGGGGTCTTCATGGCGTTGGTGTCTCCTGTGTGAATGCCCTGTCAGAACAGCTTTCTGCAACTATAATGAGAGAAGGCAAAATATTCAAGCAGGATTATGAAAAGGGGAAACCGGTAACAGGAGTAGAGATTATTGGGGAGACAGATAAATCGGGAACAATCGTAAGGTTTAAGCCGGACACAAGTATATTCCAGACAACAGAGTATAACTTTGAGATACTCTCAGCACGTCTTCGTGAACTGGCATTCCTAAATAAAGGAATAGTACTCACAATTACAGATATGCGAGAACTGGTTGAGGATGGCAATGGAGGAACACATCGTTACGAAGAGTTTCAATCAGAACTTGGGCTTAAAGAATTTGTTGAATACCTTGATGCAAACAGGGAAAGACTTATTGACGAACCTATACATATTACATTTGATAAGACTGATATTCCTGTCGAGATTGCCCTTCAGTATAATAACTCATTTTCAGAGAATGTACATTCATATGTGAATAATATCAATACTATTGAAGGGGGGACACACCTTGCTGGATTTAAGAGAGGGTTGACCCGCACACTCAAAAAATATGCGGAAGATTCAGGTGCTACTTCAAAACTTAAATTTGATATTAATGGTGATGATTTTCGTGAGGGTCTTACTGCAATTATCTCAGTAAAAGTTGCTGAACCACAATTTGAAGGTCAGACCAAAACTAAATTGGGAAACTCGGAGGTTATGGGTGCTGTCGATCAGGCTGTCAGTACGATGCTTACTAACTACCTTGAAGAGAATCCCAAAGATGCCAGGGTTATAGTTCAGAAAGTGATTCTTGCTGCAACTGCTCGTCATGCTGCTCGTAAAGCAAGGGAACTGGTCCAGCGTAAGAATGTCTTGTCCGGATCGGGACTACCAGGTAAACTCGCCGATTGTTCAGACAGGGACCCGGCCAATTGCGAGATATACCTTGTGGAGGGCGATTCTGCAGGCGGAACAGCAAAGCAAGGACGCGATAGGGGTTTTCAGGCAATCTTGCCGCTTAGAGGTAAGATATTGAATGTTGAAAAGGCTATGCAACACAGAATATATGAAAGCGAAGAGATAAAAAATATTTTTACTGCACTTGGTGTCAATATTGGAACAGAAGAAGATAGCAAGGCTCTCAACACAGCAGGCTTGCGTTATCATAAAATCATTATTATGACAGATGCTGATGTCGATGGCTCTCATATTACCACACTTATCATGACATTCTTTTTCAGATATATGCAGGATCTGATTAAAGGGGGTAACATATTTATCGCAACTCCACCTCTTTACCTTATTAAGAAAGGCAAAACAGAACGTTATTGCTGGTCTGAAGAGGAGCGGGAAGAAGCTGTTGCAGAGATGGGCCAGGGAAAAGAATCCTCGGTAGGTATTCAGAGATATAAAGGTCTTGGTGAGATGAATGCTGAGCAACTCTGGTCAACAACCATGAACCCTGAAACAAGAACTCTAAGACAGGTTACAATTGAAAGTGCTGCTGAGGCAGATCATATATTTTCGATGCTTATGGGCGATGAGGTTCCTCCACGAAGGGAGTTCATCGAAACTCATGCAAAGTATGCTAAAATAGATGTTTAGACGCCAAAAAGTTTCCTTCTGATAACGACTGCATCGTCAGTACAGACTTCACTACAACAAAAACATCGTATACATTTACTATCTGTAAGTATAATATGGGTTTTATCAGAGGGAGATGGTAGAATGGCCTGAACGGGACAGATATTTACACACTTCTGACATCCTGTGCAATTGTCATGGATAAAGACCGGTCTTCTTTCAAGTTTTTTTAGAAATTTTATCCTTCGCATAATAAATTGCAAAGCAATATTATTGCTGCCTGAAATAGGAATTTTCTTAAAACCTTCTTTTATTATGGTAGTGATATCTGGTCCGTCATAAATTATCTCCTCTTGTGACAGGAGCCATTTTTTCCTGAATAACGCTGTTTTTGTTGTTGGTATTACAATGGGATCATAGCCAGCAATATGGCTAGCTATTATATCTAATACAAGAGGGTTTGTGGACCCCATCAACAATCCAATCTCTGTAGGTAGTCCTCTGCCCGGGCCAGGACCTTCCATCCCCATTATTCCATCCATAAGAAAATAATCAGGAGTCACAACTTCATTAAGATCAACCAGGAACTCACCAAATCCATTTCTGTCCTGATGCAAGGCATGCTGTTTTGCTTTACTGAAACCAGGAACCAGGCCAAGAGTGTTTTTAATTGCCCCGGTAAAATAAACAAGTTCGTGGTTCTTGAACTTAGGGAGCGAGATAATAAGGTCAACCTGGTCAGCAACAGCTGCAATCCTTACTTTTCCTTTCCCGAGCTTAATCTCCACAGGGTTGGCCATGAAATCAACCCATTCTGCCCCTGTCGTTTCACAAACTTTATAGATCCCTGATTTCTCGCCTTTGAACATTTTAGTATGTACAGCAGGTGAATCACCGACCAGTACAGTTGCTCCATTTGTTTGAAGATAACGGATCATCGCCTCAACAACAACTGGATGAGTGCTTATACATTTTGCCGGATCGTCGTCAGTAAGTATATTAGGTTTTACCAGAACTCTTTTCCCCTGAACATCAGGGCCTTCAGACATTATGTATATGTCAGAAATAAGTGCATAGACCTCATGGAGATCATATTCTTTGCATTTTCTAACTGAGATTTTACTGTTCATACAAGATAAATTCTTTAATTACTCCTTCTATACCGGAAATAATATTTTTTGAAGGACCGGTATAATTATTAATAATTATGCTGAAGATCATTTTTTTGCCTGATAGTGTAGTAAAATATCCTGCATAGCTTCTAACTCTGGTCATTGAACCGCTCTTTGCCTTAAGGTTTGAATCAAAAACCGGATCTCTAAAATAGTATTTCAGAGTTCCCTCTTTTCCTGCATCAGGCAGTGAAGAATAGTATTCCGGAAAATACTTCCCTTCCCTCTTCATATAAAACAATAAATTAACCAATTCTCTGGTACTTATAGCATCTAGTGGCGAGAGACCGCTACCATCTTCAATAAACAATCCGTCTGTATTAACGCCGGCCTTATAAAGGAAATTCATTATAACTTCAATGCCGGACGCTGTAGATCCATTGTTCTGATACTTTTTACCAAGTTCTTTTATTAAATGTTCTGCAAAGAGATTAACGCTTTCATGGTTAAGAACTTCAATTATATCCACAAGGGGCGGAGATATAATTTCTGCAATCGGGAAAAATTTTTCAGATAAATTTTTCTCTTCTAATCTGAAAGTAGATGGATCTTTGGAAATTATTATGCCTTCTGCTTTAAGTTTTTCATTTATTATTTTTGCAATAAGGAGAGGAGGATCAGGGATTGATGCTTTTAGCACAAAATCTTCCCGGTTGGCGGGGATAGTTCCTGAGAGCCATGCATTTGTACTGTAAGGGGCAGCAAAAACATAACCTTTATCGGAGGTTCCGGATACAGTCAGCCAATTTGATAATTCGGGACTGCATTCATCGGGAATTATCTCGGTTATGGTTAATTTGTCACTATCGGATGATGTCTTAAAATGAATCTCGTAAGTATTATCAAAAACTGATAACCCATAAGCCCCTGCCCCATAATAATTGCCAGCATCTTCCCAGAGCCATTTTGCAGGGACAGGTTGAAAGTCATAATAAGAATCGTCGGTTATGACTTTTCCGTCTATTTTTCTGATTCCCAGTTTTCTAATTTCAGTGACCCAGCTACTAATAAAATCCTGGTAATGATCAGAAAAATATTTTGATCCCAGAGCAGGATCGCCACCGCCCCGAATGGCTATATTCCCTGATAACCTTCCTGTTCGTTTATTAAGAGTACCTGTATAACCTATTTTAGTAATAAATGTATATTGCGGACCTAGCAATTCTAGTGCTGAAGCCGATGTAAAAAGCTTCATTACTGAAGCCGGGATAAGACTTTTTTCGGAATTATATCCCATCACAATCTCTCCATTTTCTGCATTTGCTATACACAGTGAGACAGAAGCATGCATCATAGATGAGTCAGAGAGTAATTTCCCGAATGATCCTTCCTGAGAAAATGATCTGAAAGAAAAACAAAGCAGGGAAAGGAATAGGAATGTTCTCATCATTCCTTCAGGATTTATTTTGTTCGAGTGTTGATAATAAACCGCAGGCAGCCTGGATATTAACTCCTCTGCTTGCCCGGATAGTCGTTAGTAACCCTTTTGAATTAAGAGCTTCCTTAAATCTGATAGTGTTTTCCAGATCAGGACTATTAAATTCTGAACCGGGTATAGGATGAAAACGTATTATATTGATCCTGCATTTTATTCCGTTCAGAATTCGGGCAAGTTCCTTAATATGTCGTGGAGTATCGTTCATTCCATTAAACAGGATATATTCGAAAGATACCCTCCTCTGGCTGTTGAAGTCAAATTTCCGGAGTAAGTCTAAAACCTCTTCAACTGTGTTTGTTCTCTGTATAGGCATTAGTTTTCTTCTCTCTTCATCAAACGGAGAGTGCAGGCTAACAGCAAGATGGCACCGGCTTTTTTCGAGCAATTCCTTTATCCCGGTTATTAGTCCGACTGTGCTGACTGTTATCCTGGTAGAACTCCATCCATATCCCCATTCATTGGTAAGAATATCAAGGCTCTTTAGTACTTCTGTGAAATTGTCCAGTGGTTCACCCATCCCCATATATACCATATTGGTGAGGTTCCTGAACTCAGGCAGACTTCTGAACTGGTTGAGAATTTCATTTGACGACAGGTTTCCCTGAAAGCCCTGTTTCCCAGTCATGCAGAAAATGCAACCCATTTTACAACCTGCCTGTGATGACACACAGATTGTAGCGCGTTCATTATCAGGAATATAGGCTGTCTCTATGTATTTATCTTCCAGAACTTTATAAAGGTATTTCTTTGTTCCATCAGAACTTTCAGATACATTATCGGGATCAGAGAGGCCAAATTCATAATCATCAGAAAGAAGTTCCCGTGTTTTTTTTGACAGGTTGGTCATTTCGTCAATCGAAGTTATCTCCTTCTTATAGAGCCAGTCTGATATCTGTTTTGCAGCAAACCCTGGTAATCCGATTCGTTTGGTAACAGCAATAAGCTCATTTAGAGTTTTTCCGTATAGTCTTTCTTTCTCCATTATTGTTCCTTGTTCTGCCAGTTACCTGTAGCCTGTAGCCTGTCGCCAGAAGCCAGAAGCCTGTACTTTCTCATATCTCACACTTCAATTTTACCTTCGAACACAAATGTTGCAGGACCGGAAAGCCAGATTTCATGAATACTTTCCCCAAAAACATTGAATGAAACTGTTAAATACCCTCCCTTAGTCTTTACATTGATATTATTTGTGTCAATATGTCCGGAAAGGACTGAAGCAATGGCAGATGCTGTGACCCCGGTTCCACAAGACAGAGTCTCCTCTTCAACACCTCTTTCGAAAGTTCTGACATAGATGCTGTTTTCCTCAATTTCAACGAAATTTACATTAGTACCCACTGGAGCAAATTTTTCGGACCACCTGATTTTTTTGCCCTCGCTATTTACATCAAAACTGTTAAGATTCTTTTTAAACAGAACATAATGGGGTGATCCTGTATCTATAAAGTAATTTCCGTCAACAATCCGGGGGTACTTTACATCATTCATTTGCAATCTTATTATGCCATCCTCAGATATTGCTTTATGCAATCCGTCAATAGCTTTGAAAACGAGTTTTGTGCCAGCTATTTTTGTTCTAATGGCAAAGTCTGCTGAGCACCTGCCTCCATTTCCGCACATTGTACTCTCAAAGCCATCGGCATTGAAGTACTTCATCTCAAAATCATTTGGCAGGTTTTCGGATATCAGGATTAAACCATCAGCACCAATACCAAATCTACGATCACATAGTTTATTTATTAGTCGGGAATCATCGGGATTAAAAATGTCTTTCCGGTTGTCTATAATTATAAAGTCGTTACCGGCTCCCTGATATTTGTTAAATACTATTATCATCAGTGTTAAAGTGTTGTTAATTCTTTGTAAAATATTGAAGATCATCCTTAAAATGCATGATCTTTGTAAAACAAAATTACAATTAATCGGTTATAAAGATATTAATCTTTTGTAAAGGCAAAAAAATTGAATATTGATGCTTAAGTAAAAGATGAGTTAAATTTAAAAAAGTTAGTTATGAAAGGAAAGTATTTATTAGGAGGATTATTAATGTCTCTTTTAGGAGCTATAATTGCTTTGTTTGTATACACAAAAGTGATTGGAAACCCTTCAGTGGTTGTTTCTAAGGATAGCTCGAGTGTTGAGGTTTCAAATGCAAGGGCACTTTTAACATCGTTACAGATGCAAGAGGGCCAGATAGATTTTACATACGCTGCTGAGCAAACAGTTCATGCAGTGGTACATGTTCATACAAAGACAATGATGGGGATGGAATCTGATAATCCTATTTTGGAGTATTTTTATGGTAATCGCAATTTAAAGCCAAGGGAAGTCAGCGGGTATGGTTCGGGCGTTATTATATCCGGTGATGGTTATATTATTACCAATAATCATGTTATTGACAATGCAGAATCTGTTGATATTACATTAAATGATAAAAGGACTTTTACAGCCAGGATTATAGGCCGTGATCCAAGTACTGATATTGCTCTTCTGAAAATTGATGCGGACAAACTGCCATATATTAAGTATGGTGATTCGGATCAGCTTAAACTTGGTGAATGGGTGCTGGCTGTTGGTAATCCATTTAATCTCACTTCAACTGTTACTGCCGGAATTGTAAGCGCAAAGGGGCGGAATCTGGGATTAATAGAGGGAACATACAGGATAGAATCGTTTATTCAGACTGATGCAGCTCTTAATATGGGAAATAGCGGGGGAGCTCTTGTCAACACGAAAGGCTTACTGGTAGGTATTACATCAGCAATACTCTCACCCAGTGGCGCTTATGCAGGTAACTCATTTGCAATCCCTGTGACCATTGTTAAAAAGGTTATTGACGACCTTAAGGAGTTTGGAGAGGTTCAACGAGCACTCATTGGTGTTGAAATCAGAGATGTTGATTCAGACGAAGCTGATAAACAAAATCTTGGAGAAGTAAAAGGGATCCTAATTACCCGGGTTGTTGAAAACGGTTCAGCTGAAGATGCAGGCCTTAAGGTAAATGATGTAATAGTAAAACTTGACGGATTGTCTGTTAATACAGTCCCTGAATTACAGGAACAAGTGGGGAAACATCGGCCGGGAGATAAAGCAACTTTAACTTATATTAGAAACGGGAAAGAGACATCAACATCAGTTATTATGAAGAATGTGGCAGGGAATACAAATGTTGTTACAACCGCAATGAATGGTGATGAAGTTTTTGGTGCCAGACTGGTTGCGCTTAGTTCAGCAGACAGGAGATCATTTAATGTTGATTATGGCGTGAAAGTATCAGAATTGAACGATGGAAGACTCAAAGATATTGGTTTGAGAAAGGGCTATGTTATCTTAAGTGTCAATGGTAAAAAAGTTAATACTCCAACTGATATCAGTCAATTTACCAATAATGAAAGGAACCTGAAATCAATAAGAGGAATACAACCTGATGGAACAATATTTAATTTCCAATTTGGGAACTAATATCTCTTTTTATATAATACTTTGTTTTATAGGGGATTTATGAAAATAGGTCTCCTGTTCATAACAATAGCGAATAATTTTTGTTATTAAGTAATAAAGCAATATCTTTGCGGAAATTTTTTCGGAGGCAGAATGAGACAATTAAAGATTACCAAATCCATAACTAACAGAGAGAGTGCGTCATTAGACAAATATTTGCAGGAGATTGGTAAGGAGGAGTTGATATCGGTAGAGGAAGAAGTTGAATTGGCTCAGCGAATAAAGAAAGGCGATAGAACTGCTCTTGAGAAACTCACTAAAGCAAACCTGCGTTTTGTTGTATCTGTTGCAAAACAGTATCAAAATCAGGGACTTAGTCTTCCCGATCTTATTAATGAAGGCAATCTGGGTCTTATTAAGGCTGCAGAGAAATTTGATGAAACCCGTGGGTTTAAATTTATTTCATATGCTGTTTGGTGGATCAGACAGTCTATCCTTCAGGCTCTTGCTGAACAATCAAGGATTGTAAGGTTGCCTTTGAACCAGGTAGGTTCGCTTAACAAGATAAACAAGGCTTTCTCGAAATT
The DNA here is from genome assembly GCA_035530515.1 of Bacteroidales bacterium. Lineage (GTDB taxonomy): Bacteria > Bacteroidota > Bacteroidia > Bacteroidales > VadinHA17 > LD21. Next base: position 57,721 of record DATKUO010000223.1, read on the forward strand.
TGAACAGGAGAATGAACGTACTCCTTCACCTGAAGAGCTGGCTGAGGTTCTTGAATTGCCAAAAGAGAAGGTAACTGATACTCTGAAAGTCTCAGGAAGGCATGTATCGGTTGATGCACCTTTTATTGAGGGTGAAGATAACAGCCTGCTGGATGTACTTACAAATTCGGATTCACCGGTAGCTGATAAGCTTCTTATGGACGAATCTCTTTCAAGGGAGATTTACAGGGCACTTGCCACACTTACTGAACGAGAGAGAGATATAATAAGATTTTTCTTTGGCATTGGAACTCAGGAGATGACTCTTGAAGAGATAGGGGAAAAATTTGGTCTCACCCGTGAAAGGGTACGGCAGATAAAGGAAAAGGCTATCAGAAGGTTAAGACATACCTCCAGAAGCAGATTATTGAAAGGTTATCTGGGTTAGATATACCGTAATTTCCGGAGAGTAAAGGAGGCTGTCTCAAAAGGGAAGCCTCTATTTTTTTACCTCCAACCCCAAAGAGGAGCTTAAATCCCGGCAAAGTGAAGTTTGAAGCCAGACCACTAAACGAAGTTTATTATTGGTCCGCTAAGCGAAGTTTACAACTTCGCTTTAACTGAGAAATTTGTAGGTTTGTAATCTTATAACCCTTGATCAGCGAATGGACTTTAAACTTATTTCCGATTTTCAGCCAACAGGTGACCAGCCGGATGCTATAAAGCAACTGGTAAATGGCCTGGATGGAGGAGTTCCATTCCAGACACTTCTTGGAGTGACAGGATCCGGTAAAACGTTTACAATTGCAAATGTAATTGAGAAAGTTAACAGACCTGTTCTTGTGCTTAGTCATAATAAGACTTTAGCTGCTCAGCTCTATGGAGAGTTCAAACAGTTTTTTCCTGAAAACAGAGTCGAATATTTTGTATCCTACTACGATTATTATCAACCGGAAGCTTATCTGCCTGTTTCAGATACTTACATTGAGAAAGACCTTTCTATTAACGAGGAGATTGAAAAATTGAGGCTAAGCGCTACTTCATCACTACTCTCTGGACGTCGCGATGTCATTGTTGTCTCTTCTGTATCATGCATCTATGGCATTGGCAACCCCGATGATTTTCATTCAAATACTGTACATGTAACAAAAGGTCAGATTATAGGTCGGAACCTCTTCCTGCGTAAACTTGTTGACAGCCTTTATTCACGCAATGAACTCGAATTTAAATATGGCACTTTCAGAGTTCGAGGAGATACTGTGGATATTTTTCCTGCTTATGCTGATATTGCAGTACGGGTGGTATTTTTTGGTGACCAGATTGAAGATTTGAATACTTTTGATCCTATTAGTGGCCACACTCTTGATATCCTGAATGAATACATAATTTATCCTGCAAATATATTTGTTACTACAAGGGAAAGGATCAATCTTGCAATATCCGATATACAGGATGATATGGTTCGTCAGGTTAGTTATTTTAATGATATAGGAAAAAAAGAAGAAGCAAAACGGCTTGAGCAGAGGGTTTTATATGACCTTGAGATGATAAAGGAACTTGGCTATTGCAGCGGTATCGAAAATTATTCCAGATATTTCGATGGAAGAAAACCAGGAACAAGACCTTTCTGTTTGCTTGACTATTTTCCAGATAAATTCATTACTGTAATAGATGAAAGTCATGTCAGTCTGCCTCAGATAAGAGCAATGTTTGGAGGGGATCATTCACGAAAACAGACTCTTGTTGAATACGGATTCAGGTTGCCTGCAGCTCTGGATAACAGACCAATGAGGATTGAAGAATTTGAATCACTAACAGGTCAGACAATTTTTGTTAGTGCCACACCGGCTGATTATGAACTTGAAAAAAGTGAAGGGGTTTTTGTTGACCAGGTAATACGACCGACAGGCCTTCTGGATCCGCCTATTGAGGTACGTCCGAGTCTTAACCAGATTGATGACCTGATGGCTGAGATAAGATCAAGAACGAGTGCAGGGGAGAGGACCCTTGTAACAACTATCACAAAGAGAATGGCTGAAGAACTCTCTTCTTACCTGATAAGGTTTGATATAAAATGCAGTTATATCCACTCTGATATCGACACCCTCGATCGAATTGATATAATGGAAGGGTTACGTACAGGTTCTTTTGATGTTCTGGTAGGAGTCAACTTGCTCCGGGAAGGACTTGATCTTCCGGAAGTATCTCTGGTGGCTATTCTTGATGCCGATAAGGAAGGATTTCTCAGGTCATCACGGTCACTGACACAGACTGCAGGAAGGGCAGCAAGAAACCTTAATGGAAAGGTAATTATGTATGCTGATAATGTTACCCGTAGCATGCAGCAGACAATTGATGAGACTAACAGACGGAGGAGTAAGCAGTTGAAATACAATGAAGAGATGGGTATTACTCCATCTCAGATTATAAGGAAAACCGGCTCCATACTTAGTGGGTTGAGTAAGAAAGGTATATCTTCCAAAGCCTATATTGAACCTGAGCGAACAGATATTGCTGCTGATCCTGTTGTCAGGTACATGAATAGTGAGGCCCTTGAAAAGGCTATTGATAAATCAAGAAAGAGCATGGAAAAAGCTGCTGCTGAATTGGATTTTGTTGAAGCGGCCAGATTCAGGGATGAGATGGCGGACCTCCAGAGACTTCTTCGAAGTAAGAAACAATAATTTTTTTCCTTCCGGGCACACGGACCAAGAGCAGTACAACTCAATAAAACTACAATGCATGAACGGATAATCAGATTTGACGTGTTCATAGTATAGCTCCTTCTCCTAATGATTGAGCTATAAATAACAGGATTAATTTTACAAAAATTATACTGTATTGTTTATTAAGCCTGCTACATATTTCGCGATAGCAATTGAAGCAGTTAATCCTGGTGATTCCATACCAATGAGATTAATAAATCCCGGATAACCTCTTTTTGTCTCCTCCATAATATAAAAGTCTCTTAGGGGTTCTCCCGGCTTCTGGATTTTCGAACGGATTCCTGCCATTTCTGGTGCAATATCATCATATTCCAGAAAAGGAAGATACTTCCTGGCAGAATTAAAGAATGCTTGCTGCTTTGAAGAAGTTAATTTATAATCATAAGTATTTGATTCGAGATATGTTACATCAGGTCCAAGTTTAACACCTCCACCCATGTCAATAGTAACATGAATACCGATGCCTTCCATGTTATGATACGGAACAGGGTAGATTAACCTTTTTACAAGCCGGTTTTTTGGTGGATTTACCCTGAAATATTCGCCTTTACAGAAAAGTATTTTTAGGTTTTCATCTTTCATGCCCACCATTTCAGAGACTTTGTCGGAAGTGAGCCCTGCAGAATTTATCACAATTCTGGTAGTGAAACTATAGATCATTTTATCAGCATCAATAAGGGTGACCTCGTACCCGTCTTTAATACTTTTAATCCCTTTTACCTCACTTCCATAAACAACCTGGCCGCCATTGTTAATAGTATTTGTCTCGTACTGTTTCATTAGGGAGTGAGAGTCAATAATTCCTGTGGAGGGAGATAAGAGCGCTTTTAAAGCGAAGATGTTAGGCTCCATTTCAGCTATCTGTACTTTATTAAGCATCATAAGATCATCCACACCGTTTTTTTGAGCTGTTTGCATGATGCCGTCGATAATGGAGATCTCTTCTTCTGAGGTCGCTACAATCAGCTTTCCGCAATTATTATAGGGTATATCATATTTTCTGCAGTAGTCATATAGAAGCCGCTTTCCCTCGACACATAGTCTGGCCTTCAGACTATTTTTAGTGTAATAAATTCCGGCATGTATTACTTCGCTGTTTCGACTACTGGTATCCTGCCCGAATGATGGATGTTTTTCTATCAGAAAAACATTGGGGTGTTCCTCTGATACCATCTCAGCAATAGCAAGTCCGATTACTCCTGCACCGATTATTGTAATTTCTGCATCCATTAATTCGTCTTTTCGGATGTTATGTTACATAAAAAACCTTTACGGATGTCAAAAATAAGTGAAAAAGTAAGACTTGATATAGTAACTTTAGTGTGAATTGATAAATTGTCCAATCAGGTACAACTTGTAACCACTGTAACAAGCTGATTCAGTCGTATATTGTCTTCTGGATTACCATACAGGTTACCCAGACAGTAAAGTATTTTTTTAAACAGGATTATGGTTTTATCCGGATAATTGTTAATTTTAAAGTATTAGATAAAAGTAATTTTTGATTTGTTATTAAATCTTGAGTATGAAAAGAGCGATGATACTTCTTTATTTTATTATTCTGGTATTTCAGATAAATGCTCAGCAGAATAGCTCAACTAAGGTTGATCCCGGTTACTTTATTACACATAATAGAGAGGAAGTAGTAAGCAAATTAGTTGATCTGCCTTGTGGGATAAAGGCTGAGGATCCGTTAAAAATAATCCTGCAGAAGCTGGATGCTTATCTTGTTGCCTTTCAGCCTGGTGATAAGTACTCTGATGATGTATATGCAAAAGCAGCTAATCTACAGGCACTTAAAAGTGTTATGCAGGGAGGATATGGTATTGGGTCTATTCTAATTAACCAGGAGGGAATTATCATTGCTGAAGCTTTTAATAGTCAGATACAGAAGCACAGGTCGGATCTGCATGCTGAAATGACTTTATTAACAAACTTTGAAGAAAGCCGTCTGGCAAGAAAATATGTGAATATTTATATTTACAAGCCAGGAATGACAGTTTTCAGTTCCGCAGAACCATGTCCAATGTGTTTCATTAGAATTATTACTACAGGCTCTGATATAAGATATTGTACTCCTGGACCTGATGATGGCATGGCTAGCCGTTTTGATTATCTTCCTTCTAACTGGAAAGAGATGGCTATGAAAAGGAAAATCAGTCTGGGTGATTGCTCACCCGTTATGCAAAAAATATCACATCTCCTGTTCTATTCGTTTCTATTAGATGATCGAGGACCGCACTAATGTTTTATTCTCCGGGAAATTGAATCCAGAGTAAAATCTACTACCACTTTAAGTAGTTAATTCCGGCTTTTTATGGTTAATAAGATACGGATAACCATGATAAAGTCGCTGGCTTTTCCATCTGACATATTATATCCTATTTGATTAAAGATCTGAAATCGTCCCCTGTTGGATTTTGAAAAATTTTGAGTCCAAACTCGGGTATCACGGCCAGCAGATGATCAAAAATGTCAGCCTGTATAGCTTCATAGTTTGCCCATTCCTGGTCGTTACTGAATACATATATTTCTATTGGAAGTCCTTTCTCCGACAGAGGGAGCTGTCTTACAAGAAATGTCATGTCATTATGTATTTTGGGATGCTGATGGAGGTATGATTCTACATAGGCCCTGAAGGTTCCTATATTAGTAAGACGACGACCATTAACAATACTGTTGTCGTCAATATTTTGCTCTGCATTATATTTTTCAAGTTCCAACTCTTTTTTATGCATATATTCCTTGAGATGATGTACCTTTTTAAGTCTTTCCTTCATATCTGCATCCAGGAACCTTATACTATTCATATCGATATAAATTGCCCTTTTTATTCGCCTTCCACCTGATTCTTCCATCCCTATATAGTTGTGGAACGATTCCTGCACCAATGAATAGGTTGGTACAGTAGTAATTGTTTTGTCCCAGTTCTGTATTTTGATAGTATTCAGGGATATATCAATTACAGTTCCATCTGTACCCCTTGAAGGTAAATTTATCCAATCTCCAACTTTCACCATTTTATTGGCTGATAGCTGAACACTGGCCACAAGGCTCAGTATAGTGTCCTTAAAGACAAGGATCAGTACCGCAGCCATTGCACCCAGACCCGTTAAAAGAGTCTTTATTTCCTGATTGAATATCACTGATATGACTATCAATACGGCTACAATTACTACAAAGATCTTAGCTAACTGAATATAACCTTTGATTTGCCTGTGATTGGATATTGGCAATTCCAGGTATATTGCATGCCAGGCATCGATGAACGTATTCACAAACATCGTCCCTGCAATAATCATATACAGATAAGTCAACTCCTTAACAAACGCCATCCATCCAGGGTAATCAGCAAAAGCCCATCCGGCCATCAGCCATATAACTACTGCAGGTGCAAAATGCGATAAACGGCTGAATACATGCATGTCAAGGAAGATGTCGTCCCATTTGAATTTTGTTTTCCGGATAATAGTTGTTACAACTTTTTTTATAATAAATCTGGCCGCCATGTAGGCAATCCAGCTTAGAAGAATAACTACAGATACAATTATTAAAGTGCGTAAAAAGACTGCCAGGTTCTCATCTAATCCAGATGAAATAAACAGATCATAAATGAACCCTGAAGGATCAAAATTCTTAAACATGGTCAATAAGTTAGATTCATACCAAAAGTAGATATTTTTTGTATAATAGTGTATGATCCTGTAATTTCCTGCCATATTCATCATCAACAGCTAATTTCTATCCGGTCATCCTTGCCATTGTACCGTTATACCGTTGTACCATTGCGCTTTTGTACGCTTCTTAATACCTTTCATTAATTATATACGTGCTATGATTATGAGTTCATCACCGTATTATAATACGGTTTTTACTACGGTGATGGTAATTGAATAATTATGTAATAGTAATATAAACAAAAGACGGAGGATGACATCTTGTTTTATCCAAAAGTGTGGGTTGCATAAATGGGAGCAGTTTCCTTGAATTCAATATGACGGCTAGTTGGTTCTGTGGATAGTTTTTGGGAATTGCTTCGTCCTGCCACGCCGTCCTCGCAATGACCCTGCATGTAAGGTAGGTTTGTTTTGGGATTTCGACGTGTTGGATAAAGTAAACCGGTCCTTGCGAGGAGTCACGCTTTTCTTGTTTACCCGGGTAAGAATCCTTCAGTCCATGACGAATTCTATGGTCAAGATAAAAATGGTACATGCGGATTCTTATTTAAAAATTAAGATCATGAAAGCTAAAAAAGAATTAACTTATTTTTTAATACTCCTTGTATTGTTTTTTTCAGGCTGTGCTGTAAAAAAATCTATCCTGAGTCCTGATTTCTATTCTTCAGAATCAAAATTAGGACTGATACTTATAACAAACGACATTGGTACAACGAGAAGCGGAAACCAAGGGCTTTTAGACATGGCTTTAACCCAAGGGAATAAATATACTAATCCACTTCATAGGGTTGAGCCAGAGATAAATCCGGAGAATCAGTTTAAAGATCTTTCGGAATATGAAAATTTGAAAATAAGTATTGATGCTGCCATCAAGAGATCTATTGAATTAGAAAAAACAAAATATTAAGCTCTTATTGTCTGCCCTCAGGAATCAGTATCCGGGGCTTGCAAGTAAAGGGCAGCTATCATACTCTGAATCTCTAAGAAATGCAAAGCTAAAAATGATAAGCGAGGGGAAGTATGCTCATCCTTTATTCTGGTCACCATTCATTTTGATCGGAAAATGAATAATAAGTGTTACTCCCGGCCAAGATTTGAACAGGTTTATTAAGCCCATGCAAAAGTTTTGACGGGAATTCTATTTTGCGCCAGGCGGGCATAATATGATAACGTTGTAGTTAGTATATTGTATTTATAGATACCTCTGAATTCTTAATTTGAGTACAGGGGTATTTTTATTTGCACATTATCAGAATATTTCTGAAATTTGGGATTAGCGGCATTTTATTGTACTGACTTTCAATAAGAAAAATATATCTACTTAATAACCATTATACAATTAATCAAATGAAAGCAATTCGATACCTTGCTGGTTGTCTGTTATTCGTAACAGGCGTATTACATTTCCTGCCCATAATAATAACTCCTTCTGATCCCAAATCAATTGGAATGTTGGTTGGTGGTATTATTTACTTAACTATTGGGGTATTGTTGATTAAGAAGATCAGGTTTGCCTCATTACTGGGGCTTTTCTTCCCATTATTAGGACTAGTAATAGGCTTTATTGCAACCGGCTTTAAAAATTGTGATCCTTTGCTGATTTTTATGTGGGTAATCGATGCGATAGTTGTAATATGTTGCTTACTTCTGTTGCTGAACAGAAAAAAGGAATAAGTCATTGCCATAAAAGTTCTTATGAAGATAATGGAATGCCGCATAACAGATAAAATTGATATCTGGTATCCACTTTCCATATATGTCCTCATACTGTAAATATACTACATGACACCTGCTGTGATTTTAAAATAAAGTTGACCCGTATTAATGACTTTCATATCTTTAACGTAATGAAAGTTTAACATGGCAAGCATATTACCAGGATACGAATATGACATCTTCATAAGCTACCGCCAGAAAGACAACAAAGGCGACAGGTGGGTTAGTGAGTTTGTCGATGCTTTGAAGGACGAACTCGAATCTACATTTAAAGAAGAGATCAGTGTTTATTTTGATATAAATCCTCATAACGGACTATTGGAAACACATGATGTTGATGAGTCTTTGAAAGAAAAACTCAAATGCCTGGTGTTTATCCCTATTATTTCACGTACATATTGCGATCCAAAATCGTTTGCATGGGAGCATGAGTTTAAAGCCTTTATAGAGCAGGCTTCTCAGGATCAGTTTGGTTTAAAGGTTAAGCTTCAAGGAGGCAACGTTGCCAACCGTATACTTCCTGTTCAGATACATGATCTGGATGAAGAAGATAACAAGCTGTGTGAATCAATCATTGGGGGTGTGCTTCGTGGAGTAGAGTTTATTTATAAATCCCCGGGGGTCAACCGGCCTCTTCGATCGATAGAAGATAAACCGAAAGAAAATCTAAATAATACCATTTATCGTGACCAGATAAACAAAGTCGCTCTTGCAATAAAAGAGATCATCTCTGCTATTAATAAGTATGATAAAGAGGATGCAGAAGACGAAGGAGAATCAATTGTTGAGAAGTCTGAAATAACAGCACAGAAAAGTTCCGGATCACCTGGATTCAGAGAAAGATACCGTAAACCTAAGAGAAGAACTATCCTGGTTTCAGCTCTTTTATTGGCCATCGTAATTATCGTTATTACTCTCATTGTTTTTAACATTATAGGCGGAGGAAAGCAGGCAAGGGCCGGGTCAATTGATTCAGTTGTTGTGCTGCCGTTTGGAAATTATACTGGTGCAGATGAGCTGGAGTCTTTAGTATCAGGAATGCATACCTGCCTGATATCGGATATGGGCCGGCTTAGCGGATTGAGAGTTATTAATACAACCACTTCCAATGTATATAAAAACGCCAGCATGTCTGCACATGAAATTGCTGTTGAGTTGGATGTTGATGCAGTAATTGAAGTATCTGTTTTAAGTATTCGTGACAGTATAATTCTCAAGGTGAGTTTGATCAGAGCATTTCCGGAGGAAGAAACAGTCTGGAATGGTGACTATAAGGAGGAGAAGAGCCAGATAATGAACCTCTATAACCGGATCACAAAGCAGATAGCAGATGAGGTGAAGATCGAATTAACGACTGATGAAGAAAGCTTACTTGCAGAAAACCGGACAGTAAATCCCGAAGCTTATGATGCCTACCTGATGGGAAAGTTTTTCTGGGAAAAGCTTGACCCGGAATCCGTGCAGAAGGCCCTGGAATATTTCCAGTTGGCCGTACAGATAGAACCAGAATGGGCCGATCCTTATGCAGGCCTTGCAAATGCGTGGAGCACTTTTGGAACATTTTTTAGAACTCTCCCAAAATCCGTGACCCTTCCCAAGACATATGAATATCTGAACAAGGCTCTTGAATTGGACCCAAATTCAGCTCAGGCACATTATGTAAAAGCTATATTTGCAGTATGGACTGAATTTGATTGGGAGAAGGGAGAAAAGGCATTTTTAAAGTCCATTGAGTTGAATCCGAACGATGCACTATGCCGGTTATACTATGCCCATTTATTGATGATACTGCGCAGGTCAGAGGAAGCGATTCACCAGGCGAATCTGGGTTTGAGACTAGATCCCTTGAAACCTCTGGTTCTTGGACTGTATGCAGTAGTGATGCGTAATGAGAGTGATTATCAGTCTGCCATTCTGAATTTCGAAAAAGCCCTCTCAATTGATCCAAATTTTGGTTTTGCTGCTGGTAATTTATCTGATATCCAAATGCAAACCGCCTACACTAACGGAGACTATGAAAGGTGGATCGAATATTGGGAGAAAAAAGTCAGGGCAGGTAAGCATTGGAATGAAGAAGGTATTTCAGCTGTTCTTAATACCTTTCATGAAAAAGGACTTTTATCTGCTTTTGAGGAGATGTTTAAGATGAATGAAAAATATGGGAATGGCTGTTATATGAGTGGCGCTATCAAAGCGGAAAGATATATAAGATTGGGAAAATATGACAAAGCTTTAGAATGCCTTGAAAAGGATTTTGAAATGCGCGATATGAATATGACCTATATATCAACCAATGTTTATATTTTTAATCAATTGAAAGACAACCCAAGGTATATTGAACTGTTAAAAAAAATGAACCTCCCTCTTGATGATTAATTACCACAGGTAAAAGGAGTTCAGGTTGCTCTCTTTATGTTGCATTGCAGAATACATAGGTCTAAGGTATGCAACATAAATCGTAAATCCTCACTATTGATAAATGCGAGCCTGCTACAGCCAATTTTATTCGGCACACGTGAGTTTGCCTGTCTGCCGGCAGGCTGGCTCCTCGCTAAAACAGCCTAGCAGGCTGTTTATTAACGCTCGGCCCTTCGCGGGCGGCTCGCTCTAGACTGAATTTGATTGAGGGAATTTGGGAAGCCATTTGTGAGACAAATGATATTTGGTCTATTAGGTAGGGAATTGGGCCTTTAGCAAATAGTTGATTGCGATAATAAATAAAGTTGACTTTGGTTTAAACAAGGTGTAACTTTGATAACAGAAATGAAAATCAGGAATAGATTTGTACTTATATACTCAGATATTGGGAGTATATATTTAATAATGCAAATCACTAGTGTCATGACAATTTAATTATGAAACGTAATATTTTGACAGTTTTCGATCAGCTTTATATTTTGTGAAGCTCCAGTAAATTTTTCGTTTATCGAAATTATTTTGTTTGCACCACGATTTAACTTCATTTACAATTT
>DATKUO010000224.1:0-2570 GCA_035530515.1 Bacteroidales bacterium
TACCAGGACCAAAGCCGACATTTTGTTATGCGCTGCGGCTATTGAATTATTAACCAAATTTTACCTTGCTTGCACGGGTGATGCCGTTGTTATCACAAGTGCTGACGATGATATTGTCTCAGAGTTGCAAGACCTCTCTTACGACCGAACAGCGATAATATATAGCAGTGATTATGCCAACTATCCGGATGCATGTTGGGCAGGTTTACAATTACCGAAGACACCAGGATCAACCACCTGGAAGTTTAAGAATCTTGCAGGTATCACAGCCGATGATTTAACAACTGCCGAGGTTGGTTATGTATTAGGAAAAGACGGAAATTATTATGAATCAATTGCCGGACTTAGTGTTATTTCATCAGAGGGTGTAGTTGTCTCGGGTGAATATATCGACGTTATAAGAGGCGCTGATGAATTACAGGTTGCCTTAGCTGAGGATATTTATACTCTATTAGTAAATGCCGAAAAAATACCATTCACAACGGCCGGGATTGGCGTTATTGAGAATGCCATTAGATATCGAGTACAAAAGAAAATTGACGATGGATTTATTGCCGCCAATACTTTAGTTGTCACTGTCCCGGATATTGACGATGTTGATGCAGACGAAAAAGCAGTCAGATGGCTTAATGGCGTTACCTTTTCGGCTACGCTATCCGGAGCAATTCATAAGGTCACAATCACAGGGAAATTACAGGTATAAATAAATAAGGAGATAAATTATGGGCGTTAAAACGTATGATCCGACTCAGGTAGTGGTAATTATCGGCGGGTCAATCATGAAAACATGGAATACCGTCACAGTGTCCCGTGATAATGACCGCTTTGTTATGACTGAAGGGACACAAGGCGAGGTTACCCGCACGAAAAATGCCGGTAAATTAGGGACAATTGTCTTAATCATTCCCCAGGCATCGGCAGATAATGCCACCTTATCCGCGCATGAGTTGGCCGGATCTCTTATGGCTTGCTCTGTGATCGATAAGGGCGGGGCTTCTGTTGCCGTTATGCCTGAAGGGACTATTATGAAAATCCCTGATTCTGAATTTGGGGCAGAAGCAGGGACTCGGGAATGGACAATAAAAGGAGAGATACCAGATCCATTTGTTGCCGGGGGTAATAATTAATGGCGAGAGAATCCAAAACTAAAACCATTGATGGAGAGCAATATACTTTTTACCAGATTAATCCCAGGCAGAGTATGAAATGCTTGACCCGCATAATTAAGCTTATTGGCGGGCCTATGGGATTGGGTATGGATACAAATGGATTAGATAATTCAAAGGATATCGAGGGCATATTAGGCTCTAATGTTAATATCGGCGTTATCGTTTCCGGGATTTGTGATCGATTAGACGATGATAATGTTGAATATATTATCGATACCCTGCTATCCCAGACAATCCATAAAGGAAAGGGTGAGGTCTCCAAATCTTTTGATGAGCTTTTTGCGGGTAGATTACCACATCTTTTCAAAGTGGTTTTTGCTGCTATGGAGGTAGAGTACGGGGATTTTTTCGGCGGAAAACTCGACTTCTTAAAAATATTCAAAAAGGCGAGTATAAACCCGGAATCTGCAACGTAGATTTATATCTATGGCGGCCTGTATTGGCTCATATTACTACCCTGGAAGAGATTGAAACTCACTGGTCAATATGTGATTTAGCCGATGCACATGAGGCGCTGGACATTCAGCAAGAAGCAGGTGAATTTTATAGGAAGCAGGCGGAAAAAAAGAATAAATAGAGGAGTAATACCTTGGAATTGAGATCCCTTCTGGTTCGTATCGGATTTAACGTAGATGAAAAGCCGATTAAACAGCTTAATGCTGGCATAAAAAGCGTTAAATCATCAGTCCTTATGATGACCGGTGCTTTCGCTGCGGCTGCTGGTGGTCTTATAGTCTTAGCCAGGAGCGTAGCTAATACCGGAGATGATGCCAGGAAAACAGCTCAGGCCCTTGGATTAACCACAGAGGCGCTACAGGAGTTAGAATTCGCTGCAAGTATTGGAGGCATAAAACAGGGTGAATTAAGAGCATCTATCAGGCGATTAGCCAAAAGTGCCAATGATGCAAGCCTTGGATTATTGACCTATAAAAGGGTATACGATTCTCTGGGGGTTTCCATTACTAATGCAGAAGGGAAGCTTAAAACCACGGATCAGATCTTGTCAGATGTAGCAGAAAAATTTGCGGTGATGGAAGACGGTACTTTGAAAACTGCTTATGCTACAGATTTATTCGGACGATCAGGAGCAAAATTAATTCCTCTGCTTAACCAAGGAGCCAAAGGTGTCGCTGCCTTACGAAAAGAGGCTGTTGATTTAGGCTATGTTATAGGGGATCAGGATGCACAGGCGGCAGAAGAGTTTAATGATTCTATTGTGCGGCTTATGGCTATTATCCGAGGGATCAAAAATCAAATCGGAATGGGTCTTATTCCTGTAATGACGGATCTTATAAAAAAGGCAAAGGAATATGTAGGGGCAAATAGGGAATTCATCAAGTTAAAATTAGAAAAAGTTGTTAAAGCTCTGATTAAATATATAAAATTATTTTATGGAATAGT
>DATKUO010000225.1:0-3731 GCA_035530515.1 Bacteroidales bacterium
AGCGTGACGATTTGAATTGACAGAAAGATTTAATTATTAATCTATCACTTTCTTTTAAGGTTTTATCAATTACCGTTGGCTTCAGCCAACGGTATATAAACCTCATTTGAAAGGACTTTAGTCCATCATTTGTGGGCTAAATCCCATACCTGGTCAGTATTAAGATCTGTCCCGCCAAAGCGGGACGGTAAGTAAAAAATTCAACAAACTTCTACCATTTTAAAGCATAATACATTTGAACAAAACACCTGTAAAAGAGCTACTTGAAAATAATGATTACAAAAATGTCGAAGAACTAGAATATAAACAACTGTCACTCAGTCTCTTTTAACGAGACAGTAGTGTTTTTAAGTAATAAATTAATGATATGAAGATCACTGGAATAAAGATGTACAGTCCAATATTGATAGCAGCTTCATTATTTCATCCCTGGGCAAGTAAAGCTGAGCAGAAATCTGAAAAGCCAAATATCATTTTTATCTTGGTTGATGATTTAAGATGGGATGCTATGGGGTTTACAGGTAAGTATCCTTTTCTTAAAACACCAAATATCGATCAGCTTCGGAAAGAAGGAGTCCATTTTGTTAATGCATTTTGTACTCATTCACTAAGCGCACCATCACGCGCAACAATACTCACGGGGATGTTTTCACATACACATGGAGTGACTACCAATCAGGAAGGACGCGAATTTAATACGGACAAAACACCTTCGTTTTCACAACTGCTTCAGGAAAACGGTTATGTAACTGCCTTTATCGGGAAATGGCATATGGCAGAGAATAATAAACCTAGGAAAGGATTCGACTACTGGTGTAGTTTTACCGGACAAGGCAATTATTATGGCAATATTTTAAATATTAATGGGAAGGAAGTCCGGAATGAGGGCTATATCACCGACGAACTGAATAAATATGCCTTGGAGTTCATTGAAAAAAATGCGGATAAACGATTCTGCATCTATCTGTCGCATAAAGCAGTACATGGGCCGTTCACTCCTCATGAAAGACACAGTAATTTGTATATGAGTGATTTGGTGCCTGAGCCTCCGGGTTGGAGAGATAACATGGAAAATAAACCAGCATGGCAAAAAAGAATCCAGCCAAACATGGCACAACGTGAGCGGTTGAGAGATAAAGACATGAATAAGATTATTCCTGTCAACGTACGTAAGTATGGCCTATGGCCTGCTGAAACCGGAATAGGTATGCAAAAAAACTATCTGAGGTGTATCTCAGGTGTAGATGATGGTCTTGGGGAAATATACGACTTGCTAAGTAAAAAGGGAATATTGAATAATACAATTATTGTATTTGCGGGAGACAATGGTTTTTTCCACGGAGAACATGGTTTGGGCGACAAACGTCTGGCTTACAACGAATCCATGCGAATTCCTCTGGTGATGCGGTATCCAAAATTAGCAAAAGCCAGTCAGTCGGTTTCAGAGATGGTGCTGAACGCCGATATTGCTCCTACCTTTCTTGATATTACCGGAATAGATATTCCGGAACAAATGCAGGGTAAAAGTCTGGTTCCATTATTGCGGGGAAAGAACGAAGTTTGGAGGAAATCCTTTCTTTATACTTACTGGCCCGATCTTATCTATTTTATTCCCCGCATTGTTGCCATCAGAACGGAACAGTACCTTTATTCAACAACACCCGACATAAACGATATTGATGAGCTATATGATGAGCTTAATGATCCGTATGAATTGAATAACCTCGCAGAGAATCCAAATTATTCAGAGATAAAAAATTTGCTTGCAAAAGAGCTAGGACAACTTAAAATGGAGACAGGGTATAGTGATAATGTACCAAGACCTGATCCGGAGCCTGTTCTGAAAGTTAAAACCGGCAAATTGCTTTCAGTTGATTTTAGTAAAATGCCGTTCAATGCTATTTCTGAAAAGGGAATCAGTCTGAATGGAGTAAAAAAGGCTGAAGACAGAGGTAATATTTCCGCAAGCTTTTCAGATGGTGCCACTGCTGATATAAAAAATGAGCCAGACTTTAATCCTGCTTTGGGCACATTCGTGATCGAATGTGTAGTTAAACCGTATTCTCCAGATGGAGTAATCATATCTGCAGGTTCGCAACGAGAAGGTTGGGCTCTATTTCTGGAAGATGGAATACCTGGTTTTGTTGTCGCCCACAACAGATATTTGCAATTTATTGACGGGACTACGGGAATTACCGGAAAATGGTGCCACCTCTTTGCTGTTATCGAAAATTACAATAACATCATCAGGCTCTATGCCGATGGTAAACTAATTGGACAAAGACAAATGCTTCTCCCAATCAAGGCAATCAAAACCGAAGAAGGTGATATCTCAATAGGTCAGGATTCAGGAGAGTTGATCGATCCCAAGGTAATTTCTATACATAAATACGAAGGGCTGATTAAACATATAACTTTCTACCGGGAAAAGATGTCCGATTCAAAAATTAAAGAATTGTCTGTTGCGAATTGAATTATACGGTCTATGATGATCATCCCATCTTTATTAATTGAAGTAGTCCTATATAGATAATCAGAATGAAATGGAGAAAACGTTTTTCAATAACCCTGAATGAGATACTTTAGCAATGAAATTTAATAAACTTATATTCCAGAAGACTTCTGCGATCCTTGGAGGAAGTTTGTTTTGCTTCACACTTTAAAATGTAAAATATAAATTAGAAAAAGTGATGTATATTGTTTATATTTAAGGTGTTAAAACACAAAACACAAACAAAAAAACATCACTTTCAGGATGAAAAATACAAAGAAAAAATTAATTAACCAATCATTAGTTGTTAAGTCCTCATTTACAGGCAGTAACATAACCAAGTATTCAGGACTCAATACAGTAGCTAAATATATGAATCGTCAAAACATAGTAAAAACCTTCGGTAAATCATTCCCCACGGTGTGGTACAATGCAACAAAGTTTGGTGTCAACCAGATTTTGATGGCAATCACGCTATCATCGATTAGTGGAATAAGCCGGATTTGCAAGATCGCTGCTTTCAGCGGGGACGGTTTGGTAAAAGCATTACTAAAATTGGATAAGGCAATAAACGAGAACGCTATATCCGTAATGTTGAAGAACCTGGGGCAAAGCGGTGCACGCAAGCTGCAAATGTTGTTGCTGTCAAAAAACGCCCGATGGTTGCATGAAAGAGGGCTGGAAAGCATCACGCTGGATGCCGATTCAACCGTTAAATCAGTCTGTGGCAACCAGGAAGGGGCAGAGAAGGGATTTAACACGACAAAAAAAGGGGCAAAAAGCTACCATCCGCTCCTGGTTTTTGTAAGTGAGATGAAACTGCTTTATCATACATGGTTCAGAACAGGCTCAGCCTATACTGCCAATGGGATTGTTGATTTTCTTAAAGAAGTCAAAGCCAGCTTGCCAAAAAACATAGCAAAAGTGTTTTTTCGGGCCGATAGCGGGTTCTTCTCAGGTGGGCTCTTCGATTTGTTGGAATCTTTCAACTGGGATTATCTGGTCAAAGTAAAATTAAAAAACCTGGATAAATTACTTCAGTTACAAACATGGTTAGAGATCAAAGGCAAAAATGATGTTGCGATATGTGAGTTCATCTATACGGCAAAAGGATGGAGTAAGCCTAGGATGCTGAAGGCAATGCGTAGTGTAAAGGAATATGTCCAGGTTTCATATCTTGGACAGAAACAAATTGTCCCTGTTTACCAGTACGTCTGCTACGCAAGCGGTTATGATATAA
>DATKUO010000226.1:0-17084 GCA_035530515.1 Bacteroidales bacterium
AAAAGTTGAGGAACATAGTGACGAAATCCCGCATTAGCGGGAATAAAAGTTGAGGAGCGTAGCGACGAACCGGAACAGCCTGCTCCGATTTATCGGAGAAGTGGAGCTCGGCGAAGCCAAATCCCGCCGTGGCGGGAACAAAAGGAAAAAGTTGAGGAACATAGTGACGAAATCCCGCATTAGCGGGAATAAAAGTTGAAAGAGTTGAAACGTTGAAGTGCTTAAGGGATTTTTTTCGCTGAAGCTCCGGACTTCGGCCGACATAGTCGGCTACGCCCGACGACGTTGGAGGGTGAATGTTGAAATAATGCTAATTATTTAAAGCAGTTTTGCTCCTCTGCCTTTTAAGGCAACTATCGTTAATAATGCTGAAAGAAAGAGAGAGCCCGCCATAAAAATATAGGAGGCACCAAATCCACCTGTAACTCCGTTTAAATAACCCACAATATAAGCCCCAACAAATGACCCTAAAGCTCCCAGACTATTGATCAGGGCAATAGCTCCTGCAGATACGTTACGGGGGAAGACTTCAGTAATAACTGCGAAAAATGGTCCATAAGGGGCATACATAGCGCCACCGGCAATAATAAGCAAGACGAATGAAAGCCAGAAATTACTGGTACCGATTAAGTATGAACCATAAAAGGCAAGAGCGCCGATTAATAAAAATGGCCAGATAAATGATTTTCTATTTAATGTTTTATCGGAGAAATAAGATGCTGTCAGCATACCAATAATAGCCAAAAGATAGGGAACAGATGCCAGCCATCCGGTTTTATCGATTGTTGTTCAAGATCCAGCTGCTCCTGCAAATCATTTTTTTCAGTATCGCTTAACCACTTAGCGTTTCGAGGCCTGTCAACAACCAGTCTCCACCAAAAAAAAGCCCAGATAATTGCCGGCATACCCTCTAATATAAACATCCAGCGCCAGCCAACCGACTCTATTAAATAACCAGATAAAATAGACATCCAGAGGATTGTTGCAGGATTTCCAAGAATCAAAAATGTATTTGCCCTTGAACGTTCAGCTTTTGTAAACCAATTGCTTAAGAAAACTAACATTGAAGGCATAACAGCACTCTCTACAACACCCAGCATAAATCGAATAACAATCAATCCATTTACATTGCTGACTAAACCAGTAGCCATAGCAAAAGCTCCCCAAAGAATTAAGGACCAGAATATTAATCTCTTAGCACTTCTATTGGCTGCGTACAATGCTCCGGGAATCTGAAAGAAGAAATATCCCAAAAAGAATAGTGATCCTAACAAGGAGGACATTGCTGCTGTAATATTAAGATCTTCAGCCATCCCCCCTGCCGCGGCGAATCCAAAATTAGCACGGTCAAGGTAAGCAAGACTATAAGTGATAAAAGCTATTGGAATCAATCGAAACCAACGTTTTCTTGCGAGTAATTTTCCCATGGTTAAGTATAAAAGCTAAATAATCTGACCACCTACGGCCGGATTGAGTGGTTATACAAATCTATCAATTTAGTTTTAAGTTTCAAGTTCCTTTTTTTACTCAGGTTTTTCTACAAGAATCCCGCCAATCACGGATTACAACCAGGTAGAGCACAAAACAGGTATTTTAAATCCGCACTATCTACTGCGAGCCCGGAGAAGCCAAATCCGCACTAACTTGCATGGAATAATAACTACGTAGTTAAATATGTATTATAATACGTTGAAGAGGGTGAAAGAAAAATCCCGGTCAACTATTATACTGACCGGGATCAATTAATCATACTAATTTACTAAAATATTTCTTGCGTACTGGACACAGGTCTTAACCTCTTTCACGGCATCTGACCATTGTTTAACATCGTATTCAAGCTCAATATCGCAATGAATAGGCCACTTATTCTCTTTAATCTTCAGGAGAACATCCGCGATCGGCATCTGGCCCTGACCCCATACCTGATTTGTATTTGCCGGATCGGTATCCGGGCCGGTCTTGTCCTTCATATGAACGCTGAAGATACGATCGTGGTACTTTTCGATAATAGTATTTGGATGAAGCCCTGTGGAGCCGAAAAAGTGCCCAGCATCAAAGTTCATCATCACAGCAGGAGATACAGCAAGGAATGGATCATAACTGAATCCTTCTGTAGCAAACTGCATGTGATTGTGGAATATGGCATACATGCCATGCTTCTCAGCGATAGGTCCAAGTTTATTGACAGCCTCTTCACCAATTTCATCAGTTACACCTTTCGCTCCTAAAGCTTTAGCTGCTTTGAATGCATAATCAATCTCCTCATCTGACCATCGTGAAGGAGAAAACTTAACGATATGGATTGCGATACCTGCATCATCAAACATCTTGCGAACCTCTTCGAATTTTGACATAGGCAATCCCAGGCGCCATTCTTTAACATCCTCTCCATATTTGGCCATTGCAGCTTTTTGCTCCTCAGTAAATTCCCGACGACGGGGAGGAGGAGGTGGAGGTGGAGGTGCTCCTGCTGCCGGAGTTGCCGGAGCAGTAGGGCGTTGAGCACCAGGAGGTGGACCAAACATTGCCATCATAGGATTTTTTGGTGCTCCCAGAAAATCTTCCACATCATTACTCATCAACTCAATAGAGCTGATTCCAGTTTCTTTGCAGTACTTAATAATATTCTCTACACCGCCGGGCATGCTACGCCAGCTGTAGGTAATGGCACCTATCTGAACACCACCAAAATTTGAATTCAGTGTTGAGCTGTCAGCAGCCATAACAACAGGTGTGCTCTTGCATGAGAAACTCAGAGGGACCATCGAAAAAGCTGCTATCGTAGCTGTGCTACCCAGAAACTTTCTCCTTGAGAGATTTTTACTCTTTGGATTTTTCCCATTAAGATTTTCCTTACTCATAATTAAAAATTTATTAATATTAATATAGAAGAGATCTTTAAAATTCAAAAGGTTTTACAATATATCTATTTTATTTGCTCTCTCTTGTAACAAGAATGTTAAAATTACTTAATAATATGAAGATAAGTATCTGGATATGACTCAGGAACTTATTTTAAGAATTCTAAAGTTGGTTTTCTTAACAGGTTTATTCAGGTAAGCCGGGGATTAATCTTCTGTCATTGATTTCGAATCTCTCCTGGAGCAAATGGAGTATTTCGTTTGCTGATGATTCAACAGGTTTATTAGTTACATCAATAACTGTGAACCTGCCTCTTTTAAATATTACATCTGCTCTGAGGAGCTCTTCATTTATTGTTCTGATATCGAGGTATGAACCGGAATTGAAATTACCCATCCGGGAGACTCTTCTTTTTCTCTGTGCCAGTAAATTTGAACTGTCAATTGTCATACCAAAAACACGTCTTTCATCAACTTCAAACAATTCATCAGGTGGAGGTATATCGTTTACTAACGGTACGTTGGCTACTTTCCATCCGAACATAGCAAGATAAATGCAGAGAGGGGTTTTTCCTGTTCTTGAGATTCCTGTAAGGATAATGTCAGCCTGGGATAAATTCCCTGAGTTCATACCATCGTCTGTTGAAAGGGTATACTCTATAGCAGCAACTCTGTCAAAATAATCCTGATTAATCTTTCTGAAGAGACCAGGCACCTGAACTGGCTCAGCGCCAAGGACATTAGTCAGATAATCGGAAAGCGGTCCCATCAGATCAAAATGAACAACATCATATTCTATGCAAAAAGAGGTCAGGATAATACGCATACGCTTATTAACCATGGTATGCACAATTATACCATTGTTTTTCTTTGCCTTCAGTACAGCCTCCAGAGCATCTTTTTCAGAACGCAAACCAGGTTCAATGCTTGTAGGTACCCTGAAATCGGGGAATTGAACAAGAAGTGATTTAACAACATTCTCTCCTGAAAGTCCTTTCCCTCCTGAAACGATATATATGTGTGGTGCACTCATTAATCAGATTTATATTTCCAAAGATACATTATTTTCAGAAGGAGTAAATTATTCTAATTGTACTACCCTTAAAGAAAAAAGTCCCTCATCTCTTTCACAAACTGCTTAATATTTTCATCGATATCCCCTCTCTCTCCCAGTATACTGACAAATGCACTTCCGATAATAGCGCCGGCGGAATATTTACAAGCATTTTTAAAAGTCACAGAGCTTGATATACCGAAGCCTATGAGCCCCGGATTATTCAGGTTCAAATCCTTCACTCTTTTAAAATATGTGAATTGTTCATCCGAGAAACTTCCTTTCACACCTGTTACTGATGATGATGAAACCATATATATAAATCCCCGGCTGATCTTGTCAATAGCATGAATTCGTTCGTCATCCGATTGTGGTGTAATAAGTAAAATATTGTAAAGGTTATATTTTTCAAACAGTGGTAGATATTCCTCAACAAATACCATAGGTGGCAGATCGGGCAGGATAACTCCATCAATACCGGTTACCTTACATTTCTGACAGAATTTTTCTATTCCAAACTGCACCACTGGATTTAAATATCCCATAAGCAGTATCGGGATATCTGTTTCTTTCCTGATATCTTGTAACTGGTTAAAAAGCAGTTTCAGGTTCATACCATTTTGAAGTGCAATCTCATTACTATGCTGAATGACAGGCCCATCGGCCATTGGATCAGAGAATGGCATACCGATCTCAATCATGTCGGTACCGGCATCTGCAAGAGATGTGATGATTCCTGCAGTAGAGTTCAATAATGGATATCCTGCAGTAAAATAAACTGAAAGTATATTACCTTTTTTTTTGTTGAATAGTCTGTCGATTCTGTTCATGGGTAATTTTATTTGATTATTAAATCTGATCTATTTGTTATAACCAGATTCCTCCATATACTTAATATACGCATCCATATCTTTATCGCCTCGTCCTGAAAGGGTTACTACCACCACCTCATCTTTACTGAATTTGTGTTTTCCCAGAAAGGCAAGAGCATGTGCTGATTCAAGAGCTGGTACAATACCTTCAAGCCGGGTAAGCCTAAAAGCAGCTTCAAGAGCTTCGTCATCAGTTACATGGCTGAAAACAACTCTTTTAATCTTATGAAGATATGAATGTATTGGCCCAATGCCGGGGTAGTCAAGTCCCGCTGAAATGGAATAGGGTTCTGTGATCTGACCATCATCATTCTGCATCAGCATGGTCCTGCTTCCATGTATTATACCTGGCCGGCCGATCACCATTGTTGCAGCTGTTTCACCACTTGTCACTCCCTTTCCCCCTGCTTCCACGGCAATCAATTTTACATGATCATCATTAAGATAATGATAGAAAGAACCAATAGCATTACTTCCTCCTCCAATGCATGCAATTATATAATCGGGGTCTTCTTTTCCTGTAACCTGTTTCACCTGCAATTTCATCTCTGCACTTATCACTGCCTGAAGTCTTGCTACCAGATCAGGATAGGGATGAGGCCCAACTACAGAACCAATAATATAATGAGTATCCAAAGGATTGCTTATCCAATCGCGAATAGCTTCATTTGTTGCATCCTTAAGAGTCTTATTACCGCTAATAACAGGAACAACCTCTGCACCCAGCATCTTCATCCGTAGTACATTCGGAGCCTGACGGTCAATGTCGGTTTTTCCCATATAAACTACGCATTTTAGACCCATCAGGGCACATACCGTTGCAGTTGCTACTCCATGTTGCCCGGCACCAGTTTCAGCAATAATCCTCGATTTACCGAGACGCTTTGCAATCAGTATCTGGCCAACAGTGTTGTTGATCTTATGAGCGCCGGTATGATTAAGGTCCTCGCGCTTAAGATAGATCTTTGTATTATGAAATGACGATAGCCGTGAAGCGAAGAAGAGAGGAGACGGTCTTCCCACATAATTCTTTAAAAGCGAATAAAAATCATCTTTAAATGCCTGATCATTAAGTATCTTCAGATAATTTTCACTTAATTCTTTCACATTCGGATACATCATCTCGGGTATATAAGCTCCTCCGAACTCACCATAATAGCCCCGTTCATCTACGTCATATTTCATAGTTCAATTTTTTCACTTCATTACAAAAAGTATTTATTAGCCTAACATCCTTTTGCCCGGGAGATATCTCAAAGCGACTATTTATATCAATAGCAAAAAATCCTCTGTTAGTAACATTTTTAAGGATAGCGGAATCTTCAGGGCCTATCCCTCCGCTTAGGAAAAAAGGCTTATCCAGGTTATACTCCAATAACTTATCCCAGTTGAATTTTTTGCTGCTTCCGCCATATTTTTTACTTTTTGTATCAAATAAGAAGTAATCACAACCTGGCATAAATAATCTGATACTCTCAAAATTAAAGTCCTCTGTCACGTTAAATGCTTTGATTATTACTAATCCGGCTGATCTTAATTTTTGGCAATAGTCAGGAGATTCGCCTCCATGTAATTGGATCATTTCAAGATCGGTATGCTGTGCTATATTTATTACTTTATTAGTGTCTTCATTTACAAAAACACCTATCCCCTGAATTCCGGAAGGAATATTTTCGAAGAGAGCTTTGTTGGGGTCGGCACCCACATACCTGGGTGATCCGGGGAAAAAGATAAAGCCCAAATAATGTAGGTTAGCCTGAGCTATCTCCTTTACGTTTAAAGGGTCCTTCATTCCACAAACCTTAATTCTTATCATAGCATTACATTAAAAACTTTACGAATTCAGAAAAAGCTTTAACAGGATCTGGGGCAGTCATAAACTTTTCACCTATCAAAAATCCGTTGTAACCGGCAATCTTCAGATCATTTATAACCTGGGGAGAAGATATTCCGCTTTCAGAGATCTTTATATAACCGGATGAAATTTTATCTGCGAGTTCAAATGAATTATCTGTATCTATCTCAAATGTTTTCAGATTACGGTTATTTACACCTATTATATTTATATACTGATTCTCCGCATCCAGTTCTTTTAGTTCATGAACCTCGAGAACTATCTCCAATTTAAGTGAACGGGCTAACCGTGAAAGATTAAGAATTTCCCGTTTTGTAAGGACAGCGGCAATTAACAGTATTGCATCGGCACCAATAGCTTTAGATTCAATTACCTGGTATTCATCAATAATGAAATCTTTACGTAAAACAGGAAACAGGTTATTCTCTTTTGCGGCAGACAGATCAGCAGATGAACCTCCAAAGAACTGATTGTCAGTAAGAACGGATATTCCGGAAGCGCCTTCCCTGAAATATCCTGATGTTACTTCCTCAACCGATGCTCCCATGTTTATAATACCCTTTGACGGGGATTTTCTTTTGAATTCAGCAATTATTCCTGTTTTACTACTGTCGAGTAAAAATTCAGAAAGAGAAATGATCTCCCTGTTAAAGAGGTTGCTGTTCTCAAGATCTCCTACAGTTATGATCTTATCAATAGCTGAAAGTTCCTGTTTCTTATGAGCAATTATTTTATCAAGGATTGTCATCTCTGTAATTCAATAAGTTTAACAAATGAGTTATGTGCTTTTCCACTGAAGAGAGAATCCTCAGCTACTTCGCGGCACTCATCGAAAGATTTTAAAGGGTAATAACATTTTAGTGCCATTTGTGCGTTCACAGTCACAACATTATTCTGAATTGCTGTACCATCCCCTTTAAGTATCTTCATAAAAAGGTCTGCAGCCTCTTTAACTGTACATCCACCAGCAAGGTCTGATTGTACCGCCCTGGTATAATTCATAATTTCAGGTGAAATGATATGTTCAACACCGTTAAGGATATATTTGAATTCAGATGTAAGGGAAATCTCGTCGTAACCATCGAGACTATGAACAATAATATACTGCATTGCAGATTGCTGGTAGAGATAATTGTAAAGACGGGCAAGTTCCAGGCTGTAAACCCCAATGAGTTGTTTGCCCGGGAAGGAGGGATTGACCATTGGCCCCAGCATATTAAAAAAAGTCTTTATTTTCAGGGCCCTGCGAACAGGTACTACATTCTTCATAGCCGGATTGAAAAGGGGAGCATGTAAGAAACAGACGCCTGTTTTATCTATCTCTCTTTTTAATTTCCCTTCGTCAGCTGCAAACTTATACCCAAAATGCTCCAGGATATTTGAAGAACCGCATGCAGATGTTACTCCGTAGTTACCATGCTTGGCGACATTTGCTCCTGCGCCGGCCAGTACAAATGTTGTCAGTGTGGAAATGTTGAAAGTGTCTTTCCCGTCGCCACCTGTTCCACATACATCTATTGTATCGAAACCGGACAGGTCGATTCTGATACAAAGATTCAGAAGTGCATCACGAAAACCTGTAAGTTCGTCAACAGTGATACTTCGCATTAAATATACCGTAATGAAAGCGGCAATCTCCGACTCGGAATATATCCCTTTGGCAATATTGGTAAGCACCTTCTCAGCCTCCTGGCGGTCGAGGGTCTTATGTTCGAACAGATGATTTAATATTTCACGCATGTTCTTTTATGATTTGTTTTATTATAAAAATTCTATGTTCAACAGATAGCAATCCAGTTTCTGATTATGTCGATTCCTTTTTCTGTAAGGATAGATTCGGGGTGAAACTGCAATCCACGCACATCATATTCTTTATGACTTATACCCATAATCATCCCATTTTCATCATAACATGTTACAGCAAGGCAAGCAGGAAGATCTTCTTCTGTTACAGCCCATGAGTGATACCTCCCGGCAGTAATAGAGACAGGGATATCTCTGAATAGTGGTTCATTTATATCGGAAATTTTAACAGGTGTTGCAATTCCATGATAAACATTACTCATATTGCGTATTTTACCATCGAATGCTTCACAAATGGCCTGGTGTCCAAGACATATACCAAGTATACTCTTTGAAGGAGCATACTTTTTAATTAAATCGATACAAATACCTGCATCTACAGGTACTCCGGGACCAGGTGAGAGAAGAATTTTATCATAACTATCCACTTCTTCCAGAGTTATCACATCATTCCTGTATACTGAAGGACATATGCCTGTGATACTCTCTATATAATGCACCAGGTTATATGTGAACGAATCGTAATTATCAATAACCAATATTTTTTTCATCTTCATATTTTTGTTTTACTTAATATCACCTGCCATTTCAATGGCTTTTCTGAGGGCACCGAGTTTATTATTTACCTCCTGCAGTTCATTCTCCTCGTTTGAAACAGCTACGATACCTGCACCAGCCTGGTAATAAAGGTTGTTCCCTTTACTTAGAAAGGTCCTTATCATTATTGCATGGTTAAATCTGCCCCGAAAATCGAGGAACCCAATAGCTCCACCATAATAACCCCTTCTCTGGTTCTCATATTTATCTATAATCTTCATAGCCATATACTTAGGGGCTCCTGATAAAGTACCTGCAGGAAATGTGGCAGCCATCATCTCAGCCATGGAGGTACCCTCTTTTAATTCTCCTGATACAGCTGAAACAAGATGTATCACATGGGAATAGAACTGAACCTCCCTGTAACTTTCCACTCTAACATTCCTGGCATGTCTGCTGAGATCGTTCCTGGCAAGATCTACCAGCATAACATGCTCAGCATTCTCCTTCAGGTCGGTCGACAGCTGTTCTGCAAGAAGTTTATCGCTTTCATCATCTCCTGTCCGTTTAAATGTACCGGCAATAGGATTAATGTAGGCCTTGCCTTTATTTATCTTAAGATGTGCCTCTGGAGAAGAACCGAAAATCTTGTAATTCCCATAGTCAAAATAAAACAGGTATGGAGAGGGATTGATTGATCGCAAAGCCCTGTATACATTAAATTCATCGCCGGTAAATTGTCTTGAAAATTGTCGCGACATAACTACCTGAAAAACATCACCTAAATAACAATGCTCCTTCCCTTTACTTACCATTTTTCGAAACTGATCGTCGGTGATATTACGGTTTTCCTCTCCAACAGTTTTAAAACTGTAAATGGCAAGATTTCTGCTGTTTAGTATTGTCTCGATCCTGTCCATCTCCCCTGTTTCTCCATTTATCTTATTTTCAATAATATTCAGTGTATTCTGAAAGTGATTTATAGCGATAATATATTTGTAAAGGTGATACCTTATATCAGGAATTTTATGAGGGTAGTCTCGTTCAGGGTTTAAATCAATTGTTTCGAAATACTCCACGGCATCATAAGATATATAGCCGAATAGCCCGTTTACCGGAATCTCAGCTCCCTCTCCTTTTTGACTAAACGCTTTGGTGAAGGCAGAAAACCTTGAGTTAAATGTATTGCTGTCTTTTATTTCAGTAGATATTTTGGAGCCATCAGGATATGTTTCGGTCACTATACCATTATCGGCTTCAAAACCTGCCATCGGTTTCATACAAATAAATGAATAACTATTCTCATTACCCTGATAATCAGAGCTTTCAAGCAAAAGAGAATTTGGATATATGTCCCTTATTCTGAGATATATACTTACCGGAGTAATTATGTCAGCAAGAAGTTTCCTTGATGTTGTACTAATAATAAAATCTGCCATTACTGTAATATTTTATTAATTTTTATATTATTAAATCACTTTCTCCAACCTGGTTAAAACCCAAAACGGCCTGTCGTGAGTACGACAGGCCGTTTGCTTATATTATTATTTTATACAAATAGGAGTCAGTATCACATGGTTAAGTGAAATTTACCAAGCCACCAATACCAATTTGTATAAATTTTATTCATTTATTCTCTGTTTTGATTTACAAATGTAAGCTATGTTTATTATTATGCAAATTTTTTAAAGTATTTTTTTCCATATCACTTTCAACAAACAATGGAATTATCATACATATTATGCCGATGCAATGATTTTACAGAAAATTTTTATTCAGAAATTCCTGGAACCTTGCTTTATACTGGTCGCTGACAGGAATATATTCTTTACCAAAAACAATTCTGCTCCGCTCAATGGTATCTATCTTTTCAAGATTGACAATAAATGATCGGGGGACCCTCATAAACTTATTATCAGGGAGTTTTGATTCCAGTAATTTCAGAGAAGTGAGCGAAAGAATGGGTTTAGTATCATTCTGAGTATATACTTTTACATAGTCTTTCAGGCCTTCAATATAAAGGATATCATTGAAATTTATCCTTTTAATCTTATAATCTGATTTAAGAAAGAGGAATTCGCTGTTGGCATCAACTTTATTTAGAGATTTTTGTTCGAGTCGGAGGAGCCGCTGAACTTTTTGAACAGCAGAAAAGAACTCTTCATAGCTGAATGGTTTTAACAGATAATCAACCACATCGAGTTTGTACCCTTCCAGGGCATACTTTTCATAGGCTGTAGTGAATACTACTTTTGTTCCTTTTTCTATAAGTCGTGTAAACTCAATACCGGAGAGGTCGGGCATCTGAATATCAACAAAAACAAGATCCACATGTGTATCAGTCAAAAATTCTGATGCATCAATTGGATTATCAAACGTACCTGCAAGCTTTAATCCCGGAGTCTTTTCTATATAACCGGCAACCAGCTGAAGTGCCAATGGTTCGTCATCGATCGCAATAGTGGTAATCATTATGTTAAATTAATCTGAAGGGATACTTCGAATTCTGATTCTGTTTTACCAATTTTTAATTCATGTTTTGTGGGGAAAAGAAGTGCAAGTCTTTTGCTCACATTCTCAAGCCCGATCCCGGAATGTCCCGATTCGGTTTCCTCCCTATACTTCTGCAAACTGTTAGCACATCTGAAAGTTATTGAATCATTTTTAACCTTCATACTTATTTCGATATAAGATTTCCCCCGGTTACTTATCCCATGCTTGAAAGCATTTTCGATGAACGGAATAAAAAGCAAAGGAGGAATACTTCTGTCTTCATATTTTTCAGGAAAAGAGACTGAAAGATCTATTTTTTCACTCATCCTGAGTTTCATGAGATCGATATAGTTTATCATGAAATCAATCTCACTGCTCAGTTTTGTATTTCCATGTTCCGATTCATATAACAGATATCTCATCAGTTTTGAAAGTTGTAATACTGCTTTCTGAGAATCTTCTGCATTGGTGCTTATCAGTGAATAAATATTATTTAGAGTATTGAAGAAAAAATGTGGACTTATCTGATTCTTAAGGAATGCCAGTTCGGAATTAAGTTTCTCCTTCTCAAGTTCTTTCTGTAGTTTTTCAACCTGGGCATGACGTTCAAGAACGCGGAGTCCCATTGAAAAAAAGATCAGGAATACCGATGTGAATGCATAATTAAATAGATGCATCTGACGGAATGGAGGACGTCCGAACATCCTGCCAGGTTTTGGAGGTCCGGGAGCTCCTTTCTCTTTTTGCTCTATCCTTATATCTTCAGTATTGTCCCGACCCGGAACATATTTAAAAACAAGTTCATTTGATCTGTCAGAGACAAAATATAATAAAACAAGCAATAAAACTACAGAGAAATAGTATCTGTATTTTCTGCTCTGGAAAAAGAACCTGGGTACCAACACAAAATAATTGGTATAAAATATTATACCATTAATTATATTGCTAATATAGTAAAGCCAGATAAAATCTTTCCCTACATCCCACCTTTTAATAAAATAGAGAGGCAAACCTAAAAGAATTGTCCAGGCAAGCAGATGCAACAAAATACTGATTGTGTTCCTGGTGAAAAATCTTTTCATAATTTACTCTTTTGGTTTGCTCAATCAGTTTAAAAGTATAACAAATTACTGTTTTTCTATCTATTAAAGATCAATTTCATAGGATATATTCATTTACTCATACCTGAGGGCATCAATGGGATTAAGGTTTGCAGCTTTTCTGGCGGGATACCATCCAAAAAATACTCCGATAGCGAAGCAGACTGTGAAAGCCAGGACTACTGTTTGGACTTTAATAACAGGGGGAATGTCCAATAAAGATCCGGCTCCTTTGGCAATAAGATAGCCAAAGATTACACCCAGGGCGCCTCCAAGAATACTCAATAATATGGATTCTACAAGAAATTGTTTCAGGATATCAGAACCACGGCCTCCTATAGACATCCTAAGGCCGATTTCACGCGTACGTTCAGTAACTGAGACAAACATTATATTCATTATACCAATTCCTCCAACCAGTAATGAAATACCAGCAATGGCACCAAGTAGAATAGTCAGGATATCGGTTACAGATGAAACTGTTTCAATAAGTTCAGACTGCGACATCACTCGAAAGTCATTTTCATCCGTCTCTTTCAGCTTATGTGTACGTCGGAGTATCTCTTCCACTTCAGAAATAGCTTCAGCGCTTTTATCCTCTGATATTGCCGACGCATATATGCCGTTTATATAATCTATTGCGGCAAGGCGACGTTGTACTGTTGTATAAGGAGCAAGAATAAGGTCATCCTGATCCTGTCCCATACCACTTTCTCCTTTATCTTTAAGAACTCCGATGATCAGGAAAGGCAGGTTTTTTACACGGATAGATAGTCCAACAGGATCTGCTCCTGCTCCAAAGAGATTTTCAACAACTGTCTGTCCGAGGATACAGACCTTAGTCATACCTCTTATTTCCGATGAATTGAAAATCCTTCCGCTTTCAATCTCAAGCTTTTTTATGGACAGATATTCTTCACTTACACCATAAACTGTTGTCTGGGTGTTCTGATTGCCGTATATAACCTGTCCACTTGCCCTGATTTCTGGTGAAACAGCCGAAACAAATACGGCTTCATTACGGATTACCTCAACGTCGGAGTATTTCAGAGCCATTGAGCTTGATGCTCTCAGACTAACCCCGCCCCTTCGCTGCATATTTGGCATTACCATCACCATGTTGGTACCCATATTTGACATTTCCTTTGTGATGTTCACTTTTGAACCTTCACCTATAGCAAGCATGGCAATAACCGAAGCAACACCTATTATGATACCCAGCATTGTAAGAATGGCCCTAAGCTTGTTTCTGATTAGCGCTCTTACCGCTATTCTGAATAAATTGGAGTAATTCATTATCTGTTAAATTATAATTCAATTTCATCTAAAATTTCAACCGGCAGATTTTTGATCATCTCTTTTGCTGACAGCCGGTCATTCACTATGATCTCTCGCAGAATCCTGCCATCACGAAAAATCACATTGCGTGTTGCAAACTTTGCAATATCAGTTTCATGTGTAACGAAAACAATTGTTCTTCCTTTTTCATTAAGTTCCTGAAACAAATCCATTATTTCAAATGATGTACGTGCATCAAGGTTTCCTGTTGGCTCATCAGCCAGAATAAGAACAGGATCATTTACCAGTGACCTTGCAATAGCAACCCTCTGTTGTTGTCCTCCCGATAACTGGTTAGACATATGATGCATACGATCTATCAGGCCCACCGCTTCAAGGGCATTTAATGCCCTCTCCTTTCTCTCTTTAGACCGGATTTTCGAATTATAAAAGAGAGGAAGTTCTACATTCTCCAGGGCTGTGGTTCTGGCGAGAAGATTATACGACTGGAATACAAATCCAAGTTTTTTGTTACGGAGTTTTGCCAGGGCATCTCTGTTTAATAAATTTATATCTACACCGTCAAGAAAATAATCTCCTGAAGTTGGTTTATCAAGACAGCCTACGATATTTAGCATTGTTGACTTTCCTGAACCGCTTGCTCCCATTATTGCAACAAACTCTCCCTCTTCAATTTTCATATCAATGCTTCGAAGTGCTCGTACTGTAACCTCTCCGACATGATAATTCTTCCTGAGACTTTTTATTTCAATTATTGTATTTTTCATGACTCTGTTTATTAAATATCAACCCTTTTTATTAGAATGGGAATGGACCACCCGGACCACCCGGACCTTCATTGGTTCTTTTTGAAGTTGTTTTAGATGTTGATGTGTTCATAGAAATAATAACCTCGTCACCTTCCTTAAGTCCTGAAAGAACCTCAACATTAGAGCCATTATCGATCCCTGTTTTAATAATAGTGGGTCGCATTTCCATCTTTTCATCCCTAAGCCAGACTGTTTTGGTTTTGGGGTCGTTGTTAATGCCCGGGAAACTCATTCCAGCAGGCATACTACCTATACTTTGAGGTGCTCCGGCAGGCGCATCTCCGCTTTTTTGTATCTTCGCAAACATGTTCGCCAAATATTCCGTGTTCGGTGCAAACCTTACTGCTTTCCCTGAAAGTTTAAGAGTGTTCGATTTTTCTTCCACATATAATGTAGCACTTGCTGTCATCCCTGGCATTAGTTTTTTATCAGGATTCGGAGCGTTTAAGATTACTATATAAGTTACCACATTGTTTGTGGTTACCGGCTGAAGGCGAACCTGGGAGACTATTCCTTCAAATTTCAAATCCGGATAGGCATCTACTGTAAATTCAACCCACTGTCCCTGTTGAATCTTACCAATATCAGCCTCGTCAACACTGGTTTGTACTTCCATCTGGGTAAGGTCGTTTACAATGGTAAACAATGTAGGAGTATTGAAACTGGCAGCTACGGTCTGGCCTTCTTCAACTGCCCTGTTCAATACTACTCCGTCGATTGGAGATGTTATTGTAGCATAACCCAGGTTTATTTTACTTCGTTCAAGAGCTGATTTAGTGATGCTAAGTGATGCTAAGGAGTTCTCATAATTATACAGAGCCTGGTCATAATCTGACTTGGCAATAAGCTGCTTTTCAAACAAAGGTTTCAGCCTTTTGAATGTGGCTTCCTGAAGTGTAAGCTGTGCCTGTGCCTGATCGACCTGCGACTGGCTTTGAGCGAGCTGTGTTTTAAGTGGAGTTTCATCAAGCTTAGCAAGAAGCTGGCCCTTTTTAACATTATCATTGAAATCAACATAAACATGCTCCAGTATCCCTGAAACCTGTGTACCAACATTAACCGTTGTAATGGCTTCAATTGTACCGGTTGCAGTAACAGTATTTGTAATATTTCCCCTTTCAACTTTCACTGTGTCGAAAGTAACTGCAGTCTCTTTCTTTGCAAAAGGTTTAAGCATCAGGATAGCAGCTAGTGCGACCACTAAAACTGCACCAATTATTAATATTCTCTTTTTCATTGCTTTGTATTTTAAAATTTCAATTCATTGTTTGGATGAGGTCCGGCATTTGGCAGGCATCAAATCAAATTTGTTTATATTGATAATGGTATTCCCATATAAAAATCAAGTATTTTATAACTGAATATCAGATTGAATTTTGATTGTAACAACTGGCTCTCAGCCACTATCAGGTTAGTTTTTGAAACAAGGTAATCGACAGAGTTTATTATTCCCTGTTTAAATTTCTCATCAGACAATGCTGCTGATTCCTGTGTTGCACTATACTTCTCAATACTTGCTTCATATTCAATTTGTGCTGAAGTGACATCAAGGCAAGCCTGTTCAATGCTCTTTCTTAACTGATTTTTGGTGTCAATTTCACTCAGTTCTGCATCCTGGTATCCTAATTTAGCTACTGCCACACTTGTTTTGACCTGTTTTCTCTGATAAATAGGTATTGAAAGAGAAAACCCGGCACTAGGTCTTATTCCGTTATTCATCTGATCAAAATAAGGATCAGTCGTCTGGCTTGAGTAAGCTGAGGATATACCTGCACTTGCAGACAGTACAGGGAAATAGGATGATTTGGCAATTTTTTCATCGAGGCTTGCAATCTCTTTGTTGAGATCAGCATTTTTAACCTGCGGTTTAATAGATAGGGCCGTTTCATATACAGCATTAACATCAGGGAAGCGACCCTGATTAAGTAATGTTGTGAGGTTAGGGTGAGCAATATTAAAGTTCTCCTGAACAGGCAATTCCATCAACTGCATAAGGTTAATTTTTGCTATCGCAAGTTGACTTTCCGAGTTTGCAAAAGTAAGCTTTTCGCTCGCCAGCTGCGATTTTACCTGCGAATAGTCGGCTATAGAGATTACCTGAAGAACAAGTCTTTCAGATGCCAGGTTAAGCTGTCCAGTGGTTGACTCTATCTGTTTCCGGGTGTTTTTTACCTGTTCCTCAACATATAATACCTGAAGATATGCATTAAGAATACTCAGGCTTATTGACTCCTTGGTTGTTTCAAGTGAATACTGCCCGCTTTGAATTTCCAGATCAGCCTGTTTTATCTGACTGGAGATCCTGGATGCATTGTAAATAGTTACTCCGGAGTTCACCGAATAATTTGAACCGTTAACTCCTGAAAATCCTGAGCTACCTGAGGCAGAACTTTTACTCCAG